>CAYRYU010000072.1:0-36483 GCA_964428355.1 uncultured bacterium
TAAAGCCAAGGCGATGGTCATCTCCTCCAAAGAATTCGCGGCTGCCGCCAAGGTCAGGCTCCAGGCGTTCCGGGATTTGTACAAGAGAATTTTCTTCAAGGAGCCTGATGCGAAAGAGGCCGAGAAGCGGACCAAAGAGCTCAATTCCGGGGCAAAGAGCATCAAGGACCTGGAAAAGGAGTACATGACCTCCCCGGCTTTCAAGGACGAGCTCACGAAGATCACGCAAGCTCTGGCGAAGGGCGAGCTTCCCCCCTTCGAGATTCCCCCCCTCTCTCCAGAGCAGTTGAAGTTCATTGAGAGCATGGTGAATCAGCTCGGGTCCCTCAACATCGAGTTCGCCAGCCAGTTTCGGAATCTGCTGTTCCGGGAACCGACCGACGAGGAAATGGATGCTTTCGTCGCGGGTATCAACAAGATGGTCGGAGCTCTCGGCCTGTCGCTCCTTCCCACGGGAAAGATCGACCCCAAGTCGCTCGAGGCATTCCGAAAGAACCAGGGCGGAAAGCTCAAGGACCTACCGAAAATCGCGAAGGATGCCATCGAGGGCCTCAAAAAGCAGTTGTTGTCCTCCCCCGAGTTCAAGGACCTTGCAGCAACCCGGGATATCTATCTGACAAGATTGTATCAGGAAGTTCTGGGCCGGGAGCCCGACGCCGCAGGCCTGAAGCACTGGCTCGAGAAACTCTCCCGCGGCGAAGCCACTCTCGACGGCATCAAGAGCCAGATGATGAAGACACCCGAATTCCTGAAGTATCAGGAAGCCCTGAAAAACTATTCCAAGCTGTTGAAACTGGAATCCGAGACGGATGACCAACCTGGAAACCCGCCCGGAGCAGAGCCTGCCCCGGCGCAAGCCGAGGAGATCAGCACCCTTAGGGATATCAAGCCGTTCGAGAAATTCGAGTTCGCGGACAAAGTCTCCGTGAAGGACGTCCAGAAAAAGGAAAAGGGAAAGTACGTCGAGTACACCGGGAAAGCCTCCTTTTTCGGTCTCAAGGACGAGGATTTCTTCGCCGGAAACACCAAGGATGCCTATGGTTTCGAGACCTGGGTGGCGGGAATCATCTTCGACCGCACCTGGACCCCTGAACATTACTTCTCCGGCGATACCAACCCGGCGGTTCTCGATCTCCTCAAGATCCTGAAACTCAACGGAGGGGCCTTGATCATCTCTTTGTCGGATGTGACTCTGAACTCCGATCACCTCCCGGAGAACTTCCACAAGTTCCTCGATCCGATCTACAAGACCACGAGAACCGATGACTTCAGGCTGTCTCTCACCTTGGGCTTGAACCTGCTCGGCCGGTTCAGCCTCGATCACGAGCCGATCAAAACCGTGATGGATTTCTTCCACAGCGAGCAGAAGGAAATTCTGATACATGGGATCCTGACCAAAGAGCTTGTCCGGATGGGCCTGAAGGCCTACTTCCAGAGGTTCAATACCCCGGAATGGATGTCGAAATACGTCTCCACGATCCAGCCCATGTTCGAAATCACCGGCAAGCCGTCCATCGCCATGTCCGTGACTCTGAAAACCCAGCTCGAGAAGGACATCACTCCCCTGGACTTCACCGGCAAAATCGATATTCCCTGCAAGAAATGCGACGAATACACCTTGATCGGTTCAATGGCTGGAACCTGGGAGAACGTCCTCGGGTTGAAGGGATTCCATCTCAGCAATCTCATGGCGAAATACAAGCCGAACAAAAACTACTACGCAGTCAAGGGAACCGCCCAGTTCGGGACCCGTATCGTTTCCATGAGCGCGAACCCTCCCACCGTTCCGGCCGGTCCGTACGGAGTCCGGGGGGCGATCAACGAACTCAACCTGGACGACCTCATCCTGCTGGCCAACAAGATGGGAATCAACGTCCGGCATGAGAACCTTCCCCTTCCCCAGATCGGCCTGCGGAACATGGATGTCATGATGTCCGGGGTCGACGATCCCGCAATGAACCTGCAGAAGGGGTTCCTGTTCGACGGCAGATTGCTGTTCAACGGGGACGATATCGCGAAGGCCCACATCCGGAAATGGGCAGTGGGAATCGAGTGTCAGGCGCAATGCAACCCGATCGGCATCGGACCGTTGAAGTTCAACGGGGGAGAGCCCGGCAAGGGCCCCATGATCGATATCGTCTTGAAGCCATTCTCCGCCCACGCGAAGCTGGAGGGCAAGGTCGATCTCTTCGGAGCAGTCCGGGAACTCCAGGTCTGGCTGACAAAGGAACGGATCATGATCGAGTCGACCACCAAGCTTTGGGATGCGTTCGAGTCACACTGGAAAATCGAGGGGACGACGGACTTCAAGAAACCCACGTTCATGATCGAATCCTGGATGAAAGCGGATTTTCTCGATAAGCTGACCGAGTTGGTGGATAAGCTGACCAAAGACCGGATTCCCGACATCGTGAAGAAGTACATCTCGAAGTTCTTCGAAATCAAAGAGGCCGGGTACAAGGGCTCGCTCGATGCCTGTATCTCGGGAAACGTCCCGGGATTCTGGGTGAAGTTCAAGTGCCTTGGAAAGACCTACACCCTCAACACCATCTTCAACTTCAAGGAGCCGTTGAAGGCCGCAGATGAATTCGCACTCAAGCTTGGCGAGGAGATCGTCGCCCGGCACGTGGAGTTCGGCCATATGATGGAGGAGAAGATCAAACAAGCCGTCCAGAAAGTGAAGGATGCAGTTGCCGCCGCCGTCAAGAAGGCCGCGGATACGGTCAAGGGCTGGTTCGGCAAGAACAAGGGTTCCGGGCCTTCCAGGCGGGACGTCGATGCCCGTTACCTCGGCTACTCCGTAAGCTACTGGTAGAACCGGAAACCGGGGGGAAACCGGGGACACCCGACCAGTTCTCGGGTCGGTCTTGTGTCCCCGGTGGTTTTTCTATTCTTGGCCTGAGGGCTCCCTGGGTTCGAAAGCTCCTGCGCCATCTCCCGCGACGGGGCTTTGGATGATGGAATCAGGAGGAAGCTGTGTTTTACCGGCTTCCCCTTTCTTCATCGGAGGGAGTTCGAGGGGTAGGGGCGGCTCTGGGCGCTTTGTCAGGAGCTTCTCCAGTGCAGGAGTGGACCCCAGAAAGTCCTTGAAATCCTGGTTCATGAGCCGGCCGGAAGTGACTTCATCCACAATCCGGAAGATCCTTCCAAGAAGCCCCGGTTGCTGGGACAGAATCTCCCGCATCAGAGCAGGAGTCTCACGATACTTCCCGTTCGTTGCCCGGAAGGCCGCCATGATTATCTGCTTTCCATCCGGGATTTCCATTGCAATCCGGTAGAGAATTGAGGCGATGACCCCCTCCACTTCAAGCAGGGAACTCCCCAAAAAGCTCTCGGGCCCTTTCTCGAAATAGTGGGGTTCCTTTATCGTCGAGTCCATGCATTCCTTTTTGACCGTCGGGTAGGGAGCAAGAGGCTCGGCTTCGGGATCGTCGAGCAGCTCGTTGAACCTGGCCCAACCCTCCCCCCAGGCAAGTCCTGGATTGGTCACCTCGTCGATGTAGTGCGCCATGTCAAACCCCAGCCCCGAGCTCGGGAGGTTGTTGTCCAGCATATGGGAGATCTCATGGCAAAGGACCTTGTTCGCCCCGGAGCCGTTCGCTGTACACGCATCCAGACTGGAAACCTTGACCACATTCCGACCAGTTTCATCAACGGCTGCGCTGGCGGCAAAAGCCGATTCGATTCTCTTCGGGTCGGCGGCCTCGACCACCTTCGAGAGGTCGGAGATCGTTACGGGAATGACGCCGTTCCTGATTTTCTTTGAACCCACGGTGGCCGCAAAAGCCAGCCGCTCGCGCATCTGTGGGGTAAACAATCCATCGTAGACCGAAAGGGTTTTCAAGGCGGTCTCACCCAGTGTTTCCTCCTTCCCGTCCGGGGAAAGTTCCCTGATGAGCTGTTTCCTGGAAGAAACCTTCACCGGTCGGACCACGAAACGGCGGAAGACCTGGCAACCTTCAGGAATCGGATCGATCTCCTCCTCCAGCCCGATTACTTTCTGAAGGGTGACCTCGAAGGAAATCGGAGATGCGCAGAGGGTTATGCATGGAATCACGATGCCCAGAAAGACGAAAACAAACACGTAATGCGTGAGAGAATCTCTCATGTTCCACCTCGATTTCCGCACGTTTCGATTTCCAAAGTGCACATTGAATCATTCAGACCGACCGGGTGATTGGTTTAGAGAAAAAAATCGGGACACACGAGCCGAGAAAAAACTGGTCGGGTGTCCCCGATCTCACTACTCTTTGAGGGTGAGGCGGTCACCGGCGACGGTCACCTGGCCGGTTCCCACGAGCAGGTCGATTCCCCGTTCGAAGGAGGAAACGGCTGTCCCCGGCAAACGCCGGAAACCGAACCGGGCGGCAGCGGCTTTGACCAGGTCAGTCCGCGGAAGCGAAATCGAAGCCTTCATCACCTTCAGCGCAGCCTGGGCAATCTCCTCGGGGCAGATCAGATCAGGCTTCCTGGCCTTCCCCCCTGGAGCTGGCGTTCGGAGGATTGCTTCCGAAGCCGGATCTTGGCCAAACCGCCAAACGAAACCTTCCCGGACCAGGGCTTCCCCGGCAGCGACGAGTTCTCCAAGGCCACGCTCGAGTGTCTCCTGAATCCTCCCTCCGATCCGCTTGAAGCCGAAGCACGCGGCGACCCGCCGGAACAGCTCCTCGCGATTGACCGGGGCTTCGGCCTCGAGGACCTTTCCGATCAGTTCCCGGATCTTCGCCGAATTCGCTGAGTTGAAGAACTCCTCGGCGGTTCCGGACCTGGTGATCGGGAACTCGCGGTAAAAGTTCGGCGAGGGACCCGGTTCTTCCGATGTCGGGGATGCGCCGGCATGAGTCCCCTGGGAAGTCTCCATCAGCATCTTCGCCGCTCCGGACGAATGGGTTCCGGCTTTCCTCCCGGTCCCCTCTCCTTCGGCAACGGCAGGCGAGTGTTTCGGGACCCCTTCCGATTCTTCGGAAACCTGGATCGAGACGCACGAGTTTGCGCCTTCGAATCCGGGGTGGGGTTCACGTGAAGAAATGTCCCGGAGGACCTCCTCGATCCGGGCACCCTCGCGTTCCCGGTCGTGGAGCCAGTCAGCTAGCCAGACACGATGCAGCCTCCATCCGAGTCCCTGCAGGACCTCCCCACGAAGTCGGTCGCGATCCCTTGCGGTGGGAATATCACCGTAGAGAGGCCCGTCCGTTTCGATCCCGAGGCAGAATCTCTCCGGTCGATCCGGATCGCGGATTCCGATTTCGATCCGGCATCCGGACCAGCCGATTCCATGCTCAACACGGTGTCCCATTGCCGAAAGCCACCTCCCCACCCCGTCACCGACTGTCGAGATTGTCTTCGGGTCGGGGCCCGCACTCCCACCAGAAATGGCGGGAGCTCCCTGCCGGGCAAATTCCAGGAACTCCCTGAGATCGGCGGCCCCTCGCGCTCCCGTCCGGGTCAAATCGATATCCTCGGGTTCGATCGAGGAAAAAACCTCCAGCCGCTCCCTGGCCCGGGTGACCGCGACATTCAGTCGCCTCTCACCCCCGATCCGGTTCAGCGGGCCGAAATTCATGGTGAGGGTTCCCGAACCGTCACGGCCATATCCGATGGAGAAGAGGATCACGTCGCGTTCGTCACCCTGGACGTTTTCAAGGTTCTTGACAAAAACCGGCTCGGGAACGGAATCGGAAAAGAAGGGATCGATTTCGGGATATTTTCTTCTCTCCCTCTCGAGTCGGTCCTCTATCTCGATCTGTTGGGGAAGGTTGAAAGTGACGATCCCGATCGACTTCTTCCGACGCTCCGGATCACGAAGCGCTTCGACCACCCAATTGACGACGGCCTGGGCCTCGGCAGCGTTGATCCTGGTTGTTCCCCGTTCGAAGACTCCCCCCATATGATTGAGGAAAACCCCTCCCCTCCTCAGGAGGCCGGCAGCCGGAAAAGTACTGAGTTTCCCATCGTAGTACCGCCGATTGCTGAATGCGATAAGCCGTTCATCCCGGCTCCGATAATGCCACCGCAACATTATCGAAGGCAGGTTCGCGGCGGTACACTCGTCGAGGATGCTCTCCAGATCGATCACGAGGTTTTCGTCGGCATGCCCGCCGTTTTCGCTTCCATCCCGGTCATTTCCGGTCTGGAAGAACGTTGTCGGAGGAAGCTGACGGCTGTCACCGACGACAATAACCTGCTTCCCCCGGGCAATCGCTCCAACGGCATCGTGAGTCGTTATCTGGGAAGCTTCGTCGAAGATCACCAGATCGAACGGTTCCCTGGAAGGGGGAAGATACTGGGCTATGGATAGCGGGCTCATCAGGAGACATGGTTTCAATCGCGAAAGGAGATTGGGGATGTGGGAGAAAAGCCGTCGGATAGCCATATGACCGCTCTTCTTCTTCGCCTCGCGTTGCAGGATCCCCACCTCGGAAACAGGGCTCACGACACCGGAGACTTCCGGTCGCTGCGAAGACATAGTCCGCCCTATCACCGCGGGGTTCGATGCAATGAACTGCCTGTCCATCCGTCGGAACCTCTCAACCCGGCTTTCCTGTTCGGCCCTGCTGAAACCCTTGAGTTCCGCAAATGTCTCGAACGCCTTTTCCAGGCACTCTTCGAGGAAGGATGTTTCGAAAACCGGTTCCAGGTCGTCTGGAAGGATGGTTCCCGCGCGAAGCGCCGAGGTCAGCGCCCCGAGGCCTGCCTTCAGGAGGGGAGCCTCCGCACGGATGAAACCGCTCCAAGAGCGCAGATGGTAAATGCTCTCCAGCCAGACACCTGATCGCTCAGTCATCTGTCCGGGGGTAACCGAACCGAAACCTTCCGGAAGAAGTTCTCTCTCTTCCGCCTCGAAAGCCTTCGCCACCCGCCCAAGCTCCATTTGGAGTGCCGCGATCGCTGCCCGCAAGCCGATTCCGACCCTCGAGAAGTCCGGGGATTCCAACGCGGGCTTTCCACCCGAAAGGGAAATCCCCATTCCCCTCAGCTTCAGAACTGACCCGCAGAGCGACCTGGCCTGTTCGAGGAAGATGGCAAGGGAATCCGGCTCCGGAACGCCCTGCCCTTCGAGGCCGGGTGCAAGGGAAGCGAGAAAGTGGGACTTCTCGGCCAGTCTTGTCCGGAGCCCGACCAGCCTGAGGCCGAGGTCGAGAAGAGCCAGGATTCCATCGATGTCCGGAAGCGGTTTGACCGCATGGCTTTGGAGGATCCCCCGTTCATGTCGGAGGTAGAAGAACCTCAAGAGAAAAAAAGAGTCCCGGTTCTGCCGGTATGCAGTGCGGATTCCGGCGAGATCCTCATCGAGGATACCAAGATCGAACGACCGGGAAAACTCACTCCAACCCTTCTGGAACTCGAGGGCCGTTGTGATGATCGGCCGTATCTCGGAACAGATACGGTCGAAATCGCTTCTCAGGGCGAGTTCCAGGGCGCGGTCACCACGATCCACCCCCGCAAGTTCCAGAAGGTGCGCTAGCTCGGAAAGTGCCCCGATCTTGAGCGTCGGCAGGTTGGGCCAGATGGACCGGATTTCCGAGGCCGATTTCTGGAGGTTCCCATCGGCACCTCTCAGGAGAACAATCTTCTCGTGGATGTTCTTTTCCACCGTGGGACTCCATTCCGCCAAACGAGAAAACGAGAACGGGTTCCCTTTCAGAAGGTGGAGTTCCCGGGCGGCCGCACCCAGTGTCTTCAGCATCTCCTTGCATGCACGGAACCGGTCCCCGGGAAAATCGAGGATCCCCGGAATTCCAATAGAGAGCCTGGCCACGCTCTTCATTCCGTCGAGTTTTCCCGCAGCATCGAAAAGGCTGATCCCGAGTGGCAGAATTTCGTGGATCCTTCCGACATAGGAGTTTAGGGCTGCCCGGTCTTCCTCGAGAGACCTCAGCATCTCGGTCTGGCAAGGATCCCCGCACCGGGCAGGGAGTTCCAGAACGCGGGCGAGTTCCTGGGCGATCCGGCTCTTGTCCGCCTTGCTGCTGTGAAGTTCGAGGCAGAAATCCCCCAGCCCGCACCCGTTCAAGCGCCGGAAAACCATCTCCAGGGCAACCCGCTTTTCCGCCGCGAACAGGACCTTCTTTCCAGCCTGCAGACAGCACGCGATGATGTTCGCGATCGTTTGCGTCTTCCCGGTACCGGGGGGGCCCTGAAGGACGAAGGATTTTCCGTCGAGAGCGGCCTTAACCGCGACGAGTTGGCTGGAATCGGCATCCAGCACCACTGGCAGTGCCTCCGAAGGGAGACTTCGGTCGAGGAGGGCGGGGTCCTGGAACCCGGACTCGAGAGTGTTCCCGGTCCCCCCCCCCTCGGGAATCCCGGGGCGAGTTCCCGGGGCCCGGGCACCTGCCCCCTGTGCCAGGTGCTGCACCAGATCGTTCTTCAGGAGGTCGTCGGAATGCTGCGCGAGATCGGTCCACATCAGGAATTTCGTGAAGGAGAAGAAGTCGATGAAGACCTCGTCCAGGAGCTCGAACCGGGGCATGGGGGAAACGAGGCTTCTGATCCGTGAGAAGATCTGCTTCAGATCCACTCCCGATTCGTCCAGGGGGAGTTCCCGAAGTTCGCTGGAATCGATGGAGAATTCGACCCTCAACTTTTCCAGGAGCGTCTCGTTGATGCGGGGTTCCTCCTGCCTGACCCGGATGAAGTAGGGAGAACGCGCATCCGAACGCCTGACTTCAATGGGATAGAGGAGGATGGGAGCGCGCCTGGGAACGTCGGAATCGGCGGACTCGAACCATTTCAGCATCCCCAACCCAAGAAAAAGGCTGGAAGAGCCTGACTCCTCGAGTTCGGTCCGGGCATGGCGGGCGACATTCGTCATCCGCCTGGCCAGCTCCTTTTCGGTCAGGAAGGTGACAAGGCGCCCCTTGAGAAGGTGCTCACGGAGCTCTTTCGCAAGCAGGGCCACCTCCCTCTTCTCCATGATTTCCCTGACCCGCGGATCGGGCCGCCCGAGATCGATCGGGTGGAGGGTCATCACCCTGCCCGCCGCAAGCTGGTCTTCGAATGCGGCCAGGTCCTCGACCGCGAGCTCCACGGTCCGGGCCACCGATGGCCGGAAGTTCAGGAGGCGGTTCCGGGTGGTCAGGTCCAGGAGCTTCTCCTTCCACCCCTCGATCCGGAGAATCTTCGACTGGGCGCCCGAGGTTGCCCCGGATTTTCCGTTGAGGGGAACCGTCCCGTCTTGCATCCCCGAAGTCGCGGGAATCCCCCGCAAGGCATTCGGGGCTTCCTCTCGTGCCGGGGCGTCCGGAGAGAAGGGCATGAAACGTGCCAACCGGCAGGCTTTCAGATCGAGAAGCCCGGTGAAGGGAAAATCGCCCATGACCCTCTTCCGCCCCATTTCGAGTGCGGAAGCGAAGTCGGAGGAAACCGCTTCCAGGAAAGCCTCCGCGGGGTCGAGGACAAGGATTTCATCCGCCATTACCAATCCTCGGACGGTTTCCACCTCGCGAAGGAGGGGGGTCTTCAGCATCGTTCCGGAGTTCCAGCAACCGCAGTAGGCGTGATCCGGCTCCAGGAAGATGAGAGGGAAAAGGCCCTCCCGCTCGAGGACCGCAGAAAAGATGAGGGCAAGGTCGAGAGGCCCGGGAGGTTCCCCCCCGTCGTCGGTGAACCAGGAATGGGGTTTGATCTTCCTGGAAGCCCCACAAGCTCGGGAATCCCGGGAGACGCGGACTCCCCTCTCACGCAATGCCGCGAAAACCGACGCAACGATACTCCGAACCCGGTCACGCCCGGAAACGGGGGGTAACCCGTTCCCGCCGTTCCCCCCATTTTCGGGGGACTTCAAGGACCGGGCCAGATCGCGGGCTTTTTCCACCGCAGGGTGGAAGGGAACAACGTGGCAGGCCAGGGCTTCAGGAAGGATCGTGTCGGGGAACTCCTCCGGTGAAAGGAGTTCAAGCGGGGATGAGCAGGTCCCGACCGGGTTTCCACCCCGCAGGATCTGGATCTCGAGCGAAGCCGGCGTCGCTTTTTCGACCGCCTCCAGGCGGGCGGCATCGAATATCGGGCAGATCCCGGAAAGGACTGTTTCCCCGCGGAAGGATGGGACCTCCATCTCGAGAGGACCACCGAACCCGGGAACCTGAAGAACAAGGCTGAATGCCTCACCCCGCCCTTCGGGATCCTCCAGCCGCATCCGAAGAGAGAGAACGGTCGGAAGTGCGCACCTCTCCAGAACCAGGTTCATGACGGGCCTGATCGAGAGTTGGATCCGGATTCCCGGGAGGGAGAACTCCCGGTCGGACCTTGCCCGGGAGGCGGAAAACCCGGCGGGTGGTGTGGTTGAAACCGTTGGGGAATCAATCATCATGGTGTCTTCCGGGCGAGTTTCTGGACGGCAAGCTTTTCCGCCCTCCCAATCTCATCCGGGTTCAACTGTTTTTCCAGAACCGAAATCGCCCTCTGGATTTCCGCCTTCCGGGCACCGGGTTCAGCCCCCGCGAGAGCGGCTCCCATCCAGGCCAGGGCTTCGGCGCGATCCTTGGGAACGCCCCACCCCATCTCGAACATTTTTCCCAACTGGAACTGGGCACGGGAATCATTGTTGTCAGCGGCTTTCCGAATCCAGCGGGCCGCTTCCAGAAGGTTGACCTTCGTTCCCTGGCCCCGGAGGAACATCACGCCCACGGGGAGGAAAGCCTCTGGGACATCCGCCTCGGCAGCGGCTTTCCCCCATTTCAGGGCGGCCTGCTGGTTTACAGGGGTCCCTTTTCCGTTGAAGTGACAGTTCCAGAGCCTAAGGTAGGAGGGAACATACTCCAGCTCAGCGGCTTCCTGAAACAGCTGGAAAGCCCCCGCGGGGTCGGGTGGGCCGCCTCTGCCTTCGGAAAGGAGACACCCCAGGTCGTGTTTAGCGGGGGCGTATCCCTGTTTCGCTGCCTGGGAATGCCACTTTCGCGCTGCCACGAAGTTCTGCGGCATCCCCTCACCCGATTCGTTGAGCTTTCCGAGAAGATGCTGGGCGGCGATAGCCCCTTTCTCGGCCGAATTTTTGAGCCATTCGACACCTTTCCGGGGATTCTTGGGAACTCCCCTCCCCTCGAGGTGATGGACCCCCAGAAAGTACATGGCACGAACGTCTCCCAGGCCTGCGGCCGACTTGAAGAGCCTGACGGCCTCGGCATCGTCCCTGGGAACACCGGTTCCCTGGCGGTGAAGATTGCCCAGGTCAGTCATCGCTGGGGGAAAGCCCAGCTCAGCGGCGCGGCGGATCAGCTTCAAGGCCTCCGCCTCGTTACGGCCCACCCCCCGACCATAGGCGTATTTGAAACCGAGAAGATGGATCGCGGGAGGGAAGTTTTTCGCGGCGGCCCCATCGAGGAGCCGGAGGATTTCCTCCGAATGTTCCGCGGGGTCCTGGTCCTCGAGCATGAGGGCTGCTGAGAAAGCCCCCCGAGGATCCCCTTTTGCCGCGGCCAGACGGAACCATCTCAACGCATTCGGACCATCCTGGCGACCGTCCTCCCCGGATGATAGAACCACGCCCATCATGTACTGGGAATCAGGATGCCCGCTCTCCGCGCCAATCCTGAACAAATCCGCCGCCCGGTTCCGGTCGGGGAGAACACCCTTGCCATCCCAAAGATGGCTTGCCAGGCGGAATCTCGCTTCGACATTTCCCTCACCCGCAGCCCTTTCGTAGAGCTCTACAGCCCGTGCCAACGACGCCGGATCCCCCTGGCTCTCGAGCTTTTTCCCCTCGTGAAGGAGTGCCTCGGGATCGAGGACGACCCCGGCCAGGCTCTCATAATGGAAGGAGGCGTCTCGCGGAAAAGAGAAACGACCGTCGGGGTATGAGGGGACAAGACGATACGCTTCAGCCTCGCTCGAGCACCCCATGCAAAGGCTTTTCCCGCCCCCGTCCGCCACAGACCCGGTCGGGAGGCAATCGGAACAGACCAGGTGGGGGCCGTCAGGGCATAGGGTCCATTCGCTCAGCACCTGGCCCGGAAAACAGTATTGCCCACAGGACGGACAGATGAGGCCCGGCAAGAATCCGCCGTTCGAACGCCTGACCCGGTCGAGTTCGGGAAGAAATCCCTCGGGAAAGGCCCTTTCCTGGTGAAGAAGCCACCGGCACTGCCGGCAAAGGAAGAAAGGCCGCCGGTTTTCAATCCCAAGAAGCCTGGCGCAACAGTCTCCCGTCGTTCCTCCGCATGAGACACAGCTCCGGATCTCCGCGCCCGCCAGGCTCCGGGAGTCCCCCGGGGAAAGGAAAAAGGAGCCGCAATCCCCGCATCTGAGGAGATCGGGCAGGTCAGCCATCCCAGCCCCTTGGCAAAACGCGACGAATGCCTGGTCCGAACCCTCCAGGGCTTCGCGGACAGCCTTCGAAATTCCGGAAGATGTTTTCGCACCACGGTTGGGAAGGTCTCCTCGGGAATCAAGGATTCCAAGAAGCCTTGTTTCCCTGGCATGGACGGCCTCTTCGAAGAATCCGGGAAGCCTGGTGGCGATGTCGAACCAACCTCCCAGGCTCAGGAGGGTGGAAACCATCTCCGGGGACCTCTTTTTCACAGCATCGGAAAGGAGTGCCGAAGCGGTTTCCACATCGGGAACGGCGACGAAACCGGTTTCGACAAGGACCTTCAGGATCTCATGGTCCCCGGCTTTCATGAGATGGGATAGGAGGTTTTCCCTTCCGGAAATGAAAACCGGGCCATGCCTCATTTCACCCGCGACGAACCGAACCATTCCTGGAACCCTTCCTCGGACTGCCCTCTGGAGAAGGACTTCCAGCACCTGCTCCGGAAGAACCGGAAATCCCTCACGTGAAAAGGCAGCCCGGAGCGCCGCAACATTCCCCGAAGCCACCAGGTCCATCCATGCAGTCACGGGGCCTTTTGCGTCATTCATCTCATCCTCCTGCATCGGCCGCTATCGTTCAGCCCGCGTCACCAGAGTCTATCCCAAACCAACCACCCGGGGCAAGACTTCTCCGGGCTGGGATTCGGGGTATCGATAGAAGTGGCAATCAGGACAAGGGTTCTGGTAGAATGTAAGAGGTTTCCGTCGGAGGTGCCGGAAGGTCCCTCCGGTTTTTTGTTTGAACGAACGAGCAAGGGAGAATCGGAATGCGCAGAACACCCATTCTTTTGTCGATCCTGGCGTCGATCCTGTTGGCCGCCTCGGTTTTCGGTGAAGCGACCCCCCAGCCACCCGCTAGGGGCAAGGAGGACGGCTCCGTTACCGTTTCCAAGACGGTCACCGCCGTCATCAAGAACTACTCGAAAGACACCACCCCGCCAAAAGGAAGTGCTGATGAGGGGCTTTCCGGGATCGATATCAAGATCTCCATTCCCGAACTGAAATCATCGGACGGAAATTCTGCCCCTATCGAGGCTATCAACACCGCCATCCTGGGGAAAGTCCTTTCAGCGGGCGCTGGTGATGCCCCCCCGGCATCCTCGGTCGAGATGCTGATCGAAAATTTCACACGGGATTACGAAACCGCGCGCAAAGAGAATCCCGAGATGATCGGGGGTTGGTCCCTCGGCTTGACCGGTCGGATTCTCTATTCCGATGAAGATCTTTTCTGCCTCGAATACACCGATTCCTCCTACACCGGCGGAGCGCATCCCCTCACCGCGATCGATTACACCGTTTTCTCCCTGAAAACCGGAGCCCCGATCCCGATCGAGTCGTTGACGCTCGCCGGAAAGCAGGATGAGCTGACCAGGCTGGCGGAACCTTTGTTCCGGAAAGCACGTGAAATGAAGCCAGGGGAATCCCTGGTCGACGCGGGATTCACTTTCGAGAAGGACAAGTTCGCCCTGAACGCGAACTACCGCATACAGAAAGACGGCCTCGGGTTCTTTTTCAACCCCTACGAAGTCGCCCCCTATGCCCTGGGAACCACGGACATCCTCATCCCCTGGGCTGATCTCAAGGGCGTGATCGACCCCAAGGGCCCCGCCGGAAAATTCCTGCCCTGAAAGCGCTCACCCGAAGAGCAGGAAATCCCTCCCTTGTGTGCTTCGGTTCCTTTTCTTCTTGGTGGTGAACCCAGGTAAGTGAACGCCGGATCAATCCCGGCGCAGGATGAGGAGCGTCACGTCATCCTCATAGGGGCCCGGTAGGCGCCTCTTGCCCCATCGGTCGAGGATCCCGACCGCCATCCCTTCTGCGTTCCGCTCTTCCTGGAAGCTGATCCGGAAGAAATCGATCATCTCGTCATTCCCGATCAGTTCTTCGGGGCCGACCTTGCTCTCGGGAATCCCATCGGTATAGAAGATCAGGGCATCCCCTGAGTCCAGCACGTATTCAGCTACCGTATGGGAGATGTTCCTCCGGAAACCCACCGGCAACCCGGGAAGATTCAACATCTCAACCGATCCATCCCCTCTCCTGCAAAGGACTGGAAAGTTCTGCCCCGCGTTGAGGATTCCGGCAGAATGGGTTCGGGGATCGTGGAGGCAGAGCACCAGGGTCATGAACTTCTTGCTGGGTTTGAGCTCGCGGAAGAAGAGGCGGTTGATGCCCTCGAGAAGGCCCAGAAGGTCGTTCCTTCCGGTCGAAAGCTGGTACGCTATCGCGGCCTTTGCCATCGCCATGACCAGCGCGGCTGACACCCCGTGACCGGTGGCATCCCCGAGAACGATGAGGATCTTCCCGTCCGGAAGCTGCAATACGTCATGGTAGTCGCCCGCCAGGTCCGTCGCGCTGAAGTTCCGGACGGTGATCGAATACCCCGGAACAAGAGGCATCCTTGCAGGAAGGAGATCGGTCTGGACGATCCGGGCAAGTTCGAGCTCCTTCAGATCAACCATCATGCGGTTGAAGACCCGGGCAAGTTCCCCGAATTCATCATCCCGCCGGATGGGAACCCAGTTCCCCGTCTCCCTTCTTCGGAGGGCTTCCATTCCCGCCGCCAGATCGCTAATTGGGGTCAAAAAGTAACCCGAAAGGATTCCACCTGCGATCCCGGCCACCAGGAGTGAAAGGATGGCTCCGAGAACGATCGCGAACTTCATCGGGGCGAGAGCCCCGAGGCTCTCCCTCGAGTCGAGTATCGCTGCCACTGCGAACCGGTTCTCGGACAGCTCGGGCGCAACAACCACCCAGCTGGGAACCCCCTCGACCGTCAGCTCCCGCTGGAGGGCAAATCCGCCTTTTTCGGCAACCCTCACCAGAACGTCGATCTCTGCGGGGGGAGTGGCGATCGGGAAACCGTACTGCCAGATGGTCCTGACCCCGAGGATTTTGATCCGGCCCGTCTGTGAAGCGAGCCGGTCGATGTAGAACCCTTCCAATAGATCATGGGAGTTTGCCTGGGTGGTGAAGCAAATCGGCTTCGTGGAGGAACCGGGATAGAGATCCCAATAGAAATGGATCGGGGTGCGGGCCATCGACAGCTTGTGAAGGGTGTCGGGGCGCTGGACGACGGAGGACCACCCCAATTCCTGGCTCAGGATAGCCTCCTCGGACATGATGTCGAAAGCCGATATCCGTTCACCCTCCCCGGGAGGGAGGCGGTTGGGCAGCATCTTTTTCGCCCCGAACCTGCCGAGGGACCCGAGAACGCGGAGAGTCGCCTTCCGGTCGGGAGAAACGGTCGAGTAGTAGGTCTTGAAGTCCGGCGTGATCGAATGCAGCATGTCGACCGCGGCGATCGTTCGAGCCCTGACTTGCTTGTACAATTCCTCCATTTTGACAGGGTCGAAATCCCGCGAACCGATCCGGTCACGGAAATCCCGGCACTGTGCGAGGAATTCCAGGAGTTCGCCGGGGAAACCGCTTTGAAGGCTGTTCAGCCGCTCGAGACATTCCCCGAAAGCCGCGTGCCGGATCCTCTCCCCGCGATCATGCAAGGCCAGTGAACCAAGTACGACAGCTCCCCCGAGGGGAAAAAGAAGTGCATATCCGAACAGCAACCGGACCTGGGTCATGATGGAAAGGTAGCGGTTGGAATCCCCCGGTTCCAACCGGCGGAGGAGGAAAGCGCCCCAAAGTCCGGCCGCGAGGATCGCCAGCAGAAGAATTGCCCTTCGGGCAACGGCCATCGTCCTTTCGAAGACCGGGAAACAGAGCCCGGTGAGCATTCCCCAGCGGTTGAGGAAGAAAGTCCAGTGTCGTCCGTCCTTCTCGACCTGCGTGGAGTTTTCCCGTTCAGCGACGGCCCATGCTTTCTGCATGGCTTCCTCGGGAATTCCGGGCGGAGGGCTCCACAACCCCAGCCGGGGAATCCCCTTCCCTATCTTCTCGGAGTTCTGGTGAGCAGGCATCTGTCTCCGTTCGATCTCTGCGAGCAAGTCCTTGGGAACCTCCTCGATCACGACGCATATCGCAAGCGCATTATGGTTGAACTCGAAGAAGATCACCCCGATTCGACCATCCTTCTCGAAACTCTGGTATTCCCCATTGCACCTGAGCAGCTTTTCGATTCCAAGAGCGGGCCCGAAAGCGCTCCGAAGGCGTTCGTCGAGTCGACGCGCTTCATGCGGGTCTCGTGGACCGGAAGATCCCATCCAGGCCGCAACGTCCTGGAAGATGGTGGAGTAACCGTCGCGAACCTGGGGATAGATTATCCTCCCGGTTCTGACCAGATACGCGAACGAACGCTCACCGGCGATTGCCCTGGTTCTTCCAAGATACTTGTCATAGTCCCGGTCACGCCCCCATCCGTAGCGGGCATGTTGGAGAATCGCCCTCAACTCGTGCGAGAGGAACCCCCCGCAATCCTGGGCCGCGATCACCTGGTCAAGAATTCCCGTTCTTTCGCGGTTCAGAGCATCCCGGTCGGCCTCGTCCCATCGCTCGATGGCATACTCCCCGATGGAAATGCCTATCACGAGTGGGATTCCCAGGAAGACGAGGAACGCGATCCGCGCGGATATTTTTCCCAGCATCGCCGCCCGCGGGATGGGAACCTCAGGGTCCTTTTGCTCCAGGCCGATCGCAAGACTCACGCTTTCTGCCTCCGATGAATGGCAAGGAGGGTCACATCGTCCTCCAGGCGTTCCGAGCGATCCCGGACGAATTTTCGGAGTGACTGCAGGTAATCCTCCACGGAACCCACCACCCGGTGCTCCGCAACCCAGGAAGAGAGCCCGGAGTATCCGAATGGGGCTCCCAAGCCGTCAGTCGCCTCAACGAGTCCGTCCGTGTAACACAAGATCGTGTCCCCCTTTTCCATGGAGACTTCGCCGGTGGGAAAGGGTTGGGGCTTGCGGCGGCTCCCGAGAGGATAGGCCGGACCTCCCAGCTCTTTCACATCGCCGTTCCTGAACCGAAGAAGCGGGTAAGGGTGTCCCCCGGACAGGAAAGAAAGCTTGTTCCCCGCGGGGTCGAGAATTCCGCAGAACATTGCCAGGAATTTCCGTTTCCCCCCGAGCGAAGAGAGCATCGAATCGACGGCCCGGGCCAGAACGGCGGGATCGTGCTTTCCCCCTTCGGTCCAGAGGGTGATCGCGCCCTTGATGAACGCCATCAGGAGCGCGGAACCCACTCCGTGGCCGCTGATGTCACCGATGAAGACCAGGACCCGCCCGTCCGGAAGCTGCCGGCACTCGAGGCAGTCCCCCCCCAGGTCACCGGCAAAGGCGACCAGACCATGGATCTCGAACTCCGGGAGGCGGGGAAAATCCTTCGGGATCAAGCGTTCCTGGACCGCTCTGGCTACATCGAGCTCCCTCAACTCGAGGGCCATCTCGTTGAAGGTCCGGGACAGGTCGCCAAGCTCGTCATTCCCCATGATCGGGATTGGAGACTTGAACGACCGTTGCCGGAGTTCCTCGACCCCGGTCCCGATATTCGAGACCGGGCTCAACAGGCGGCTGGAAATGAGGTTGCCGAGCGCGACCGCCACGAACAACGCTATCAGAAGCCCCCAGACGATGTTCATCTTCAAGCCATCCAGACGCTTCGTCAGCCCGGCTTCAGGAAAGTAGGCCACGAGGCAGAAGTTGTCCAGTTGCCTGGGCGGAAGCACCGAATACCAGAATTTCTCCGATCCGAGCCAGGTGGAGCCCGACCTGGTCCTCTGAAGGAAGCCCGCGGTTCTCACTACGGGAAGAAGCTCGCTCCGGTGGGGGAAATCGCCGGGAATCCACTCTGACCGCTCGAGGTTGAAAGCCGCGATCCTGATCTGGGTTTCAAAGAGATCCCAGCGATTCAGGAGCTCCCGCCTGAGGTAGCTGCGGATCAGGCTTTCCTTGAGGAAAAGAAGGGAGGCGAACGCGAAATCGGAGACCGGCGGTCTGGCCACGTCCCAGAAGATGAAAAAGGGGATCCCGCTGGTGTTGAGATGGAGGAGCGTGCGGGGGGCATGTGCCATCACGTCCAGCCCCATCTCCGGGTCAGAGAAAAGTTCATCCGCCATTTTCTGGGCGTCCTTCTCGGGGGGTCGGTAGAAGTCAGGGATCCAACGGGAGATTGCCAGGCGGGCAAGGGTAGGCATCATGGTCTTCAAACCTCCGCCCTCCTTGTCCGTTGTGAAAAGCAGCTCCCCCATCCGATCCCTGAGTTCCGACCTGGTTCCCAGGCCTTTCTTCATCAGTGCCTGGACCGTGCCTATTGCGGCCGAAAGCTCCGAAAAGAACTTTTTCGAACCGGTAATGCCCGAAATCCGCTTCTCGAAGCGGAAAAGGAATCCCGAGAAACGGGAATCGATCCCATCCAGGGTCTCGGTCTCGAAACGAAGTACCTGGTTCCGCATTACCTCCGCCCGCTCCTCGAGAAGCGCCTGGGTTCCGAGGACCATCCCGCCCAGCGGGACCAGAGCAGCAAAGAGGAACAGGCCGATGCTGATCCGGCGGATGGAACCCAGATGCCGATCGCTCCAACCGAAACGCAGGAATATCAGGCTCCCCATGGTGATCAGGAAGATCCTGAAGGGCCAGGGTTTCGTCTGCCCCAGGCCCGGTGGAACCGGAAACCCGGCAAAGGCGATCATCCCGCTCGGGGTCGACCGGAAAACCCAGTACTTCCCCGATTTCATTCCGGTTTCGCCCCCGGAACCCGAGAACTCCTTCCAGACCTCGCGGGGTGGGCAGGGCGGTTTCCCACGCGCAGTTTCCCAAACCTCCGAAAGCGGGGAACAAATCCCGAAAAAGCTACCCCGGGGCCAGCGATCGCTTCCGGCTTCCCTGGCGGACATGGCCATCAGGGACGAGGGGGTGGGAATCTGCCTGCAGAAAGCTAGGAGCCCATATCCGGGGCGACGGATCCAGAAGACCCAGGCATCCCGCTTCTGGTGGGTAACCGGCAGAAGCCTCCCGGGGGAATCCGCAAGCCAGCGGACGGTTTTCCCGAACCCGAACATCTGGGTCATCAGTTTGGTGAGATTGCGACCGGGAACGGGTTTCCCTCCACGGCTCTGAAGTATCTCGAGGAAAAGATTCCGCATGAACCAGAGGTTGGCGGGATTCTTCGGGAAGGTCCCTTTCAGCTCGCCACGCGCATTGAAAACCAGGAGGTCAAGCGCAAGGTCCCGGCGAAGACCTTTCCCGAGGCCCTGGATGAATCGGGGGGAAATAGCGTCACCGGCCCTGTCGAGCTCGCCACGGATCCGGGAGATTTCGCGTCGGAGATAGTCCAGGCCGTCGGACCCAGCCGAAACCCTCTCGAGCGACTCCTCCGCCCGGGCGAGAAAATCGGCTTTCACCCGGTCCGCTTCCACAGAAAGGAAACTTTCAAGAATCGCCCCGACGAGGAGAACCGGGATCGCCCAGATCAGGAACCTGGCAACCACCCCTTTTGTCCCGGATCCCGGGGGGGAGGATGGGCTTCCACCCGTCATTTCCGGCAGACCATCAAGATCCCCTCAACGTTTCTGCTCCAAGACCGTCACGGTTTCAGTGCCTTTCATGGCTGGATTTTTCCCGGGGGATTCCGAGCCTTCATTCTAGAAAACGCGGAGTCCCGAGTCAAACAGGGAAAAGTGAAACCGGGAGCCCGTTCGAAGAGGGGCTCCCGGCACCTGGTTGGCAGTCTTCCGAGAGGAAGGTTCAGTTCTGGGCTTCGGCGTATTCCTTCCCACCGAGGATCTTGGATTTGACGAACTCGTAGCGCTCCGGATCCTGGGCTTTGAGAGCAGGACCGTTGCACCAGTATTCGGCGACCGATTCGGCCATGTCTTCGGCCTCGTTGGTGTTGCCGTAATCGGTCACGGAAGTGGTCTTGGGTTTCCCATTGGACCAGAACTGGGCGGTCCACTCATCCTGGATGGCCGGGTTCTTGTTCTGGAAGGCATGGCACATTTCATGGAGAATGGTCCGCTTGAACTCAGAGTTGGGGAGGTCCTCGATATGGACCACGTTCTTGATGTCGTCGTAGTATCCGACTCTTTCATCGTTTCCGCCGAACAACACCTTGGTGTTCCTTGCGATTCCGCCGGTGCAGGATATGAAATCGGAGGGAAGGGTGGACAGGACGGAATCAAGGGTGTCGATCTCGTCGGCTTTCCAGGAGCCGGCAGTGAAGATGTCCCCCCACTGATCACGCTCGTATGCCGCATCGGTGATGTCGAGTCCGTATTTGGACTTGATGTCAGCCGCGGTCAAACCTGAGGAGCCCACGGTTGAGGTCGTGGTCAGCTCGCCCCCGGTCGAGGCGACCTGGGTCTGGTTTCCGTCATCATTTCCGTTGATCCAGGGGGGAGGATTCCAAGGCGGGGGATTCCAGGGGGCGTTCCAGGGAGGAGGATTGAAGCCGCCGAACCCGTTTCCAAGTCCGAAAAGGATCTGGAGGATCATGTTGATCAACCCGCCGAAAAATCCGCCGATGGGAGGGGGAAAGAAGAATGGCGGGGGGAAGAATACGGGGGGAGGGGGAAACCATGGTGGGGGATTGTTGACCCAAGCGGAATCTGTGGCGACCTGGGTTTCACCGGTGTCACTGGCTACCTCGACCTCTTCGGTCTCGCTGGCGCTATCGATGATCACGGTCGAAGTGGAAACGGTCGAAGAGGCGGCATCGACCACTTCGTCATCGGAGGAAATGACCGTTTCTTCCTCCGCGAAAAGGGACCCCGCGGAAAGTTGAAGGAAACAGAAACCGGCGATAACAACCATGAACAACCTGCTGGCCAATCTGATCTTCATGGAATTCCCTCCTCGAGTTTCCGTTCGGATTTCAAACTAGTTACGCGGCCGTTGGCGACAATGTAACACGATTTTTTTCGGACTTTCCATCCGATCGAAAAAAGAAAGCTGCCCGTTTGGGCAGCTGGAGAATTCCACAATCAAGCCGCAAGCCAGTCTTCATTTTTCCGCATCGCCCTTCCAGTCAGCTCTCTGTAAAGCGGACAGGTCCGGGACAAGCTGTCGTGGGTTCCGATATCGACGATCCTGCCGGCTTCGATCACCATGACCCTGTCCGCGACCCTGGCCGTGGCGGCACGGTGGGTCACGATCAGGCAACTCAGGCCCGGAGAGTCCGATCGCAAGCGGCGCCAGAGCTTTCGCTCGTTATCGGCATCGAGGCCCGCGGTTACGTCATCCATCAACAGGACCTCGGGATTCCCCACCAGGGCGCGGGCAAGGGACAGCCTCTGACGCTGCCCTCCCGAGAGACCGGTTCCCCGCGCACCCAGCAGCTCATCGAACCCACCAGGCATCGCAGAGACTTCGTCATGGATAAGTGCCAACCTGGATACCGCCTCGATGCGCCCGAAATCATGGTTCCGCCAAAAATCGATATTGTCCCTGATCGATTCCGAGAAGGCCACCGCCTCTTGCTGGACGAACCCGATCCGCCTTCGCCACCATTGCATGCGGGAATCGTCCAGGGGTTTCCCGTTGACGACAACCTTTCCCTCCCCGGCTTTCAGTAGACCTGCGGCGAGCTGCAGCAGGGTTGTTTTACCGGAACCGATCGGACCCATCACAGCGATGGTCTCCCCCCTTTTCAGCTCGAATGTGATCCCCCGAAGGTCAAAGGGGCTCCCCCTTCTGGGAGGCGGTCGGTTCCCAGTTTCCGCCGGACAGGGAAAAACAAACCCGACGTTCTCGAACCTCAACGATTCGAATTCTTCGCTCGAAACCGGACCGGCGGAAGCAATATCCGGGGGGGAATCCGCCCTCACGACGTTTCTCCGCTCACCCTCAAGTTCCTCGAGCCGGTCGATGATTACGCAGCCCTGGGATAGTGTGACCAGGAGCATTGGGATGTCCATCACCAAGGGCAGAACCATTCCCAGGTAGCTGAAGAAAGCATAATATGCCCCGATCGTCAGCGACCCGCGAACCACGAGGATTCCGCCCAAGACAAGCACAAGTATCTCCCCAAGGTAGCTGAGAAACTCGAAGTAGACCTGGAACAGGCCTTCGGTCCTGGCCTGCTCCATTTCCAGGTCGGCCCTCCGGCCGAGGAGATCCCGGAACGCCAACTGGTGCGGATGCTCCGCCGTGAAGGATTTCAGGATGCGGATCCCCGAAAAGGCGGATTCGAGAAAGGCGGTCGTATCGGAGACTTTTTCCTGGACCGCGTCACAGCGCTTTTCCATCGTCGTCTGAAGGAAGAGGAACAATCCGAGCATCAGGGGCAGAGGAATCACCGCCGCCAGTGCAAGCTTGACGTTGAGGAAGAGCATTCCGACGACACAGCAAAGGATGATACCCACGGCGGTAAGAGCCCGGAAAATCCCCGAACAGAGAAGCCAGGGCAGCCCCGACGGATTGCTTCGCAGGTTGTCGGTCAGCCGGGTCACAAGGTCCCCCGTCCGAAGTTTCAGGAAGAAATCCGAATCACGTTCCATGACCAGCCGGAAGAATCGTTCCCGGAGGATGCGCTCGAACAGGAGGTTCATCCGCATCCTGAGCCACGGGTAGAATGCCCCGACCAGGGGTCCGAAGCCGAGGGCAAGCAGCAGAAGCAGGCCCCTGTTCCTCTCCGCCATCGCGCCCTCCAGATCGAGGCGGCCCGCCTTGAAGTCCAAGAGGGCGTGGGTGATCCGGTCGATCATGTGTCCGAACACCTGGGGAATCAGCACCGCAGCCAATGTTGCCATCCCCGACAGGAACAACATGAAGGCGACGGTCCTCCCCCACCCATCGTATTGCTGGATGATCCATCGTATGTAATAGATTCTTTCATGTCGACGTTCAGTCGTTTTATCCGACACAGGAAACCTCCTTGGTGTTCCCAGCCTGGGCGCGGGAAAGGAATCTTCGACGGGGTAGCTTTTCGACCCCCTGCAGGACAGCCAGCTGCCGATAAATCCCCTTCCGGCCAAGGAGTTCCTGGTGGGTTCCGGTTTGGGCCACACGGCCATGGTCGAGGACCACAATCAGATCGGAATCCACTATTGTGGACAGGCGGTGGGCGATGATCACGGCAGTCCGTCCTTTCATCAGGCGTTGCATGGCCTCTTGAAGCTTTCGTTCCGTCCGCGAGTCGATGGCCGAGGTCGCTTCGTCGAGAACGAGAAGCTCGGGGTTTCTCACCAGCGCCCGCACGTAGCACAACAGTTGCCTTTCCCCAAGAGATAAATTCGCCCCGCGTTCGGCAAGAACGGTCCCGTAACCATTGGGAAGCCTTCGGATGAAGGAATCGGCCCCCATCTTTGCGGCTGCAGAAACAACCCTGCCCTCATGCACTTCCGGAGCGAACGCCCTCAGGTTGTCCAGGACGGTACCCGGGAACAGATGGATTTCCTGGAGAACAAGCGCAACACGTTTCCTCCACGCGACAGGCTCGAACTCACGAAGGTCCATTCCATCGACCCGGATCTGCCCGCTCAGGGGATCGTAGAACCGAAGGAGGAGGTTGATGCAGGTGCTCTTCCCTGACCCGGAAGCGCCAACGATCGCCACTCGTTGTCCGCGTCTGATACGGAAGCCCACCCCGTCGAGGACCCTCTCCCTGGAATAAGCGAACACCACATCATTGAAGGAGATTTCCCGGAACCCTTCCCGAGGTTTCCTCGAGGGCTGCGCCATCCTGGCTATCCGGCCACATTCGCCCCCTCCTGGGGCTCGTGCCCCGCCGGGCCAGGCTTCCAATCGTTCAGGGACGGAATCGAGCAGGTCGAAAACGCGGCAGGTCGCGGTCAAGCCGGCCTGGAGCATCATGAAGACCTCGGCCAGGTCCCTCAGCGGCCCAAAGAACCTCCGCATCAACTCCAGGAACATAACAAGGGTCCCCACGGTCATTCGCCCGGCGAAGACTTCCCCGGTGCCGTGCCAGAGCAGGATCGAGAGACAACCGATTTCGGCGGCGAAAGTGAAGCTTCCGTAGAACAGCACCGTGTCGAAGAAACCGACCTTTAGCTCCAAACCACATTTCCGCCCCACGGCATCCGAGATCCGACCGACCGCAACCGGTTCCTTGGAATAGAGCCTGATTAGGGAAACCCCCTGGAGATACTCGGTCAACCGGGCGGAGATTTCGGAATCTCTCTCGCGAAGCTCCTTGTAGAAAGGCTGTATGAAGTGCGCGAAAAGGAAAACCATGATCCCGCCGCCGATCGTCCCCAAGGCAATCCATCGGCCAAGGGCGGGCTCCTGGTACCAGATCATTACCGAGATTCCCGACAGGGTCAGGAAATTCGCGATCAGCTGTGCCGCGGCACCAGAAACGAGGGCTCTCATCTGCTCGACATCGCTTTCACTGCGGCTGATAAGCTTTCCAGGAGAAACCGAGTCGAAGAAGCTCATCCGGAGAGACAGAAGATGCGAAAGAACATCCTCCTTGAGCCTGGCCATGATACTCGTGCCAACCCTTGCCAGGAGGACAGCCCTCGAATAGAGCGCGAAAGCTCCGACGCCCAGAAGGCCGATGAAAAGCATCCCCAGTTTGCCGGCGAGGACGATGTCCCGCCTGGGAAGTGCGTTGTCGATCAACTCACGCAGGATCAAGGGGCGGGCGAGGTGGATCCCTGTTACCGCCAGCATCGAGACTGCAGCCAGAAAGAGCGCCCCCACGTGGGGCCGTATGTAGGATTTGATTTTACCTGTGAGGCGGAGAATCTGACCTGACGAGAACATTGGATGGTCCTTTCAGTTGCCCGGGAACCGCTCTTCCGGTTCCCCCGGCGAAAGGACGCGAGCGAGAGCCGCCTGCGCCGACGCGCCTGGAGGAACATCGAGCCGAAAAAATCTGCATTGGAAGTGACATGTATGCACGGAAACGGAAACTCCGTGCCCTGCAAGAAGTCCTGACCTCGTGTTTCTTGCATGTTCGGGAAAGGTCGAGACGGTTCATTTCTGTTCCTCCTTTCGGCCGAAAGGCCGGCCAGTTCATGCGCATCGGACGCGCGGGTGGATATCCGGGCCGAAGCCCGGCAACCGGGAATGGAATTGGGGAAAAAATCGGGGCCGCCTCTCAGAGGCGGCCCCGACGTCGAAGACCTCGATTGATCAGGATCAGCTCAGGGGTTTCCCCTGGAGGAGGGCGAACCGAATTGGAAAATATTCCAAAAAACCATTCGTGGCCCTCCTTTTCAGATTGGATCCAGATACCGTTGTCTATTATTTATCCAAATACCAGCAACTTGTCAAGGGAAATTTTCGCTTTCTGCAAACTCGATGAAAAAGTTTCCCTCCGCAGCATGCATGCGGGGGCCGGAGCGTTGAAGATAATCAAGTCCTCCGTCTCTTATCGGAGTTTCTGGGTCAGAGGAGTTGGTGACTTGGAAACCAATTTCCTGTATAATTAAGAAAAGTCAGGTGAGGAGGAAATATGAGCAGGGTAACTGGGAAAATAGGCTGGGCTTTGCCCCAGACGCGGAGAGTTGGCTTCCTATGCCTTGTTTCGATCGCGGTTTTTTCGCTTTTTCATCTCCTCGGTTGTACCGCCGATTCCCCCAAAGCGGCCCCCAAGACCACAGCCGAGGTACCCGCAGGTCCGGGAGACGCACTTCTTGCCGTTGCCGAAACGACCAAACCCGACATCGGTCTGAAGCGCGCCGACTCCACTTTCGAGATCAAGGCGCAGGAAGGCTTCAAGCTCTATTCGGATGATCTGGTCGCCAACAAGAGTCCCGCGGATTTCCGCCTCAAGGGGCTCAAGGACGACGTTTCGTTCCTGGTTCGGGCAAATGCGAAAATCCAAGTCGGCGAGAACTCCCTCCTCCTCGTCGACGGCACCACCCGGATGAAATTCCGGAAGATCAACGGGGTCTACAAGGTCAAGCTCCCCGGCGCAACCCTTGGAATCCGGGGAACCGAACTCGAGGTGACCGTTGCCTCCGACTCCAGTTCGGCGATCACGATCATGGAAGGAATCGTTGAAATGGAGCGGGGAACCGAGAAATCCGAGCTGAAGGCAGGCGATCGCGTGATCCTTGGGCCAAACGGGTCTTCCGCGAAGCTGAACCCTCCTGATGAAGAGGTTCCCGCCTTCCTGAAGGGCCTTTCGAACGGGGCCATGGGAGAGGCTCTCCAGAAATTCTGAACCCGCAACCCTCGCCCACCTCGAGGGACGCCCTTTTGGGAGGAGCATTGGGAAGGAACCCACCAAAGCCTTTTTTCCGCGGATTCACCTTTATCGAGTTGGTCGTCGTCGCGAGCATCTTGTCTCTCGCGTTGGCTCTTGCATTCGTTCATTTTCGCAACACCCGGGCGTCGGTGACAGCCGTTGCTTCACATCTGAACTCGCACATGGAACTGAGAAAGGCCACCGACAAGCTCATTTCGGCGCTTCTCGACGGCTGTGAGGTAATCAAGCCCCTCCCTGGATCGACCTTGACCTGCCTCGTTGTCAAGGACATTGCGAACTTCACGAAGATGTTCTACCTGGAGACCGTCGAAAACCCGGATCCAAAAGCGGTAGTGAAGAAGACCTACTCCCTTTTCTCCTATCTCGACACCTATACAGGAAAATTCGAGCCGGACAACAGGAAGCTCCTTTTCGACCAGATCAAGGATCTCACGTTCACTACCGTTTCCCCCGGCCTCGTCGTGGTGCATCTGATCGTGGTGGACCCATCCGGAAAAGAGCTGGGATCGGTTTTCGAGGTTCCTCTCAAGAACCTGGGGTCGGTAGATGAATAAGCGTTACGCATTCACCTTGCTCGAGGTAATGGTCGCCATGCTCGTGTTTTCGGTCATCCTCGTAACTGTTTACAAGCTACTTTCGAGCAACAAGGACAGGCTCGCCCTTTCTGCCAATTCTTTCCTGGCCATCCACCTTTCCTCGAAAGTGATGTCCGACCTGGCTGAGGAAGCCCGGCTCAATCCCACCTACCTCGAGATGTTCGACGATTTCCCGGACATGCTGTCGAAAGACCCCGTCGTGGACGGCCATTCATTCTATTTCCGGACCTGCAAGGACCGGGAACCGCCGTGGGGCGCAATCGATCTTGCGGACGGCGGAGCGATCATCCCGAAGGATGGGGTGCTTTTCGAACAGATGCAGCCATTCAGGGTTTCCGTAGAGACGCACCGGAAGAGCAATGGAAACGCATCCGACCCGGAAAGCCACATCTGCGAAACCTCCGTCCAGATCGACTGGAAAGAGAAAGACGGAATGGCACGTTCCTACCGGGTTCCCGCGCTCCAGTTCAGCCCTTTGGGTCCCGTCCCCCCGGAAGGCCTGAACATTGCCGAAGAGGATCTCCTCAAAATGATCCGGGAATATCTCTTCCCCGATCTCGACGGAAGGACATTCGATGCGGCGGTAGGCGACAAGGGATGCGACCGGGAGCTTGCATACAGCATCGGCAAGGTCGGAGTCATGACCCGGATTCTGGGAACCATTCTCGGTTCCACGACTTCGGAAATCGCGCAACTCGCGAAAAAGCGCCAACCGCTGGTTTCCCGTCCAGATTCTGATCTGGTCAAGATCCAGATGGAGATTGCCCGGAAATTCGAATTCGGTGCCAGCATCCTCTACAACGCTCTACTCGAGTTGGTTCCATGCATTGAGACCATCGACAACCGTTCGACATCGGAAAAGCTGATTGGCCTCGAGTTCGGTTCCTGTTCCCAGGGCCTGAAGAAGTTCCAGTCTCTGTCTCCCCAGATACTTGCATGGCTTGCGAAGGCCGGCCAGGCTTACGAATGGCTGCTTCAGGATGGCTTCGTCTTCGCGATTTCCGAGCGGGAACGCGGCTTCGCCCAGGGAAAGGCCCTGGAAGCTCTCCGATTGATGCACGCTCTCAAGGTCAACCCATCTGCCCGGCTGAAGGATTTCATCGGTCGGGAGAAGAAACGGGTCCAGGGTCATGATCCGTTTCTCGAGCAATTCTTCCTTCGCGAGGAAAAACACGCGGAAACCCCTGCTTCCTTGCAGGCTTCCCTGCCCAACCTCAAGGCGATCGTGGACCGTCTCGAGGGCAAGATTTTTCCTCTCGCAAGCGAGGTTCCGAAATTGATCGAGAAATTGCAGGCGGTATGTCCCTGATGCTCGATTTTTTCGACACGGAGAAGGAGTGGCGCATGACCGGGGGCAAAGGTCACCCCCAAAACAGGCGGGGGTTCCTGCTTCCTTTGATCATTCTCGCCGTCCTGGCCGTTGCCTTCTTCGTCATGTTCGTCAATTCCATGGGTTCCGGCTACTCCAGCCAGGTTGCCCATGTCGATGAATACACCCGTTGCCGCATCATAGGCGAATCCGCCTTCGCCACCGTCCTTTCAAGGATCCGGGTAAACCCATACAGGGACCGCTTTTTCGCGAAGCGGGGGTACCGGGAGTATCGAACGCCCCTGTTCGGCGGGGAATACGACCTCTACATCCTCGACACGCCCGGCGGCACTGCCCAGGCCGACATCTACATCGAATCCCGGTATCATCGCTGCAAGAAGATCTTCTTCTGGAGGATCAGATATGAGAACTCGCTTCTCGATGCCGCGGGAAAAGTGTACCCGTTGATATTCACCGCGTGCGATCCCTCCCAAATGACAGGGAACACCGGGTCCCCCATGGCAGGCTTTGTCGGCGACCTCCTGAAAAAGAGGCAGGACAACCGGAAAATGGCGGCCCAGAAATCCGCCCAGGTTCGTTCTCTGACCCAAACAAAGGATATCATCAGCGTCCTCAACGGCCCTTCCGGGGGCAAGGTCGAAGAAGACCCCCAAAGGCCTGTTCCGGTAATCACTCCCCCTCCCCCCCTGGACCCCCCTCCAAAGGCAGGTTGGACCACGATCTACCAGGAGAACTTCGATTCTGCCGCCGGGGCCGTTTCCCAGATCCCCGGATTTTCCGTCCTCGCCCCAGGTGATTCGGGAAAGGTCGACTCGGCAATCAGCAAATCCTCCCCGAACGGCTTCGATCTGGTCAACAAATCGGTCATCCCCAGGGTTGAGGCCTACTCGGTTTCCCCGGGAGACCAGATCGCTTTCGAGGCCGACCTGATGATGGACTTCGCCCCGGGGGCGAAGAACGGAATCTCGGGAATGTTCGGCTTTGCCCAGAAGGGAAGCGGAACCGCAATCGAAAAGCTGAACTTCTTTTCCATTGGTTCCGAGGGGAAGGTTGAATTCATGGGCTCGAGCCTGAATCCCACACTGGTGCATACCTGGCAGCAGGGTGAGTGGTTCAACCTCCGCATCGAGTTTGACTTCAAGGAAAACAAAGCCAATATCTACGTGAATGGCGCATTGAAGTTCGAAAACCACGGCGTCTCCCCAAAGGAGTTTACCGGGGTTGACCCAAGGACCGGACAATCCGTCTCCCTGAAATGCAACAATATCGCCATAGGCAGCATTTCGGATGGTTCGAGGGACACCACGCTCCACGTGGACAATATCCTGATCCAGCAGTAGGGGGAAAGGGCCCCGGGGTTTCCCAAGAAATACTTTCAGGGTTCCTTGGCTGCAAGGAATGCCCGGTAATCGGAAACGATCTGGTCGGGATCGCAAGCCCGCGAGAATCTGTCCGTCAGGTCGATCGTGCCATTGTTCCCGGTGCCCCTGATCACGTAGGAGACAGCCCCCTTCGACCCGGTGATTCGATCCACGTGCGGATTGATCTTCGTGAGCGGGGCGACTCTCTCGGAGGATTGGAACAGGAAGCCCCGGGAAATATAGAAGAAGTAGTTTTCCCTTTTGCTCGCGACATAGAAACACTCCACACTTCGACAGATGTAGAGGAGACCGAAGAAGAACATCGCAGTGAGGGCGAACCGCTGGTCATTGTCGAAAGAGTGCCCCCGGGGGTCCCCCGAAAACAAAACGATCCAGGCGATCACGAATCCGATCAGAAGCCCAATCGCCAGGGTTTCCGAGCCGGAGGTCAGCTCGAAAACGAAGTATCTTTCCGGGGCTTCTTCGAACTTCGCCTTCAGTGACGGTCGGAAATCGATGAGGATCGTTGCCAGGAAGAAAGCCAGTGCAAAACCGGCCGCGATAGATGCATACCTGAGCGAAGAGACAAGAGTCTCCAGGGGCACCTGGGAATAGATGACCGGGTGGGTCGAATCCGAAACGATCGTCCGGAAACCGTTTTTCATCGGGCCCACGGTTCCGATGACGTATAGCTCTCCAGCGTTCAGATACAGGATGTCCACCTTCGAAGACCGGGCACTGAAAGCCCTGAATCGAGATCCCACGCTGACTCCCTTGGCCCTCCTGATGGTGAAGATCCGGCTCGGGTTCGAGGGGATGGCGACATCGCCCCGGGATGTTTTCAGGGTGAAAGGTTTGAAGGAAGAGATCCTTGCGTCCGTTATGGTGGTGGAGTTCTTCCCTCGCTTCTCGGAATGGGTGAAAGTCGTATGGTACCATACGATGTCACGGACTCCAAGTTCCTCCTCGATCGCTTTTTCGAGCGTCTCCTCGATGCTGCCCACCTTTGGGCCTCCGAAGAAGTTCACCTTGCCTTTGATGCAGGCCCGAGATCCTTCGGTCAGATCTTCCGAGGTCTTGAGATCCCGGAGTTGCCGGTACAGGTCGAAATCCGTCAGCATCATTGAATAGAGGGAGTACAGAACGAAGCCGGTCACCCCCCAGACGAATTTGAGAAACAGGGAAAAATTGTCGGTTTGGGAGGGGCGAATGAACCTTTTGTTGAAAGGACTCATTGAGAAAACCCTTTTTCATTGTCGGATCATTTTGGTCTGAGCCCAATTATACCCCAACCGCGAAAACGAAGAAATGACTTTTTCCTCCCATCCTGCCTTCCCGTGCGGCATCGGTGCTTGTCACGGGTGCTTGCTTTTCCTGCTTGGGGACAGGATAATGCAGGTATCATGTGGAAAACGGTCCGCAAACCCTTGCTTGTAGCGACCTGGGTTTTCGCGATTTTTCTACTGCTCAGGCCGTTTACCCCTCTCAGGAGCTTCTCCATTCCTACAATGGATGTCTGCATCGCCGCCATCGGACCTCTGGATGGCCTGCCAGAAAACACCCGAAGGGCTTTCACCCCGGGAAGCGACTTCGATCTGATCAACCCTCCGAAAAGGGCCGACTGGCTTTCCATGTTCCCTGAGGGGGGGCAGACTTTCGAAGAATATCGGAAAGAGCGTCCCGCGCCGATCATGGAGACAGGAAAGGAGATTTCCCTTCTCCCAATCGGGGATTTCCCCCCAGGGGATACTCCCGACATCCTGAAACTGGCGGACTTCACCCGTGCGTTCTTCTCCTGTGAGGTGGGGCTCCTGCCACAGGAACCCGTCTCCCGATTCGAGGCGAACCGAAGGATCAACCGCACAACCGGAAAACCTCAACTGTTGAGCACCGAGATCCTGGATAACCTGAAAAAAAGGCTCCTACCGACCTCTTTCTGCATTCTCGGAATCACGATGTCCGACCTCTACCCCGATCCCGCATGGAATTTCGTCTTTGGGCAGGCTTCTCTCGACGATTGGACGGGGGTTTTCAGTTTCGCCCGGTATGACCCGGTCTTCTACGGCCAACCCCGCAATCCCGAATCGGAAAGGCTCCTCCTCAAACGCAGTTGCAAGATCCTGGCTCACGAAACCGGCCACATTTTCGGGCTCTTTCACTGCGTGTATTTCCAATGCCTGATGAATGGCTCAAATCACCTTGCGGAAAGCGACTCGAGACCCTTCCATCTTTGCCCGGTCTGCCTCCGAAAATTGCACCAGGCGCATCCCTTCGATATTCCTTCCCGATACCGGAAGCTGAGGGATTTCTGGAAGGCGGAGGCATTCGATACTGAGGTCGGATGGCTGGAAAAACGGATCTCTTTCATCGAGAAATAACAATGAGGGGAGAAGATCCCCGATTTGCACATCAGGATCAGGATGCTTATAATTAAGGTGGATGGGAAAATCGGTACATCCTCGTTTCCCCATATATCTTCTCCAAGGAGGAATACCATGAAGAGATTTTTCTCCCATTGTATTTTCGCGGTCGTCCTTTTTTCCGCTTCGGTCATGCTGACCGGATGCGACATGGACAAAGTCATCCAGAAAATCAAGGACGCCATCGGGAAGAAGATCTCGACCCAGACCCAAACCGCCACGACAACGAGCACTGCCACAGCCACGGCAACGGTGACTTCAACCCAGACCGAAACCGCCACCACCCCCAGCACTGGAACCGGCGGAGGGACCTCCACGGGAGAAGCATGCACGATTACGGTTTACGGTTCCCCCGCATGTGGATACTGTGTCAGGGCGAAGGAGTTTCTGAAATCCAAGGGAATCGCATTCGTCGACAAGAATGTCAACGAGGACAAGGCCGCCGGAGCGGAAATGAGGGAAAAATGCAAACAGGCGGGCCTCCAAGGTGGTGGAATCCCCGTCATCGATGTTTGCGGCGATGTGATGCAGGGGTTCGACCAGGCCAAACTCGAGTCGCTTCTCAAGAAGCACGGTTATCTTGGCGGGACCTCCACCCAGACCGCGACCGCCACGAAGACCGAAACATCCACAGGAACGAATGCGTGCACGGTTACCGTTTATGGAACATCCTCCTGCCCCTGGTGCACCAAGGCGAAATCCTTCCTCAAATCCAGGGGAGTCGACTACATCGACAAGGACATCGGAAAGGACAGCTCAGCTAACAAGGAACTGGCTGAGAAGCTGCAGGCCAAGGGAATGTCCACCTCGGGCGTGCCGGTTGTCGACATCTGCGGCGACATCGTCCTTGGATACGACGAAGGAAAAATGGACAAGTTCCTCAGGCAGCACGGGCTCGGAGGCGGCTCCCAGGGCTCCGATGCCCAGGCGGAAAATCCCGGAAATTGATAGTCAGGTCGAATGAAGAGGCCCTCCAGGGGAGGGCCTCTTCGTTTTTTTCCCCGACCCATTCATAGATGTCATTTCGAGCAAGACACCTCCCAGTTTCCAAAGGTTTCGTTCTTCCGATGGTCTTTTTCCTGATTTTCGTCATGGGAACCTTCGGGATCTGGTTCCTCTTCTCTACCCTCCACTCGAAAAGCGCTTTCGATACCTTCTTCAGGGATGAAACCGCCCGCATTATCGCGGAAAGCGCGCTGGCGGAATGGCGGGCCACCCTCGTCCCGAAGAGGCTCAAATCTGAAAGCCTGAAGAAGCTTCTCCTCAATCCCAGGTCCTCTCCTGTCACGATTTCCGACAGCGAGCTTCCCCGCACGAAAGAGATCTCCGACCGCCTCGTCGGTTCCGGCCGCTGGAGTATTTCGGGCCTTGTTTCGATACGAAACATCGATGACCAGTTGGTTGAGACGGTCGGCCCCGTGAAAAAGAAGGGGGCTTTCGGCAACGAGTACCAGGGAACCCTCCGGGTCGCCTTCCACGTCGGACTGGGCTCCTCCGGCCAGACGGGAGCATCGCTTTCCCACTTCTCCTACGAATTCGACGTCAAGGTGGCGTGCCTGCGGTCCGACCCCGCGGAACGAACCAATCGCGGTTATACCTCGAGCGCACTGAACGATTACATCCTTTACGTGCGCGACGGAAAGCAGGAACTCGAGCCCGCCGCCGCCTGGGCTGCCGGAGCAGGTGGGACGCTGACCATCGGACACTCTGATCCGGGGTCCAAAGGCAAGATCTTCCTCGGAGGTGCCCAGGCCGAGGAAATCGAGAAAACCGGGAAGTTCATTTTCATGGAAAGCGGGGAGCGGTTGAGCTCCACAGCACCTTCCCCGAGGCTCATCGGGCGAACCGGGCCGGTGGAATTTCCCCGGTTCCTCCCCTTCACGACTTCCCTTCTGAGATCCTTTTCCTTCCAGAACTCGAAAGAACTGCTGGAAGGCCCGTTCTGTGATGGAAAGGTCCTGAAGCTGAACGGCGTCTACTTCGTCCGGAATTCCCTGACGATCCCCAACGGGTTGAAGTTCGAAGGACGGGGGATCCTGATATCCTTCGGGAACATCCGGATAGAGGGAAATTTCCTGAAAAACTCCCCCGAGGATGGCCCATGCATCATCTTCACATGGAAGGGAAACATCATCGCCAACACCCAGATCCCGGGCAGGATCGAAGCGTCCCTTGTGGCTCTCAGGTTTGATTTCGACCCGATGGGTTCGACCACGCCCCGGGGAACCGTGAACTTCTCGGGCAGGAAGGCAAACGTCCTTGGGAACCTGCTGGTGGACAGGCTTTCCCTGGAAACCATGTCCGTTTCCCAGAACAACACGATAATCTATGACAGCGCGGCGCTGAGGGGTGAGGAGCTTTACTCGGTCAACGTCGGGGGCCAATTGAACCGGCTTTCGGTTGTGTTGAACGAAAAGGAACCTCCGCCATGAGGAATTCCTTCCCCTGCCCGTCATCGGCGAATTCGGGGTTCAACCTGATCGAGATCATGATCGCCCTGATTCTGCTTTCGCTCGCCGTGACTTCGATGTTCTCCTTCTTTTCCTCATCCAGCAAGGGTTCCAGCGATGCCTTGAGGGAGACCATCGCCCGTTCACTTGCCCAGGAAGGCCTGGAGTGGGTTTCCGGCCTGGGATACGAGAGGCTGCTCGCGCTCCAGACCGCACCCAAGAACCCTCTCGCGGAAAGGCTCGGTCTCGACACTTTCACGCGGATCTCCCCAGTCGTCCTGGACGACGGTTCGACGATCGACTATCCCGAGGAATACCGGCAGTACGACCGGAAAATCCAGGTCGTCCATTTTCCCCAGGACCGGATCTTCCTCATCCGGGTCACGGTTCAGCCGGCGGAAAAAGCTCTTCGGAGAGGAAGCATCGTTCTCGAGAAACTCGTGGGAGCCGAGTATGACTGATCTGAGTAGGTATCGAAGAGCAGCCAGGCGGGCGACCACGCTGGTGGAGGTGATGATGGTTTTCATCCTCGGAACCCTGATCCTGCTCCCGGTCATCCGGTTCATCGTCTCGAGCGGGAAATCCGCCACCAAGGGTTTCGAGAAGCTTGAAGCCCTGGACAGTGCGAGGTTCATCACCGAGCGGGTTCAACGCGACTTGAAGGCCCTTTGCTCGGGCGCATCGAATGGATTCGTTCCCGTCTCGGCCAGCCCCACATTTTCTTTCTCCTTCCCGATCTTCCCCTCGGGGAGCTCTACGAAGGAACCTCCCGAGAACGAGAACCCGGTCAACCTGGTGACCTACGTGTTCGATTCCGGGAAAAAGACCCTTACCCGTATCGTGAAGTTCCATTCGCTCCTAGCGGAACCATCGCAGAGCATTTCGAGCCACATCATTGGAAAGAATGTCGCATCCTTCTCGATCCTTGCACGCGAATTCCTGGGAATGCGTTTCTACGATGTGGAAGTCACCTGCCGGCCGGGGGCCTCCAGCAAGAAGGAGAACCAGGTTTTCCTTCGGACCGCTGTCCTGTCCGAGTTTGAAACCAGACTGAAACGCCACCCGTTCCAGGTCAACAACCGCCTTCCGAAGATCAGCTTCCCCACAGACTGACAGGAATGGTGCCCGGATTCCGGACTTTCCCAGCCCCGGAAACAGGATCCGGTCTTTTCCCGGAAAAGAAAACGTGATAGATTTGGACCCCCGGAGATTCGGGTTTTCGAAGGCCGGGAGAAAATCTTCGGGTGGAAAGCATGGTGGGAAACCTTCTCGTCCTCGGAATCGCGATCGCCCTCGGATGCGACGCTTTCGCGGTCGGCCTGGCAATCGGCACCACCAACCCTGACCGCCGCCAATCGTTCCGCTTGTGGTTCCATTTCGGGCTTTTCCAGGCCCTCATGACCGTGATCGGATGGGAATTGGGGAAAAAGGTTCTCGACCTGATCGAAGCCTATGACCACTGGGTGGCATTCGCTCTGCTTTCAGTCATTGCCGCGCGAATGCTCAAGGAAAGTTTCGATGAGGACCCGGAAAACACCGAGGGAGACCGGCAAGACCCGACCAGAGGCCTATCCCTGATAAGCCTTTGCATCGCGACCAGCCTCGATGCCCTGGGAGTAGGCTTCGGGATGGGCATCTCGAAACAACCTCTGGTCATTCCCGCCGTCGTCATCGGGATCGTCGCCGCCCTCATGACCTGGACAGGCCTCAGACTGGGTTCGAAACTCGGCCGAAAGATCGGAAAGCGGGCGGAAACGATAGGAGCGATAATCCTCTTCCTGATCGCGTTCAAGCTTCTCTCGATCTGAACTCGAACAGCCCTGAGGCTATTGGGCTATTTCCAGGCGGGGACGGGGGGGGACATGCCCTCCTGGGGGGGGACGGCGGCGGTGCCCTCAAGGACTGCGCCATCCTGGCTTTTCGGGCACATTCGCCCCGTCGTGG
>CAYRYU010000073.1:0-36258 GCA_964428355.1 uncultured bacterium
GGGAAGGAAACGCTGATCGAACATTCCCTCTGCCATGAGCTGAAGATCAACTCGAAGGACCCTGCCCTTCCCGACACGGTTTGCGTCTCCGACTCGTATCCCGAATACTCCGACGACCCTTCGGTCGCCTCGGGAGTGCTCTCCAACACGGCCGCGCTCGGGAACTTCACGATCACGGTCGCCGAGACCGCCCAGGCCGACAAGCTCGAATCCAAGCTCTCCTACTTCCCCCTCGAGAACGCCCTTTCCACATTCGGGGTCACCAGCGGGAACTTCACCGTCAACGGCAAGACCTTCTACCTGGACTCCGAGAACACCGACGTCAAGGAACTCGCCGCGATGCTCAATTCAGCATCGTTGAACGTGAAGGCCCAGGTCAACGAGGGCGGCCGGCTGGTTCTCGAATCGGTACTGACGGGAACCGCGAATGCCGTCAAAGTTTCCGACGGAACCAGCAACATGGCGACGGTTTTCGACCTCCAAAATGTCCGGGCCGCGAGGGATGCCGAGTTCAGCATCGGGAACAAGAAATACGTCACGGCCGAGAACGTCGTGCGGAACGCGGTCGACGGGTTCGAGCTCATCATCTCCGGCAAGGGGGTGGCGAACATCGATGCCCGTCCCACGATCCGGGGCGGAAAGATCCAGGCACTCCTCCAAGTGAGGGAGGGCAACATCCAGAAGATCAGGAACAAGCTCGACGAGATGGCTTTCACCCTCGTCGAGGAGGTCAACGCCATCCATCGAACCGGCTTCGATCTCGAGGGGACCACGGGCCGGAACTTCTTCAAGAACATCGTCAGCAACGATCCCAACCGGCCCTACAAGGATTCGATCAAGCAGCTCGCGCTCGAGGATTGGATCGTCCAGGACCTGAACACGATCGCGGCAGCCAAGGGAAGCCTTGCTACCCCAACGGATCGCCTGCTTACCACCAACGGCGAAGGTGATGGAAGCAACGCCATCGCCATCGCCCAGGTGAAGCACACAAGGTTCTTCAACGATGGGAAGGCAACCATCGACGATTACTACAACGAGGTAGTTACCCAGTTGGCTACCGAAAGCCAGGGCTTCGAGACGCGGATGACCTCGACCGACGATCTCATCACACAGCTCAAATCGCAGCGGGACGAACTTTCAGGGGTGTCCCTCGACGAGGAGCTGGCCAACCTGATCAAGATCCAGCAGTCCTACAACGCGGCGGCCAAAATCATTTCGACCATGGACAGCATGATCGAAGTTGTCGTGAACGGACTGGTCCAGTGACGAACACCGGAAGGGGACCCGCCGGAAGAAAGAACCGGGCCCCGCAGAAGGAATAAGGGTTAGGAGGCGGACATCATGAGAATTTCCAACCAGTGGATCACGAACTCCTTCCTGAGGTCGATCAACAAGAACTACAGCGAGCTGAGCAAGACCGAAATCCAGATCAGTTCGGGTAAACAGATAACCACGCCTTCCGAGAACCCGATCAACAACGCTCTTGCGATGCAGCACAAGACCGAGATCAACGCAAACAGCCAGTATATCAAGAACATCGAACGAACCACGGAATGGCTTAACAACACTGACGGGGCGCTCACGACCATCGAGACGATCCTGCAACGGGCCCGTGAACTGGCGGTCCAGGGGGCCAACGACACTCTCGTTCAACAGGACCGGGATGCGATCGCGATCGAGATCGACCAGCTTCTCCAGGAGATCGTCACCGTCGGGAACACCAACGTCGGAGGCGATTTCATCTTCGCCGGAAACGATACTGCCACCAAGCCTTTCGAATTCATCACCGGACAGAATGCCGGGACGATGAAGGACATCGTGACGTATTCAGACGGCACAATCCGCTCCGGGCAGAACCTTTCGAGCCTCCTGGACGTCATGTACAAAGGCGACGACAAGGATCTGATCACGGAAATCGAAAAAGGCGTCACGCTCAGCAAGAACGTCAACGGGGCGGATGTCTTCTTCCGAGGTCTTCCAATAAGCCAACAGCCCACTATGGAGACCAGCACCCCCCCAATCAGCGAAAGCCTTCCCCTCGGAACCCTCAACTCCGGGCGGGGCGTCCAGAAGGGCGTGATCATCCTCACCGATACGAACGGAATCGAGTTCGAAATCGACCTCACCAACGCAAACCGGCTCGAGGACGTCATCTATTCGATCAACTCGACCCGGTCATTCGAAGCCGGGATCGATGAGGTTCCTTCCGAAACCGCCACAGCCCTCGGTTTGAATCGCAACGCGGGCACGGCGAGCACCCTGATCGGGCTCTCGGATCCCCAGATGACCTCCAAGAGCACCCTGCTTTCCTCTCTCAACCAGGGAACGGGAGTCCCCGAAGGGTTTCTCAGCATCTATACCAGGGACGGAAGGAACATCCGCATCGACATTTCCGGCGCAAGCACTGTTGGCGACATCGTCGATCTGATTTCCGCCGCGGGGGATGGCGGCACTCTCAAGGGTCGATACGACCAGGCCAACCATCGCCTCGAGATCACCGACTTGACCTCCGGTCCAGGCGAGTTTTCGATCGACTCGAGGCGCAACCAGCTCTATGTGAAGGATCTTCCCCCCCATACCGCGGAGGATCTCGGGATCATCGGATCGGTTTCCGGAACCCACGCGACGATGACCGCCACCGGACTTGGAATCCAGGAAACCGTCCCCGCCGGCGGAACGATCCGGGGAAACTATGATTCCGACATCCAAAGCGCGGCCGACCCCCTCCGTTTCATGAACAACGGGATGGGGGTCGACCTGGGGAACATCGTTCTCGACATGGGGGCGATCCAGCGAAGCGTGAATCTTTCGGCCTGTCTGACCATGCAGGACGTGGTCGATACCGTCAATACGGTCGGAGCAGGGCTTGTCAATGCCCAGTTCAACACGACGACCCGGATCCTCGAAATCACCGACATCTCGGGGGGAGGAAGCAACTTCCGGATCATCGACGGCGGCGGCTCGGTGGGGAACTGGCTGAGCGCAGACTACGATCCGGCCGTGAAAAGCGCGGACGATCTCCTCCAGAACATGAACCAGGGGGCCGGCGTCGAAAGGGGTTTCCTCAGGATCTGGCATACCGACGGAACCTCCGCCCAGATCGATCTCACCTCGGCAAAGACGATGCAGGAGGTCGTCGATGCCATCGAGGCCCAGGACGGGGCGAATGTCGATGCCAGGTTCAACACCACCTCCCTCAGACTCGAGGTCCGGGACCGGACCGGCGGAGCCGGCGCCCTCAGCATCGAGGAAGTCAGCCAGCTCCCCGCCACCTCGGCGGAGGATCTGGGCATCAAGAAGATGGTGAACGCGGGCCAGACAATCATTTCGAATCTCGACGCGGCCCTGCAGAGCATCAATACTCCCCTGAGCAACCTCAACAACGGGGGCGGGGTTGACCTCGGCAGCATCAGGGTCACGCACAGCGGAGGTTCCACCGCCACCGTCAGTCTCCTGGGAGCCGTGACGGTCAACGACGTCATCAACCGAATCAACGCCCAATCGGGTGGAATCGTTACCGCAAGCTACAACGCAGTCACCAACCGGATCGAGATCAGGGAAAACGGTGCCACGGGAGCGGGCGTTTTCAAGATCGAGGAGATGCCTTCCGGGCCGGCAGTCTCCGCTCGTGAAATCAGCACCGTTGCGGATGCCCTGGGACTGTTGAAATTCTCGGAGGGAACCACCCTCGTGGGCAATCGCCTCTCTCCTTCGGGTCTTCTCGAGACTTCCTCGCTCTCACTTCTCGTCCCTCCTCCCGAGATCGGAAACATCGTTCTCCGGGGCGGGGATGACAAGCCAGTCACCATCGATCTCACCACAGCCCGCACGATCGGGGACGTGCTGACCGCGATCAACAATTCCGGGAAATTCAGTGCTGTATGGGACACGGTCAACAACCGGTTCGTCCTCCGCGACACGAGCGCCGTCGTCGGGGATGCGGGAATCAGGGGCGAAGAGGAGACCAACACGGCCCGGGACCTGGGCTTCCTCGACGGGTCGATGAACTATACCACCGATGTGCTCACCGGCGGCCCCCTTGCCGTGAAAGGCCTTCCCACCCTCGTCGGGTCGGAAGACCTCGAACCCGCCGTCACCGAGAGCACGCTTCTGGCAGACCTCAACTGCGGCCGGACCCTGAACAAGGGAACCAACCTCGGCTTTATCCGGATAACCGACAAGGCCGGAAACTTCAAGGCCATCGACCTGCGAAACTGCAGCACGATCAAGGATGTGCTTGATGCGATCAACGACCCCGCCAACGGACTCTACATCGAGGCCAAGATCAACTCGTCGAAGAACGGGATCGAGATCGCGGACCAGAACCGCGGGGCGAAGGGGAAGCTCGAGATCGTCGACGTCGATACCACCACGGCCCTGGACCTCGGAATCGCGTTTTCCACCTACGACCAGCGGATCGTGGGGAAGGACATCGACCCGGCGGTTTCCCGGGAAACATTGATCTCGAGCCTCAAGAGCGGATCAGGCGGGGTTCCCCTGAGCAAGGTGTACGTCCAGAGCGGCGACTACTCGGGAGAGATCGACCTGGCAGGTTGCGTTACCGTGGGTGAACTTCTGGACAAGCTTTCGGGCTCGGACAACAACCTCGATCTTACCGCCTGGGTCGATTCCGATGGAAAGCGGATCAATCTTACTAACACGGCGGGTCTTCCCTACATCAAGGTCCGGGATCTCGGGGAACCCGACCAGGCGACCGCCTCCGCCCTTGGCCTTGGAGGCGATCGGAGCATCTTCGAGACCATGATGGACCTGAGGGACAACCTTCTTCGCAACGATCCCAAGGCCATTTCCGATCGAAGCATCGCCTTCATCTCCGAAGACCTCGAGCGGGTCCTCGACTACCACGCCGAAGTCGGCGCAAAGACGAACCGGGCCGATGCATCGAAAGAAAAACAGCAAAATCTCTCTCTGCATCTAAACAATCTGCTCGATGTTGTCGAAAATGTAGATATGACAGAAGCCATTACCCGGATGACTCAATTGGAGACTGCCTTCCAGGCAGCGCTTCAGGCCGGGTCGACGATTCTTCAGACCACCCTGTTGGATTTCCTGAGATAACTGGAGCGCGACGAAGGAACTTATGAAGATCACCACCACTCGATTCGGGGAGATCGACTTCGCCAAGGAAGAAATCATCGACTTTCCGGAAGGTCTTCTCGGATTCGACGACTTCCACGGATTCGTAATCCTCAACCCAAACGACGGCGGTCCCTTCCGCTGGCTCCAATCCACCGAGGATGGCGCTCTGGCTTTCGTCATCATCGAGCCGCTCAGTTTCATGTTCGAATATGATCTCGAGGTTTCCGACTCGGATGCCGCCTTCCTGGGACTGACCAACCCCCAGGATGCAGTCGTCTATTCCATCGTCACGATCCCCGAGAACTTCCAGGACATGACCGCCAATCTTCAGGGGCCGCTCATCATCAACAGCAAGAGCCGAAAGGGTCGTCAGATCATTTCCGGCAACTCCAAGCATCACATCAAGACCAGGATCATCGATGAGATGACCAAACGGGCCGGCAAGATCAAGGATGTGAAAGATTCCCTGGAACCCGACAAGAAGGAGGGCCAGGGCTGATGCTGGTTTTGACGAGAAAGATCAACGAAAAGATCATCATCGGCGACGATGTTGAAATCGTACTGGTGGATATCGGCAAGGACCAGGTGAAAATTGGAATCAACGCGCCGAAATCCGTCAAGGTACACCGATGGGAGGTCTATGAGGAAATCCAGAGGGAGAACCGCGAAGCGGCCAACACGAAGTCTCTCGATCCTTTGAAGAACCTGCCCAAGGAGATCCTGAAGTCGTTTGGAAAAAAGTCAAAATAGCTTAATTCTATACGAAAGAGCGAGAAAACAGGAGAGATACGGGAAAATAAGGAGTTTTCCACGGAATTCCAACCTAATGGATTAGGCTCAGGAAATCCGATGGATTCAGTAGATAGGGGCAATAAGCGTTAAAAGCGGAGAAGGAAGCCCCGAACTGTATGGAGGCAAAATATGGCCCTAAGGATTAATACAAACGTCACAGCTCTAAATGCCCACATGAACCTGGCCATCAACGACGGCCGGCTCTCCGGGTCGATAGAGAAGCTCTCCTCGGGACTGAGGATCAACAGAGCAGCTGATGACGCGGCCGGACTTACCATTTCGGAAAAGCTCCGCACCCAGGTGAAGGGAATCAACCGGGCCATCATGAATGTCCAGGATGGAATCAGCCTTATCCAGACGGCAGAAGGCGCGCTCAACGAGATCCATTCCATGTTGCAGCGCATGCGCGAACTGGCCATCCAGGCCAGCAACGACACTTTGACGACCACCGACCGGCTCGAGATCCAGAAGGAAATCGCCCAGTTGAAGGAGGACATCAACCGGATTTCCTACGGAACCGAGTTCAACACCCGAAAGCTCCTCGACGGAACCGGGACCGCGGCCATTTCAACCAGCTCCCCGGACAACCTCGAAGGCATCGTTACCGGAGAGGTTCTCACGTTTTCCGATTTCTCCGTCGTCGTGTACCCCCAGGCGTACTACGACACCACCCTGGGATGGATCGAAAAGCGCGGAGTGGCTCAACAGCAGCATTCGAACATCTTCACCAAAGTCGATGGTACCATAGCTTCGAGCGGTACAACGCTGCAGTCGATTGCCAATTTCTACGACAACAATGGATATTTCATCCTCGATGCTCCCCAGACCCTTTACGTCCAGGGCGACAACCATCAGGGAACCATGGTGGTGAGCAAGGATATCACCCTCAAACAGCTGGGTGAGAGAATGCAGGCCGCCATGACCACCGACTCTCTCGGAAACGGCCTCCATTTCGAAGGCTCCACGGTCGTTTACAACGTCTCCGGGGAGAACAACGGCCAGTACACCGTTACCACCGGAAAGAAGGGGAACATCGGGCGGATCAACTTCACCGGAAATGAAGATCTCGTGACCGCCCTGGGTTTCCAGGAGACCGTTCTCGCCGAGGATCCGGTCTACTCGATCGCGGTCACCAACATCGGGGTCCCGGTTGGGGAGCGCAACACCCTCACCACCCAGATCGCGGGCCACCGCGCCGCCGGGCTCATCCAGGGGATCGACCTGGCCTTCAATCCCCCCGAGTCCGCATTCGTCAACACCATGTCAGCCCAGCTCGGAGTTTCGATCCCCACGGCGTTCGAGTTCACCATCGATGATTCGACCTCCGTCGCATCGGTTGCAGTGATATCAATCCCCGCCGGACGCTTTGCCATGAGTCAGATCGCATCGATCATCAACGGCACCTGCGTTGCTGAGAACCTCACCGTGCGAGCCAAGATCAACGATTCCTATGCGATCGAGATCTATACGCTGAACACCGGGTCCGCAGGCTACTTCACAATCTCGGGTGCCCCGACGAATGTCCTGGGGATCGCGAACGGTAAATACTCCGGCTCCGGTGGAAACGCAGGTCAGATGACAGGTTTCCAGGCAATGACCAATTACGACTTCAGCTCGACCTCCGTGGCTTTCACGATCACGGACATGCACAATCTGACCACGAACACCATTTCCATCGCTCTGAATGCCAACTACAGTGGGCTTGCCTCGCTGGTCGAAGCCCTCAACCTCCAGCTCGCGGTCAGTCTGCCCACGGTCAGGGCATACGACAGCAACGGCGTCCTCCAGTTCAAATCGACCGAAACCGGTGTCGAGTCGAACTTCAGCATCGCCAACGTCGCCAACACGGTCGAGGGAATCCTTTTCATCAACTCCGGACGCACCACCACCGGGTTCGACGGATATGCCGCCGACCAGAACTTCGCCTACGAGCAGTCCTCCACCTTCTTCGGATGGGTCGTCGCCTCCAACGCGGTAACCGTGGGAGACGATGCGCTATCGTTCCGCGCCACGGACCTCGACGGCGACGGTTTCGACATAGCCTTCTCGGCGGGTTCGGTCATGGATGGAAACGCCTTCTTCACGATCACGAGCATCGCGAACGAGTTCAACCGGCTCGCCAGCGTGAATGGCGTCAAGCTGGCGGCGGAGATCCTGACCGGTACACAGCAGATCAAGCTGTATTCCACAACCCCCGGGGAATCCGGACGGGTGGTCCTGACCGACCTTGGAAGTCCCGGCTCTGACAATACTCTGCTCAAGACCCTCAGCGTGATTCCCGCGACCTATGACAACGGTTACGGGGATTGCGAATACACGATGCACGTCAAGGACAAGTTCATAATGTTCCAGATCGGGCCGAACCAGAGCCATTCGGCGAAAGCCAACATCGTCAGGTGCGATGTCAAGGCGCTGGGAGTCGAGGACCTCGATCTCACGAACATCCGGACCGCCCAGGAGGCGATCGGCCTGATCGACAAAGCCTTGCAGATCATCTCCTCCGAACGTGCCAAGCTGGGCGCGATCGAAAACCGGATGACCTACACTTCCAACAGCCTCGAAGTTGCCCTCCAGAACATGTCGGCTTCCGAATCCCGGATCCGCGACGTCGACATGGCCCGGGAGGTGATCGAGATGACGAAGTTCCAGATCCTGCAGCAGTCCGCGACCGCTATGCTGGCTCAGGCGAACACGACTCCCCAGTCGGTGCTCGACCTGCTCCGGTAACTCGATAAGGAGGATTCCATGAAAGGCACCAAAAGGATCGCGAAGCGTTTCATTCCCCCAGTGAAAATTCCCCCTGTCTTCCGCTGATCCTGATCGACTGGAACGGGCGTTTCTCCGGATTTCCCGGGGAAACGCCCGCCCTGTTTGAGCCCCAATTCTCTTCCCCAACAACGGGATCATTCAATTCGCGCCCCCCCAAAGTCGACCAGCGCGAATGGAACCGAGGGTTGAAGACCTGAAAGCCACAGAGGCACAGAGTCCACAGAGGACGAACGATTCCCCCGGGAAAAAGCATGGACTTCTCTCACGGATCTCAGATACTCGGTGTGCTCTGTGCGCTCTGTGGCCAGTTCATCTCACAGTTAAAGGAGGTGGTGCCGCCCCGTAGAAAACTGAACCAAGACGCCAGGCTCTGAAACCTGTGCAGGGATGCGCAGGAAAAATGATTCAAGGAGGAATCGAAATGTCTTCTCTACGCGTCAATCAGAACATCATGGCCATCAGGACCCACGGGGCACTGACGGCCACTTCGGCACGGGTCGAAAAGTCGGTCGAGAAGCTGAGCACGGGGTTGCGGATCAATCGGGCAGCCGATGACGCCGCGGGCCTGACCATCAGCGAGAAGCTCCGGCGGCAGATCCGCGGTTTGTCACGCGCGATTCTCAACGCCCAGGACGGGATCTCCATGATCCAGGCGGGGGAGGGAGCGCTCAACGAATCGCACGCGATCCTCCACCGGATGCGGGAGCTGGCGATCCAGGCATCGAATGACACCCTCACGACTGCTGACCGGCTCGAGATCCAGAAGGAGATTTCGCAGCTTCGCGATGACCTGAACCGGATCGCGAACAACACAGAATTCAACACAAAAAAACTGCTCGACGGCAGTCAATCCGCGATGGTAAGCGCCTCTTCGAGCTACGTGGAAGGGATTTCCACCGACTCGACCGACGCGGCGGGCGATTTTGCGATCAGTCTCGTTCTGAAGACAGCGGGAATCGCCGAGATGCAGAGGTCCCAGATCATGACGGTTCTGGGAAGGACTTCCACCATCCTTGCCCAGGGGTCGACCAAGCTCGAGGATGTCGCCCAGTTCTACGATGCCAACGGGGCATTCGCACTGGAAACCCAGCAACTCCTCACCGTGAACGGCAACTCCCGCTCGGCCCAGGTGGTCATGAACCGACAGATGACCCTGGACGAACTGGCGGCCGGGATCCAGGAGGCCATCATCGCCGTGGACGAAGGGCTGGGAATGGTCAACTCCAGCGTGGGCTTCGTCACGACCGCCCAGACCGGCATCGCGAACCTCGGCGGATACCTGGAGTTCCTTTCCGGTCGCATCGGCGAAACCGGCCGGATAGGCTTTTCCGGAGATCAGACCGTGATCACTGCTCTCGGAATGCAGGTTTCCCGTGAAGCGAAGAACAACGTCGTTGATGCCTCCTCCAAGGACAATTTCGGAAACTCCGTCGACATAACCCGCGACTCGAACCGCCTGACCGGCCTCATCAAGGGAATCGACCTGGTTTTCGACTCCCAGCCAGCCCAGATCGCCGGGACCAAGGGAATCGAGAAGGGTCTCCACGTCGAAACCGCCTTCAGCTTCACCGTCACCACCTCCGTCGCCGGGGCGGCAGTCAGCGACCGGATCACCATCGCGGCAGGGGACTGGACGATGAACGGTCTCGCCCGCACGATCAACGGCCAGCGGAACAACATCAGCGTGGTCCTTCAGGCCGAAGTGGTTTCCGGGCAGATCAAGATCGGGATCGAACCCGCGAATCCTTCCGACCCTTCCCGGTTCACCGTCACCAGTCTTTCGGACTATTCCAACGTCGTCGGGATCAACGAGGGGACCTTCAACGGCTTCCTCATGGGAAACAAGAACACCGACTACGAGCGGTCCGGTCTTTCCGAATACAACGAGGCGATATCGGTCGGACATGCCGTCGTCCTCAGCGTCTACGACGGGGTGACCTCCACCGCCATCACCCTCTACAACACGTTCTCCTTCTCAACGGTTTCCCTCGCCCCCGACATGGTCACAGACACCTCCATCGTCCAGATTCTGAATGCGGGACTTACCGGCCTGGCGGTTCGCGCCGACGTCGTCGCCGACACCATCGCCCTCACCAGCACCAGGATCGGTCGCCTCAACAACAACGGGATTCCCATCAGCGAAAGCAAGGTCATCATTCTCGGGATCGATGCCCAGCTCAAGGATCAGATCGGAATGTCCGCCGGGTCGGCCACCGGGGTCGGGGACACCAACTTCAACATCCACATCGTGAACAACCATCCCCAATACCAGATCGGAGCGGATCAGGGCCAGACCATGTCCGTCGCCTTCGCCGCGATGACGGCCGAAGCACTCGAGGTGAGCAACCTCGACCTCACCACCATCGCCGGAGCCCAGCGTGCCCTTTCCCGGCTCAACAAAGCCATCGATCTCGTTTCCGCCGAACGCTCAAAGCTCGGGGCCTTCCAGAACCGGCTCGAATACGCCATCAACAACCTCCGCAACACCCACAGCAACCTTTCCGCAGCCGAGTCCAGGATCCGCGACGTCGATATGGCAAACGAAATGATCGAGTTCACCAGGGACCAGATCGTCTCCCAGTCCGGGATGGCCATGCTTGCCCAGGCCAACTCCATCCCTCAGGGAGTCCTCCAGCTTCTCCAGTAGAAGCGCTGATCGGGTCGGACCACCTGAACGGTGACCGGCGGGATGCCTCCGACGCAGGGCAAATGCGTGTGGACAAAGGAAAATCGGCTTGCGGGTTCATGGAAAGTCCTGCTACAATGAAAGGTACGGAAGCCCTTCGAGGAATCCAAGGGAGAAGAACGCCATGAACCGAAACACTTCCTCGCGAACCGGTCTCGCCCTGTTTTTCACGATCGGAGCCATTGTCGTCATCAGCATCATCGTCTCAGGGATGATGTTCTTCATGAGAGGCGAGGTATACCTGACCGAAAACTACGTCGACAGCACCTGCGCCCTGCTCCTGGCGGAAGCCGGAGTGGAGGAATGCCTTTTCCAGATGCGCAGCAAGATCAACGATCCCAAGAGCGCCTTCTACAAGATGATCACAAAGGAAGACGACAGCAGCGTCGACGTCGACGTTTCCGTTCTCGAGGGCAACAAGAACATCGCCGCCCTCGTCGAACAGGGAACCGTGAAGGCCCGGGTTTCATGGAAGCGCGATCCCGAGGCCACCGCATATCTCCAAGCGCAAGGTTTGCCCGCCGACATAGCGCGGGAAGGGTACATCGTCATCAATTCCAAGGGAACCTACCATCGCACCCAGCGCCAGGTCGAGGTCAAACGGGCCGTGAAGGCCCGGCTGATCCAGGCCCAGTTCCCGGGAAACTCGATCGGGATGATCGCTCCCGAGCACGGACTGTATTTCAACAAGTCCCACCAGGATTCCTTCAAGATCCTGCCCTTCGACTTCTGGGATCCCTGGGGTTTCACGGTGAAGGGCGGAAAGGTCTTCATGCGGGATGGCGCGAAGATCGACCTCCCCAAATGGTTGATGCTCACCGAAATGAGGAGTGAGCTCGACCACCCCTGGCTGGACATGGGCATAGGCTGGACGGGTTGGAACGGGGGCGGAAACCTGGCCAATGCCGATTCGATCGAGTATTCAACGACCCCGGTTTCCCGCCAGTATTACAAATGGCAGGGGCTTTTCAACTTCCCCTGGTGGCAGCTCAGTTCGAACGAAAACTACAACGGCCGGACTCGCCAGGTCGAAACCTACGAGGACAAGAAGGTCAACCTCTACCCCCAGGATGTCTACAAGCGCCTTTCGAACCGCATGGTCGATTACGAGAAATACCCTTCCCATGGAAAGTATTACACCGATATCAACTTCCGGGAAGCCTTCGGACGGAACGAGGTGAACTATCACAATGTCATTCCCCTCTACGGTTGGGGCGACTGGCGGAAGGTTCCCAACAAGATCACGAGGTATCTCGGGAACCCGACCAAAGCTGACGATACGACCCACGCTGTCGAGATCAACGGTCTGACCTACATCAAGGGCGACGTTTTCATCGAGGGCTGGGTCAAGGGAAAAGGCCTCCTGGTGGTCGAAGGGAATGTCTACGTCGGGGGCGACATCCTGACCCTGCCCGACGACAACGGAGGGAAGTCCTCCCTCGGTATCATAGCCCTCCGCGATTCACATGACACCTCGGTCGAGAACCCCACGAGCGGCAAGATCATCTACAAGCCCCACCACGACAGCGACTGGTCGCGGCTCGGGATCACGCACCCGTTCCGGAACATCAGTCCCCGGCTCGAGGGCTGCTTCTACGCCGCCGGCGGGATGGAACTCGACTGCGATTCCTCCCTCAAGAAACTGATCAACATGGAGATCGTAGGTAATTTTTCGACCGACTATTTCGACCGGCGCAAGATGCCCAACGACATCAAGGTCACCTACTACAACTGGCAGCAGGTCCTCTCCCAGTCGAGCTACGACTACATGGTCGACAAGGAGACGGGCTATTCCACCAAATACGATGTCGCCGTCCTGAAGGAACTGATCAGTTGGCGCGAGGTCGACGCCACCCTCTAGGAAGCCTTTCGTCAGAAGCTTTTCCCGTCCTGGAAGGTCGCTCGGCGGGTTTCACCTTGCCGTTTCCGGAAGAATTCCTCGGTTAAAAAGAAACCGGGACGCAATGCCGAATCGCGCCAGGGGCATTGCGCCTCGGGACCGCCGGAAAGCAGAAATTCGAGGTCAGACGTCGGTTTCCGGACTAGTCGTCTGCTTGACCAGTAAGGCTTTCAACTGGGCCACCTCCAGATGGAGAGCATGTATCTGTCCACTCAAGCTCTCGATCGAAATGGAACTCCCGGTTGGAGTCGGAGCCTCGGAATCGAGAGAATCCGAGGATTTTCTGGTTTCCATTCCAGAGGTTTCCTTTCCCTCTTCTGAAACCTCGGAATCGGAGGGGGCGGAGTCTGAACTCTGCACAGCAGTGACTATTACCGCGACGAAGAGATTCATGACCGAAAACGTGTTTACCATGATGAACGGGACGAAGAACAGCCAGGCGTACGGAAACTCGACCATGACGGGTCGGACGATCCCCATCGACCAGCTTTCGAGAGTCATTATCTGGAAGAGAGAATAGAACGAAGCCCCGAGGGTGCCGAACCATTCGGGAAACTTCTCCCCAAAAAGGGTGGTGGCCAGGATAGCGCAGATGTAATAATCCAACAGCATCAGGGAAATGATGCTCAACATCCCAGGAATCGCCCTCAGGAGACCTTCGACGACCCGTCTCATCTCCGGAACGGCCGAGATGATACGCATTCCCCGCATGGCCCTCAGCGTCCGGAGAGTCCGGAGAACAGAAAGTGTCCCCATATTGGGAAGAAGCGATATTCCGACGATGACGAAATCGAAGTCGTTCCAACCGTTGAGGAAGAACCTCCACCGATAGACGATCAATTTGAGGATGATTTCGATGACGAAAATAGTAAGGGCGATTTCATCAATCAAGGTGAGAATACCTCCGATGGTTTCCTGGAGGTATTTTGACGTCTGCATTCCCATCGTAATCGAATTGATCACGATGACCAGAAGGATGAAGTTCACGAACCGCTGGGATTCGACCAAGCTTCTACACCAGGAAACAAAACCCCTGGTTTCATTTTTCGGCAACTGATTCGGTGACAAGGCGACTCGATCTCCTTTCAAAATGCATTTGGGATCCTGGGGATCCCTCTGCCAGTCCGGTCAGGATTCTGACTCGGAATTCCCCGGCCAGTGCAATTTATCAGCAAAATCCCTGAATTCAACTCCAACAGGCATGAAACCAGGGGAAAAGGGAATAGGGGGACATCCGACAGGCTTCCCGTCGCCGTTTCATGACCCAACCATCGGCCCATCTTGACCGAGGGGGGGAGATTCCCCTCGGCTTCCCATTTTTGGTAGAATTTTTCCCGATGAAATGTCCACCGAACGGCCAGGGCTTCGAGCCGGTGATATTTATCTCCGGGGGAACCGGTGCCGGAACCTCGACCCTGGCAGCCGCCATTGCGCCCATAGTGAGGGCAAACGGGATCATCGGAACGGATGCCCTTCGCGAAGGGCTGAGAGTCATGGCCGCCCCCCCGGCTTCCAGGTTTTCCCCGGAGGAAGCCCTGATTCTCGAACAATCCACTTTCGAGGTGTGGAAGGCCATTGGTTCCGGAAAGGCACGGCCCTCCCCCACCCCCCGGAATGTGGTCGAAGGGTTTTTCCGACAGTCGGACCTCGTGCTTGAAGCCGTGATCGGCGCAGCCCGCAGGGCGGTTTCCGAAGGATACTGCCTGATCATCGAGGGGGTCCACCTCCCCCTCCGCAGGCTGCTGGAAAAGGTCGCCGCTTTTCTTTCCCCCGCCGACCGGGAATTCTACCTTTCCCGGACTTTCACTATCTTCCTCGATTGCCGGGACAGATCGGTCCAAAGGCAGCATCTTTCAGGCCGGGACCCGAGGTTCTCGCATCGCCGCAATCCCGAGCGGTATCTCGAACCGGAGAACTGGCGGTCGATCCTCCTGATCGGCCGAGAGCTTCGGGAACAGGGTGTCTCCGCCCACGTGTGCCTTGACAGCGGCTGCCAGACGGTTTCCCAGGAGGCCGATGCCGTTGCCCGACGGTTCTACGAATGGAAAATCCTCCAGAACGGCAAGCAGAAGCTTCCCCGTTGATCCGCGAAGAGATCAGGTATCGGAGATAAACCGCGCCGGGAATGGGATCATCCCTTCAAAGGGTTGTCCTCCAAAGGGGCTTCGGCAGGCAGTTCCTCGGGACGGGCGGAAAAACGGATCAGGAGGGAAGTGGCTATGGAGGCACCAACGACGATTAGGATCATGCTCAGGAAGGTTTCCTGGCTCACGATCCCACTTTCCAGTCCAAAGGTTGCGGCAATGATCCCGAAGCTGAGCCGTACGTTGAAAACCAACCCTGCAAACCTTGCCACCCTTTCGGGAAAGAACTTCCTTGAAACGATGAAGGTGCCGAGATACTTTCCCAGGTAAGCGACTATTCCAAGGAGCATGATGGAGGGCAACATGGCCCATTTGAAGCTGGCCAACCTGACATACAAACCGGCTTTGAAAAAGAAGATGGGTGCCATCAAACCGAAAACCATCGATTTCAGCTTTCCCTCGAGTTCCTTGTCCTCATTCATGAACTCGGAAAAGAAGATTCCGATGAAGAAGGCGAAAAGGGACACATGGATGCTTGCCTTCTTCGACAAAAGGACCAGGAAAAGCAGGATCAGAAGAACGAAGCGGATCTTGAATTCGATCTGATCCTCCCGATATCGGCGAATCAGCAGATTCCCCAATTTTGGAATCTGTGCGAGGAAAACGAGGGAAAAGAGGAAGAAAAGGAGTGAGACGATGGTCAACCCCTCGAAAACGAAAGCAAGGAAAAAGATGCTGGTAATGTCCACGACCATGGCTGCGGACATCAGAAGTTGCCGGTCTTCCCGGGAAACCAGCTTTTTTTCGTTCATCATCGAGTAGAGCAGGGCAACCGACGTGGTCGACAATCCGATGGCGAGAAGAAGGGCTTCCCTGGGTTCAACCCCCAGCCAGAAAAGTCCGAGGACCGAAAGCAGTATGAAAGGGACTCCGAATGATGCCGTTCCGATGGCGAGACTGGACCGCCAGTTCCGTTTCAGAAGATTCACATCGGTGTCGAATCCGGCGAAGAACATCAGCCCAAGCAGGCCGAAAAGGCTCAGGTTGTCGATCCAGCTGGATGAAATCAAACGAAACAGGTTCCCAGCGAGAATCCCGCTCAGGATTTCCATTATTGCGACCGAAATCCCAAGTTCCAGGGAAAGAATTCCTGCAACGAATATCAGAAGACTTACCAGAAGGTCTTCATCGTTCATTCGGGTGTTCCTAGAATGGATAAACAAAGCCCGGGTTGGAAAAAGAATGGCAATATGAAATGATCGGCCCAATCACCAAGCGGATTAGATTCCTTCATTCAATCGTTTCCTACCCGGATTTCCTCATATCGGAGGTCCCTTTCCCCCTCGAAAACTCGAGGATTTCACCTGCCAGGGTTGCCACTTCTCCGGAAACCATCACCTCCAGGCCGTCCCCCGCAACGAGAACCGTCTTTCCCGACGGGACGAACTTGTGGCCGCGGCGATTCACATTGATGACCAGAATTCCCTCGGGGAGATCGATCGTTCCCAGTGGCCGATCGGCCAGGTCCGATCCTTCCTCGACCTGGAGATGAATGCAGGTTGGTTCCTGGAACAACAGGGGCGGCGGCCCGTTGCGGCGAAGGTCTTCGTTCAGCAGTTCCTCGTAGACCGGCGCTTCTCCCCACCATTCGGAAATGGTAAAGGAGATGAGGTTCGTCAGCATCATCGGGAAGAGCAGCTTGAAGTTCGCGGTCATCTCGAGAATGAGGGCAAGGCCGGTGAGGGGAGCATGAACCACTCCGGAAAAGAATCCCGCCATTCCCAGGACGGAGCAGACTTCCGGGAGGTTGGGTGGACAACCCGTGAAAGCAATCGAGTAGACTCTTCCAACGATGTAGCCCAGCAATCCTCCGATGGCCAGCATCGGAGCGAAAATTCCTCCCGGAACCCTGGCGAAGTAACTTACCAGGGTCAGAAGGAACTTTCCCGTCAGGAGAAGCAGTGCGAAACCAAGGGTATGATTGAAGAGCGCCCCATTCAGGACGCCTTCGGACGTCGATTGGCCACCCCCGGCGATCTCGGGAAGAAAAAGTACTGCGATTCCTCCCGCAGCTCCAGCAAGGCATGGGAGGAGCCAGGTGGAAAACTCCGGATGATGATCCGACCAGCGTATTCCTTGGATGAGGCCCCTTTTGAAGGCGACTGCCAGCAATCCGCAAAGAACTCCCAGAACCGCGAATCCCGGGATCATCGACAGAGGGGGGGTGGAATGTCCAAGGACCAGGAGAGAAGGCAACTGGCCGGAAACCATGCGGGAGATGGTGTCCGCCGTTATGGATGCTGCCAAAGCCGAGATGTAGGGCATGGGAGCGAACTCGAAGTGGAGTTCCTCCATTACGAAGAGGAAACCCGCCAGAGGTGCGTTGAAAGCGGCTGACAAACCCGCTCCCGCTCCTACGGCGATCAGGAGCAGCCCGTCCTCCGGTCGTTCCCTGAACCGTCTCGAGATGAACTGTCCTATCGCCCCCCCCATTTGGACTGTCGGGCCTTCACGTCCCAGTGACAAGCCTGTGCCGATGGACAAGATGCCCCCGATGAACTTGACGAAGATCAATCGCACTTCATCGAAAGATCGAATCCTCATCAGAACGCCCTTGAGGTGGGGAATACCGCTTCCAGCGGCTTCAGGACACCAGCGTTTCGTATTCATGGCGACAAAAAGAACGACACCCATTCCCAGAACAGGAAAAAGGAGGAATCCCGCTTCTCCGAGGCCCCAAAACCAGGATGAGACAGTTTCCCGGAACTTTTCCACATGCTGGAGGCTCAGCTGGAAAGCAACTGCAACAAGCCCTGCAGCGCATCCAACGAGAATTGCCCTGAACAGCAACAACCTTCGCCTGAATCTCATTCTCTGCTCTGGCGGGTAACCGGAATCCCCGAATGGGCTGGAGAAAACCGGAAATTCAGCCGCCCTCCAATCTCCAAGATCAGATAGCGGCCCGACTATCTGGAATCCTCCGGAAAATGGATTCCGGACCCTTAGGGAAAAACAGAATCGGAATTTTCAAGGATTCTACTTTCACTGGATGAGAAATTCAACACCCACCTGCTTCCTGAAAACCGAGATTGCTTCCCAAGCCTCTTTCCCCATTCGCCCCACCGAAAAGCCCCTGATCACGTCGAGCGGGAAAACTCTTTTGGATTTTCCGGGTTTCTTTCCTTTGGCGTTTGGGGGCCGGGTCTTGACCCGATTTCTACAGGTTGATAACATGAAGTTGGGTCCGGGGGGGGCAACCCTCCGGAGGATCGCGAAAGGTCGGGCCGCCTTCGCAAAGCAGATGGTGACACCAGACGGAGAGGACTTCATGTCTTGTGGCGCCTTGTGAGGAACGCTGATGGCCGAAAGTCGGGTTTTGATCGTTTCCAATCGGTTGCCGGTCACCGTACGCCTTGAACACGGCCGGATCAAGGTAAATCCTTCTTCGGGTGGACTGGCGACAGCATTGCGGGGTCCTCATGGCAGGGCCGACTCCTTGTGGATCGGATGGCCGGGGGATACCAGTCATTTCGACCCCCCCGACCTGGAATTGGTGCAGAAGCGCCTTTCAGAGCTTCGGCTCCAACCCGTTTTCCTTTCCCCTGCCGAGATTGCGCACTTCTATGACGGCTTTTCGAACGGGGTTTTGTGGCCTCTCTATCATTATCTTGCCGATCGGGTCGAAAGGGAGGCCTGGTCGAACTGGAGGTCTTTCGTCGAGGTCAACCAGAAGTTCGCAGACGCTGTCGTCCGGGAGTACCGCCCCGATGACCAGATCTGGGTGCATGATTACCAGTTGTCCCTCGTTCCCGGAATGATCAGGAAAAGGCTTCCTGAAGCAGCTATCGGGTTTTTCCTTCACATCCCCTTTCCCTCCTCGGAAGTCTTCCGGATCCTTCCCTGGCGCACCGAGATCCTCCAGGGAATGCTTGGGGCCGATCTTGTCGGGTTCCACACTTTCTCCTATCTTCGGCATTTCAGCAAGGCTCTTCTGCATATCCTCGAAATCCAGACGATGGATGAGATGGTTCCCCTCGGCCACCGGCGAGTCCTCCTCGGGGCGTTCCCCATAGGGATCGACGTCGATGAATTCAAGGCACTGGCAAAGTCCTCCGAAACCCGGAAGGAAGTCTCCAGGATTCGGGCGGAAAACGGTGACCGGTTGATCATTCTCGGGGTCGACCGGCTCGACTACACGAAGGGCCTGACCCGACGGTTGCTCGCGATCGAACGCTTGATGGAGCGCGAGCCTGCGCTGCGCGAGAGGATCCGGTTCATCCAGCTGATAGTCCCATCCCGCGAGAAGGTCGAAGCCTACGCCGCCTTGCGCCGTGAACTCGACGAAGTGGCGGGAAGGATCAACGCGACATGGGGCTCGATCTCATCGGTTCCGGTTCACCACCTTTATCGGGTGACTCCGCTGGAAACACTCGTCGCACTATACCAGGCCGCGGATATCATGCTGGTGACGCCGCTTAGAGATGGGATGAACCTCGTTGCGAAAGAATACATCGCGTGCCGTGAAGACGAGGATGGGATCCTTATCCTGAGCGAGTTCGCCGGAGCGGCCGCGGAGCTGGTCGAAGCCCTGCTTGTTAATCCGTATGATATCGACCGGTTGGCCATCCAACTCAAGAGGGCAATTCAGATGTCTTCCGAGGAAAAGAGCTCCCGCATGAGGAGCTTGCGCGCGCGAGTGCAGGGGTTCGATGCCCACATCTGGGCCGGGGCTTTCCTGGAAGTTCTCCGGGCAGCATCGCAGAAACGAAGTGTCAAGGAGATTCCCCCACCGATCTCGGATCTCGTGGAAATCAACCGTCTTCTCTCCCGGGTCCGAGGGTTCGGTCATCTTCACATCGTGCTTGATTACGATGGAACCCTGGTGCAATTCGCTCCCACACCCGATCTGGCGTTACCGGATCCGGCCCTGTTGACCCTGCTTTCCGACCTTGCGAACCGGAGGAACACCCAGGTTCACCTGGTGAGCGGCCGGCCAAGAGAAGGGTTGGAAAGATGGTTCGGCCATCTCCGGATTTCCCTCCATGCCGAACACGGTTACTGGACGAGACCGGCGGGGGGAGGCAACTGGGTTCCCCTGTTTCCCACGATGCCTGCCTGGCTTCCGAGGATTCGGGGAATGTTCGAGCAGCGGAAAAGGGAGACACCCGGTTCGATCGTGGAGGAAAAATCCAATGGGGTGGTGTGGCATTACCGGCAGGTCGAACCCGAGCTTGGAGAAATCAGGGCCCGTTCACTGCTACAGGTTCTTCGTGGTGAGTGGGCATCGACTCCCGATCTCGAGGTGATCGAGGGTGATAAAGCTGTCGAAGTTCGTCGGAAGGGTGCCCACAAGGGAATCGTGATCCAACGTTTGATCGACGAATCATCCGGGGCCGCCCAGTTCCTTTCGCTTGGGGACGACCGCACGGATGAAGACATGTTTCAGGCCATCGGTCCCCACGGATTGGCAATCCATGTGGGGCCCGGCCCATCGATGACCCCATATCGGCTGGCCGATCCTCCCGCAGCCCGCTCGTTTCTTCGCCGCCTGCTCAACGAGGAGGGGACCGAACCTTTCCCCGGACAGGAGAATCCTTCGCATGAACGGTGATCCTCTCTGGTTCCGCGAGGCAATTTTCTACGAACTGTACGTCCGCGGCTTCTTCGATGGAAATGATGACGGGATCGGGGATTTCCTCGGGGCTCGTCAGAAACTGCCGTATCTGAAGGACCTGGGAGTGGATTGCATATGGCTGTTGCCCTTCTTTTCGAGTCCGTTGAAGGACGATGGGTATGACATCTCGGATTTTTTCAGCGTCCACCCCCACTATGGAACCATCGAGGATTTCAAGAACTTCCTTGCCGAAGCGCATTCCCTGGGTTTGCGGGTCCTCGCCGATCTCGTGGTCAACCACACATCCGACCAGCACAAGTGGTTCCGGAAGGCGCGCAGCGAGCCTGATTCTCCCTACCGGGACTGGTATGTCTGGAGCGATTCCGATACCCGATATCGGGATGCCAGGGTCATCTTCAAGGACACCGAGACCAGCAACTGGACGTGGGATCCGGTCGCGAAGGCCTACTACTGGCATCGCTTTTTCAGCCACCAGCCCGATCTGAACTATGACAATCCCGCTGTCCAGCTCGCGATGTTCGAGGTCGCGGAGTTCTGGCTAGGACTCGGCCTCGACGGATTTCGGGTGGATGCGGTTCCCTATCTTTTCGAGCGTGAAGAAACCTCCTGCGAAAATCTGCCCGAGACCCACGGTTTCTGCAAAGCCCTTCGGAAATTCATCGACGAGAGATTCTCCAACCGGGTTCTTCTAGCGGAGGCCAACCAGTGGCCCGACGATCTGCTGCCGTATTTCGGGAACGGTGACGAGTTCCACATGGCGTTCCATTTTCCCCTGATGCCACGCTTGTTCATGGCCTTGCGAAAGGAACTGAAGGAGCCAGTGGAGGAAGTTATTCGGAACACTCCCCGCATTCCCGAGACCTGCCAATGGGGGATCTTTCTCCGCAACCACGATGAGTTGACCCTGGAGATGGTTTCCAATACCGATCGCGACTACATGTGGAAGGAGTATGCCGCGGACCCCCAGATGAGGTTGAACCTCGGAATCCGCCGTCGGCTTGCCCCTTTGATGTCGAACGGAAGAAGACAGATCGAGCTTCTATATTCCCTTCTGTTCTCCCTGCCCGGGGCCCCGATCCTGTACTATGGGGACGAAATCGGCATGGGGGACAACATCTTCCTGGGCGACCGGGTCGGGGTCCGGACACCCATGCAATGGTCGATGGACCGCAATGCGGGATTCTCCCGTGCCGATGCGGCACGTCTGTACAGCCCCGTCATCGTCGATCCTGTCTATGACTATCGTCACCTCAATGTCGAGTCGGAGAGCAGGGTTCAGACTTCGATTCTCAACTGGGTTCGCCGGTTGATCCGGATCCGGAAGCGGTTTCCGGCATTGCAACTCGGGGGCGCGAAATTCCTGGAAAATTCCAATCCCTCAGTGATAACCCTCCTGAGGGAGTACCAGGGGCAGAAGATCCTGGTTGTTGCAAACCTGTCGAGGTTTTCACAACCCTGCGAGCTTCTGATTCGCGATCTGAAAGGTTGGCAACCCCGGGAGGTTTTCGGGGGGATTCCATTCCCGAGAATCGGGGAACTCCCCTATTTCCTGACCCTGGGGCCGCATGGCTTCTATTGGTTCGAGCTTCAAAGGTGACAAGGGGGAATCGGGAATCTTTACGGGAACCCAAACCACCGGGGTGGTTGGAAGAGGCCTCCCCGGCTGAACCTCCAATATACCCGGGATCAGAGATGGCAGGAATGGACATACAGAATGCCCGCGTTGTAGATGGCGTGTAGGGCTATTCCGGGCCAGAGGCTCCCGCTTCGTCTCAATAACATGGCGCACATGATCCCAAGCAGGAAAACGATGGGCATCGAGATCGGAGGATGGAGCATCGCGAAGAAGAAGCCGTTCACCGCCAGACTCCACGCGCGTTTCCAGCCAAGGTTCAGGAGAGCCCGGTCGAAGAAGCCGCGGAAAAATGCCTCCTCCACAAGCGGTGCGAGGATACAGAATACGATGATCATGATTACAAGAGCCCAGGAGTGGCCGAACAAGGCGACCGCGGCATTCCAGACCTGGGCATCCTGAGAGAAGATCTCAACGCCGTTCCGGTCCAGCAGTTCAAGGTAGGTGCGCCCAACCAGGAAGGCCATCGGAAGCGCGATTACGATGCCGGCCCAAAGCCAACCCCCGCCCAATTTCGACAGACCGAGTGCTTGAGGAACCGAGGGAAACCTGTCCCGCGTATAGCTCCAGGTGGTTCGCAGAAGGATCACCATCGAGAAGACGTAGGAGATCAACCAGGGCCAGACGAGCGAAGGTTCGCTTGGAAGGACGCTCACGACCGCGGCAACGAACCTCTGGACCCCCATGATCACCAGAATGATCAGGAACGCGTCGTGGGCCTTGTACTCGGGGCTCAGTATCTGGGCCGGATCGAGACGGTTCTCCAGGGTTTCCGCCGCCTTCATCTGAAGCGAGATTCCCAGGAAAATGAAAACCATGGCCGCCACGAATGAGTTGGCGGAAAAATCCTTCACCGGGATCGCGACGCCCATCGCCAGGGCCGCTAGCATTTTCCCGGTCAGGGTGGACCGTTGCTGCAGAACCTTCCCTTCATACTTCGCGTAGATCGCGGACATCGAAACGCTGACCCAGACAAAGGCCGCGGTCATCATTGCCGTCCAGAAGGGGAGGATCATCCTGGCTTCCAACGAAAGTTTCAGGTACCAGCCCACGCCCATCGCGGCCGGAATGAAGAATGCCTCCGCGACGATGATCCAGAAAACGGCCTTCTTTCTCAAGATGGTATGCGGATGGATCGGGAGGGACTCCAGCATCGAGATCGACTGGCCTTCGGAGCCGACCGCATTTATCGGGCCGAACAGGCAGAAATACATCGCCGCGGCGGCCATCATGTTCATGGCATGGGAAAGGTTGGAAACCGTTATCAGCTCCTTGAGGATCATTATCTCCATCACGATGATCGACAAGGGCATGAAAAGCGAGTTCGTCAGGATGTTGAAATCGCTCTTCATCAGGAGGGTTTCCTTCCTGATGAACCCCGAAAGCCAGATCGAACCCTTCACCACACCATGTTTCGCACCAGGGTGGACGAAGGTCAGCCATTGCCATTGGTGGAACAGGGAGAAGGCCGCCGAGGCCGCGATGACGAGGCATCCCCAGATGAAACTCCAACGTATGAAAGATGTTCCCAGGGAAACATCGATCAGGCTGTCGACGATCAATCTCAGTGGCATCAGAACCTTTCCGGCGAAACCCTCGAACCGGCCGAAGTTGTCGAGAATCCAGCCGAAAGTCTCCTTGGGTTTGTTGGAAACGAGAATGTACGGCACCAGGCCGACGAAAGCGCTCAGATAACCGAGCAGGGAAAACGCGTTGTTCACGGTGGAGGGTCGCGCGATCCTCTGGAGCATGACCGAGGCGAGCGTCAGGAACATCCCCAGCAGGACTTCCAGCTGAAAGTAGATCACCAGGGCCACCAGGATTCCCCAGCCCGTGATGCCCTCGCGGCAGGTCACCCCGATGAAACTGCTGCCGAGGATGAGTATTCCCATCCAGTCGGAAAGGAAACGTTCGTACATCTTAACCCCGAAGATGGCTATGGGGGAAACCGGGAGCGAGAGCAGATGAGGAAGGTCGGTACTCATCTGGCACAGGTTGAGCGTGTGCCCCATGATGAGATCGCTGGTCAGGATCAAGAGGAGAGCGTAAAGGAGAACGAGGGCGAATAGCCATCGGCTTTCTTCGCCGTAGTTCAGGTGCATGATGAAGGAAAACAGCTTTTCCGTCGAGTTTGCTATTCCGAAGCCCCAAACAATGGACAACAGCAAGATGATCGGGATGCTCCAGATTCCTTTCCAGGCGCGCGCCGAGTTGAAAAGAAGGCGCGTCTTCATTTTCAGGAGCGACCAGAGGGATTGTGGCGCTGATGGAATCCCGTTCACGAAGGGAGATTATACACGGTTCCGGATGAAAATGCCCGGAAACCGAACATCCCATCAAATGCATCCAGGGAGCGGGGCCGGTCCTGTCGCCCATGGATGGCGACGTGTCACGTTTTCGCCCGGATGTGGGCGCCTCAGCCGGCGAAGCTTTTCGGGACCTCACCGGGGCAGGTTGGAAAATGGATTCGGGGAAAGAAACCCCGGCCGGTCAGGGGCGGGAGTGAAGGGCTTCGAACCGGCCCTGCTCGGTTGCCGCGGGATCACCCTGGCCGATTTCGAGAGTGAAAGGAACCGGGGGCCAGCGCTTTTCGTTGGCGGGCAGCTGGCCCGGGCCCCGGTTGACCACGATGACCTTTCCGAGGTCGAAACCATCAGGGATCGCGACGGTTCCTTCCCCTTCGTTGCCTGAGAGTTTCAGCCAGGAGATCCGGGGGCTCATTTCGCCCGAGCTGTGGTAGAAAGCAACCCCCACGTCGAACGAATTCTTCCCCTTTTTTGCGTCGAACGTGGTTCCCCTGAACCCGACCTTCAATGCTTCCTGGCGCTGCCCGAGATGGAAGCGGAAGGCCAGCGACGACCACATCTTCACTTTGGCCTTCGCTTTTCCGGTCGACCCGCGGAAAGAACGGGCGGGTTTGAGCGGGTTGTTCTCCATTCCTCCGACTTTTCCGGCCACGAAGGGGTCGAAGCCGAGGGATCCATCGTCTGCCTCAGGGGACCTGTTCAGATGCGTCGCTGCGCAGAAGGAGCGAAACACTTCGGCAAAGGAAATCGGGATATCGCCTTGAGCCAGGGCTTCCTCGAACCCGGACACACTGGTTTTCCGGCTCTTTACCAGTGTGCGCATCATCCGCCTCCGGATTTCATCAGTGGAGGCCGCGTTCCGGAAGAGGTAATTGGTGAAGAGGAAGACATGTCCATAGTTCGACCATTCAACGGTGTCGTCCCAATCTATCAGGCACCGATCGGGAGCCTTCAGGAAATACTCAACGGTGAACGGGACCTGCTTGAACAGCACCGCGGCGTATCCAGAGCAGGCTTCGTCAACCCAGGTGGCTTCGCGCGGATCGTTGTTCCAGTGGATCATGTGCTGGAATTCGTGGGCCAGTAGATCGCTCACGAAATCGTCGAAGCTTTCCAGCCGGGAGATCGCCAGGACAACCATTTCGCGCTCGTTGCTCGTGGGGCACTTTTCCTTCGTGTACTCGTCTTCGGGATCGAAGAATCCGTCCATATCCTTGAGACCGTCGACGAGAAGGAGCGTGATCCGGGGATCACCGTCGATTCCGGGTGACCACTCCGAGCCGAACCATTGGGTGTCGACCGGGAAGACCCGGTTGTCGAAGGCTTCAACGACCTGTTTGACCTTGCCGTCATCGAGCTGCTGGCCCTTTTCGACATACACGTAACAATGGACCCCGATTGCCCTCAGGATGGCGGGAACTGGAGACCTGGTTCCGGAATCGATCTTGTCGAGTTGGAAGGATTCCTCATCTCCGACCTGCTTCGGCCTGGCATCGGCCTGGGAAATCGACCCGCGCTCTCTCATGTCGACCTGGGAACGGGTTTCCTTGGAAAAACGCTCCGCGAGACGTCGCCCCTTTTCCCGAAGCGAGGGGGAACCTGCCCGGATTGCCCCCCCCGAGGCATCAGCAGAAAGGGTTATCGCGAGAAGAATGAAAGCTCCCAGGAAGCCGGAAACAACCCACCTTGGCAAGTGGGCCAACGGACTGAGGAGTTTTCTTCCCAATATCACCACTTTCCTCCATTCCCGGAGAACCATTTCCTATTCTAAGGAAAAAACCGCCAACCCGGAAGGAAAACCAGACAAGGTTTATTGAATCATCCAAAACGCAAAACCGTTCGATGTACTGACTTGACTGGAAAATCTGCGATTCCCCCCAAAATCACCTTGACTTATTGCCCCAGACGGATAAATTTTCGCTCCTGGATGGATTATGGGCCGTCCCTGTCTTTCGAACTCGGAGAACGCTTTGAGAAGGGTTGATGTGCATGAATTCTAGATTCATCATCACGATCGCCAGTTTCGTAGTGGTTTCCCTTCTTCTTTTCGGATGCTCTTCCGGTGGAGGGGGGGTTGCGAGCTCCTGGTTGGGGCTGACCGACGATCGAATCGCGGGGGGAGGGAACATCGTCCGAATTCTCCCCGGAAGTCCCCAGCTCAGCTGGGGACAATCGACCGGGTTGGCGGTTTCCGTCACCGATTCTCTGGGTCGGATTCTTCCCGAACCTCCAACCGTTTCCGTCACCTCCCTTTTTGGTGGGACCCTGGACCCGGTGACAGGCGAAGCCAAAAACGGTTGGTTCTATACCAAATACACGCCTTCCCAATCCACCGGAACCGATATCCTGACCGCCGGGGTCGGAGGGGGAATCGGAACCGCCGGAATCCAGATCATTGCGTCCGAACCCGAGGCTCCTTTCATCAGGGTTTATTGTGGCTCTCCCCGCCTTGCCCCGGGAAAGACCATGAGCGTGGGGGCGTTCGTGAGCGTGAACGGAGCCCCTTCCAACGGCCATACCGTTTTTTTCCGGGCGACAAATGGGGGTGATTTCGCAACTGTTTCAGGGGTCTGCGTGAACGGGTGGTTTTCAACCACCTTCACCGCCGGGGCAGTCGTGGGAACCAACACCGTAGAGGCCCGTACGGCAAACGGTGGGCTCGCCTCGACCGAAGTGCTGATAGCAAGCAATGTTCCGGGTTTGCGGGTCCTTTCCCTCTCACTTTTTCCCCCCACCGTCCTGACCGACCAGTCCACCAACGTCGTGGTGCAGATCACGGATGAACTGGGCAATCCTGTCGACGGAAAGGTCTCCGTCAACTCATCGCTGGAAGGGACCTTTCTCCTGTCGGGCTCTTCGACCGGCTCCCCGGGGAATTGTTCGGGAGACTCAGCTGCAGGAATCTTTCAGGCGACATTCTCATCCAAGGCGACCGGCCTGGCAACCATCACCGCCTTCTTCAACGCCCAGGAAGTCTCAGAAACGCTGACTGTGAACAAGGGGAACCGTCATGTTTCCCTATCCATGCCGGAAACGAGGATCAAGGCGGACTCGACCACCAGACTGCCGTTCTCGGTCTACTATTTCGACGATCTCGACCGCCCCGTTGCCGAGGCGGACGTGTTGTTCAAGTGCGAAGGTGGGTCATTCGAAACGGAGAATTTCGCGAAAACCAACTCGAGTGGATTCTGTTCGAACTACTTCAAGCCCGGCTCTACACCGGGGACTTTCGTACTGAGCGTGTGGATCGAAGGCCGGCTCGCCACCACGGCATTGACCATCTTTTAGGGGGAATCACCATGAAGCGCGGAAGTCTGCTCCTCTTGGCCCTTTGCCTGACCGTCTGCTCGATCTTCCATCTCGCGGGATGTGGGTCCAACGGACCCGAAACATCCGGGATCCCCTCAGGAAGCGGGTATCGGATCAGCCTTTCCACCAGCCTCACGACGGTTCCCCTTGGCGGGACGACCGTCATCCAGGCTCTGGTGATCGACGGAAAAGGCACTCCGATCGCGGACAAAGAGAGGGTCATGTTCTCCTCCAACGTTGGGGGAACATTCGAGGGAGGGATTGACGCATCCAATTCCGAAACGAACGAGGGGGTTGCCGCAATCGTTTATCGGGCTCCCATGAAGAACACAGACAAGCCCTCCCCGCCAAAGATGGAAACCATTTCCGCAGCCTACGGCGGAGCCGTCAGTTCGATCGAGATCCTGCTGGGAATATGATCAAGAGAAGGTTTGAGGGAAAGAGTATGCGGAATCGCAAATCGGGAACCATGTTTCTGGCGCTGATCGTAGGTCTTTTCCTCCTCCCGGGATTCCACGTATCTCTCCTGCTGGCCCAGGAGGCTTCCACTGGAACGGGAAGCCCTTCCATGAGCCTCGATCGCTTTCAGCCACCGAACGAAAAAGCGACCAATGGGACGGAATCCGCCATCCAAAACGGTTCCCCTTCTGCGGCCGGTAATGAGCCGGTGACAGACGACTCGGCAGGTTCTGGAAACCCCTGGCATGTTGAAATGAACACCTCGGCGGGCACAGGGACGCAACCGGATTCGTCGACGATGACCAGCAGCGGGACAACTACCGATTCCTCCGCGACGACCGACACGGCACCGAACACGGACCCCTCGACGGTGTCCGACGCCGGGATCACTACGAGTTCAGCGGGGACGACCGATTCCGGAACGGATTCCGGCCCCCGAACGACGACCGATCCGGCAACAATGACGGACACGGGGTCGGAAACCAGTTCCGGTACCGCGACCGATACTGAAACTTCCACGGAAACGACCACGGATACGGCGACCGCTCCGGAATCAGCACCTTCGGGCGATCCGGCAACCGGGAGCGACCCCGAGACCTCGACCGGTTCCGAGACGGGCTCGAATGGAAATCCCCCGGTCAAGCCCCCACCGAAACCGCCACAGCCCGAGGTTCCCCACCTGGTTGCCCAACCCGACCCCAAGCATCTCGAGGAGGTTTCCCAGGAAACCGGGATCCCGGTCCGGGAGCTTTCCACCGATTATTCCCCCGAACACGTTGTCAGCACGGTCATTTCAACAACCCGTAGCGGCGGCTGCACCACCTACAATTTGATGTATTCGCGTTCGGAAGATGTATTCAAGACCCTCACCGCGCTCTTCCAGAAGGATGTCGACGGAGGAGAACTGGCGATGGCGGAGAACTCGGTCACGAACTCCATCACCGTCCGCGTGAAAGATCCCAACAACCCCGTCGCGCAGGAGATACTCGATGTAATCAAATCTGCCGACTTTCGCCAGGTTCAGGTCCTGATCGATGTGCTGGTCGTGGAGTTGAAGGTCAACAACCGCGATCTCTTCGATTTCGAGCTGAAAAGCCTTATCGCGAACCCGATGAACACCAAGCAAACCACGATGACCAACACACTCGACCATGGGACCATCGAACAGGACGATCCTTCACTCGTGAATACGGGTCTCAAAACCCTGGTTCTTTCCCAGAACAAGTTCAAGCTCTTCCTGAACGCGGTGAAATCGCTCGACAAGCTGAATGTCTTGTCCTCCCCCCATATCGTCGCGGTCAACCACCGCCCTGCCACATTCAAGATTGGTGACAAGGTACCCATCATCCAGTCCATTCGCCCTTCCGATGCCGGTCCGATCAAGACTTTCGAGATCAAGGACGTTGGAATCGAACTCACTGTGACCCCGCACATCAACCGCAGCGGCCAGATCGACATGGAGGTTTTCCAGACGGTCAACAACCTCCTCGCCTACAACGAAACCGAGGGAACCGCGCAGATGTCCAACCGGGAAGTGAAAACGAACATCATTGTCGGATGCGGGGAAACCCTGATCCTCGGCGGGTTCATCGAGGAGAAGGAGACCGTCGTCCAGAGCCACATCCCCATTCTGAGCCAGATTCCGGTCATCGGAAAGGTTTTCCGGAAATCGGACAAGAAGAAGAACAAGACCGAGATGCTCGTTTTCCTCACTCCCCGAATCATTGACACCAAGGAAGAGGCACGGGGTGTTACCGAGTTCCATACAAAAAGGCTCTCGTTCGGTGAGCATGTCAAGAAGGTCCTGGCAGAACGGAGTTACAAACCTCCAGAGCTTCCCTCGAGTACCGTCGTGTTGATCGAAAAGGCCTCGCGCGACTGGCGCTACGATTTCGACACCGTACAGGCCGAAGTCCTCGTCTGGCAGGTGCCTCCCAAGCTCGCGCTCGACAAGCTCAACCTCAAGAGGTTCGGGGCCTGCCCATTCGGGTATGGGCCTTCCAAGCGCCTCAGCAATCCATTCATACGGACCTACCTGAAGCCCGCGGACGGTTTCATTTTCCAGAAAGAGTTCATGATCGAGAATCCCGCGACCTTCAGGACGGTCGAGCTTTCGGTTGCCAGCAAGAACGCGGCCGCGGTCTACCTGAATGGGGTCCTGGTCGACGAGGATCCCGCGGTCAAACTCAAGGACGGCCATGACTACGAATATTGGAACCGGGTTCAGGACAGGATCCCATCCCAGCTCCTCAGGGCGGGGAAAAACAACATCGTCGTCCTTCTGGGGAACGACAAGTCGGCCACCGGCGGTTATTTCGACATGATGCTCGTCGGCCACCGCTGAAAACATTCAACGGCCGAAGAAAAACCGGCAGGGGAATCGACTCCTGCCGGTTTTCGAATTTCTGGGAAGAACTACCCCTTCTTGATTGATCTGTTCTTCAAGGCGAAGTCCACGAGTTGCCGTGTCCGGGGGTTCTTGTCCATTACGGGAAACACATCGTGGATCTCGCCTCTAGCATGCTCCTTGAACAGCTTAATCAGCTTGCGGCCTTCTCTCCGAAGGTGATCCGATGCTTTCCCACCGGGGCCGGTTGTACTCCTGGCAACCTCGAAGAGCCATTGAAAACCGGTTTCGAGTATCCCGTGTTCTTTCTGAAGGCAGAGTACCTTCCTGATGAAGTCATTTGCCGGGATCGATTCCAGGGCGGCGGAGAAGAAAATCTCCTCTTCGAACCAGAAATGGGCCGCAATGGCTCCCAGGAACTCCCCTTCCAAGTTCTTGACCTGGGCGGCCAGTTTTCCCGAGTCCGTTTCCCCGAGGGCGCTTTCCAATCTCGGAAGGGTCTCCAGGAACATCCCGTGCTCGTTGGCAAGCTTCAGAAAAGCGTTGTTGACGGAATCGCTCATGCTTGGACGTTCGGGCTTCAGTTTTTTCCCGGTCCGGGGTTTGCGGGGGGGAGAGGATTTCCCTGTTCCGGAACCCTGAGGGCAGGGGGGGGGCACGGGGGTTGGGCGGGTGGCCGCCTCCCAGGAGGCGGGGTTCTCTTAATGCGTGCCGTTCGGCGCATGCGTGCGAAGCGGGTTCCGATATGGGCAGCCGCCAATCCCGCCACCGCGAAAAGGGTCCCGGGCGTGATCTGGGCTTTGAGAACTTCGGGAAGGGTGAATTTCAGGGTCATTCCCTTTCCCTGCTGGTCGAGTTTGATGCTCTTGATCATCTCCCGGTGAATTGCAAGAGCGACCTTCCGAACCCTAAGGTGTCCAAGGAGATCGATTACGGAAGCACCCTGGCCGATCTTCGAGTCCAGGTCCCGTTCCATTCCGTTCATCAGCAGCTCGATGTTCGCTATTCCGACCTCGAGAGTTTTCTTCATCAGGGCCATGCTCTCTTCTTTTTCGCAGGTAACCTGGATGTTGATGGTATCGCCCGCGTCAAAGACGGCGATCGTCCGGATGGGTCGGATGAAAGCTTCGAGAAACCAGGGAATCCGGACTTTGGGACACTGGTCGAGGAGACCCAGCGCCTTCTCGACATCAAAGAATATGAAAAATCTGGCGTCAGAACTGGCGGCAGCCAGACCCTCGGGGAAACTGAAAGCCGGATTCTGGCCTCCTGCAACGATTTTTCCCATTGTTTCATGCCGTCCGAGCATGAAAAGGCCGGGAGTCACGAAGGTTCCCCTGACCGACCGGTTCATGATGAATTTTTTCCCGTCGATCTCGTCGATCTTGAGGGAGGTGTCGGGCTTCCGCCCGCGGGTCTTCTCAACGATCTCCTGGAGAGCATTCCAGGCCTTCTCCGGTTGGAAAACGCCAGCCAGGAAACCCACTGCCGACCTGGGTTTGCATTTCCTTCCAGTCATGTCGAATTCATCGGTAAGCCAGAATCCGGCGGCCTGGAGATCTCTTTGGGGGAGACACCCAAGGCGTTCCTCCACGTCTTTGTCCATTGCAGCGAGCGACTTTGCAAGGTCGGGGATGTGTTGTGCGGCGAGCATTCCGGGACCCGTGAAAGGTTGGATCCTGATTCTGAGCATCAACATGAGGTTTCCGGGAAGAAAACGGCCGACGTCCTCGGCCACCACCGGACCCGCCTGGAACAAACAAACCGCCAACAGAACCAGAAGGCACCCGAATTTTCGCATTCCCAGCTCCTCCTCGAATGAATTCAATTCCGGATCTACTTGATCCATCTTAGTCCCAAGCCGGAAGCCAAGTCAAACATCGCCGGCCTTTTGACCGGACTTGCGGAAGATCAGCCCCAGGAAGGTACAACCTATCGGGGCGACAGGAGTTGTGACCGCGCTAGACAGGAGAAATGGCGGTCCACACGCCAGGGCGGCCGAGGTCCGGTGGATTCTCCCGTTTCAAGAAGGCCATTTCTCTTTCGCTGACCGGTTCAGCTGCTTCCAAATTCCGGAGATTTCGGAATTCCGGTAGGGTCCAAGTTGTGGTAGATTTTTTTGGCGCGTCCCTCCGGCCGCGCCAAAAATCCGAATGCCCGAGGGGAGAAATCATGAAGAGCATCCTGACGTCGTTATCAACCACGATCCTGGTTTCACTGTCGATTTCCACTTTCTCTGCCGCTTTGGGGGGCACTCCCGCCGCCGCCATGTCTGAAAAAGAACAGGTCATCGCTTCCTGGAAGGAGCTGGCCTCCATCCAGGACCGCAACCAGGAGCTTTTCATGCGCTTCAGCTCCCCCAATTTCGCAGACCCGGCCACGTGCGAGGAATGGCTGAAGAAACTCGAGGCCTTCCTGAAGGACGATTTGGAAGCTATCCGCAAGATGCTGGGCAACACGGAAAAATACGGCAAGACCCCGAACGAGGTTCACAACAAGTGGGTCGAGATCGTCGGGGAGGATGATCCCTTCCAGCGCAGCCGTGATGTCGACGGCATCATCAACAGCCTTCAGCAGGGTCTCCAGAATGTCGAGCAGGGCCGAGTGAAAGCCGCCGACAGTCTGGTCGAATCCGCCGAGCTGCAACTATCCATGGTCGACTCTTTCGCCGAATCCGCCCGAGCGGGCATTTTCGAGCGGAACAAGGTCAATCTCCAGCTTGCAAAGCGATTCGATCCGGGAAACCAGAAGGCCGCCGAATGGTTGGCCAGGATCGACGAGATGGCTGCAAAATCGGCTGCCGATGCGGAGAAAGCCATGAACGACGCGGTGTTCCCCTCGCACATCGATGGGTTCGCCGGGCCGGGGAACCCCGACGAGCTTGCCAAAGCCGCCATGGAATACATCAACGGCAGCGGCAAGCCGACGGAAAAGGCCGTGGCAGCCGTGGTCAGTGAGAAAGACTGGTACTGCTTCCGTCGGAACATTTTCGGAGAACCCACGATCTGGGCACTCACCTTCACGGTTGCCATTCAGCATGAGGACGAGAAAGCAAAGGACATCGCCCGCGTTTGGAGCATCTCCTTCCTGACCGAAGAGAAGGCCGGCGTCGCGAAGGCGCCTCCCTTCAAGGGAGCAGCGTTCAACACGAGCTGGAAGATGCGGTCCTCCAAACTCCCGGCGAAATGAGCCGCCTGATCCGGTAGAGCCCAGCCTTTGCTCCGCCCATATCCGGCCTTCAAGTGACCGGTTTGTCTATTCCTCCCAGATGTCGGAATTCAGCTCCCCGTCGAGGAATAGGCACGAACCCCGAGTTTCCAGACCCGGAGGGACAATGCGAGGAAGACGAACCCGGCGGCGGGGGATAGCCAGCCCACGACTCCGATCCCGCCAAAGCGCAGAAATCCTTCGAGCGGGATGAAGTTAACGAAGGCAAGGGGGATCAGGAAGGTAAAGATCCGGCGAAACCAAGGCTGGTAGATATCGATGGGGTATTGGGCGGTCTCGACTCCCCCATAGGTCACGGTGTTGACGATTTCCAGCGATTCGATGGTCCAGAATGCCAGGGTAGCCTGAAGAACGAAAAGTCCGCAGAAAAGGGCCGTTCCACCCGCCACAGCCCAGAGGACGAAAATCCCGAAGGGGGGCGAGTACAACAGGCCCAGGTGTTTCATGCTCCAACCCATAACGATTGCTCCCTGGAGAAAGCGGCCCACCCTGGTAAGCCGGAGTTCCTGGCCACCCAGGAGCAGGATTTCGGACCTGGGCCTCAGCAGGATCATGTCGAAATCCCCGCTTCGGACCATCCGGTCGAAGGAGTCGAATCCGCGACCTACCGCCTCGGCCAGTGCGAAACTCATGTGAACGAGGCCGTAGAACAGGCCCACCTCGACCATCGTCCAGCCCTCGACCCGGCCGAATCGTTCGAAGAGGGCGAAAAGACAGAGAAAATCTATCGCGGTCATGAGGAAATGACCCGTTGCAAGCATTGCGAGCGATGCGGGATATTGGAACTGCGATTGGATCGAAATTCCCACCAACCGGAAATACAGGCGGAGGGACCCCATGCTCATCCTCCCTGTATCTCGAGCCGCCGGACTCCGAGACGGGTCAGGATGCTTCCCGCTGCCGTGAACATGCAGGCCCAGAGAAGTTGATGGGAGAGGACTCCGGGAAGGGTGGCAAGCGGGAGATGGCCCAGGTAGATCCTGAACGGGGCGTCCACCAGGCCCCTGAACGGCAGGAACGCGAGAACCCCCTGAATCGAGTCGGGGAAAAGGGGAAGGGGGATCGCCATCCCGGAAAGAAGCAGGACCAACATTGGGATCAGGCTGTTGACACCCTCTCCGCTCGTTGTGAAGAGGAGGATGGTCCCCATCAATGCCGTTATCGTTGCGCTCAGGAGCGCCGCACCGGACATCACCAGACCCCAGGCCAGAGCGGTCGGAATGTCCGCGGGAAGTGGCAGGTCGAAAAAGAGCCAGGCGCACAGGAAAAGCGGAACCCCGCGCATCATGGTGGGGCCAACCCGGGTTGCAAGGGAACGGAAAAACCACTGCCAGTAGAGTCCGACCGGCCGGACAAGCTCGTAGGCGACGTTCCCAGACCGGATCATGGCAAGAACCTCGGCATCCACGCTCCAGGGAAGGAGGGCGAAGGTTGCCTGGCTGAGCCAGACGTAGGCATTGACCTCGGGAAAGCTCATCGGTTGCGAACCGCCCGGGCTCCGGAAGAAGGCCGCGAAAACCATCACCCGGATGAGCCCCCAGAAGAGCTGCGTTCCGAAACCCGCGAGGGCGACGGCACGGTACTGGAAAAGCATCCGTAAACGGGCCCGGAAGATTCCGAAAAGGGGTCTCATCGCTCGAGAGACGAGTAAAACCCCGCAACGATCTCCTCGATTGGTGCGGGCTCGACTGTCAGGTCGCTGAAACCCGAACGGAGGTTGATGCGCTGAAGGAGAGCGGGAACGGAGATGACCGCGGGGTCGAACGAGAACGTGAGCCTGCGACCCTCACGGCCGAGCAGCCGCGCTTCCGGGAGGGCCGCCGGATCGAGGTCCTCCAGGAGGTCTATCACCAGTCTTCTTTCGTGTCTTCCCCTGCGTCTGAGTTCGGCGAGATCCCCGTCGAAAAGGATCTTTCCATGATGGATTACGATGACCCTCCGGCAGAGTGACTCGATGTCGTCGAGATCGTGGGTCGTCAGTATGACGGTCACTCCACCGCTCCGGTTGAG
>CAYRYU010000074.1:0-35936 GCA_964428355.1 uncultured bacterium
TTTCCTCAGATCCATCTGGTTCCATGTCAGGGTTTTAAACTCCCGATCATATCCAAGAGAACTCGAGGAATCAAATGGCTCATGCCTCGTCCGACTGGCCTCCCGTCTGCTTTTGCAGGGGCAATCCTTGGAATTCGGGGTCCTCATCGAAGATGCTTCGGGCCGGGAAAAATCATGGCCTTTGAGCATCCAGGAAGGTTTTCAGGACGATCCGGACATTCTTCCGGTTGCGCATCAGTGCCCCGTGCCCTTCGACGGGATCCTCGATGACAAGTATCACCGTTGCGCCTTGTTCCCTCAGCCAGGTTGCTGTTCGTCTCATTCCGGGAATGCCGTCGCGTTCGGGATTTGGGTCACGGGCGCCGGCAACGATGATCCATCGGGTTCCCTGCAAGGGACGCCGCCCGAACCGTCCCTCGAGAATCGCCCGGGTCGGGGGATAATCGAGCCCGACACCCCCGGAACTGGCGACCGACAGCGAAAAGTAGCGCCTTCCGCGACCGCGGTCCAGTGCCGTGACGGCGTAGGAATTTGCGGAGCCGCGGCTGAACCCGTGGAATAACACAGTGCCCGGCTGTGCGCGCAGTTCTTTCAGGGCAAGGTCGATCTCCCGGTAAATCTGGGGGGGAGAATAATAGGCCCTGGTGGAATCGTCTGTCCCGATCCACCACTGGACACACAGCAATCCCACCCCAGACTCCCGGATGTGCGGATGCCAGAGTGCCAGGTCATCGGTAGCAAAACCCTTGCTGCCATGCAGGGAAGCGATCCACCGTTTTGGAACCGATTTCGGAGCTTTCCACACCGCCAGGAAGCTTTGGCCATCTGACGTTGGGAGGATTTCCGGGCTCAGCTTCACCGCGTCCGAAAACCAACGCCCATTCTGCGCGCGACGGAAAACTTCCAGGGCATTCCCCGAAAGCGCCCGAGGATCGGCGAAGGCATCTCCGCCAGGTAGAAGCAAAAAGAAAAGAACCAGGGCCACCCGTCTCATGTTTTTTCCCCCTGGTTCACTTCGGTCAGGTCCTGGAAATGCATCAGCGACATCAAACAAGGGGTGGGACCTTCCTATTTCGAACTCTGACGAAACAGGGCGAGGTTCTTTTCCAGCATTTCACCGCTCAGGAGGTCCTGAAGAGCCCGCTCGAAGTGGGCGCCGTCGACGCCTGGGATGAGCCGGTTTTTTGCGATCGCGGCGAGAACCGCGATGTTCTGCATCCTGGAGTCGGGCAGGTGCTGTTCAAAAACCCTGAAAACACTGATGTCGCGGGCCTGGCATTCCCGGGAGATGAGCTCGGTGCCTATTCTTGAAGCCTTTCCCAGGCGGACCTTCAAGGGTTGGAACTCGCAGTCGTAGTAAACCAGGGTTCCCTTGTCCGCAAGGTGCGTGTTCAGCCCCCGAAGGGCTTCATTCTTTTCGAGGGCGATCACCATGTCGGCCCTGCCCGGGCGAACCAGTGGAGAATGCGCTCCGTTCCCCATGCGGATATGGGAAACGACGGTTCCGCCGCGCTGTGCCAGGCCGTGGGTATCGACCCCGCGGACAGGCAGGCCGGCAGCATCGGCCGCTCTGATGATCGTCTCGCTCAGCAACCCGATTCCCTGACCTCCGACCCCGATCAGATACATGTCGAAATTCTTCGCGCTCATGATTTCATCTCCGTTTTCCCGGCCGGATCAATGGCTTCGCTCGGACAGGTCTGCAGGCACGATCTGTCGCCGATGCACAGATCTTCATGGACGACCACCGTACCATCGTCCCGGAACTGGTACGTGGGACAGGCGAATTGGCTGATGCAAACATTCTTGCGGTTACATCGTTCCGAGATTTTTACGGGCGGCAGTCTCGGTTTTCCCTTGCGCAGGTTTTCGCGGGTGAACTTCAACATGCATGGATGCCGGGCGATGACCACATTGAACCCTTCAGTGTTCATGGCCTGTCCAACGAGGTCTTTCAGTCTGGCCTGTTGATATGCATCGACCTCGAAGATATTCTTCACTCCGAGCCCTTCGAGAACGCGCCGGATGGGAATCGCATCCACCGGCCCGGAGAAATTCTTCCCGCTCGCCGGATGATTCTGGTGCCCGGTCATCGCGGTGGTGCCGTTTTCCATGACGATCAGGGTGAACCGGTGGCGGTTGAAAAGGGCGTTGACGATTCCGGGCAGACCGGCATGGAAAAAAGTGGAGTCTCCGAGAAAGGCGACGACCCGGCGTTCCTTGTTGAACAGGGAAAGTCCAGCGGCGGTTCCGCAGGAATGGCCCATGCAAAGAAGGACCTGTCCGATCTTGTACGGAGGGAGAAAACCGAGAGTGTGACACCCGATGTCGGCCACGGAAATATCCGACTCTCTCAATGCCTGTCCGATGGCATGGAAAGTGGAACGATGGCCGCACCCCGGGCACATCTGGGCGGGGCGGTCGATCACCGACGGGGAGACCGGGGGGAGGGCAAGGGGTTTTCCCAGAAGATCCGGCCAGGTTTTCCTTAGGATTCCCTCGACTTTTTCGGGAGTGTATTCACCAAGCCAATCTTCGGATTCGGTTTTGCCCGTGATCCTGGTTTTGATTCCGCGCTCGAAAGCCAATGCCTTGACCTGGACTTCCACGAAATCGTCCAACTCCTCGAGGATTTTCACATCCTCATGTGATTCCAGAAAATCCGCCAACAACTTTTTGGGAAGAGGGTGGATCATTCCCAATTTGAGGATATCGGGCTGTTCGTGAGTGTCTCCGAGAACGTCGAGCAGGGAGAGCCAGGGCAGACCCATCGTGATGATTCCCCGAGGGCTTTTCCGGGAGGTCACCGTCTGGAATTCGGATTTTTCCGAGTACCCGGACATCTCGGCCATCTTCACCAGGGCCCGCCTTTTCATCGGAAAAACCAAAGAAGTGATGGGAATGTAGGGGCCGTTCTCCGGGCGGAAACGGGGAGTGTCATCGGCCTTTCGTGGGGCGTAGGGAGAGAAGGCGACCTTCTCCTTGGCATGGCAGACATGAGTGGTCAAGCGAAGAATGATCGGCATTTTCTTTTCGGCGGAAATCCGGGCAGCCTCCTTGAACATCGAAACCACCTCCGTCGGAGAAGCGGGTTCGAAAACGGGAATATAGGCCAGCCGCGCATAATGCCGGTTGTCCTGCTCGTTCTGGGACGAATTTGCCCCGGGATCGTCGCCGAGGACAACGACCATTCCCCCGATCAATTCCATGTGGGACAGTTGAACGAAGGTATCCGCCGCCACGTTGAGGCCGACGCTCTTGAAGAACACGCAGGACAGATGCCCGTTTATCGACGCGCCAAACGCCACTTCGGTCGCCACTTTCTCGTTGGTCGAGAACTCGAAATACAGGGGATTTTTTCCGGCCGGAATGGCGGAGATGGCGTCAGCGATTTCGGGGGTCGGAGACCCCGGATAGGCGGTGACCACGCGAACCCCGGCTTCCACCATGGCACGGACGATGGCGGTGTTTCCCATGACGATTTCGGAAAATCCCTCCGGTTGAACCAACAATTCGCCAAGTTTTTTCACCCGTTTGTCTCCTTGTTCAGATCAGGAATTCCAATAAACCAATGTATCGCCGGGCTTTCCGGGAAAAAACAACCCCGCCTAACCCGCGAATAACTATTGTACTATGTGCGTTTTTTGTTACAAGGCTTCATGATTCTGCACATTCTGGCCACGGCGTGTTGAAAGGCCGCCCGTTCGCCCCGTCCAAAACTCTTACTCCAGGCAAATCTCCACCCACTTCGGCTCGACCCGGCACATCATCTCCCGTCTGGTTCCAGGCTCGAGACCATCATCAGGGGCCGGATCGCTCACGGGTCGTTGCACCATCAGGTAAAGGGTACCGGTTTCGGGCTCGAAGTGACTCCGGTTCCACACATCGAGGAGCATTCCCGCCAGGACACTCGAACCCTGGCGCAGCACCCCATGGGCCCGATTCAGCTTCCGGTACTTCTCCTTTTCGTAGGGAATCAGCTTGTCGGGGTCGATGGCAAAATCGACGGTGGGAGCGGTGGCGAATTCGGGGAAAACCTGCAAACGTGCTCTTTTCTTTTCCTGACGAACCACGAGCAGATTCCGACCGTCCTTCAGCCAGAACGCGCCCGCCAGGTTTGCGGGCAGGTCGATTGATGCTTTCGGAGTCAGGTCCCCCGTCAGGGCGATGAAATTCCCCTTGTTTCCAAAATTCAACAGGAATGCAACCGGAGCGGTCGGAGAACAAATGGCCGCCGCATGAACCGTTTCCGGCACCTTGACCATGCGCGCCTGTTTTTTCCTCAGATCGAACAATACTGGAGGCTTCTCAAAGGTCGTCAACAGAAGTCCGGACCCGTCGTGCGTCCAGGGCCGGTACAGCCCCGGAACCAGAAACCGGCAATCCTTTAGACCTGGCAATTCGAGGTTCGCCGCGGTCTCGGGGGCAGTTCCGACCGCGGCGGCCGCGTAATAGGTCGCCCCCATCTGGAACTCCCAGGGTTTCGAAAAATACAGGGCCTGCGTTCCATCCGGGGCGGAGAAACGGGTGACCCCAAGGGGAGGAATCCCCTCCGGCCACCCTTCGATGACTCTCACCTTTTCCTGCTTGATGTATCCTCTCCCCCGTTTTCCTAAGCTCTACAGCAATATACCATGACTCTAGCCCGTCCAGAAATCCCCGACAACTCATATTGGAGCCATTCCCTCGAGACCGAATTGGAGGTATCCTTGTTCCATGAGAGGCCTCCTTCTGAAGAGGTTTGTTCCAGGGAAAAAATCGCCCCCTGGGGTGGCCTCGTTCTGTTCAGCCTCCAATGCGCCTTTCAGGGTCTCCTTCCACCAAGTTCCGCACCCGAACGGCAGAGCTCCGGTTCTCCAAAAGTGGGTGAAGAGATCGAAAATCTGACGGCGGAGGGAAGGAAAGAAGGTGAATTGTTGGATCATGGGGCGAAAAATGAATGCGTTCGAGAGCAGGGATTCGTGAGGCATTGACTGGAGGAGGGCGAATGAAACCGTGAAGCGCACTTTTCGAATTGGCATTTTCCTTTGGATTTTTTTTGTTCTTTCGGCTTTTGCTCCAGCTTCCGCCCGCGAGGGGGAAACCTTTGCAGGAAGCAAGGTTTTTGGGGGAGAGGATTTCCGGGATGTCGTCCGAAAGGCCAAAGCCCTCGTTTTCCCTGCGGTTGTCTTCGTAAAACCAATTCGGCAGGACTTTTCGAAGGGAAAGATGGAGAAAGTCCAGGTTTTCGGAAGCGGGGTGATCATCTCCAGGGATGGAGTAGTCGTAACCAACAATCACGTGGTCGAGAAATCGATGGGACCGATCAAGTTCATGCTCTCCGATGGAACCGTCGCAACCGGAAAGGTTCTCGGCAGGGACAAGGATACCGACCTTGCGGTGATCCGACTGGAAGTGCCAGGCAGAAAAGAGTTTCCCTTCGCGGAGTTGGGCATGAGTGGAAACCTCGAGGGGGGAGATTTCTGCATGGCGATGGGCGCCCCCTGGGGACTGAACCGCTCGGTTTCCCTGGGAATCATTTCCTGCCCCAGACGTTATCTTCCAGGAATCAGCCAATACAGCCTCTGGATACAGACCGATGCGTCAATCTCCCCCGGAAACTCTGGGGGCCCCCTCGTCGATATGGAAGGAAAGGTCATCGGAATCACTGCGCTGGGAACAATCATCGGCGGAGATACCGGGTTTGTCGTTCCTTCTGAAACCGTCAAAAGAGTCGTCGAGAAGATCCTCGAGGATGGCGAAGTCCGTTGGACCTGGACCGGCTTGAGATTACAGGCATTGAAGGATTTCACCAAGGAGATTTTCTTCGACGGAGACCGGGGGGTTATCGTCGCCAGTGTGGATGAAGGCTCCCCGGCAGGTGTCGCAGGGATGAAATCGGGCGATTTGTTGCTTTCCCTCGATGGCCAGGAATTCAAGGCACTTTCCGAAGAGGACCTTCCGGGGATAAACAAGGCCCTGGGCGAGCTTCAGCCCGACAAGCCCGTGGCCCTTGAAATCCAAAGGGAAGGAAAGGAAATGAGCCTATCCCTGACCCCCCGCCTGAAAGGAAAGGTGGAAGGTGAGGATTTCGATTGCCGCCGATGGAACATGACAGTCAAAGTCATCAATCAGTTCAATGACCCGAGCCTTTACTATTTCCAGAAGGAAGGGATCTACCTTTTCGCCGTCCAGCCGCAGGGCAATGCCGCAACGGCCGGGTTGAAAACCGGGGATATACTTGTCACGGTCGGGGAGCATCAGGTTCTCACCCTTGAGGATCTGAAGTCTTCATATCAGGCCGCTATCCAGCAGGAAGAGAAAAGGGTCCTCGTTCTGGTTCGGAGAATGGGCATGCTTCAGAGGTTCGTAATCGAGTTTTCAAAAGACTTCGATCGCTATTGACCGTTGGGGAGGAATAAACCGGCATGAATACGCATCGGAACAGCGGAGGTTTCTTCGGGTTGTTTCCCCAAACGTTTTTTATCTTCCTTCTTCTGATCGGGTGGGGCCATCCAAAGGTCTGCGCCGAGAAGGAGGTTGCCCAACGTCTTGAAGAAATCGCCTCGAACAGCTTCTTCAAGTTGCAGGTTTTCCCAAAGGAGGACTTTGGCGAAACTCCCAAAGGTGGTGCATGGGGAGTACCCTGCCCAAACTGCGGAAGGGTCCATAACAACTCCTTTGACCAGAGCCTCAAGGAGGGAAAGAGCATCGACCTGTGGGGGGTTGTTATCGCTTCCGATGGCCTGGCATTCGTTCCCGATCCCATGATCGAACCTCGTTTCATGGATCACATTTCGGCGGAAACAGCCCCCGGGAAGATACTGGAAGTCTCGTCCCTTGGAACTCTCAGCCAGGCACAGATCTGGGTGCTCAGGACAAAAGGCGGAAAACCGGAGGAACTTGGTTTTTCAGCATCAGGAACCCCATTTTTTGCAATCGCACCTGAAGAAAGAATGGGAAAACCCTCTTTCCGATCGCTTTCCATTTCCCCGATCGAGCATTTCTCGGATTCTGGCCGTTGGCTTGAAGTTCCTCCCGGTTCCCTGGTTTTCGATGAAAGGGGGAGTCCCCTCGGGTACACGCCCAACGGAAGGCTGGGGATGAATGGGAAAATCTACCCCTGGCGATTCCAAGACCTGAAAAGTATGAGTCCGATCACCCCGGGCCAGTTGCAGTCCGATCCCAAGGTCTCGGAATTCGCTAGGAACATCCCGGAGGTTCAGTTCAAGTACCGTGAGGTGGCAGCCGGTTCGGAAGCTAGGGGCGACTATCCTCCGATGGGTTTTTCTTTCGGCGGGGATTCCGAAGAAGAGGCTGAACCTTCTTCTGGCTATTTCCAGGATCCCAGAAAATTCTACGTCGATCCGGAGAAGGTTTTCTTCGGATATCCGGTACAGCCTGACAAGCTGATCATCCCGGCCAAACTGGCGAAAAAGAGGATCGCCCGCATCAAAAGCGTCAAGGTCAGGGTTCGGGACAAAGAGGTTGAGGGGAAATTCCTGGGAGTTTTCAAGGATTTCTGGGGAATACTGATCGGGATTCGCCAACCCTTGCTGCAAGTCGAGCCAGCGGGGGAAGTGGAGCTCCTTCCGGGTGCGATGGTCAGGACAGTCTTTTGCAGGCAGACAAGTGGAAGGAGAGAGGCAATCCTTTTTTACGACAGGACGGATGATTTCAGGAAAGGGTGGAAGAATGTCCAACGGCCCCGGTTCATGTTGGAATCGGAATCCGGAAGGGCAATGGTCAACGATTCTGGAGGGCTCCTGGGTCTTGATCTGGTGACACGGGTAAACCGGCTCCCCTATCCCAGCGAATACGGAGGTCCCGAGCTTGTCGAATTCTTCCCCATCCAGGAACTGAAATCCATGGTGGAAAACGCGGGGAAGTTCGTGGAACGGGAGTGGGTTCCCGAAGACGAGCGGGAAGAGAAACGGCTTGTTTGGTTGGGAGTGGAGTTCCAGGGGATGAACCGAAAACTGGCCAAGGCGAACAACCTGGAAGGGCCCACCCGGGACGGAAAAGTCGGGCTTCTGGTTTCCCATGTTTATCCGGACTCCCCCGCCGAGAAACTTGGAATAAAGGTTGGCGATGTTCTTCTCGAGATTTCCCTCGCAGATGTGGGCAGGCCGATCGGCTTGGTCGGGGTAGGAAGGGACGGCAGCCAGGGCAATTTTCAAATTCCGGGCATCGAAAGAATCCCCGAGGAATACCGAAGCGCAATGATCATGAAAATGCCTCCCCCATGGCCTCCCGTGAAAAACACCCTGAATTCCTTGCTGACAAGTATAGGATCGGGGGAAAAGGCCAACATCCTCTTCTGGTCCGGGAATGAATATCGGAAAAGGGAGATCATTCTCGAAAAGGGTCCCTATGATTTCGAAAGCACCGAAAAGTTCCACCATGTGGAAACCGGGGTCCATGTCCGCGATTTAACCTATGAAGTCAGAAGGTTTTATTCCCTTCCGATTGATTACCAAGGAGTCATCGTTTCAAGGGTTGAAAGTGGAAGCAAAGCCCTGATCGCAAACATTCTTCCTTACGAGATCATTTATGAAATCAACGGGAAGGCAATCCGCAACGTTTCCGATTTCAAGCGGGTCCTCGAGGAACTTGAAGGTCAGAAGGTTGCATCCCTCCTGATGAAAATCGAACGCATGGGACAGAAGAAAGTGGTTAAAATCGAACTCTAGGTCATCAATTCGTGAAGTGATCAGTTCACGATTCCCGAGGCCACGGGAAATGAACTCCGGAATTCCTAAAAAAAGGAGTGGAGAATGGAAAATCCAGGAGCCGGAGAAAAAACTGATTGCAGGATAATCGGAACTGCGCAAAACAGGCAAAACCGAACGGCGGTTATTGTGATGAGATATTCATCGAGAAATTCCTTTGAAAGGTTTCCCCCCAAAGCGGATGCAGGATCGGAATGAACAGTGGAAATTGCTTTCGGCGATTTGGAATCATGACGAATGCCTCTATGTACAATCCTGGTCAAGGGCAGGGGGGAATTTTTCCAAGGCGTATTCGATGGAAAATGGGAGAGATGAACGCCTTCGAGGCCAGGGATTGCGGTGTTCCTGTGATAAATGCAAATTCCCCGGGTTGAGCCGGAACTGACCCGTTCCCCTGGGACACCTCTGGCAAGGGTTTCCTACATCATTCCCGCCAGCGCCTGAAGGTGTTCCTGGTAGGGAGGGACCACCTCCCCCGGCTTGATGGAGGCCTTGAACCGGAGGACGTCCAGGAAGGTCTTGTGGAGAGGCCGGAGTAAAGGGTCCCTGGTCCGGCCGGTCTCCTGGAGGCACCGGACATAGTAGGCCATCGTCTCTGCGGGACGTCGCTGGACCTGCTGGATCAGCCCCCCCACGATCTCGTTGAGCTGAGCCTGGAACTTGAACTGGAGGTCCTGGTAGATGGGGAAGGAAGCATGCGCGCCAGTCAGGTTGTCCAGGAGGGTCTGGAGTTCCTCGATGGCTTCGGAGGTCCGGACGTAGTACCGGACCCCTTCGGCGAAGGGGATCACGTCGAGCGGTGCTTTCCGGAAGCCGGCCATCCGGCTGATGTCGATTTCCACCGTGCCCGCATCGGTTTCGTACCCGACCCTCGGATGGTCGGCGTCGAAAACCTTCGGTCCGCCCTCGCGCAATCCGCGCTTCGCGAGGTAGCCGGCGGTGAACTTGGGCAGCGAGACCTGGTACCCCACCAGCCGATCCTTGATCGCCCAGAAACCGGGAAACGCGGCCTCGCCCAACCCCTCCTTCAGGATCCGGATGGCGGCGACGACACAGTTGTTCTGGACCACCTGGTAGTAGTCCCGCGACCGGTCGACCAGGGACATCTCGAGGCCGGCCCGAAGGATCTTCACTTTGCTGGCCTGGTCGAGGCGGAGCCGATACTGCTTGACCACGTGCTCGAACATTATGAGGCTCTGTTGGAGGCGGTCGGAAAGGGTGCCGACTTCGAAGATCAGCGGCCAAGGCTGGTTCGCCCGATAGGGAAAGAATGCCTTTGCGAAGGAGCTGGCGGTTTCCCCCCGGCGAAGACGGTTGGCGACCGATATGACCAGCCCCACATCCGCCGTGCCGTCAGCAGCCTTGACCCCGTCAGGGTTTCGGAATGTGAAAGCCAGCAGGACGTGGGCCGCGACGAACTTTGGTGGAAAATCCTCCGTCCAGAGGAAAATGTCCTTGACCAGGTCGGGCCGGATCCGGGTTCGCTTGAAGACGGTGGAAAAGAGATTCCCGTCGAAGGTGGAACCCCAGCGAACGTTGTCCAGGACATATTCCTGGGGTGTCCGCGAAACCAGGGACACGGGCCGGACGTTCGGGTCCCAATCGTCCTGGGCGACGGCGGGAGAGGCCACGCCCGCGAAAAGCAGGGCAACCGACAGCATTCCGGAGAGGATCCAATTTACGGTTTTCACGGGTACCTCCTCGTCGGGATCGCGGATTTCATTTGTGGAAGGGGGAAGTGGGTTTCATGGGGATCAACCCCGGAACGCGGCCACCGATCTGAACGGTCAGGATGTTCAGCAGCGGGTGGTTCAGGGAAAGGGCGAGGGCGAGCAGATGGTCGTAAGCCCCTCTCGGGAAGACGGTCCGGATGGAGAGAAGCCCGTCGACCAGGGGCTTGGCCGCGGCAGGGTCCCTGGTTCCGAGCGGGTCCCTCGCGAAGGATTTCCAGTTCTGCTGCGGGATGCCGAAGATGGTGATGGTCTTTTCCACCCTCCTCGCAAGCTCTTCGAGGCTGCGGAAGCGGCCCTTCTCGGAAGCGGGGACCGCCGGGGACCCCGACCAGGCTTTCACCCGGGGATCTTTTGCGACCGCGTCACAGAACACCTGCAACCCGCTGTGGAGCGCATTGTGGGAGTCCTGGACGCAGGAAACGTCGGGCCGCACCTCCGCGATGCCCGTCCCGCCGCCCACCCTGTAGAGGGCCATCATCCGCTCTAGTTCGCGGGACAAACCTTCCAGGGGATCTATCCGCCAACCCCCGAAATCGAACGGATCGAGCTCGGGGAGCCGGATGACGGTATCGATGACGGGAATGGAGTACATCCAGCCCCGCCTCAGGTTTCCCATGTAGGCGTGCCATTTGATCGATCCCGACACCACCTCCTCGCGGTTGTGCGCGTAGACCTGCTTGTATTCGATGTCGAATCTGTTCTCGCCCGTGAACTGGTCCCTGACCACCTCCGCGACCCCGAAGGCAAAATGTCCGGTAACCAGGCCCAGAAGATCCAGGGGGGTGGCGGGCGCTCCAGCCACCTTCCGCCAGCCGAACATGTGGATGACAAGACCGCGGGTTCCGATCGGCCAGACACGGTCAATGGCACCCGCCTCGGCCGAGAGGCCGGAATCCGCCGGAGAGGTTGACCCCGGGCCGGGTTCGAATGTGGTCTGCCTGACAAGCCCCGGTTGAAGACCTTCCAACCAGGGTCCCGAGAAGTATTCCTTCGCCCGGGCTGTTCCGCGCAGGACCCGCCCGGGAGCCAGAGCCTGCACCGGCCTGGGTTCCAGGGCCTTGATCAGAAACATGCCACGGATCCGTTTTCCGTAGACGTACCACCCGTAATTGTTCAGCGGGGACTCCTCGATCGCCACAGTGGAGGTGCTGCGAAAGTTCTCCCCTTCGCGGATCCTGTCGCGCATCATCTGCACGATTTCCTCGGGACCATCGAAAGCCCTGGTGGCGGGATTGAAGTGGACGACCCGACGCAGGTTGTCCTCCGCAGGCCCCTTGAATGTGACCAGGGCCATCTGGCTTCCATTGATCTGAACGGGTTCGGAGCGGATGTACAAGGTTCCGTCCCGATAGACCGGATCTTTCAGGAGGACCTCGATTGTCCCCTCGCTTCGGTTGGCGGGCAGGGATTCGAGGGGGCTGACCCGGGGCCAGCCATCCAGGCGGGAAGGCAGCTTCGCACCGTTCTTCTGGGCCTTCCGCACCCGAGCCGGGTCGAAACGGACATCCGGCCTCGCCCGGTCGAACCATTGATCCTCCGGGCGGGAGCCGTCCCAGGCCAGGCGCAGGAACTTCCCCTGCAACTCAGGACGGAGGCTGGAATAGACCAGGAAGTGGACCGATCCGTCGGCCTTGCGTTGCGAGGGCTCGGGCAGGATCATCTGGCCCGTCCAGTCACCGATGGGGCGGTACCACCCGCCGAAGTCTTTCCCTGCCTGGGTTGCAAGTCCCTCCTGCAGGGAACCGGCAAGAACGGTCGAAACCGTGAAGCAAGCCAGGAACACCCCCATCAGTATCCGTGCGACACGGTGGCTCGGAGAAAGGCTGGAAATCTCCGGGCCCCGCCACTGGGGACGAAGCCCATACGTTGCAGAATATCCGGTCTTCATTACTGGAACCTCCTCGCCTTTGTTGGAAAACCCAAGGATCCTGACGATGACTGGCAGGGAAAAAGGAGCATCATCGACAGGAGAGGCCATCGGTGGGTGAACATTGTGATTTCTCCTGGGGTTGAAGATCACGAACGGCCCCCTATGCGGGAGGGCGGCACCCGGGGGTCCAATTCCATTCTAGCAAATCCGACCCGCAAATTCCTCTCCACTGCCGCCAGGGGGAGCCGATCCCGGAGGTCTCCCGGAATGCACGCCGGGTGGGCGTTTCCCGGGGTCAAGGCGGGCCGGAGCCGTGTCCGCCCACGGCGTCGCGCTACATGAAACGCGCAAGCCAACCCTCATTTAGAGCCGTCTTCCAGGTTTTGTGCGACACCTTTCGCCATGCCGGGACGAAGGTGGTTTCGACACCCTAGAATGAGACTGACTTCAATGATCCGGAGGTAGCACATGTTCCGACGCCTTGCTCTTGTTTCCGTCGCCGGCATCTTTTTGGGGATGGCCCTGGAAGCGCGGCCCCTCCAACCCCCAGCCCCGACGACCATGCCGGTCTCCCGTCCGCCCGCCCCGCCTTCCGCGGACTACTACGCCCAGAATCCCGCCGCCCCCTTCCATTCGACGACCCTCCAGGAGTATGCGCCGGTGCAAACCACCGGCGGGTCCTTGCCCGGCCTTGATGGCTGGTCAGCCAGGGAGGCACCCACCGCCTGGGCCTACCTCGCGCACTTTTCCGGGAAACCCGGCCAGCCAGCCGGCCACGAGGGAACGGATTTCGTCCACAACCGGCCCTCCGTCCCGCATGTTCCCGTCATCGCGGTTGCTGCTGGAACCGTTGCCTACGTCCGGACCGGTTGTCCCCAAAGCGCCCTTTTCACTCCCAACAAGTCCCTACGGGAGGCGGGGGCTGGCTGGGGAAACCATGTCGTCATCTACCACGGAAACGGGATCTACACCCGCTACGCCCACCTGGCACCGGGATCGATCCGTGCCCGGCCGGGGGACCGCGTCGATCCCGCGGACATCCTTGGGGAAATGGGGAATTCCGGTCGCAGCGAGGTGCGACATCTCCATTTCGAGGTCGGTTACCGGTTGGTCGCCTTTTCGGCGGGAAAGCCGGCCCAGAGCTTCGATCTGGTCTTCGATCCAAGGCGGTTCCTTCCCCTTTGTCAGGCTGCGCCGGACGAGGAAAACCTCTCGGGGGGAGGAAATCCCTGAGGTAAAGAAACGGCGCAAACTGGGGGGAACAAGGGTGCGGCCGCCAGCGGCGTTGGAGCCCCGACAGTGCTGACCGCTGCGGCCCTCCGGGTCAGGAGCGTCGGAAAGGGCTCAAAGGACGGCTTCCCAATCGCCTTCCAGGAGTAGGACCAGGTGGGCGGGCCGGGCAGCGGTCTTTCCCCAAAGAAGGCGCACGTCGGGAGAGAGTCGGCGGAGGACCCGCCCGAGCCTTCGGAGAGCGGTGGAAAGCGCGCCTGCGTCGCATTCCGCGTCGAACTCCCCGCCCCATACCGAACGATATATTGCATCCAGGGCCACCACCTGGGCCTCCGCAAGCATCAGATGGGACAAAACCGCATGCGTATGTGAGCCGGGGCGAAAGAAGCCCCGGGCCGCGCCGTTGGCGATCCTGCCCGAGGGGCCGTCGAAGCGGAGTCCACCCCCATCCATCCGTCTTCTCCAGACCCGGTATGCAGGGGCATCCATCGGTTCCGGACGGCCATTGCGAATCAAGGTTCGATCGGAGGCTCCCGCCTCCGCGCGTGTGGTCTTTTTGAACAAGGGCCTGAGAAAGGGGAATCGCCTGCCCAGGATCCGGCGCAGAACCGGAGGAGTGCATCGCGCCTGGGCCAGCAGGAAGGCTTCCCCACTTCGGACTTCGCCTGCCATAAGGGCCTGGGCCGACAGGAACCAGAAAGGATCGAAGTAGCGATCCTGGACAAGCCCTGGAAGGAGATCCCCGGGGTCTGGGGAACCGAAGTCTCCGGAATGGTGCAGGGCTGCGAAAACGCCGACCATCCGGGTCAGGACGTGTCTGGGAGAGCCTGCCAGATCACGTCTGGCCGCCTAAAGAGAGTCCTTTGCCTGGGGCCCCCGGATGCGGGTGCGAGTCACCCCCAGCAACCAGTGGAGATAGCCGGTCTCGTCGGAAGGTGCACCCATTGCCCGACCCAACTCGACGGCTTCCAGAAGGATCCGTTCGGCCGCTTTCCAGTATCCGGCGAGCATCCGACGCATCGCCCTCACTATGGTGACCAGGAATCTCGAAGGGCGGGGAAGGTCGTGGGGAGCCACCGCCTCGACCCGGTCCCACCAGTTCTGAGCCACCGCCCCATGGCCCATGAGGTCGCTCGCCCACGCCAGAAGGGCCATGGTTTCCGCCCGCCTTCCGGCCTCCCCCAACCCCGCGTGGATCCTCCAGGAGGCAAGGAAGTTCCGGAAGGCCCGTGGAATTTCCCCCATGGAAAGCAGGACTTTCCCCCGCGTGACCAGGGCAACGGCCTCCCCGTGCGCGTTTCCCAGCTCCCGGAAAATCCGCACCGCCCGCCCGAGGAAGCCACTGGCACGCTGGAAGCGGCCCGCCTTGTTCTCGACCATCCCGAGGTTTGTGAGAAGGGTGGCCTGGAACGGCGCATCATGCGGGTCCTTCCTCTGCCGCAGAACGGTCAGATAACTCCGGCGGGCTTCCGTCAGGCGGTTTTGGGCCAGATGGAGGTTCCCGATGGCCATTTCGACCACCGACTCCCGCTGGCGGTCTCCGTGCGCATGGAAGTTGGAACGGGCCAGCTCAAGCTCCCGGATCGCCTCCGCAGGGCGCCCAGCCTGCCGCAGGATCGTGCCGGCCGCATAGGCCAGCTCGGCCTGTCCGAGGCTTCCCGGGGGCGGGGAACCGCGTCCACTCCGGCCGGCTTCCACAACCCCCAGCGCTTCCGTCAACCTTTCCCCGCGGACGAGCACCCGGGCCAACAGGATTCTCGCGCCGAGCGGCAGCGCGGACCCGCCGGGGGAACGCCTGCGGGAGGGTGGGTGGCGGGTTTCCGGGGACCCCTGCGGAGGATCTCCTGGCGCACTAGGACCCAACAACAGTTCGGCCACCCTTCCCCGTCCCGCCTTGAACAACAGAGCCCCTGCCTCCGCCATTCGCGCCACAGCCTCTTTTCGCCATCCCGACCGATGGGCCCAGAAGATGGCCGCCTCCAGGACCTCGGGATCCGTCGACCCCAGGGCGCTCCGGGCCCAGCCCGCGATCGCGTCCCTCCAGTTTGCCGGAAACGCGGGAAGGTCATGCAGCCGGCGGATGAGGACGGGAGGAAGCGGATCGGATGGGGATTGCCCTGCCGGGCCTGGGAAAGCCTTGACCAGCAGCGTGGCCGGGTTTTCCACCAGGAGCCTGGTGATCTGGCTCTCCAGGAAGGCCCTCAGTTGGCTTTGTCCCGCGGGCCGAGGATCCCCGCGGATCGGAAACCAATCGGCCTCGCGACAGAAGGTCCGGAACGGCGGGTAGCGCAACAGCTTCATCCAATCGGTAATCTCGGCCGGGAGCGAGGCGGGGCCCTGGGGAAGGGCCAGTCCCGCCACATCCAGGGGATACCGCAAATGAAGAGGTGTAACCCAGGCCGATGGCAAGCCGGCCGAGGCGGGATCGAGGTTGACGGTGGCGCGGGACAGGGCCGGTGGGAGGTCTTCCCAGGAGCCACGCCCCGTCCACAGGATCCAGAACAAAACCCGCTTGTGGGCAGCATCGGAGGTTTTCGCAGCCATTTCGACCAACCGGGAAACCTTGTAGGGAAGCCGTGCGAAACAGGAAGCGAGAAATTGGAGACCGAACCCGAGATGGTGGTCGGTCACAAGGTCGATCAGGGCCTGCTCGACGGTCGAAATCACGAGAAACCCCGGCCCGTTCTGGATCTTCCGGGTCTCCCGGGGCCGCGTTGCGGGGTGCGTCACGAACCGGATGGCCCGGCCCCCGACCTGTCTGGATCGACGCCGCCCCGACGTGACAACCGTGATCGGACCGGTGAGGCCCGGCAGAAGACCCAGTCGATGCAGAGCGGCGGCGTGGGAAAGATAATCCCTTGTTCCCGCGAGGAGATTCACCAGGGGGCGATGGAGGTCTTCCATTCTTCTTGTGAATCCGGACCCTCCAGGCGAATCGCCACACTCCTCCTCCGCACGGACCTGTGTCTCACTCACCCGCAATCCGTCGGGGCATGATCTGCGATTCATGGAGGTACAATACCAACTCCCCGAGAGCAGCTCAAGGACAACCGCGGTTTCCGCTCCAGGACTTTTGGGCGCTTTTTCCTGGAGTGGTTGTGGGAAGCGGCTCGGGCGTTAACCGGGTGGCCGTTCCTGGGGAATGAAATCCCGCGTTCCTGGGCCGGTCGCAATTCGCGGGGGAAATTTTTCCTTTGGATCCCCTCGGTCGTGAGCAGCATCCCGTGAACAATTGGAAAGGCCGATTTGCCTCAGTGTTCTCCCTATGCCTGAGGGCTATTCGACGAAGCCGAAAATGCGCATTGCCCGATCACATTGTGAAAAACAGGAGGGCCGGAAGGACCCCCGGTCTTCATGGAATGTCCGACCGAGCCGTGCCCGGGCTGCAACACTCGGGCTTCGCGCCCCGAATAACGCGTCCCGAACCGAAGTCCGAGATGAAAGGGCTTTCCCGGGAATTGGGTCAGGTATTTGGGTAATATCCAGTCGAAAATCAGGCACTGGGACCGTCCAAGGATTCGATTGGGGAAATTCATCTTTTCAGCCTGGGGGGTAGCCTAGCAGCCCGAGGAGTTCCAGGTCGGTCAACCGGTCAGGGATTCCCGGACAAGTCTTGCCCCGTTTCCCGAACAGTCCTTCAAGAAATCCCCCGTGCATCGATTTTTCGGGAAACAACACGCAGAGAACCCCATCCTCGACCACAACCGACTCGGGACCGAGAATTTCCACGAAGGAATCGAACTCATCCAGGCGATCCTTGAGCGTAGCCCCCGTTAACCCGCCATCCACCAGGCGCCCTCGGAGGACTTCCCGCCAGGCGGACGCCCGACGCGCCAGAAGCAGCATCTTTTCCCGCAAATTGGAGGATTCGGAATACCTGGTCACAAAGCCCCTCCACGTCGGATGATCATCACTCCGTACCAGAAAACCATGCTGAACGACCAAAATCCTAGCATTTCGCCTCCTCCAAGAATTTCCACCAACCGATTCTGAGGCCCGGCAACCTTTTTCTGCCGCTTGAACCGGCAAAAGTCCCTGACAAATCCGAGAGCTCCTCACCTGTACCTCCATTACTGATTCACAACCAGGCAGGTTCTCGCGGGGTCCGATTCCAAACCGGGTTTCCGACAAGCATGAGCCGCCGGAAATGGCCCGCGAGGGACCAATGCACCCCCGTTCCCGCCGTTGCATTCAAGGCCGTGATCGGATAGGATATCTCCCGGGAAAGGAGGGTTCCCCCGAGGATCATTGCCATGGCCGAGAACCATCCACCCGACCTTTCCAAAGCCCAGCGATTTCCAGGCAGCATCGAGTTTTTCCTCGCTCTCGTTTTCGGAGTCGCGACGGCAACAGTCTTCTGGTTCGGTTATCTGGCGGATTTCGAGAATTATCTTCTCGACCTCAGGTTCGAGTCACGGGATCCCCTTCCGTTCTCGAAAAATGTCGTCCAGGTATTGACCAACGAGCAGACGAAGCAGCGATTCGGAACATGGCCTTTGAAAAGGGCCGTATTCTGCCCCGTCCTGAAGCAGTTGAAAGAGGCCGGCGCAAAGGTGATCGCTTTTTCGGATCCGTTCCTCGATCCCTCCCCGTATGGTGAGGACGACGACCGCACGCTTGCGGAGGCGATCCGCGAGGTCGGCAATGTGTTCCTTCCCTGCTACTTCAAGAGGGAAACGGTTCTGGATGCTGAAACCATGGAGATGGTCGAGCGCACGATGCTTATGGGAAGCATTCCGGTTATTCGAAAAGCCGCTGCGGGAGAAGGGTTCACGAACATCGATGCAGTTGCATCCAACCGGAATGGGACGATCCGCACGCTGGAGCTGCTCCGCAACTTCGAAGGGGCTCAGATTCCGTCCTTCGATCTGCTCCTGGCTGCACGGATGAGGGACCTCCCGTTCTCAGGCGAGGGGGGCGAGGTGATGCTTTCCGCCCGGAAAATCCCCCAGTATTCCCGATGGGAAGGCGGGTTCGCGGGGGCGAGCTGTTCCTCGTATCTGATCAACTTCTTCCCCAAGGTCGAGACGGACGAGATCTACCTTCACCAGCTTTTCGACGGCCAGATAGACCCGACGACACTTTCCTCCCTGCGAGGGAAAATCGTGATACTGGGTACGATCTTCACCGAAAGGTTCACCCCCTTTGGAAACACGACCGGTCCGGGGTTCCATGCCCAGGTTCTGCAGGGTTTCCTGAACGACCGCTTCCTCTGGAGGGCGCCCCCCCTCACGGTTACGGGATTCCTGATTCTTCTGGGCCTGGGGCTGGGATTCCTGCTCTGGACCCGGCGCGATCTCCTCGGGGAGCTGTTTCTGATCGCATTTTCGGGAGGGTGGTGCCTTCTCGCGGCCTGGGCATTCTCACGGGATGTGGTTCTGGAGGTCGCTCCGATACTGGTCCTCACCTTCGGGCAGTGGTCCGTGACCAGGGCGGTCCGCTGGAGCCTCGACCTGAAGCGCTGGAACCTCGATCTGAGGGAACGGAACGACCTGCTCGAGGCGGCGAACAAGAAGCTGGAAAAGCTGAACCTGATCAGCGAGTCGGTCAAGAACATGGAGAACGTGATGAAGACCCTTCTGACCGTGCTCCAGGTCTCCGTCGAATCCCTCGAGGCACACAAGGCGGCGGTGATCTTCATCGACCATCGTTTCCAGAATCTGATAGAAAACGCCTATGTCTGCTCGGACGGCTCGTCGGGCCAGTTCCCTGAGGGGGCGGAAGACGACCCGGGCGCGAAGGGCGGCCTGATTCACAGGGTTTCCTCCTCCTCCGGTGTCGAGCTCGCCGAGTCCTGGGCGGAAGATCCCAGGCTCCGGGAGTTGTTTCCCGCGGGAGAGGTATCCCGTCTTCTGTGCCTCTGCCTCTCCTTGAAGGAACTCCCGGTCGGGATCATGGCGATCGGGTTCAAGGCGGGAGCCGAGGTAGGGGAAAAGAAGATCGAACTTGCCCGGACACTGGGGAACCAGGCCGCGATCGTCATCGAGATGGCCCGCCTGTTCGGCCTCGCCACCGTCGACAAGTTGACGGGATTGTACAACAGCAAGCATTTCCTGGCGAAACTCCTCGACGAAATGAAACGCTCGACCCGTTACGGCCGTGAATTCTGCCTTCTCCTGGCCGACATCGACAGGTTGCGGGAGGTCAACGACACCCATGGCTTCGCGGCCGGAGACCTCGCGATCCAGGAGGTCGGGAAACTGCTGAGAGGCCTGACCCGCGACGTAGATGTTCCGGCCAGATTCGGAGGGGAGGAGTTCGCGATCATCCTTCCCGAGACGCGGATAGTAGGCGCGAGCGTTCTCGCGGAACGCGTGCGATCCCAGGTGGAGAAGATGACTTTTCCCGGCGCATCCAGATCCCCCTTCAACATCACGATCACCATCGGCGTAGTGGAGTTCCCCTTCCCATTCGTGACCGAGCCCAAGGACCTCGTCCGGAAAGGGGAACAGGTTCTGGGCGACGCCAAGAATGGCGGAGGAAACCGGGTCAACCTGCTTGGAGGGAGGGTCAGGGCATGATCTGGCCGACACATCGAAAGGAAATCCCCCGCGGAGAGGTTTTCGGAATCCACGCGAGTCGTCGAAGCTGATGGGCACGAACTCCTTCGGCAAGGAATGCTCAACTCTGGTTCCGCATATCGCGGATCTGTTGAGGGATTTCCCCGATGTAGAGCATCCGCTCGGGGCCATTGCCCTCTGCCTCGACGCCTTCGAGGAGATCCTCCAGTACCGGTCGGCGATCCTCCTGTCTTTCTGCCTCGGGAAGCGGGAAATCGGGCAGGAAAGGATCGCGGAATTCATCAGGGGGTCCCTTTTCAACCCATCCCACCCCCCATGCCTGGGCGATTGGAACACCCTTGGAAGCGAGCTGATTTCCCTCATCACCTCCAGAGCGAAGAAGGGCCTGACGATCCCTGGAAGCATCCGGGAAATGGTGGAACCCCGATCGGTGCCGAGCGAATGCAGCGGGTTCTGCGTTCGGTTCAAGGAGCAGGAGAAGTGCGAGGAGGACGGATTTTCCGACGTCGGGAATCTCCTGGTGACAAAGGTCCGGAATTCCATCCGGGAGGAAATGGGACCCGAGATCGAGGAGGGCTTGGCAGAGCATCAGTTCAAGCGAGATATGAAGCCGGATTCCGGCAGGGAAATCCCGATCGCGGTGTTCCTGAAGACCGGCAAGGAGTTCCGGAACGAATGGGCTCACATGCCCGGCAAGGTCGCGAAGGATTCCCAGCTCGTCGTTTCATTCTTCCAGGCTATCCGGGCATACGCAACGATGTTTTCCTGGCCTCGGATACCGCTCCTTTTCCGCAGAGGATCGGGCTCAAAAAAGAAGAGCCTGATTTTCCGCGACGGAATCAGCGAACCCTGGGATGGGCCAACACCCGAGACCCAGATCGGAGAGGACGTCCTCATCTTCGATCCGGAGGGTGCCGCGATAGTGCTCTCCCCGTTCTTTCACGTTTTCGATTGTGCCAGGTGCTCAGGGTCGGCTGCGAAGCCGCACGTCTTTTCCCTGAACAAGTTCGACCCCCTGGGAAGACCCCTCTTCTACCACCGGCATTGCGGCAACCTGTCCCCCCAGCAGACGGTTTCCGGTCTCATCGAAATGGTCAATGGAACACTCGAGAAAAGCCTCAAGGATTCGAAGGGGAAAACGGAAAGAGCCGAAACAGTCCTGGTCCCCAATTCCCGAAGGGAGTTCTTCCGCCACGAGGAGTTCTGCATCCGCCTGAGAATCAACCTGGATCCTTCCTGGAGGAATCCCCAGGTTTCCATCCGCCAGATCAGGGAAATCGAAAACTGCATCATCTCCCGGTGCGAGAGGCGGAAACCCGCGGTGGCGAATCCCCTGTCAGTGGAGTTCGAGGTTGGGCTACGGTTCATGAAGGAGGGGACAGTCCTTCTCGACCGCGTCTGGGAAGCCTTGGTGGAGATCCCGAAGGGGGGAAAGGCCGAAAGCGAGCAGAAAACCCTTCCAGCGATCCCGTTTCCAAAGATAGGGTTCGATATCTGTGAAAGAAGCCGACCAAGGATTTTCGGCCGAAAGGACGAGTTGGAATTCCTTGAGAGGAAGTTCTCCAAGACGTTCCGGGATTCATTCGCCCAGTTCATCTTCCTTCACTCCCCCGACCGTGGGTCGGGAAAGACCGCAATCGTCCAGGCTTTCTTGAAGAACCTTCAAGCGGAGGAAACGGACAGGAACCCGGTCGTGATTGAAGTCGATGTCCAATCCTCCGAGATCCCCGAACAACAACACGGAGCGATCACCGAACTGTGGCGAAAGATGGGAAAATACTACAAGGAAGAGAAGGCTGAAATGCTGCGGGAAAGGGCGAAGGACGACCCCCACTCCGACGCAATGAAGGGGATCTCAGACCTCGAGAAGATACTGCAGGATTCCTCGCACATGAAATCCGGCATCGGGCCGGAATTGGCTGACGATGGGATAGAGACCCTCGAGGGAGGTCGTCCAGATGTTTCCGCCCGATCTGCCTCTTTCAGGAGGCTCGTCACTTTTTTCCCCGATGCAGTTTCACTCTTCGGAGGAGACCGCCCAAAGGTCCTCTTCTTCAAGAATCTCCAGTTCCTGACCGACGAGTCGTGGGCGGTCCTCCAGGCCACGATCCTGAAATGCAAGAACAGGTCCGTCTTCTTTGTCGCGACGATGTCCGTTTCACAGGAATCCCCGGCCACCCGAAAATTCCTGCCTTCGGTACGGAAAGCGCTTTCGGAGAACTTCAGCGAGCGGGAGATACCTCCCCTCGCAGATGACATTCCTGGAGAGCTTCTCGTCCACCTCCTCGAAGACAGATTGGAAGGTGGAGCAATGGAGTTCTGTCGCCAGGCACTCTGGCCAAAGGGAATCCTTCCGGGGCTCATCCTCGCATTCTCGGACCAGCTGCGGAAATTCCCGGGGAAGATCACCCACCAGATTGTCATGGAACAGTACAACAAGCTGAACATTGGAAACCTCAAGCTCGCATCCGCGCCTTCGGCCAGCTTTAGCGGGAGGGCAAGGGATATCCTGGAGATTGCACTGGTCCTCGGAGAATCGTTCCCCATCCGCGACCTGGAGCTGGCGACAAGGCAGCTGATCTCCGACGCCTCCGGTGAGGAGTTCGCAGGTGCGATCAACGAGTTGATCAAGGTCGCGGGAATCCTCCAGGAAAGGGGTTCCCTCCTCGTCTTTCCCGATAAACCTGGACGGGAGAGACTTCTGGAGGGAATCGGCAACCGCCTCGAAGCCTTGAACCTGGGAATTGGGCTGGCTTTCTGGGGAAAGATCCAGGAGACCAGGGACAGGCTCGCCCGCAAGGAGATCCCGGACGACGATTTCCGGAGGCTCTTTCCCATCGCGGGAAACCATTTCGCCGCTGCGGGCCGGAAAAAGGAGTTCCTGGACTGTTACGCCGCGGCCGAGTCCGACCCCGCCTTTCGCGATGATTCCAGGGGTCCGAACCTGCTCGATGACCTGCCGAACGCCCGGGATGCCATCCGCTTCTTCCAGAACGCACTCGAGATCGCGAGGAGACTCCAGCCGGGTTCTTCCCAGTTCGACGAGGCATGCCGCTTCCGGGCCACCCGACGCCTCGCCAAGTATTACCTCCAGGTCGGGGAAATCAAGCGCGCCAAGGACCTGGACGATCAGTATATCGAACCGGGACTCGAAGTCGGGGAAAGATTCTTCGACTCGATCAACCTCTTGAGGACGCTTTCCGTGAACTATTACTGGCACGGGGAGATCGGAAGTGCGATCGAGCAGGTTCACAGGGCGCTGCGGGTTCTGGAGGGGAAATTCGGAAGCACCCCAGCCGATACCGCGCGGTTGGAGGAGACCTTCCTCAAACTCGCGATGCAATGGGGGATCTGGGAACGGGAACTCGGCAATTTCCCCCTCGCGGACCGATTGCTGGAGGCGAGCCACGACATTGCCCTGAAGAGGGACTGGAAGTTCTTATCCGCTGAAGCTTTCAGAAGCCGCGGAATCCTGCTCCGCAAGATCGGCAGGCTCGATCTCGCGAAAAAGTGCCTCGAGAACGCGGTTCGACAGTTCGGAAGGCTGGGCCGGAGAAGCCAGGCCTACGGCATCTTCAAGACGAAAATCGATCAGGCATTCCTGGCAATCCAGAGGGGGGATCTTCCCGAAGCCAGGCACATGTTAAAGGGGGCAAAATCGGAACTGGAAAATGGGAATGATGCGATAGGGGAAAGCCGGCTCAACCAGCTCGAGGCTGAGATCGCCTTCCAGGAAGGCGATCTGAACCGTTCGGAAACCATCGCGAAGAACTCGTTCTCCGAAAAGGAGATAATCGGGGATCGGATGGGAATGGGAACCGCGAAGTTCCTTGCGGGGCTGATCAGCCTGGAGGAAGGCCGGATCGAGGACGCTGGAATAGCCATGAAAGAGGCGGAGAAACTCCTCGCCCTCTCGGATCAAACCAGGGGACCATCTCGGTCCGAGATCCTGACATCGGTTCTCGAGATTCGGTCAGGGAATCTGGCCGATGCCCGAGCGCACCTCGAGGAGCTCGATTCCAGGCTCGAAGGGCGCTCCTTCCGGTCCCTTTCCGAGGAGGAGGACACATGGTTGAAACGGGTGCAGAAACTCAGGGATTCGGCCCCGGATCAACAGACAACCCGCGGGGAAAGTGTTGCACCGGGGCTCCCCAACCACTCCCCACCCGCCTTCCCGGATTCGGAAGAATGGGTGGACCTTCAACTGGCATGGATCGAACTTCTCCTGAAGGAGAGGAACGTCGAGGAGGTTTCGAAGCGGCTGGCCACCCTGGAGATAAGTGTCTCCCGGGGGCGGAAACCCCACCAGGCTCGAAGACTGGAGTTCTTCAGGATCGAACTGATGAAAATCCGGGAAGAGCTGCCGAAAGCCTTGCGTCAGCTGAAACGGACCCTCGAGGGCATCAAGCTGGAACGCCATTTCGAGGTGGAGTGCCTCAACCTCCAGTCATGCCTTTTTTGTCTCTCCGGCGACCCCGGGGAGGCGTTGAAATGCGCCGAGGCGGCGGCCCGGAAAGCATCGGAAATCGGCTTCCAGGCTGGTGAGGCGGATGCCCTCGAAAAGAAGGGCGAGATCCTCCTCGGAATGGACAGGCAAGCGGGGGTTCGGGAAATCTGGGGCCGCGCCATGGGCCTCCTTCGGGAGATCGGAAACGACCATGGGGCGGAGGCTCTGCAAAGGAAACTCGTGTCCCTGAAGTAGGCTTCACAGCTTCCAGAAGGAAGACCCAAAGGGCATTCGGGAGGGCCTTGTCATTCCGATTCAGGACACAGCTGAAGAAAGAGCCAGTGAGTTTTCTTGGAAGGAGGAACCGGCGGTTTGGTTGCAAAATGTGCGTGCGGAAAAGAATTCAAGAAGGGAAACCCCGACGGCTGGGTTTGCGTCGATTGCCTTCTCGCTTTTTCTTCATGGGCTTTTCCGGTGGTTGATCTCCCCGAACCGGAAAAACTGCCGGCGGTCCTGGCCATTCCATTGAGAGAATACCTGGATGAGCACCGAAGCCCGGTTCTCAAACTCTGGGGAATTTGCGATTTCACCGAAATCCTGCTCAAGTTCTTTTCCATGATAGGGGTTGCGGAACAGAAAGAAGTCGGGCAGGGCATCAGGAATGCCATTCACGCTCCCATGCTTGGGCAATGGATCGAGTTCCTCAAAGGAATCCTGGGAAACCAGAAGATTAAAAGACCGCGGGACTCTTTTCTTCCGGACGTCGAAGCCTGTTTCCGGGACCATCTGGATGCTCTCCTCAGCAGGAAGAGCAGTTCCTCGTTGGTGAACATAAGAAATCGTCTCGCACACAATGAGATAAAGGGCGAAGAGGCCGAACAAATTTTGGAGGAAATGAAACTCCAGGAACGGTTCGAGAATCTGGTGAAATCACTTTCCTGGTTGGCGAACTGCCGCCTTCTTGCTTCTGCCCCTGGGAACCAGGTCGTCACTCTCATCGGAACCAACCCTGGAACCTTCCCCCGTGGAGATCCCGACGGGAAGATCCCGGATTCCTTTTTCCAACCGGCGGGGCAGGTGGCACTGCAAAGAGAGACCAACCTTCTCACCCTCTGGCCTTTGTTTATTTTTGGGAGCCCAAGGCCGGAAGGAAAGGTCCCCCCACCTGAAGTATCACTGGTCCAGGTTTTCAATCGGGTCGGGCAGGGGAGGCTGGAATTGACACCCCTCGGGTCCGACACGGTTCCTCTATCGGTTTCCGGGAGCGATTCCTATCGAAGGTTCGTGGAACTTTTCGGCCTTCCATCACAAGGGGAGAAGGGTTCGGTCAACGACCTCCTCCAGAGCAGGATTTTCCTCGCCTCGGGAAAACTCGCCGGACGTGAGAAAGAGCTCCAGCAAGCCCGGCAGGGCATCCTGAACGCCCTCGAAAGCCCTCCGACTGGCGCTGGAAGCCCGCTCCTGTGGATTCCGGGACCGGCAGGAATCGGGAAGACCGTTTTCATGGCTCGCCTGATTGTCGGACTCCTCCTGGAACCTCCGGAAGACACGTTTGTTGTTCCGTTCACGTTCGAACTGGCTTCCCCCCCTTTCAACTCGATCAGGAGCTTTCTGGAATCGTGTTATGCCCGGATGAAAATCCAGGCCCGAAAGAACCCGGATGCAAATCATGATGATCTGACCCGGGTCTTCCGGGATTTCCTGCTTGGGACTGCCCGAGGTCGGAAAGTGCTGTTCCTGATCGATGGTCTGGATGAGATCGTTTCGGTCGCCCCCGATTTTCTCCGGGATTTCCCCTTGTGGCCGCATCTTCCCGATAACGTTGTCTGGGTCTGCTCAGGACGGGAAACACCGGCTCTTTCGGAGCTGGAGGAATCTCCACGATGTCATCAACCCTTCGGGGAGGGCGGTTTTCCGCCGCTCGACTCAGGGTCTATGTTTGCAATGGTTTCCGAGAACATCGGGAGACTCCGGAAGGGGTGGGTGAAAAGCCGGGAAGCCTGGCATCACGAGGAAGCCGGCCGCATGGACGAAACGTTTTTCGATCGGGTCGTGCATTTTTCCCAGGGGATTCCCCTGTATGTCGATTACCTGATCCGGGACATACGGGAGGGAGTGATCAGGACCTTCGATCTGGGAACCCGCATTCCGCCCTCCCTCGAAGCCTACCATGAAGAGCTCCTCCGGAGGTTGAAAATCGGAACGATTCCCCAGATCATGACCCCTATTGCCTGCCACCTCGCTTTGGCCGAGACTCCGTTGAGTCCTGAAGAACTCGCCCGAATTCTGGTTCTCCGGAATCTGTTGGATACAGATGACGCTCCCGTCGAAAAGACCGAGAGGGCCATCCAGGAACTCACCGTTTTTTTCGGAACGAAAACCACGGATAGCCGGACGATTTCCCCCGAACTCCCCTTGTTCTGGAAGAAGTTCGTTCTTGGAAACCCCTCCTTCCGGGAAGCCCTTGAAACCGCCCGAAAAGCCGTTTCGGAGATTCCGTGCAAACCCCTCGAAAGACCCTCCGGGGAAAGCGAAGCATGAGTATTGGAAAGATCGTGGCCCCGCCGTCTTCCACAATCTGCAGTGAATGCGGGGAGCCCATGCGAAAAGGCCCGGAAGCATGGCTCTGCGCTAACTGCCTCCATTTCATCCACTTTCGGGAAATCAAGCCCGATCTGGATCTTCTTGGCATTGTCCCGAAAGACCTTCCCTTCATCATCGCCATTCCCCTTGAGGATTTCCTCAGATCAGGTGAAAAACCGGTTCTGAGGCTCTGGTACGCTTGCGAAATCGTTGAAATGCTGCTTCGGTTTGTCGTTACCATAGGTGTTTTCGAACTCAGGGAACTGAACAGGCTTTCGCCAGAAGTACAAGCTGAGTTCCACCATCACATCCAGGTTCCGATGATGGGAACCTGGGCTCGCCTGGCTAGAGCTGTCGCCATTCCTTTGTCGGGAATTCCGGAACCGGAGCGGCTGGTTCCCGAGATTCCCGATTTCGTGACTCGTCTTCACGCGCTGCTCGACGGGGACATCGAGCCAAAGCGTTGGGACACCTCTTTCCTCCAGCTTCGGAACCATCTTGCCCACGGTGGCGGCGGAATCGGGTTGCCAGCTGCGGAGAAGGTGCTGGACGACCTGGTTCTTCCCGGCTTGGCCCGTCTTTTCGCGAACGGGAAATGGCTCAAGGAACTTCGGCTGGTTCTGAAAAGTGGCTCGGGAGTTTTCGAAATGCTGCATGGCACCTCCGTCAAACCGTCATTACTCGAAGGGACTGCAGTCCCGACTTCAGAACTCGAAAAGGCATTCCGCGATCGGGCCACCACTCTTGTTCTCGTCCGGGACGGAAGGGCCATTCCCCTGAGTCCGCTGATGACCTATGAAGGGAAACCGTCAGGCAGATCCGGGAAGGTCTATTCCCGCCAGGAAGGCAATCAGATCGACTTCAGCGATCTATGGGGAACTTCATTCGGGCTTTACCACGGCAGTGAAGCCACCCTCGATGAATTCAGGAAACTCTTCGGCCTCGACCAACAGGCCCCTTCAAGGTTCCAGGTCCAGGGATTCGATACGGACCTTCTCCGGGATGCTTACGGTTTCGTCGGGCGGGAATCCGAGTTGCAAAGCGCCCGTGAGGAAGTACAAAGAGCTCTCGAAAACTGTTCCGGGAAAGATTCGACGCGAGTCCTATGCCTTTCGGGTCCGGCTGGAATCGGGAAGTCCTTTCTCCTTGCCCGGTTGGCATATTCCTTCGGGGAGTTCGAAAACAGCAGACGGCCTGAATTCCTTGTCCTCTCCTTCCGGTTCCGGGCAGGCGATCATCGTTGTTCCTCCAGGGATTTCCTCCTGTTCTTCCTTGAAAGGGTTGTCGACTGGCATGATCCGGGTGATCCCGAACTGAAGAAGATTCCGAAAGACCCCAAGGATCACCGGGCGCGCATGGGAAAGGTCCTGAAAACCCTTGGCCCCAAAAAGATCCTTCTCTTCCTGGACGGTCTCGATGAAATCCTGAAGGCGGAGCCCGGGTTCCTGGACTGCGTTCTCCTTCCTCTTGCCATGCCTGGTGTCGTCTGGTTCTGCTCGGGCCGGCCGGAAAGAGCTGTTTCCGAAGGCTTTTCACGTCCTGGTTGCGCCAGTGTTTCGTTGGAATGCGCCACCCGAGGCCCCTCCGAAAAGACGGCCGATGCGGCCTCCGGTCTTTCCGGATTGGAAAAGCAGGATATCCACAAGATTCTGGAGAAAGTCTCCGGCGGGTTGATGACGGTGCTGTTGAAGTCCGAAAGAAACCCCGAAGATGGAAACGCCCTGTATGAAAATTTTCTCGACCGGGTGTGGGAAGCATCAGGCAAAGGGAACCCACTCTACATCAGGTTCCTGGTGAAGGACATCGAGGAAGGCCGGATAACCTCCGTCAACCAGGTCGACGACCTCCCCCTTTCCCTCGAGGACTACCTGGAGAACCTCTGCATGCGGGTGATCGGCCTGGGGACTTTGTACCAGGTCGTTACCCCTCTGGTATGCCATCTTGCCATAGCCATGGAGCCGATGTCCCCCGAGGCCCTGGCAGCTGTGCTGGTTAAAAGGAACCTCATCCCACAGGATGGGGACCCGGTCGGCTGGGTCCGCAAAGGCCTCAACGCAGTTTTCTCCATCGTGAGGACTGCCAGGACCTCTTCCAATGAGGAAGGTTTCACTCTCTACCACAATGCCCTCCGCGATCACATCCTTCAGAGCGAAACCACAGGAAACGCCGTCCAAACTGCAAAAAGGGCGATCTGCGACCTTGTCATGGACGAAGAGGCCTGGACGTCAAGGGTAGGTCACTACCTCCTTCGCTGGGGTCCCAGCCATCTTTTCAATGCCAATCGGTGGAAAGAGGGAGAGCGGTTGCTGACGGATCTCCGGTTCGTCGATGCCAAAGTCCGCGGAGGAATGGCATTCGAGCTGGTGGAGGATTATGATCGCATCAACGCAGGAATCCTCTGTCCGGGACCGCCTGTCTGTACGCCCTGGCGGAATGCCGGCAAGCGCGGAGTGTACTGCGTCTTCTGTACAAGCTGGTTTGGAATCCCAGACAAGGGGGAAGACGATCGCTTCGTCCTGTGCCCGAGTTGTGAAAACCGGATCGCCTTGAACTCCTTTTCCATAGATGCGGAATGGACATCTCAGCCACCCGATGTCTCGAAAATCGAAAGATTGCGGGAAGAATCGCGAGAGAGAATCAGGAGGGATGTTTCCAGAGATCTTGATGAATTCGCGGACTTTGTCCGTTCTCAAGCTCATGTCCTTGCAAGAAATCCTGCCTTGACCTATCAGCAGGCCAGAAACGAGCCTGACAAGCTTGCCCCCTGCCGAAAGGCCATGGCTTCGATTGGCTCACGTCGGTACCTTCGCTGGGTAAACAAGCCCCAGGTGGAGTCCCCATGCCTGATGACCCTTGCAGGACACGCCTCGCTGGTCCTTGCATGCACTTTCTCTCCCGATGGCGAGAAGATCGTTTCGGGGTCAGCCGACAATACCGTCAGGGTCTGGGATGCCAGAACCGGACGCCAGCTCCACCAGTTCGAGGGCCATTCATCATTCGTCCTGGCCTGTGCCTTCTCTCCGGATGGTCGGCTGGTAGCGTCTGGATCAAGGGATGCAACCATCAGGATCTGGGACATCGAGACTGGACAGCAGCTGCACTTGCTCGAAGGGCACAAGAATGACGTCACCTGCTGTGCCTTTTCACCTGACGGGCAGTTGCTAGTCACTGGAGCCGGAGAAATTCCTGGCTCCGACAAGGGAGTCCAGCTGGATGATGTGGCCAAACTTCAGGGCTCCGAGATCGGATCGGGAGGCGAGCGATTCCCGGGCGAAATCAAATGGCGGCTGAATAATCAGCCAAACGGGTGCCAGGATTCGACCCTCCTGGTTTGGGAGGTAAAGTCCGGCCGCCTTATCCGGTCCATCGAGGGACATGCTGCATCCATTTTTTCCTGTGCCTTCTCCCCCGATGGCCGGATCGTCCTTTCCGGCTCCAGGGACAACACTCTGCGAACCTGGGACGAAAAAACAGGGAAGGAGATTCATCGGTTTCAGGGCCACACCAGGACAGTCTGCGCTTGTGGCTTTTCTCCCGACGGTCGCCGAATCGTTTCGGGGTCCAAGGACAAGACCCTTCGGATCTGGGAGGCTGAAACGGGTCGCGAGCTTCGCCGCTTCGACGAGAAGCATCGGTGGTACGTTTCTTCCTGCGCTTTCTCTCCCGACGGAAAGGTGGTCGCTTTGGGCTCCTGGCGCAATCTCTACCTCCTGGATCCCGAAACCGGCCGGGATCTCCCCGGAATCAAGAATCACCCAAAACTCGTCTTTTCATGCGCCTTTTCGCCCGACGGAAAAAGGATCGCGTCGGGTTCGGAGGATGGAGCGATCAGGATCTGGGATGTGGTTACTGATCAAGGTGTTCCCTCCCTCGAGGGGCCCGGACTTTGGGTCTACAGCAGTGCCTTCTCCCCAGACGGAAAGCTGATCTCCTTTTCCGGAACCAATGACCTGATCCGGATCTGGGATCGAAAGAAACCACGGGAACTGCTCAAATTCGAAAAGGGGGTTGAGACTCCTCCGTCTGTTAGCGTGTTTTCCCCCGATTCACGGAAGATCGTCATGGTGACATCAACTGGTTTGGGAATCTGGGATTGTAGATCGGGCAGGTTGCTTCGACGGTTGGAGGGTAACTTCGAGGGGGGTGCATCCTGTGACTTTTCTCCCGATGGGAAAACGATAGTGGGGGGAGCATTGGATTCCACCCTCCGGATCTGGGAGGCTGAAACGGGTCGCGAACTCCGTCGGATGGAAGGAAACAAAGGTTTTGCGCTCTTCTGCTCTTTTTCACCCGACGGAAAGAGGATCGTTTCGGGATCCTCCGATGCGACCCTCAGGGTCTGGGATTCGGCAACGGGCCAACTGCTCCATCAGCTGGAGGGGCATGAAGGCGCGGTTCGCTACTGTTCTTTCTCTCCCGATGGCAGGAAGATCGTATCGGGATCCTCCGATTCGACCATCCGGTCCTGGGACGCGGTTTCGGGAAGAGCGCTGCGGACCATGGATGGTCACTCTGGAAACGTGATTTTCTGCCGTTTCTCCCCGGATGGAAGATCGATAGTGTCCAGTTCAAACGACCGATCCCTGAAGATCTGGAATGAGGAAACCGGCGAAATCCTGTTTGACTTTCATGCCCCCGAAATCCTGGAAATGGTCGAGGTGGGAAGCGATGGAATGCTCACGGCATGCGCCCACCGGGGTGGCCACGTGTATTTCCTGCAGATGGAAAACTTCGGGGGTGGACATCCGATCCTGACTCCCTGGTACTCCGCGAAGGACGCCGCTTATGCCGTCAATTGTTCGTTCTGCCGGGCATGGTCCCCAATTTCTTTCCCCGCTTCGGAGAAGGCGCCCACCGAAATCCCGACATGTTGCCCGGGTTGCGGAAAACCTTTCTTGATCAACGATTTCTTTGTCGAAGGGGAATGGCGGGAAATCGAAAAGGCCTGGAACGAACCTTTCCCCGGGATGAAAGCTTCGGAGGAAGCCCAGCCCGCCCGGGAGGGAGGTCCCCCTTCCTCATTGGAAACGAGCCCCACCGTCGATACCTTGATCGAGTGGCTCTACTCCAGAGGGGAGTCGGGTTCGGATCTTTTCGAAACCGTGTTCGGGAATCTGGCTGCGGAAAAGACCGGGAGCCTCGAGGCTTTGGCCCAGACCTGCGACAAATTCGGTTATACGAAGGAATCGCAGCGGCTGAGGGACCATCTCGCCGACAGATACGAACAATCGGGCAATCGGGAATGGTCCGCGATCAATATGGATGACAGAGCCTTGGCAGCCAGGAGAGCGGGAAGATTCGAGGAAGCTCTCTCCCTCCACCAGGAGGCCGAAAAAATCTGGCGAACCCTTTCCAAGCCCAGGGACCTCGGGGTTTGTCTGCTTGATCAGGGCCTGGTCCACAAGGAATGCTCCAGGTTCAAAAGAGCATTGCATCTGTTTTTCGAGGCATATCACCTGGCCCGGAAAATCCCCGACGAGGTTGGCTGCGGAAAGGCGCTCGGGAACTTCGCGACAGTGATGGAGGCTGAAGGGCATCTGGATATTGCGTTGAAACTGAGAAGGGAGGAGCTCCGCCTGTTCAGGAAGACTGGCGATATGAAGGGGTTGGTCATCAGTCTGCTCAATCAGGCCATCATTTTCGGGGTGCGCAAGGAGTTTCCGCAGGCCATCGAATTATGGAAACAAGCCCATTTCGTCATCACCAAACATGAGTTGGACGAGATGCTGCCTCATTTCAGCCGGGTTCGTGACCATCTGCAGCCATGGGCCGGGCAGGGAGATATCCTCAACGTCCCTTCGGATCCATTCGCTTCCGTAACTCCATCGGACCAGGATTCTCAGGATGAAAAGGAGATCTTCGCAGTTCTCGAGGCGGGTCTGGCGTTTTTCCCGAATGAGGAGATCGTTCCCCTGCGGGCCTCCAAAGAAAAGCCCCCGAAAGGAAGCTCAAGATTTCTTTCACCCGAAAAACGCCTTTCCTCTGCCTTGGAACTCATTCAGGCCAACGAGCCAGAGAAGGCACTCCAGAACCTGTTGTCCATTTCCAGCCCGGGAAGCGAATGTCGGAATGCCGTCGGAGTCTGTTATCTCCGGCTGGGGAGAATCGAAGAGGCCAGGGACCTGTTCCTTGACCTTGCGAGGGGGGACTCCCTTGGATGGCGGAAGGGTGCCGAACTCGTCTGGAAGCGAAATTTGATGACTGCCTTCCTTTGCCTGGGAAACGTGGAAGCTTTCGAAACGGCCTTTAGGCAACTGAGCCAGGATGAACTCCGGGATTCCGGGATCTGCCGTTTGAGAACCACCCTGGAGGAATGGAAGAAATCCCGGAAGCGTCGGACTGAAAGCCTCCCGTGGTTCAAACGGGCGATTCTCTTCCTTGGCCTGTCCTCGATGCCGGTCGAGCCGGTGAAATTGGACTTTCCGCCTGGTGACCTGGAATGAATGCGGAAAGGCGGTGGAACATGCTGGCTTCTACTTTCGTCGGTCCCCGGACGGAATCCTGCTTTTCACAGAGCCTTCAAGTCCGGAAGATCAATTGCACGAGCTGGAGTTGTAAAGATTGGATCGGATCACTTTTGTTCCTTGCACTGCTTTCGTGGAATGTCTCTTTGGGACTGACCCTGGAGGAGATGTGCCAGGGTGATCCGAAACTGGAGCTCGTTCGAAGGAGCATTCCAGGAGGCTGGAAGATGGTATTGCAGGGAGACTGCCTCATCTGCCTGCGCGAAAAAGAGGTTTTTACTTTGATGGCACCCCGGACAAATGCCCCGTTCACCTCCGAGACTCCGGAAGAGGAAAAAAACCGTTTCGAAACCCTTGGGAGGAAGAATGTCTTGAAGGTAGTTCTTCGCGCAGAGCCAAAATGGAGTGAAAAGAAACTCCGTGAAACCAGAGAAAGAAACGATGCGGTTTTCAAGGAGATGGCAGGGTTGATCCGGAAGTTCCACCTGGAAAAGCTCTTCGATAGTCCCGCCGCCCGGAAGGGGCTGGAGAACGCCTGTTCCGATGATCCTCAGGAAAAGAAGAGCCTGGAAGCGTATCGTGAAAAGAGAACCGAGCTGGAAAAGAGAATCGAAAAACTCCCTGACCTCGATTCGGAAAAATACTCACTTTTCATGGACCCAGGTGAATACGACGACGATTTCCACGAGACCTATCCTCGCGAGGCCCTCGAGGAGTGGTGGAGGGTGAAGTCCCTCTTCGAGAAAACCATGGAGACTCGCTGAGACCCGGAAATTTTCCAGGCATGATAGAATCTCAATGTTCCAATGGTACCGTCATGGATTTCCATCATGTATCCGGGATAGTCTCAGGATCCCCCAGAGTCGAAAAACTGGAAATTCAGGATGGAGGCAGTTCAGAAGGGGGACTTCCCGGAGGAATAAAATGGGTTTCATCAGCAGCATTCTTCAATTCCTGATTTCGAACTTCTTTTTCAAGGCCTTTTGCTATTACCTCCTTTTCGCCACGAATTTCCAACCGCTCATCTGCTTTGATTCCAAGCCCCAGTCGGAGATGATCGCCTCGATGAAGAACGGCGAAAAGATCCTCAACTGTATCGGAATGGAGTTCAACAGGATTCCCGCGGGGACTTTCATCATGGGAAGCAACGACTATTCCTACCCGGAGGAATGTCCTGAGCACAAAGTCACGATCTCCAGACCTTTCTTCATGGGAATTTTCAAAGTGAGTTGGCGGGAATATCCTAAGAAACCCCATGATCGCTTCGGCGGAGGCATCGTACAATTCGGGTTTCGAGTCGTTCTCGAAATCGCCGATTAGTGAGCCATCCCCGGACAACTCCAGGAAATCTGATGGGAATTCCGCGGACAGAACCTTCAATATCTTCCGTTCATCTGGATCAGGCACCACCGGGCTGCGCCCACAACCTTCCCGTAGATCGAAAGAACGCTTCCGCCCATGGCGGTCAGAGCGGATATGGCGAGCACTGCGATGAGGCCCAGGAGAAGGGCATATTCCACAAGGCCCTGGCCGTTTTCTTCACACATCAACCGCTTCAGAATTTCCATAAACTCCTCCCCCAAAAATTTATTGAAGCAACTTCGGTACCAGGATGGAGGAGAGGATTTCATGTTGAAACCCCGCTTCAGTGGGAAATTTTCCTGTTCCTGGGACTACTTTGAGGTAAATATGACTCAATGATGGGGCTCGAAGATAACCTGTTTCGGGTGATTCCCCGCTCCTGCCGGAAAATGCCGGTCGGTGAGGTGCTTAATGAATCCTGCAAAGCTAAATCATTCTCCGGTAACCACGAGTTTCAACGGGGGTGGTTCCCTTGCGAGCTTGTGGGAATGAACCTAGTGACCGGAACGACAGATCGGAAAAACTGCTTTGATGTTCTTTCCGAACCATTTGGAGGCTGATCCTTGTCCGGAGCGGATGAGATTTCTTCCCCGAAAGAATTCCACCCCAACCCCCCGGGTGGTTCTGAGACCCGGAAAAAATTCTGGTTCTACCTTGCCTTTACAGGGCTTGCTGCCTTTTTTGCGGAAGCAGCAGGCGGAAACATGCCCTTCGCCCTCATAAACCCGCTGATCTATGTGGCGTATGGAATCCCATTCGTTCTTTTCATCGATGATCTTCTGCGTTACGGTGAAGATCGCTTCCACCCCTGGTATCTCTCAGGATGGCTGGTCGGCTGGGTGACGGAAGCCTACGTGGCAAAGGTGGTCTTTTTCGGGTGGTCTGCCCAGAATATTCCATGGAACGGTTTTGCGGTCGGTCCCATCCTGATTGTCGTATTCTTCTACCATCCATGGATCACCTTCATTCTTCCGGCATACGTTGCCCGGCGATTGCTCGATTTTCCATTCCCGCT
>CAYRYU010000075.1:0-19599 GCA_964428355.1 uncultured bacterium
CCGAAGACATCGAGCATCGGGACGGTTGCGAGAGCGAGAATCACCATCGCCATGATGACCTCGATGAGGGTCACTCCCTTCCTCTTCTCCAAAACTTTTCTCTTCACCGACCCTCCTTCGCGATCTGCGCCTGCAACTGGGCCAGGGGTTGGTTGGTCGGAAAGCGGTTCACAAGCTCGGCCGCCACGGGTCTTGCTTCCTCGAACAGTCCCAACTGGATCAGCAATCGGAGATACTCGATTCCTATCTGCGCCAGCTCCCTTTTCGCATTGAAGGCGTGCCGGAACTCGGAAAGGGCATCCTCCCATCGCTGGGAGCGCAGGTGAAGGCGGCCGAGGTAGAAATGGCTGCGAAAAAAGGATGGATCTATCTGCAGCGCCTTCCGGAACTGGGCTTCGGCCATCTCGAAGGAATTCAGCCTGTACATGCAATATCCCAGGCGGTCCTGTGCCTCCACATGGTTGGGATCGATCGAAATCGCGGCGCGGAAGAACTCCTGGGCGTCGGAAAACCGCCCCCTGATACGGAAGATTTCCCCCATCCGGTATTCTTTGTCCGCCATCAGGAAGGATTCCGTAACCGGACGACGTGAAACGGCGTCTATCCAAAATCTCTCTCCGGGCTTCAACTCGACACTCCGATCCTGAAGAGGGTCGCTTCTCAAGTGATTGATCAACAGGACGAGCCCCAATACGATCAGGAGAGCCGCCGGAGAGGAGAAGCGCGAAAGCCACGATGGCCTCTCGCCATCATCGTCGAGAGAAGAACTCCTGGGGGGTCTTGCCTGGATTCGGGGACGGGGGGGAGTGCTCTTCCGAACGCCCTGATCATGGGAAGATGAGGCTGAGGAAACTGTGGAAACCTGCGTTCGAGCTGGGGAAGAAGACGTGGGGAGCGCGGAAAGGCCAACCGATTGGGAAGATGGTGGCCCAGGTTTCTCGTCTTCCGACTGAGGAACCGGGTCACCATAGGAGGAACCTGGCCCATTCGCTCCCGTCAGGATCAGCTTGTTCCCGGAGTCGTTTTCCCCGGTGGTGCCGGGAAAAGGCATCTCCGTGAACCTGGGCCGCTGGGGAATGATCCCATCGGGTTTTCCAAGGTCCTCTAGGAATCCCGCTGCCTGGACAACGAAATCGCCCGAAAGTGTGGGAAGGATGTCCTGGAACATCTTGCCGGCATCCTCCCGGATCACCACGGGCACCAGGCAAAGGACGTTGAGCCGGCCCTCCCGGCTCCAGATGCGCGCCCGAACCACACCTGCGAGCTCCCCGAGCGGGATGCTGGCGCGGAACTCCGCCAGCAGCCAGGCTGCGACCTCGGCTCCGAAACCGGGATGGGAAAGTGACGGCATGAGAAGCCCTGTCGATTCAAGGACTCCGAATCCTTCCAGGATGGGAAAGAGAGATCCGAGCCGCTCTTGGGGAACGGAATCCAGGATTTCCCCCAACGGGACCGATTCCGCCAGGGGACTCGCGGAACATGAGCAGGCGAGACCGAACCCAAACCGGACGGTGGCGGGCCATCCACCGGTAGTGGATGACCACCTTTCCTCGAGGGCATCCCGGTCCTGGTCCAGCAGTTTTCGGATTCCAGCGAAGGACGGCCGGGTTCGGGGCGGTCCGGGCTCGTGAAGCCATGCCTCCAACAGGACGGCAAGCGCAGGGAAGGCGAGGTCCATAAGGTTTTTCCGGTTACCCTCCAGTGGCCCGGTTCGCTAAAACCCCCTCCCTGCCCACGTTTCGGGGACGATGATGCGGAACTGACTTCTGATGCATGGTCAGGAAGTAACCCTGGTGGCCAGATCACTTCCCTTGGCTGTTTTCGGAGAATGCGCCCCGCAGGAATCGGTTCCCTCCACCGCGCTCTCCTCCGGGTAAAATCCGAATTTCCGAAGGACGGCGAGTTTGGGCATCACGTTGTTCTTCAGGTCGAAATGGAAGAAACCCGGAAAGATGTCGGGATGGAGCCTGATGAAATCGTAGATTCCCTGATGCTCGGGGGCGATCATGAACCGCGAGTGGTTGCTGATCTCGTGACCCGTGATCATGTATTCCGGGAACAACTCCGGGCAGAATTCCGGCTCGTACTTTCCAGCGTATTCCTGGTACAATTCCGACTGGGGAAGCAGACAAAGTAGCGAGGGGAGGATCCGGGCTCCCATCATCCGGAGCATCACCATCTGAAAGACGGTCTGATGGAAATCCTCCATGGTTTCGAAAGGAAACCCCCACATGTAGAATGCGTCGACGCGTGGAAACAGCTTGATTCCCTCCGAAACCCTGGCGATCGCGGCCTCGGCGGTGAATCCCTTTTTTACCCGCGTCAGCATCCTGTCGCTGCCGGTCTCGATCCCGAACCGCAGTTCGACGCAGCCGGTTTTCGACATCGCCTCCATCATCTCCCGATCGGTGAGGTCGACCCTTCCGAAGGCCTTCCACAAAACCCGGAGGCCCGCCTTTTCAAGCTCCCGGCAGAAAGACATCACCTTCGGCTTGTTGCAGACGAAAAACTCGTCCTGGAAGAGGAACATCTCCACTCCGCCTTCCTCGTGAAGCAGCTTCATTTCTTCCACGATGTTGGTAACGGAACGGTAGGTAGATTCGTGGTCCCAGACCGGGGCGACCGAGCAGAAAGTACAGGGGTAGGGGCAACCGCGCGAAGACATCACACCGTAGCCCCGATATTTCTTGAGATCGACCTTGTGGAAGGCGGGGAACGGAACAGAATCGAGGTCCTTGATCCGGGGCCGGGGTGGGGTCCGGAGGATACCACCGTCGCGCGAACGAATGACAAGTCCGGGAACCGAAGCGAGATCCCCTCCTGCCTTCAGGACACCGAGCATCTCGGGACCCGTTATCTCGGCTTCGCCCACGCAGATGCAATCAACCCAGGGAAACCTTTCCATGATCTTTTCTTCGACACACTTGGGGCCCACTCCTCCCAGGATCAGGAACTTGTCGGGATGGAGCGCTTTGAACTCCTTCATGGCCAGAAGCGCGAATGGGAGAAGGTTAGCCATGCAGGAAAACCCGACGAAAGGTGCTGGATCATCCATGAAGGAAAGAATGTTCCGGATCAGGAAGGGATCATCATAGGAGTTGAGCTGGTAATCGCGGAAGTCGACCGAGAATCCGGCGTTCTCCAGAGCCCTGCAAAGGTAGAGGCAGCCGAGCGGAACGTGGAGCTCCTTGTCGACGGCATCCATGTACCGGACATAAAGGAGGTTCATGTTGACCAGGGTGAAATCGGCTCTTTTCATGATTCTTTCCGTCCGGTCAGGGCCGGATTCCGCCCAGGGGACGGTCAGGGCGTATTCCCCGGGTCATTACGTCGGGCTTGGGCGGCTCGACCGTGGTCGGGGGTTCGATGACGGGTTGGACTTCGGGGCGACCACCCGCCACGGATTTGATCCGCAAAATGATCTCGCGGCCTTCGATCTGGAGCTCGAACAACCCCTCGCTCCCGGCAACTTCCGAGCACATCCTCCTCAGGACCTTTCCAAGGGGGATTCCATTTGACCTGGTTTCGACCTTCACCCCAAGATCGGCCCCCTGGATCGCCTGAACCGTGATCTTCAAGCCCGTGTCTTCCTCGACCGCCTGGATGGCCTTCTCGAAGGGCATTCCGTTGACCTCGGTCCCGAGAACGGTGTCCCTGAGGCTTTCAAGCGAAAGAGGACCTTCGGGCGGCTTCTTGGGGGTCAGCGGAACATCGGGAGAAACCGGAGGCGGGATCAGAACGGGCGAATCGGGAGGGACCTCGGACCGGATTCCTCCCTCCACGTTGGGATCGGGCATCCGCTTTCGTCTGTCGATAGGCTCGTCAGAACGAGCGCCACCAGGAGGCATGATGTCCCAACCCGGGGTTGTTCCCGTGGCTAGCTCATCGCCAACTTGTCCCGGGGAATCGGGCCTGGCACCTCCTCCGACCGGGGTGATCGGATCTCCAGGTGCCTGTGCGAGGCGGATGCTCCCCCGATCGAGGAGTTCACCGGTTTTCGTCACCCCCTGGGCGGCATCGGCGGGATCGGCGCGACCTGCTACGGGAGCGAAGGTCAGCTGGGCGAGAAGAGCGACCATCGCGGCGGCGGATCCCCCAGAGAGGGCTTTCCGATGCTTTTCATCGACCGGGGTACGACTTGCCATTTCCCGCAACTGGGAGTCGGGGACGATGCGAAGCATCTCCCTTTCCGCCGCAACCAGCGGGATCTGAAGCTCTTCAGCCAGGGCATCCCTTTTTCCGACAAGCGTTTCAAGGAAGGCGGGGTCGACCGCGGCCCTCATCATGAGGATCTCGAGCCCCCGGGGAATGTCCTTTCCCAGGTTCCGATTTCCGGAGGGACGCCCCCCCACGATGGTGTGCCCCTGCTTCAGGGGATTATCGCCGGTGGCCATCCGGATCTTTTTCTCGCTCATTTCCATTCCCTCCGTTCAAGCCATTCTACCTCATTTTCCGGGGAATTGGGACGAAAATGTAATTCCATGGGGGGCGAAAGCAAGGCTCAAAACTTGACCGGGAGTGAGACGATTGATATAATCACTCCACTTTTCCGATCTGGAGGATTTAAATGAAGAACCGTTATTTTTTCACCTCTGAATCAGTTTCTGAAGGCCACCCCGACAAGGTTGCCGATCAGATTTCCGATGCCGTCCTCGACGCCATCATCGCCAAGGATCCCAAGTGCCGGGTTGCCTGCGAAACCGCGGTCACCACCGGACTTGCCTTCGTCATGGGCGAGATCTCCACGAACACCTACGTCGACGTCCAGTCGATCGTCCGAAAGACGATCATCGACATCGGTTACACGAATTCCGAACATGGAATCGACGGACGCAGCTGCGGAGTCATGGTCGCCCTCGACGAGCAGTCGCCCGATATCGCCCAGGGGGTCAACAAGGCCCAGGACGGCGACTCTTCGGATACGGATCTGAACATCGGCGCGGGTGACCAGGGTATGATGGTCGGCTTCGCGGTCCGCGAAACTCCCGATCTGATGCCCGCGCCCATCTACTACGCGCACAAGATCTGCAGGAAGATCGCGGAGCTTCGGAAATCCAGGGTGCTCCCCTACCTCCGCCCCGATGGCAAGGGCCAGGTGACCGTGGAATACGAGGACGGGAAGCCCGTCCGGGTCGACGCGGTCGTCCTCTCCGCCCAACACGATCCAGATGCGAGCCATGCGCGCATCACCGAAGACCTGATCGAAAGGGCCATCAAACCCGAGATTCCCGCGGAGCTGATCGACAAGAAGACCAAGTTCTTCATCAACCCCACCGGCCGATTCGTAGTCGGCGGGCCGCAAGGCGACTCCGGTCTGACCGGCCGGAAGATCATCGTCGACACCTACGGTGGAATGGCCGCCCACGGCGGCGGTGCCTTCTCCGGGAAGGATCCCACCAAGGTCGACCGGTCGGGCGCCTACATGGGCCGGTATGTCGCGAAGAACCTCGTGGCCGCTGGAGTTGCCGACCGGATCGAGCTGCAGATCGCCTATGCGATCGGAGTGGCGAAGCCCCTCTCCGTTCACGTGAACTGTTTCGGAACCGGCAAGATTTCCCAGGACAAGATCGAGAAGGTCATCAGGGATGTCTTCGATCTGCGGCCCGGCGCAATCATCCGGAATCTGAACCTCCGGCGGCCGATCTTCAAGCAGACCGCTTCCTATGGTCATTTCGGCCGTTCAGACCTTGACCTCCCCTGGGAAAAGACCGACAAAGTCGAGGCAATCAAAAAAGCCGCCGGGATCTGAGGTGGCCTTTTCCCGAGATAGCCGGTTCAGGAACCGTGCAAATCGGTGCCTGAACCGGTTTTTGCTTTTCCTGATCCTTCTTTTCCTTTTTCGGTTCACCCCTGCGGGGGCGGTGGAGAAGCTCCCGGTCCTGGTCTATCACCAGATCGAGGACCCGGTCAGGTCCGATGTATCCTGCACGCCGGCCCAGTTCCTGGCACAGATGAAAGCGCTGCTCGAAAACGGGTTCACCCCCCTGGATCTCGGGCAAACCAGGGTTTTTCTTGGGGCGGGTGCAGGGGGAGTTTCCAAGCCCGTCCTGATCACGTTCGATGACGGGTACGAGAGTCTTTTCACGCACGCACTTCCCGTCGCCCGACAACTCGGTGTTCCCATGACGGTTTTCATGGTCACCTCGAGGCTGGGCAGGAAACCCCAGTTCCTGAGATACCTGGATGCGGAACAGATCAGGAAGATGGCTGCTTCGGGGTTCATCGAGTTCGGTTCCCATACGCATGACCTCCATACCAACATCCTCAACATCTACCAGGCCTTTCGGGGAACACCGAACCCCGTTTCGCGGCTTCTCCGGAACGACCTGGACCGTTCCAGAAAGAAACTTGAGTTCATTCTGGGGAAACCTCCCTTCGCCATCGCCTGGCCTTACGGGAAGTACAACCGCGATCTTTCCGGTGTCGCCAGGGAGGCGGGGTTTTTTCTCCACTTTTGCAGCCGGTACGGGTATAATTTTCCCGGCAGCGATCCTTTCGAGATCAAAAGGATTCCGGTCACCTGCCGTGACACACCCGAGAGCGTCTTGAAAAAGGTCCGGGGAGGTTTCCCCTTCGATTGAGAATGGTTCCCGAACAGCTGAAAACCAGGATCGCAATCATCGGATCAGGCACCGCTGGGCTTTTTGCCGCCCTCTCGCTCCCGGAGACCGCCGATGTGCTGCTCCTGACAAAGGACAGGGTCGAGGACGCCAACTCCTGGTTCGCGCAGGGGGGAATCGCCACGGTCTGGTCGTCCGAGGACCGCCCAGAGTTCCACCTCGAGGATACCCTCGTTGCCGGGGCGGGTTTGTGTGACCGGAACGCGGTCGAGGTCCTTGTCAAGGAAGGCCCTGACCGGGTGAAGGATCTAGTCGATTTCGGGACCGAGTTCGACAGGGCGGAGGGCAAGATCCTCCTGACGATGGAGGGCGCACACCGCTGCCGAAGGATCCTTCACGCCCACGGGGACGGAACCGGCCGGGGAATCCAGGAAGCCCTGATCAGGAATGTCAGGTCAAGGCCCAACATCAGGATTCTCGAAAACTTCCACCTCGCCGATCTGGTGGTCCGGGAGGGAACCGTGATCGGTCTCACCGGCCACTCGGGACCGGAAAGGGCTCGGGTCGCTGTCATTGCCGGGGCGGTTGTTCTCGCCACCGGAGGAATGGGATCGCTCTACCCCCAGTCCACGAACCCTCCGCAGGCTACGGGGGACGGCGTCGTGGCGGCATGGCGCGCGGGGGCGGAGCTCTGCGACATGGAGTTTCTCCAGTTCCACCCCACCGCCCTCTCGAAGGAGGGATTCCCCTGCTTTCTGCTTTCGGAAGCCCTTCGGGGGGAGGGAGCCTTTCTCGTGAACGAGAAGGGGGAACGGTTCATGAACCGTTACCACCCACTTGGGGAGCTCGCTCCAAGAGATGTCGTCGCCCGTGCCGAGATCGCGGAGATGGAGTCGGATGAAAAGGGCAGGGTTTTCCTCGACGCCCGACATCTTGGCCGGGAGTTTCTGGCGAAGAGGTTTCCCGGCATCCAGGCGGGCCTTTCCGCCGCGGGGCTCTCTCTTGCAGACCACCGGATTCCGGTCGCCCCTGCCGCCCATTACACCATCGGGGGAGTCCTGACCGACCTCGAGGGCCGGACCTCGCTCGAAGGGTTGTTCGCCGCAGGGGAGGTGGCTGCCACCGGTGTCCACGGTGCCAACCGGCTGGCCTCTAACAGCCTTCTGGAGTGCATCGTATTCGGACGCCGGGCGGCCTTCTCGGCCCTGGATCACGTGGAGAGGAGCGGGGTTCCCACTGCTCCCCGGGCTTTCGAGAGCTGGGATTTCGCCGACGAATGGGATTCCCTGGTCGCGCGTGATTTCCTGAAGAACTGTCTGGGGGTGATCCGGACAGCGGAGGGACTGGACAGGGCCTGGTCGGTCATGTCGCCGGGGATTTCCAATCCGATCCCCAACGATTTCATGGGCATGACACCGGACCGGGTTCGCCACCGAAACCTTCGGCAGCTCGTGGGCCTCATGGCGCGTTTCGCTTTCAACCGCCGGGAGAGCCGGGGAACCCATTTTCGAAGGGACTTCCCGAAACCCGACCCCTCCTGGGCGGTCCGGCAGGTCCTCAGCGGCCAGACCTTCTCCCGGAAAGCCCTTCCCTGAAAACGATGGCAGCGGACTTCGAGTTGCGGCTCCTCTTCCGGACTGATTCCCACCTGAGCATGGTGCCTTCCCCGATGTTGAAGGAAAGCCCGATTTCCCCCCGATGACGGGATTCATCAAGGTCATCGCGCCGATCCTGGCCGGATTGGGTCTCTTTTTCGTCGGGGTCAAGTTCCTCGGCCAGAACCTGAAGTCCCTTTCAGGATCACGAGTCAAGAAGCTCATCGCGAGGAACAGCGGGGGGGTCCTCCGTTCCACGCTTGGAGGGATTCTCGCGGGTTTCCTGACGCAGAGCGGGAGAGCGCTTTACTTCATCCTCGCCAGCCTTGTGGCGGCGGATTTCATGTCCGTCTCGACGGCGCTTCCGATACTTTTCTGGGGAAACACGGGGCGGGCCCTTTTCGCCCTGGTGCTGGTCCTCCCCATGAAGGAACTCACGCTCCTTATTCTCGGGGCAACCGGCCTGTGCTTTTCGATGGATCTGTTCCCAAAGCGGCGCCAGGAACTTTCGAGCATCTTCTGGGTGGCCCTCTTCCTGTTCGGTCTGGACCTGATAAAGCAGGGCACCACTGGTTTCCTTCAGGATCCCATGTTCCAGGCCTTTCTTGCGACTCTCAAGGGCCACCACTTCGCATCCTTCCTGCTCGGAATGCTGGCGACATTCATCTGCCAATCCAACGTCGGGATCACGCTCATCACCATCACCATGACGCAATCCGGAGTCTTCGACCAGTACCAGATGTTCATGGTCCTGTACGGCACCCACGCGGGTTCCTGCCTGATCAGCTACTTCCTTTCCCTCCAGTTCAGCGGTACTTCGCGGCAGATCGTGATGGCCCAGGTCATGTTCAACCTGCTGGGGTCGGTCCTTTTCGTTGCGCTTTTCTACGTCGAATTGTGGTGGGGGATTCCTCTTGTCAAAGCCTTTTCCGACGGTCTCACCACGGACCTCGGACGCCAGGCCGCCTACGTGGCGGTCCTTTTCAACATCCCCCTCGCCCTTATCCTGTCAGTGTTCCACGACCCATTTCTCCGGTTCCTCGAAAAGCGGTGGCCGCCGACCACGGCTGAAGTTCTCGGGCAGACCGCCTTCATAAGCCAGCATCTGACCGGTCAGCCCGAAACGGCAATCCTGCTGAGCGGCAAGGAACTTTCACGGGTTGCCAAGAGGCTTCCCACCCTTTTTGAAAGGCTGGTTTCCGGGGCACCCGAAACGAGGGTTGCCGACCTGGAGACGATGCACAAGGCGAACCACCAGGTCCTGGAAAAGATCCAGAAGTTCCTCGGAGACACCGTCAGGGAAAACGTGAACCCCGAAATCTCCGATTCCCTGGGGAACTTCCAGGGCATCGTCGACCTTTTCACGACTATCGAACAGCGCATCAGCGAATTCTGCGCGACCTTTTCCAGAAGCTCGCTCCAGGGGGACAACCAGGTTGCCGCCTTCAGGATCCTCGAGGCGGTTGAGGCGGCAACGATGACCATGGTTTCCTTCGTCGATACGAACAACGACTACGAGCTCGAACTTCTCTTCCAGATTACTTCGGAAAAGGGGAGCTATCTCGAGGAGGTGAAAAAGGATTACCTTGGCGTTGAGTCCCATCTCAGCATAGAAGAGAGGTTGTTCATGCTCGCACTGAGCTCACAACTCGAAAGGATCTTCCTCCCTACGCAGAAACTCGCGGGGCTCTTCTATCACCGCCTTCACGATTCCTCCTCGAACGGCAACAACTCCCGACAGTAATGAAGATTCGCCGGGGAATGGGCTTCCCCGGCAGCAACCGGAATCGGGAAATGAAAACGGCCCCTCGGGGGGGCCGTTCGTCCGGTTTCGGTTTGGAAGATCGCGTCAGGCGGCGGGGGCTTCCTTGGGCTCCTCGACCACTTCACGCTCGAGAACGAAGGACTTGCAGGCTTTTTCCAGCTGGTCCATGATGTCGACCAGCTCGTCGATCTTTTCGACCTTGCCGCTGTCACGGAGGCGCCCAACGCTGGTGTTCAGCTTCGAGGAAATCTCGCGAAACATGGTCACCTTGTTCCTCAGCCCCATGGTCATTTCGTTCATGGCATCGGCGAGGTCCTTGAGCTCATCCTTCGGCCGGAGCCGGATGAAGTTCGTGAGGTCGCCCTCCCCGATGCTGCGGGAAACCCGTTCCATGCGGTAGACCGGGCCTGCTATCGTATGGGTGACGAATATGCAGATGAATGCGACCACCAGAATGCTTATCAGTTCGGCGATGATGACACCGGGAAGAAGTGCCTGCCCAAGCTGCGTGCTGTCGATGGGGAGCTTCGATTCGACTACCAGCTGGCGTTCGAGCTTCTCGATCGAAAAGCCGTAAACAAGGGCGCCGACGAAGTTTGCCACGATGATGACGATAAGGATGAAAATCGCGGTCAACCGGCTTTGGAAGCCGGGCTTGATGAAATACCGCTTTCTTCGGCGTATCTGAGTCATTTAAGGAACCCTCCCGCGTTTCGTTTCATTACACCACCACTTCAGGCCCCCCCCCAGATTCAAGGTTCTGCGCCCTGTTCCATCGGGGGTGCGATGGTTTCTGTACCAGAAGCAACTTGGTCCAGGTCTTCCTCAAAGGTATCAAGAAATTCGTTTCCCTGCAAGGGAATTTCTGCGGGAAGCGTGGGATCTTCCGGATCGGCCCATTTGATGCCCGCGGGGTCCTCCCCGGGATCGAGTCCTTCCAAAAGGGAAGACAGTTCCGGAGAGGCCGGATCCGGGTGATCAATCTCCGTCGCAACCGAAATTGACGGCCTGGACACGACTGATTTGCCCACGAGCAGCTCGATCGCGGAACTGTCGAGGAACTCCTCCCCCGCCTGGGCGACGGCCGATTCGGAGGTTTTCTCGGGAACCGTCCCCGCATCCACCCTCGAGCCGACTGCGGTGAGTAGTAGTAGGAGGAGGAGAACCGGAAGCAACCGGCTAAAGCGCTTCCTGGAGGGTTTTCCCGGGACCCAGGGCGTGGAAGCAATCCCCCGAAAAGCCGTTCGAACCGGAAACCACTTCCCGCCTTGCATACGGAAATGAGATGACATATATTCTACGTCGGTCGAACGGCAGATTTCCTTGATGTTTTTTAAGGAGGCGGCATCCCAACCGATGACCGGAGTGTTCCGAGTTCTTGCGTTGGCCGCTTTTTTTTGCCTTATCCTGATCTTTGGAACCGATCAGGCTCGTGGGGAGACCGAAACGATGGCCAGAAAGCTCGAGGCGAAACCTTTCCGCTACCGATTTGCCATGGGAGATCGGTATTCCTACCGTGTTTCCGTCGGAGGCGAGGTCCAGGTCGAAACTCCGGGAGGAATACAGAGAAATCCCATCCAGATCGAGATGGAAGTAGCTCAGACGGTTCTTTCGATCGAGGGAGGGAAAGCCCGGATCGAAGTGGTCATTTCGTCCGCCAAAACCCTTCAGGATGGTGAGGAAGCCACCCTTCCCGAGCAGGGGGCAAGGTCGGTCATGTTGATGGATGAGCGGGGTCAGATCGAGTATGTCAGCGGAACCGGGGCCTGGCAAGGGTCCGAGTTCGCCCAGATGCTCTTCCCCGAGGCCCCCCTTTCGCCGGGCGATTCCTGGACCCAGACCGCACGCAGTTCCCAGGGGGTTCCTGCGGAAACCCGGACGCGTTATTCCTTCACTGGATTGACAAAATGGGAAGGCCTGGAATGCGCCCAGTTCGAGTCGAGACTCCAGCTCGAACCCGCCCTGGGCCGGGAAGAGAAGCCTTTCGCCATCAGCCGCGGCAGGACCCTTTTTGGGCTCGAAGCGGGCCAGGTCGTGATGGCCGGAGCGGACTCGAAATTCACCTTCCGGGTCCCGATCCCGGGCCAGCCTGAAGCATTCGCCACCTCCGTCACCACCCTCCACACCGAGATGGTTCTCCTCCCCCCCGCACCTTCCGGGAAGGAAAAGCTTGCCCAATGAAAAAGCCGATTTTTCTAGTGCTTGTCGTTTCCATGATCTCCCTGGTCGGTCCATTTTCCGGCCGGTCAATTGAAGCCGCGGACGAAAAGCCCGCGGAAACGACTTTCTCCCCTGAACAGAGCTCCGATCCTGCGCTCCCGCTCCATGAGGGGGAGATAGTCCCCCCGGTGGTTGAAGTTGCAACCCAGGCCACGGAAATCGATCCCGCCGCGGCCGCACAGGTTGCGGACGCACAACCTGAAGTTCCCGGCCAGGCCAGCTCACCTCTTTCGGCCGCTTTGGCCCCATCGTTTTTTCCGGAAGGGACCGCCAGCGGTTCGGCCGGGGCGGAAGAGTTGCTCAAAAGGTTCGCCTCCGACCTGGTCAGGAACAACCGGGCCATCAAAGCCTCGGAGCGGAACCTTGAAGCCGGACGCCAACGTTTCCTCAAGTCGAAAACCGTATTCTACCCGACTTTGACGGTAACGGAGGGCCTCGCGAAAACGACCAACCGTTCGTACAATGCCGATTCGGGCATCGACGAGGATTACTCCACCAACCGGAAGGGCACCACGGTCGGCCTGAAACAGAGGACCTTCCTGGGCACCGCCGGCGTCGAGATGGAGCGTTCCAAAACCGATTACAACAAGATCAACACCTCGTATTTCTCGTCGGTCTACTTCACCCTTCAGAGGGGGCTTCTTCAGCGCGAGGAACGGCTGATGTCGTTGGAGAAGTCGGTCGACAGGAAGATCTTCCGGGCCGAGCAGATCCAGGCGAGAGCCACCGTCCTGGATACTCTCCTTGAAGGTTTCGACCTCCTGTTCGAACGTTACAACGCCATGCAGAACCTCCAGTTCAAGCAGAGGAACATCGACTTCTACAAGACCCTGGTGGAGGAGGCCGAGGTAAAACTCGGCAATGGACTTGGCAGCGAGCTCGACCTCAAGCAGGCCAGGATGCGACTGACCCTGGCCAACACCGATCTCGAGGAGAGCAAGATCACCCTCGGAGAGGTCGACCGGAAGCTCGGTCTTGCGCTGGGAAGCGACTCCTGGGATGCCGGTCTGGCGAGTTTCACCCCTGTGGATGTGGCTTCGCTGGTTCCCGGGATCATCGTCCTCGACCGGCTGATCGAGAAAGGGATGAAGGAACGCCCGGACCTCGCCGCCAAAGCTTTCCAGGTCGAGGCGCAGCGAGATTCGGCAAGGCTCGCGCGTGAAAAGAATCGTCCCGACGTGAGCACGGTTCTGCGTTGGGGCCGCCAGGGCCGATCGACGGAAGAGAGCATGGCCCGGGACATGCGGGACAAGAGCTGGGACGTGACGGTGACCTTTTCCACCCCGCTCGTCGACAAGGCGGAAACCCGCGAATGGAGGGCCGCAAGCAAGGTCCTGGAAGCCCAGCTGATCCAGCTGGAGCAGGCCCGTCAGGCCGCACGGACGGCGATCACGAACGCGGAGCGCAGGCTGACCTTCAGCCGGCAGAACCTTCTCGACCTCCAGGCTTCCTCGCGGCTCTCAGGGGAAGTGCTCGAGGGACAGCGACTCAATTTCCAGCTGGGAAAAGTCTCCCTGCTCGACCTGATGCGCTACCAATCAGACTACGAGGAGACATGTCTCTCGGTTATCAAGGCCCAGGCCACCCTTATCATGAACTGGATGCGGGTTTTGTACGAGACCGGAGACCTCGGAGCCCGTTTCGGGATCGACGGCTGATCCATGACGAAACGGGCTTCCGACCGAAAGGTGTGGGATATCCCGTTGTTTCTTTGCGCACTCTGGCTTTCCATCCTGTCCGGGTGCGCTTCCACGTCCGGAACAGCCCCGGCAACGGAGATCCAGCCCTATTTCGATTTCAAGGCAGGCGAGCGAAAGAGCATCGTCGACTTCGTGGGTGTTCTCGAGGCCGCCAGCTCCACTCCCATAATGCTCGACGAAGGGGCGTGGGGAATCGTCAAATGGTTGCAGGAGGAAGGCAAAGTCGTTGCCTCTGGCGACCTCATCGTGAAAATCGACATGAGCGAATCCGAAGAGGGTCTTCGCTACTCAACCACCTCCCTTCGCCATTCCAGGGATCAAGCCCACGAGCACGAGATCAAGTCCCCTCTCGAACTCCGGAAGGAAGAGGTCGAGGTCGGAAAGAAGAAGAGCGAGCTCGAGCACAAGATCAACGAACTTGCCCTCCTTCAAAAGGGAGCCCCATGGAACGAGCGGGCAAGGATGGAAACCGACGTCGAAAAGGCCAAAATCGAGCTTTACCATGCCAAGAAGATGCTCGAGTTCCAGCGGAACGTTTCCGAAAGGGGTTTCGACAACCCCTTCTCCCTTCGAAAGCAGGAGATCGAACTGAAATCGAAGGAGATCGAGCAGGATTACTCCTTCCGGTCCCTGGAGAAGATCCGCTCCGGTCCGTTTCCGGAGGAGGTCGCGAAGGCGCGGTTCGAGGTTGAAGTGGCTTCCGGCGAGGCTTGGCTGGCCGCCAACCAGTTTCTCAGCGCATCGGTTTCCCAGGGGCTCGAGACGAAGAGTTACGAGTTCCAGGTCGAGCTCAACTCCTCCGAGCTCCGGAGGTGTGAGGAACGCCTCAAGCAAAGGGTTATCAACGCCCCTTCGCCGGGCCTGGTGATCTATCCGCTACTTTGGGGGTCCGAGAAGGTGGCCCCCGGAGCCGAGGTCTGGCAGGGTTTGACGTTTCTCAAGATCGTCGGGACTGAGACCTTCCAACTCGACGCCGCGGTCGACGAGACGGTTTCCTCCCTAATCAAACCTGGGATCCCGATGGATGTCGAGTTCGATTCATTCCCGGGAAAAATCTGTCGGGGAAAGATCTCCTTCGTCGGGAAGTCCCCTCGCCGGATCCGGGGCCGGCGCGGAAGCGAGTTCAAGAAGTTCCCGATCCAGGTCTCGGTCGACGTGGGATCTCTTCCCGTAAAACTGGGGATCAAGGCACGGGCCAGGGGTATCGTGGGGAGCGGGACGGGGGTCTTCCTCCCCCGGGAAGCCGTCCAGGGATCGGAAGCGAGTCCTACGGTGACCATCAAAACCCTTTTCGGAAGCGAAAAAAGAGACGCCGTGGTGGAGCCTTTCGACGCTGACTTCCTGCTCTGGAAGAACCCTCCCGCGAGCGAGGGAACGGTATTGTACTGATGGAAAATCTTGCCGGTCGGAGCCTCGTCTGTTTTTTTGCATCGCTTCTGGGAGCGGCTGTTTTCCTTTTCGGGTGCGGATCCGGAAACCAACCCGAGGCTTCGCGGGCCGGGCCCGGCGGGGATGTCTCCCCGGTCAGGGTCTCCAGGGGAAGCCTCATCGCCGCTGCACAAAAGGATATCGATTCCCCCCAGATGACCCAGGTCAGGTCGCTTCTTCCGGAAGGAACCAGGGTTAAAGCCGGGGATCTCCTCTGCCAACTGGTTATGGCCGACAAGGAGGATGACCTTGGCAAGAGCCGGGCCGATCTGGAGATCCAACGTGTCGCTTTCAGGAAAGCCCTGGCGCTTGCCCCTCTCCAGGAAAAGATCGCAGCCGCGAAATCCTCGATCGCCCTTATCGACTTCAGGACGAAGAGCGAGGAACTCGACCGCGCGGAGGAAGGACGCGAGTGGCTGAAGATCGTTGAAGAGGAAACCAACCGGAAGGTCCAGGACACCGAGACGTCGTTCCTCCGGTTCAAAAAATCTGCTCAGGGACGTCTCGAAAAGCAGGGATTCATCGCCAAGGTCGATTTCCTCGAGACTTCCCGGAGTCTGGGCGTCCTCGAACACGAGGCATCTTTCTCTGCCGTTCTCCTGCCCTGGATGAAGAAGCGCGTGGACGAGAAGGACGTTTTCGCTGCCAGGCTGGCTTTTGTCCAGGCTTCCATGGCCCTCGACCTCGCAAGGTTCGAGGAACATCTTTCCGACGAAGTCGCTTCGGCCGAGGTGAATGCGAAGCGTCTCGACGTTGGGGAAACCGCTTCCAGGGTCGCCCAACTCGAGAGGGACATCGCCTCCGCATCCATCCTCAGCCCCGTACCGGGAATCGTCGTCAGGCAGCGGGCATTCAACGGTTCGGCGTGGGAAAAGATCGCGGAGGGGGATCGCGTTTTTCCCGGGATGCCCTTCCTCTCAGTCATCGATATCGACCGCTACGGGGTGGAGTTCACGGTCGACCAGCGTGACCAGGCAGCGTTCAAGGTCGGGCAATCCATACTGTTCCGTCCCGATGCGATCCCTGAGCGCCTTTTCAAGGGGATCGCGACCGAATGCGGGGTGGTCGCCCTCGAGGTGGAGTCCGCCCTTTCCGAGGGGGAACGAGGAGTATCGGTCAAAGCGCTCCTGGACAACGGTTTTTCCGACGTCAGGGTAGGCTACTCGGGGACCGTCGAATGGGGATTTCCTGAAACCGCCTCGGCCGCATCAGCGACAGAAGGTCCGGAGACCGGGAAGAGGATCGTCCTGGCGAAACGTCCTATGAAGCGCTCGGTGACGCTTCCCGGAGACATCCAGGCCCGTGACAGGAGCCTGGTCGCATGCCGGTTCACGGGAAAGCTCGCCTTCCTCCAGGACGATGGAAACAAGGTGAAGAAGGGGGACGTCATCGCGAGGCTCGATACTTCCGAACCCGAAAAGGCCCTTGGCGACCTCGAGATCCAGGTCAGCAACAAGATCGAGCAGCTCCAGATGCTGGAGGAAAAGAGCAAGGTGGAGCAGGCCAAATACCAGCGAAAGGTCCTGATCAGCGAAGGAGCGTGCGAGGTGGCGCGGCTCTCTCACGAGATGCTGCTCAACCGGCGAAACGAGAACGAGATCATCCGCCTTCAGAAGAACCGGGAGGTGATCGAGGCGAAGCTTGGACTCCTGCGGGAGACGGTCAAACTGGAAGAAGACCTGAAGCGCCGCGGCCTGAAATCCGAAGTCGACATCCTCGCCTCCAGACTCGAGATCATCCGGGAGGAGCGCGAAAAAGAGGTCAACGATTACAAGCTCGATCTGGAGGTTTCGGGCCCGACGAAACGCCAGGTCCGGCTCTCGAAACTGGCCCTCGAGAAGGCGGAGCTCGAAATCGAGCAGGCCCGCCTCGATGCCGAGAACGCCAGTTTCACCGCATTCTTCGAGGAAGCCGCCCTGCGGGCCGAGATCGCGAAGCTTCAGCTCGACAAGGAGGAGAAGCAGCGCCGGTTGACCGAATCCGAGATCAAGAGCGCCCAGGACGGGATCGTGGTACTGCCCGAAGTCTGGAAGATGGGCGAGTACAGCAAGTTCAAGATCGGCGACCAGGTCCAGCGGCAGATCCCTTTCATGAACGTCGCCGATCTCGAAAGCCTGCAGGTCAAGCTCGATGTCCCGGAAATGGATATCCGGTTCGTCAAACCGGGGATGAAGGTCAAACTGACGGTCAAGTCGGCCCCGGGAAAGGTGTTCGATGGTTGGGTCAGGAACATCGGACTGATCGCCACTACCGAGATCTCGAAACGCCAGGACGCAACCGTCGAGGTGTTCCTCTCCCTCAAGCCACCCGATGGCACCAGCCGGCCTATCGATCCGGCTTTCCGTCCGGGTGGAACCTGTGAGGTGACGCTCGACCTGTATTCCGAGCCGGAAGCCCTCGTGGTTCCCTACCATGCCGTCCTCCCCACCCATGGAGGCCCGGGGGTATTCGAGGCCGGGGGGGTGTTCCGCACCTTCGAACTCGCTTTCAGCGATGGATTGAACGGTTTCGTCGCCTCGGCGGGTCTCGAGGCGGGAATGGAAATCCTCGTCCCGGGAGGATCCAGATGATCGCCACCGACGGGCTGAAAAGACATTTCCTGCTCCCCGACGGCGACGTGAAGGCGGTCGACGGGGTAACCCTCTCCGTGAAGCCCGGGGAGTTCCTTGCGGTCATGGGTCCCTCGGGTTCAGGAAAATCCACGTTGCTCTACCTTCTCGGGGCAATGGACCGTCCCACGCGGGGTTGGGTCCAGGTCGCCGGGAAGCGGCTCGACCAGATGAACGATTCGGACTGTTCCCGGTTCCGGAACCTCGAGCTCGGGTTCGTGTTCCAATCCTTCCACCTCCTTCCCCGGCTCGATCTCACCCGCAACGTCGAACTTCCCCTCCTGTATGCCGGCATCCAACCGGAGGTGCGGCGCAAGAGGGCATCCGCACTGCTCGAGGCAGTCGGGATCGGAAGCAAGATTTCCCGTTTCCCGACGGAGCTTTCCGGAGGTCAGTGCCAGCGCGCGGCCATCGCCAGGGCCTTGGTCAACAAGCCCAAGCTCCTCCTCTGCGACGAGGCGACCGGGAACCTCGACTCCCGGACGAGTCTCGACGTGATGGCGATCTTCCAGGAGCTCAACCGCCGTGGAATGACCATCATCATGGTCACCCACGACGGGACCATGGCCCAGCACGCATCCCGCGTCGTCCGGATGGTGGACGGAAAGGTCGTCGCGGACGACCTGGTTCCCGACCCCCGTCAGTCGGCGCTCCCCCCGGAAATGGATTTTTCGAGACTGGACCGGATCGAATGAAGATAACGGAGCAACTGAAAACCGGCATCATCGGTCTGGCCGACCACCCCTTCCGGACCTTCCTGACGATGCTCGGAATCGTCTTCGGTGTCGCCGCCGTCATCGCCATGGTCTCGATCGGGGCGGGCGCCGAGCGGGAAGCCCTTGACGAGTTGAAGAGGTTCGGCACGAACACGATCCGCATCAACTCGATAAAGATCGAGGGAGAGCGGCTGAACCAGGCGATCAAGAAGCTGGCACGGGGCCTGTCCGCCGATGACGTGAAATATCTACTGGAGGCATGTCCCTTCCTGACTTCGGTCGTTCCGGAAAAGGTGACCGACGAGAAGTTCTACTGCCTCGGGAAGAAGCCTCTCGCAGCCGTGGTGGGCGTCGGAGAGGGTTTCCTGGAGATCTCGCGGTTCGAGGTGGAGTCGGGCAGATTCTTCCTTCCGCCCGAGGAGCGGGATTGCAGCATGGTCACGGTCCTGGGTTTCGGCATCGCCAGCGAGGTGTTCGGCCCCGTGGATCCGGTCGGGCGGTATGTCCAGATCGGCCGGAACCGTTTCCAGGTCGTTGGGGTCATGCGCGAGCAGGTCAAGGGGAAGGGCAAGCTCGCCATCAAGAGCCGCGATCACGACCGTGACGTCTACGTTCCCATGAAGACGATGCAGGAGCGGATTTTCAAATACCCCTTCGAGGACAAGGACATCTATCACGAGGTGTCGGGACTCTGGGTTTCGGTCAAGGAGGGTGTGAACCTTCTTTCCGCCAGGGACCTTCTCATGAAAGCGCTCAAGCGACGTCACCGGGACGTGGAGGATCTCGAGGCCCTCGTTCCGCTCGAACTGCTGATGCAAAGCCAGAAGACCCAGCGGCTTTTCAACCTGGTCATGGCCCTGATCGCCGGAATCTCGCTCCTGGTCGGTGGAATCGGGATCATGAACATCATGCTCGCCTCCGTCAACGAGCGGACGCGCGAGATCGGCGTCCGACGCGCGATCGGGGCCTCGAAACGCGACATCGCCATCCAGTTCCTGGGAGAATC
>CAYRYU010000075.1:19699-35687 GCA_964428355.1 uncultured bacterium
GAAACCGGGGACACACGACCAGTTTTTCGGAAAACTGGTCGTGTGTCCCCCGGTTTCCCCGGTTTTCAGCGGAGTTTCTTGATCGATTCGGGAATGACGACCTTGCCCACGAACGAGTTCGCGGACGACTTGACGGTCACCTCGATCCGGTCCCCGACCTTGAACTGCTTGGGCTCGTCCACCTCGATGACCCGGAAGGTTTCCTCCCGCGCGTTGAGGAGCTTGAGCGCATTGTTGGCAACGTCCACCTCGACGACAACCGCCACGATGTTCGCCATTTTCTCCTGCGGAACAGAGGCCATGCCCGGGGGGGCCACGACCGTCCCGATGGGAGGGGGAGGGGCTTTTGGCGACATGAGCCAGACGACGAACACGAGCAGGACGATTCCGCTCATGATCCCACCCACTATCTTCCATGCCTTTTCGGGACCACCCAGGAACTCGATCGCCATTGTCTTCAGCTGGTCGGTATCTCCGATGAGCCCCTGGATACCTCCCTTGCCGACCCGGTAGTTGATCTTCCTGATCTTTCCCATCAGGTCGTCGAGTGCTCCGCCCAGGTTGAGGGTTTCCTTTGACAGCACCCCCGGCCAGGAAGCCTCACCTTTCTCGCTGGAAATCTCCGCGAGGTTCTGCTCGATCCCCCGGATCAGGCTGTCGATGGCTTCGACCCTGAGAGCGGGAGCGCCCTTCCTGAGCCGGTCGAGTTCGAATATCGTGGTTGGGTCGGGGTTCATCCTGAGAACCGGGCTGAAATGCTTCAGGGTGTCGGAATCGGGCCAACGCTCGAGGACATCTATGACCAGCATCCGCGTCTGGTCGAAATCGAACTGCATCAGGCCACGCAAGGCCGCCGCCCAGGTCGAGGGAGAGGGATCCTGGACCCAGTTCTGGATCCTTTTCAGGAAAGCGTTTCCCTCGATCCGTCGCAGGATACGGATAGCCTGACAGGCAACGAGATCGGATTCGTGGCAGCAAAGGACGGGAAGATGCGGTTGCAGGGCTTTGGGAGACAACTCGTATAGGAGCTCCATAGACGAGACCCTGACCTTGTCGGGTGCCGGGCCGATCCCCTTTTCCAGCCATTTGAGGGTATCTTTGTCCCTGAGTTTCCTCCTGCGGATTTCCTGGATCCCGTGCAGGATCTCCCCTTCCTTTCGCATTCCCGCAAGCCTCGAGCGGAACTCGTCCGGCGAAAGAGCTTCGAGAGCCCCCGGGGTGGGCGGTTCTTTGGGAGCCGTTGCCGGTGCCAGACCGGGAGGCTTCCCTCCCGCGGGGGTTTCTTTCTTCACCTCAGGAGGGGACGGAACAGCGGGCCGCTCCTGGCCCGGGCCCCCAGAGCCGCCCGGACCGACGGCCCTGGGCACGAGCGAAAGTACGGACTTCGCCGTTGGGACAGCGGTCCCCGGCTGGAGGGGGGAAGGAGCGGGCGTCCTGGGGGGGCACTGGATTTCCTGCCTGGGTTTGCTTCGTCCCTCTTCCGCTGCCCGAAGTGCCTCGGCAACTATCTCTCCCGGCGGTCGGGGGTCGACTCCGCTGAGGCTCAGGCTTTCAGCGGAGAAATCGAGTATCTCCCCCAACCCCGGAATCCGGTCTCCCGTTCTCACCCTCAGATCGGCAACAGCTGCCAGAAACTCCCGGTCGGGGTTGGACTTCACCAGGCTCTTTACGAGGTCGAAGAGTGAGCCCTGGATACGGTTTCCCTCGATGATCCGAACCAGGACACCGCGAATCGCCTCGAAAGGAAATGTGAAGGCGAGTTCCAGTCCAAGTCTGCGTTGCTCCTCGTTCGGGTTGTCGAGAAATTCCCCAAGCAACCGGAGCGATTCCTCGGGAGAAACGCAGTACAAGAAGCGGATGGCCATGACCCGGATGGGAACCGGAGCGTGCTCCAGAAGTTCGGGAAGATTCCGTACAAGGGTTGCGGGAGTCCGCTTGCTTGCCAATTGGAGTGCTTTGCCGACTACGAGGAGGTTCTGGTGGAACAGGAACTTCGAAACCTGGGGTTCCATCGCGGGAACGAAGGATTTCTCCGTCAGTTCGAGCAGTGAAAGGATCTTCGAAACTGAAAGATCCGGTTTCCAGAGCAGTACGTGGGCTATCTCGCCTCTCTCGGGGTCGGGGGTCCCTTCGAGGACTTCCATGATGTTCGGAAGTTCCGCTTCGGTGGCAGTCAGGAAACGTTCGGTAAGTGCCTTTTTGTCGACCGCTGCCGGTCTTTCCTCCTGGACGACAGGTTTCGCCTCATGAGCGTGGGGTTTTGAGCCCGGAAGATCGAGGCTGGCGTCCCGGGTGACCGGTCCCGGGGGGGCGGAAGTCTGGCGCCTTACCGAAGCGATCAGGCGCCCCGATCTTGCGTTCGCAAGCCACAGCAGATGCTGGAGATACTGGCGGCATTCGTCATCCTCCTCGATACGGATGCGTCTTTCCAACGCTTCGCAGACACGGGGAAGATAGAGGAATTTCTGGAGCTGCACGATGGCGGCAAGGCGAAGTCTCCGGGACAGGGAATCCAGGTCGAAGATCAACCATTTGAGGAGATGCTCTTCCCATGCCTGTCCCGGGGGTCGAAGGGAGAAACTCAGGGCCGGCCTTTCCACAGGTAAAAGGGTATCACACCGCCCCGCCCAATTCTACCAGGACGCCTTTCCCAGGATACCGGGAAGGGGACGAAACGAAAACCCGTCCGGGAACCACGATCGGAACCCGGACGGGATCGGTTTCAGGAATCAGCAGCCGCCGCTGGCTCCACCGCCGCCGCCGCCGCCGCCGCCACCGCCGCCACCGCCGCCCGACGGGGTCTTGTGCATCTTCCCGCATTTCGGGCATTGGTAAACGGGGGACCCCTTCCCAGAGCTTCCGGGGGTACCCGAACTGCCCGGGGAGCCTGAGGATTCCTTGCCCACGCCGGTTCCCCCGCCGGGGCCTTCGGCATCCTTACCTTTTCCGATGGACCCGCCCGGACCGCCATCGGATTCCTTTCCGTAACCATCGGCCTGGCCGGGACCGCCTTCAGACTCCTTGCCGTAACCTTCGGCATTACCCGGGCCTCCTTCGGACTCCTTGCCGAAACCATCAGCCTGGCCGGGACCACCCTCGGACTCCTTTCCGAGACCTTCAGCCGAACCCGGGGCCCCCGTGTTTTCGAGGCCCTTCCCCTCGATATCGCCTTCGCCGCCTGGGGTTTTGGATTCCTTCCCCTGGCCGTCGGTCGAAGCGGCTCCGCCGCCCTCGGCTTCCTTGGTCCATTTGCCTTCCCCGCCTCCACCGGCCGGCGAGCCGCCCGGGGGACAGGGTTCGGTCCAGACGTATTCACCCTGGTCGGGCTCCCGGCCCGGAGTTCCAGGATAGACGTTGATCTTTTCGTCCGTCGGGACATTGATCGGAGGATGGGTAGTGGGGAACATGGAATCCTCCGAAACAGGTCCTCCGGCGGGGTTCCCACTCATCGCGCCGTCACTTTCCGGGCTTCCGGCGGGGTTTCCTCCCATCCCGCCGTCATTTTCCGGGGCTCCCGCGGGGTTCCCACTCATCGCCCCGTCCTTGCCCGGTGCCCCGGCCGGCCCTCCGCCCATATTGGTTTCCGAAATCGGGACCGCGCCGTTGACGCTCTTGGTTTCGGTTCCCCCGTCGAGTCCGCCCGGACCCTTGTTAAAATCGCGGTTTCCGCCGCTGGGGAACGGGATCTTCATGGTCTTGGTGACGGTGGTCACGATCTTGGGATCACCGGGGGGAACACCGGGGGTGCCCGGGACCCAGACCCACTCGCCGGTTCCCTTCGGGGGCGGCACGGGCCCGGGGGGATCAGGAAGCGGCCAGTCCTGGAACTGGGCTTTTCTGACTTCCTCGCTCGGAATGATGGCATTCTTGTCGGAATAGTACTTCCGCGCAAACTCGAGCAGGAACCTTGCCTGGGTATAGAAGTTCCCCTTCGGGTCTTTGAAAAGGTACTCCTTGGACTTCTTCGTTACCGTCACGCGCCCCTTGCCTGCGCGGGAAATCTGGATTCCCTTGGAGTTCTCGGTCTTGGTGTCGGTGGTGATGCTGGTATCGTCCTGGGCATCGATCCACCGCGAAGCATCGGGCAGTTCGGACAGGTTTTCGATGAATTTGTCCGTTTCCTCGTTCATCCGGTCCGGGTTCAACAGATCGATGAAATCTCTGCCGGGATCGTTGATTCCGGGTTCGAAAAGGTCGGAATTCCTTTTTGGAGCGGTTCTGCCCAATTCAACTGGATCGAGCCCGTAGGAATTGAGCTTGTCCTGGAGGCTCTGGGGGAGGTCCATTTTCTTGTGGTTCAACTTCAGGGCGGTCCGTAAAATGGCATCCTGCCATTCCTTGAGGTTGGTGGTCGTGAACCGGCGGGTGAACTCGGTTATGAACTCGTTTTCGGCCCGGTTTTCGGATTCCCAGGAAACGTTCGCGGGGAACATTTTCAGGAAGTCCTCGGGAGTGACGGTCTTGGGCGTTTCGGCGTCCTTCATTCCCTGGATGGCCTTCATGAGGTCGTCATGAGCGGAAAAGTTCATTACGTACAAGGGCGAGAGGGCGCTGATATAGTTCGAAAGGAGGCGGCGATCCTTGAAGTTCCGGATGTCGAAATTCTTCCACGGATCTGCATCGATGCGGGTAACCCGGACCATCCTCTTGAGCGTCCTGGTTCCAAGGCCTTTGGTTCCGGTGTCGGAGGTGCGGGTGACGGTTCCGAAGGAGTCGCCGCCCTTGTAGATTCTGCCCTCGACAGCGGAGACGCCGGCGACCTTTCCCTCGCATTCGGGGTAGACCTCGGCGGTCTTCCCGTCTTCCACGCACTCGATCGATCCGAGGGACTTGTTGATATCGACGGAATCGCCAGTATTCACGCGGATCCGGGTCAGTTTGAACGTCTTTCCCGACTTTTCGTTGGGAAACCGGACAATGCTGACACCGGTGAGGGCGGTTTCGGGATCGGCGAATATGGCTGCTTCGGTCGTGTTGTCGTTCAGGGCGGGTTCGGGGGACATCACGAAACGGCCCGAAACGAGGCATTTGTAATCCCCGTATTCGCCGAGGGCATAGACATTGATGTGGTGGAGCAGCCACAACACCTGCATGTTACGAACTCCGGAAAGCGGTTTTTGCGCCGCGACATCCTCGCAGACGACGGTGACCTTTCCCATTCCGGGGCCGAAGGGGGTGAACTCCTTCGTTCCGAAGGTTGGGCGGCCTTCCCCGGTCACGCTGGGAACCTTGAAGGGCGTCTGGTACCATCGGCCCTTTCGCAGCTCCTGGTCGGCCCAGTCTATGCCCGACAGGGCAAGGATCTCGGCCTGCTTGTGCCCGATGACGTGGCTGACCTGCTTCTTTTCGCCGGAGAGATACTGGAGAAGCGAGGACACCACCATGAAGAAGATGACCCCCATGATGATCGCGACGAAGGCGATCGAGCCGATCCTGGCCCGGGGGCGGTTCGAAGAACCTGAAATGAACCTAGTGGCCGCCATATCTTCCTCCTCGCCGGCGACAGCCGGGCAAAATCAGAACTGGTTGGTGGGAAGAACCTGGTTGAGAACCTCGTGGGTTTCCTGGTTGACCTTGAGGACCGCCTTGAACTCGCAAACCCGCTGGGAGTTGACCGAAACCTCGAAAGACTCGACGTTCCAACTCAGCAGCGTCGGTGGAGCGAGCTTGTCCTTGACAAACCGTTCGTAGTCCAGAAGCAGCAAACGATGCTGGGGATCCAGAATGATCGCCTTGACGCGGTTATAGGCATCACGGAATATTACCTGGTGGGCTTTCGCCGTTTTCCCGGTTTCGGTGGGAGGAACCGGAAAGAGAATTCCAGAGCTGAATTTCAGTTCGGATGAGATCCGGAAGTTGAGGGTGCGGGCATAATGGAAGGCATCGAGCTTCTCCGTGATCTTCTGGGATCTCCCGGCATACCGGAAAACGTACATGAGAAGTCCAAGGAAGACCGAGACGAGAACCGTCGCCACGATGACCTCGACGAGGGTAAAGGCTTTCGGAACGGGCCTGGTTCCCATGAGGGTGAACGTCCTCCCTGTCAAAATGAAGGCGCCGTCTTCAGACGGCTCATCGAATAGTTGTGAAGGTTGGAACCCCTGCCCTTCCAGGCCAGGGCCACGTCGATCTGGTAAAGCCCCTTGGAGATCTGGAACACGTTCGCGGTCACCTTCACTTCCTTGAGCTCGACCATCATGGCATCGCCGAACTTCGCGCGACAGGTATCGGTTACATCTTTCTGGAGACCGGTTTCCGAGGAGGGGAGACTCCCTTCCAGGTTGATGATCCCCTCGACACGGTTGATGTACCAGTTGGCGACGTTGATAGCCGTGGTGAAGCCCCTGACCATCCCCTGGTAATCGGTTGCCGTAGGTGCGAAAGCGGTCATGACCTGGGTGAAAAGGAGCACGAAAAGGACGATGCCGATGAGGACCTCCACCACGGATAGACCCCGGCACGCCTTCAGGGATTTGTACCGAACCCCGGCCCGGTTATCCATTTCCCGGTCACCTTCCACTCTCTGCCAAAGAGATATTACCCCTACCTAAGGAAAGGATACAGAAATCCCCGGGAAATTTCAATGAAACTCGCCCTGACATGAAACTCACCCGGGGATGAATACGTGAGGGGGGGGTGTCTTGTGACGGGCGGGAAACGGTCATTCCCCACGGATCTCGATATTGTCGTAATACGCGATCTGGTCCACCGGCGGACCCGAGGTGGTGACGATCTCGGCTGTTCCCAACATGAAATCCGTCGGCGTGGCCGGGTTGAAAGGCAGACCGGAACCGAGTAACTGGCCGTTGACAAAAACGTCGGTTTTCCGGCCTTCGGAATCCATGTCCATTTTCACCCGGTACCATTGGCCCGGGGAGAAGGTCTGCAAAGGGACATACTGGTTGGAATCCTTGATGAACGAGATCGATTGGTTGAACCCCCGGAAATATATGGCGTTGTTCTTGTCGGGGATGAAACCCAATGCGCAGGAGGATTTGGGATTGACGACGAACACGTCCACTTCCACGACGATGTGCTTGGGAGGCGGCGTTCCGACATTGATGGGGATCTTCGCCCCGCATGCCGAGTCGAACTTCATCGAGCGGCTACCACCTGCCGCTTTTTCCGAGCTGACCTTGCCTTTTCCGTAGGTCATGAGGGTTTGCCACCCCGGGGGCGTCTGGCCTTCCGTCTGCCCTTCAAAGTCCTCGCTGAAAATGATCGAGGAGACCGGAACCTTGGGAGGGTCCGACAGAGGGGGAATGGGCCCGATCGTTGCCGCCGCGGGGTCGGGATCATCGGCCGCGGGAGATTTCTCGGGGACCTGGAGAATGTCCAGGATCGGGTTGAGGCTTCCCAGTGGCTTGATCTGGGCGGTCTTGTCGGCCGACGTCTTCCGGTTGGTCCTGCGATCGGCCAGGATCTGGTTGACGAAGGCATCCGCAGTCGAGTTCGGGCTCCCATTGCCAAACCGGGATGGATCCAGCGAAGTGAAGATTATGGGTATCAGTCTGCCCACTGCGTCAAGGAGCGTGGTCTCGATCCTCACCCGCCAGAAGAAGAGCCTGGAGACCCGCCTGAAGCTGACGGCGACGTAGATATCGGCCTGCATCGGTTTTCCGGGAGTATCGATGACGAAAAGCTCGTAATCCCCACCCTGGAAGTTTCCCATGAATTCGCTGAAAGGCTTGGGCGTGAAGAATCTCTTCGAATAGGGCTTTTCCCTTATCCGCGCCTGGACGGTGAGAAATGCGGAAAGGGCGATCGACCTGCACCGGATCACCTCGTCGACATGGGCAACCTGCCCGGTGAACTCCCGATTCATGGTAAAAAGGACGACCAGAAGCGGCAGTACGACGAGGATCCCGAGAACGATGAGAGGAAACGCAATTCCCCTTTTCCAGAAACGGGTTTTCTCGGAAACGGCTTTCACAAAAACGAGCATCATCTGACTTCCCCCATTGAGTTTACCATTCGGGAGGGAAAATGGTTTATCAGGGGGAGAAATGGTGGGGAGGGGGAAGGATCCGCTTCCAGGCCGAGGAAATCCGTTCGGGAAGGGAAGCCCCTTCCAGGATTTCGCGCGCCATGAAACACGTGATATCGGGTATCTCCGCGAGCTTCTCGAGAAACTCGGCGGGGAGTTCCCAGTCTCTTGGGAAAATGACTCCGGAGGGGCATTTGAATGCCACAAGTCGTCCGCAGTCGAAAACCAGAACCTGGTCCGTGAAAACCATCCTTCCTAGGACAAGGTTCCCTTCGGTATCGACCACGCTTACAAGATGCGTATTGTTCAGGCCCAAAAAAAGATTCTTTTCGGTTCTCTGGGCTTCCTCCGGCATTTCATCGAGGGGCAACCTGATTTCCTCCAACGATTGCCCAAGAATCTTCGGGGCCAGGTACCTCGCGAGTCGCTCCTGGTTCGCTTCACCCTGGATCTCGAGATTTCCCCCAACGATTTCGCCCCGCCTGAAGATTACCTTGATCCGGGCAGGAAGAGGCGGACCCCCTACCTCCAATGTTCCGGTCAACTCGTTTCCGCGGGTGATCTTCCTGGCTGAGAATTCAGGGGTGAGGACGATGGCGAGCCCGTGGAGGCTGAGGTTCGCGACGGGGAAGACGCCCTCGTAAGGGTGCTTCGAATGGAACACGGCATGGTCGATCTTCTCCCGAAGAACGAACCTGTTGTAGAGCCGCCTTTCCTCCTTGACGATGCCCTCGAGAATTTGATCCCGGGCTTCGGGGGGGAGGAAAGCGCTTTCCAGGATGGCCTTCCCGATCTTCATCGCCCGATGGGAGGGGATATCGAAAAATTCGACCGTCTCAGGATCTGGTCTGGCGGCACGCGGTTTTCCGTTCGGATCGCGGACCTTTCCAGTCCGGAGGATCTTCTGGTCGGAGTTCCAGGACAGGACGTAGTCGAGGAAATAGAACTCCTCGCCGAGAACGGCCCCGTCAGGGCTTTGCCACAAAAGAATCCGGGTGCCGTCAGAGCCCTGGAACATCCTGAGCTTGCGGTTCGGATCCCGGCTTTGCATCAAGGGAGAACTCACCTCCAAAATCGATGCACCCAGCACCTGGGGCTTGAGAAACTCCGTCAGGACCTGCGCCTGGTTGGGAGTGAGACCGAAGAAAGCACACCCTACCTGGTTCTGGACTTTGTTGCAGACGGTCAGTTGGAGGCGGAGGTGAAGGGATTGGAGCCGGAGGTCACCCGTGATCCTTGCACCCACTTTCAGGCAATCGACATGCACCGGGTCATCGATTTCGGTCCGGATTCCACCATAGCTGATGTTGGTGATGGGAAAAGGACCCTTTCCGTCCATGGCCGCATCACAGTCCTTGATTCCGATCCTCGGAAACTGCCTGCGCTCCCGGGGGGGCTCTCCGGGCATGACGTTGGGCTCCGATAACCGACCTGCAATCCAATCGAGGAGATGACGAAAATTCATCCTTGTCCTCCCGGGACGACGATTCACTTCGACTTCAATGTTAATGCCTGGAAAAAATGTGACGCAAGACATTTTTCCATGGGAAAGTCTTGCGCGGCAATTTTTGCCCTTTCCTGATACAATATCCCCATCTGCCATCCCAAGGAGCTGCGATGATCAATATCATCAAGGAGATTTCGGATTACATCCGCGCACGTTATCCGATCCTCTATCTCGTCACCAGCGAGGAAGGGCGGGCGATGTCAGACATCGGGAAGGTTGCCGAGACCTGCGGTAAGCAGATCTGGACCTGGTCGGCGTCCGACGGGATGATCGACCCGAAGGGCATGGAGGTCAAAGATCCGAAGGGGGAGCTACTGATAAGCCCGCTGAGAGCCCTCCGGTTCATCCAGAAATCGCAGGAACGGGCGCTGTTCATCTTCAAGGACCTTCACCTCTTCCTCGAAGACCCGTTTCCCCAGTATATCACCGATCCTGTTCAGGTTCGGAGGCTTCTGCGCGACGTCGCGATCTCTTTCAGGACGAGCTTCAAATCCCTGATCCTGGTTTCCCCGATCCTCAAGATACCGGTCGAGCTGGAAAAGGACATCTCGGTATTCGACTACCCTCTTCCCGATCAGAAGCAGATCGCGGAGATTCTCGACACGACCGTTGCCGAGGTCAAGCGTCTCCATTCAGGGAAAGTGGTCATAGAGCTCGACGACGATTCGCGCGAACGGATCGTGAAATCGGTTTCCGGACTGACCGTTTCAGAGATCGAAAACGTCCTGAACCGTGCGATCGTGAACGATCTGAGGTTCGACCGGTCGGACGTCCCGTTCATCCTTTCCGAAAAGAAACAGATCATCAGGAAGAGCGGGCTTCTCGAGTATTTCGAGGTCCAGGAGGACCTCGGAAACGTCGGCGGCCTGGAAATCCTTAAGGACTGGCTGATCAAGCGCGGAGAGGGGTTTTCCAGCCGGGCGCGGGAGTTCGGGCTCCCCGAACCCAAGGGAATCCTGCTGCTCGGAGTCCAGGGGTGCGGAAAGAGCCTCCTGAGCAAGGCGGTCAGCTCGCTCTGGAAGCTCCCCCTCCTGAGGCTCGACGTTGGGGCGGTTTTCGGCAAATACGTCGGCGAATCGGAGGAGAACATCCGGCGCGCAATCCGGATGGCGGAAGCTCTTTCCCCCACGATTCTCTGGCTGGATGAGATCGAGAAGGCCTTCGCCGGGGTCACCGGAGGAAGCGGCGGGGACGGCGGAGTGGGCGCCCGGATCTTCGGAAGCTTCATCACCTGGCTCCAGGAAAAGACGGTGCCTGTTTTCGTCATCGCGACCTCGAACGACATCAAGAACCTGCCGCCGGAACTGCTCAGAAAGGGTCGGTTCGACGAGATTTTTTTCGTCGACCTTCCATCGGCCGAGGAAAGAAAGGCGATCTTCCGCATCCATCTTCAGAAACGCCGCCGCGACCCGGCCAATTTCGAGATCGATGCCCTTGCCGTGAAAAGCGAAGGGTTCTCCGGGGCCGAGATCGAACAGGCGGTGGTTTCGGCAATGTTCGACGCATTCCACGCGAAACGGGAACTTGAATCCGCCGACCTCGTCCATGCGCTCGATGACACGGTTCCGCTTTCCGTAACCATGAAGGAACAGATAGAGAGCCTCCGGAAGTGGGCCGCTAACCGCGCCAAGAGGGCATCGGCCGGGGCTCCCGCAGTCCCGGGAGGTTCACCGTCCGGCGAGAGGAAGTTCCCGACCGGCCTGGGTCTATTTTCTGATTTGGAGATGAAATGAGATGAGTCCCGTCATTCCGTTCGACAAGAACCGGCCCCGCAAAACCCCCGGTCAGAAGAAGAGTTCCAGGGAACCCGCGCCCGAAAAGTTCCTGCGTTTCACGCTGGGCGGCAAGAGTTTCGCGGTAGAGGCCATCCGGATCGTGGAGGTGGTGATGCCCCGAACCCTGATCCAGGGCACCGCTTCCGAACCCTTTCTTCTGGGAGCAATCAACCTCAGGGGGAACATCATCCCCGTGACCGACCTTCGCCGCCATCTGGGCCTTGCCTCGGAACAGGATTCCCCCAAGGGGCGCTTCCTCGTCTTCCGGGAAAAAGAGCTGTTCTTCGCCGTTTCGGTCGAAAACGTAGATTCGAAGCTTCTCGAGGCTTTTCGCGAAGCCATTCCCGAGGACGCGAAAGAACCCTTCAAGAACGGAATCCGGGTCGAAGACGTGGTGATTCCCCTTTTCACTCCGGAGGGGCTGCTGACCGACCGCGATCTGCACCTCATGCAGAAGGTCCGCGATTCTTTCTGACCCCTCGCCCGAGGGCAAGCGGAAAAAGGGATAAAGCAGGCATCCCAAACCCCTATCAGGCAAGGAACCCCAGGAACGCTCCGGCACCCTGAAGGGTCTCTCGCGCTCCTGAGGCGCGCCTGGGGCCGCATGATTATGCCTTGATGTCTATTTCGCCTGGAGCTTCGCAGCGAGGTCCTCGAGAACCTTATCGGGGCCGAGATATTCCTGGCCGTTGTAGCTGTCCGACAGGACTTTTCCCGCCTGGTCGAGCAGCACCAGATCCGGGATCCCCGGGCCCGCGTAGGTTCTGATGCCGGTCCCGTTGATCGCGTCATACTTGACGGCGGGCCAGGGCATCTTGGTTTCCGTCATGTACTCGAGCATGGCCTGTTCATCCTTGTCGCGGCTGACGAAAACCAGTTCGAAGTTCTGGTCTTCCTTGTTCTTGTTGTAGAATTCGACAAGACGGGGAGTGAACGCCCGGCAGGGGGGGCACCAATGCGCCGAGAAGTAAACCAGGAGGTATTTGGGGGCGGCCAGATCGACCGTCACCTCCGCTCCGCTCGAGTCGACCAGCTTTCCTGCCACGTTCTTGAGGATGTCCGCCGTTGGGGCCTGTGCCCACGCCAGACTTCCGAGGGTTCCAAGGAAAAGGACCACCAGTCCGATTCGGAAAATGCGCTTCATCGATCTTCTCCTTCCACGATTCTCCGGGTTTTCCCCGCCCGGATGGTAACAGCTTAACATGGGAGCACCGGTCGGATCCAATTTTTCCCTACCTCCCCGAATCCGGGTCAACCTTTTCCGCTTGGGAGTGGTATACTCCAATGAGGTAGGAAAACCCCCATCGATAAGGCAAAATTTCCGGTTCGGGTGGAGTTTCAACGGTGAAGAACTCGAATGATTCCGTGTTTTCCTGGCGGGAAAAGCGGGGATTCACGATGGTGGAGCTTCTGTTCGCCATCGTCATATTCTCGGTTCTCGCCCTGACCATCTCCCGGATGACCTCCGGGAGCGGGCACCTGCTCAAACTTTCCGCGAACTCCTTCCAGGGTTTCCAACTCGGGTCCAAGGTCATGGAGGACGTGGTCGAGGAAGGCCGGATCAACGGGGACCTCCTCTCCGTATCCAGCAGGTTCCCCGAGATGATCGCCACCGACTCGGTCCTCAATGCGCAGTCGGTCTATTTCCGGTATTTCAAGGACCGGGCGGAACCCTGGGGAGTCATCCAGCCCGCGGAGGGAGGAATCCTTCCCGCGGACGGAGCGCTCTTTCCCACCCTGAAAACCTTCCGGTCAGGGATGAGCGCAAAGCGCAACACCCCCACGGAAAAGCCAGGCTGGGAAAGGAACCTCTGCACTGTCGAGGTGCTCACCGAATGGCAGGAGCAGGATGGTGCGAAGCGTCAGTATCTGCTCCCGATCTATTCACCATGTCCGTGGGGGCCGGCGGCCACGGAAACCGCGCTGATCCTTCCCGAGGACATCCTCAGGTCACGGATCCGCGAGATCCTTTTTCCCGATCTCCCCAACCGGACCTTCGACCAGGCGGTCGCGGAAAAGGGCGCCGACCCTGATCTGGTTTTCCACGTCGGAAAGATCGCGGTTTACACCGATGCTCTGGGCGCATCGATGACGGAGCTCACGAAGGAGCTCAAGGAGATGGAAAAGCGCCGCAAGACGATGATCGCGGCTCCTTCCCATGACCTGGTGAACCTCCAGATCAAGATGACACGGATGATGGAGGGCGCCGCCAGCCTGGTATTCTTCGCGCTCTCCGAGGTCTCTCCATCTATCCGCGAACTGGACCGGATTGCCGCGGCGGGGAATCTGCCGAAGATTCCCGAAAACCAGTACAAGAAGTGCCTCGGAGCTTTTCCGAACCGGGCCAGGGAGGTCGAGAAATGGCTCAAGGCCTCGAAGGACTCCTATGAATGGCTCCTCCACCCGGGGTTCAAACTTCTCCTTACGGGAAGGGAAAAAGAACTGGTCCGCGCCAAGATCCTCGAGGCTTTTCGAGCGATGACCGCGCTGAGCTTCCTTCCGAAAGAGAAATACCGCGATTTCATCAGATCCGAAACCGCGTTCTGGGAAGGGAAGAACCCCTCCCTCCACCGTCTCTACCTTGCGGAATCCGCTCTGTGCGATGACGTGGAAAGGTTGAAGACGGCTTTCCCCAACCTCACCGCCATCGTACGGAACTTCAACGACGAGATCAAGCCGTGTGCCGCGCTCGTTCCCGGGCTGACCTCCCGATACCCCGCGGCCCCTTGAAGAGTCGATTTTCGGGATGAAGAAGGAAGCTTCAAGGAGAGGGGTCGCGTTTCCCCTTATCGTCCTCGGGATGCTCGTGGTCATCCCACTCCTCGTGGTCCTTTTCCAGATGAACCGGGAGTTCACCGGCCAGGTCGCGCATGTGGACGAGGTGATCAGGTGCCGGGCCATCGCGATGTCGGTTTTCCTCACCGTCCAGGCAAGGATCCGCGAAACCCCCTACTCGAAGAGGTTCTTCACGCCCAAGCCCTTCAGCGAGTTCATGGGGGATTTCCAGGGGGGGGACTACGAGCTGTTCGTCTCGGATACTCCCGGAAAACCCATGCAGGCCGACATCTACGTATCGGTGACCTTCCGGCGCGTGACACGTCTCTTCTTCTGGCGCGTCCGGATTGAAACCACCGTCCTGGATGCCGTCGGACGGCTGATGCCCATCCTCTTCACCTCGCTCGATCCCTCCAGGTTCGGGAACGGGAGTCCCAATTCCACGGCGGATTCCTACGTCAACCAGATCCTGGCGGACCGGAAGAACAACCGGAAGATTGCAGCGGAAAAGGTTGCCCAGATCAAACCCCTTGGAAACCTGGATCCGATTCTGGATATCCTCCAGGTTCCCGAAAAGAGCCCCGCCGCGAACGATGCGGATCCCGCCGCCGCCACTATCGGACCGGTTCCGCCGCTCCCAGAGCCCCCCAAGGTTCCCATCTCGTCGGTCATCTTCAAGGAGGATTTCGAGGGGCTCTCGGACGGCCAGTATCCACCCGGTTGGACATACGTCAACAACTACGGGACCGGGAACGTCAGCTCGGAAAAGGCGGCCGGAGGACAGCGCTCGATGAAGTTCAACTCGGATGCGACGACAACCATCCAGTCGAAGATCCCCATCGACGTCGGGAGCCCTCCTCCCGACCACCTGATCATCGAAATGGACGTCTGCGTCCAGAACCCCGGAACCAGTTGCTGCGCATTCGGGTGGATGCCGGTAACCAACAATAGCATCTTCTTCCGGGGTGACGACCAATCCATCTCTTTCGTCGAGGCTCCCGAACAGTTCAGGTCCATCCGGCCCTTTGTCGCCGGGAAATGGTACCACCTGAAGATAGATTTCAACTCCATCGACCGGAAAACCGATGTCTCCATCGACGGTCAGCCTGCCGGCCCCGGACTTCCCTACAGTTCCTCCGCCCCCGACCATTTCATGATCGGAACCGCGCATAACAAGATCGGGAACGGGAACCAGACCTCCTATTTCGACAATATCGAGATCCGCGGGGAATGATCACTCGTACTCGTCGATCGAGGAGAAGTTCGAAAGCGCGATCTCGGTGACCACGGCGAGCTCCTTCGGCGCCTGCATTCCCGGCTTTTCGCCTTTCCGCTCGATCATGGCGAGGTGCACCAGAACCGTTCCCGCCGAGAGGTTCGTGAAGGTGACGCTCTTGATGTTCCCGGATATGACCTTCTTCTGGTCCTTTTCGGGGCCCTTGAAACGGTCGGTGTAGGAAACGAGGACGAACGGCTCGTCGGCGGGAACCTGGGGCTTCTCGAGGTAGAGCACCTGGAGATTGTTCCGGAGATCCTTCATGACCAGGAAGGGAAGCGACGAACCTTCGAGAGGCTTGACTACCTCGGTTGCGTTGTTCAGCGTCTCGTTCAACCGGTCGGTGACCTTCCGCATCTCCATCTGCGAGGAAAGACCCTGGGTGATCTTCATCGCCGCATACCGTGAATTCCGGAACTGGGCGTAGGCAACTCCGAGCACCAGCAGGAAGATCCCCGAGGCGACGAGAAGTTCCACCATGGTCATTCCCGTTCCGGGCGCGTTCGAAGGCAACCGGGCGGACCACCGATTCGGGGGCGGATTTCGGATCATACAGGTAAGATAGAACGGTCAGCTGGTCCTGTCAACGTAGGAGTCGAGTCTCAATTTTCGGGGCGGCATGGGTTTTGCCAAATTTGTATAAAACCAATCCGCAAGCCCCATGACCG
>CAYRYU010000076.1:0-35473 GCA_964428355.1 uncultured bacterium
TTTCGCCTGCTGACCGAAGACCGTTGCCGCTGAAACCATCACCAACACGACAAAAATCCATTTTCTCGTTCGCATGCAAAAATACTATCATGAATCCCCCGAGGTTTCTACCCGACCCAGGTGCCATCTTGCCATCGAATGGACTTCGGGGTTGGTCGCTTTTCCGTGCGGGTGAGGGCGGGGAAATCGCTTCCCTGATTTCCCGTTGCATGATAGAATATCCCGTCTACATCCTTTGCCGAAGCGGAGCTGCTCGCATGAAAACGAACCCCGGACAGCAGGGCGGGCCCCCCACCGTCCTGAAGAAATACCAGAACCGGAGGATATACGATCCGACCCGGAACACTCACGTGACCCTCAACGAACTGGCCGACCGGGTGAAATCCGGTGAAAACATCCGGATCGTGGATAACGAGTCCGGCGAGGACATTACCCATGTCATTATGGGGCAGGTCCTCCTCGAGACCCTCAAGGAGCGTCCCGATTACCTTCCCCTGGACCTCGTCATCCTCATGATCCGCGCGCAGGATGTGGTCGTTCGGGATTTCCTATTCAACGGGATCCCCCAGGCCTTCCAGATGTACATGGAAGCCCAGAGACGATACCTTTCAGGCATGAACTGGATGAGTCCGGGTTTCCCCGGCGGGCCTTCCCCGATCGGGAACATTTTCCCTTCGTTCTTTGCCGGTTCCCAACCCTCTTCCGGAGGCTATTCAACGCCCCAGCCTTCCCCTGTCGGGGAAGACCTGAAAAAGGAAATCGACAGGTTGAAGGAGGAGGTCCAGGGTCTCAAGAACCGCCGGGGCCGGTCCGATGAGGGGGAAGCCCCCACCGCCGCCTCCCGACCCGGACGGAAGCCGAGAAAACGTAATCCATGACCCAGATCGAAGCCAGAATCCCACGCGGCAATGTTTCTCCCGGGTTGTTCGAAACCGACGCTTCGGGTGTCCTGGAGCGTTTCGCAAGTTATCTTTCCGACGAGTCCCGGATGAAGGGAAACGCCGAAAACGTGCTTTTCCCCTCATCGGAAGCTGATATCGCTGCCATTCTCACCCGCGCCCGGGCGGAAGACCGCATCGTCACGGTTTCTGCGGGCCGGACGGGCCTCGTGGGCGGCGCTGTTCCACAACAAGGATGGGGCCTTTCGGTCGAACGGCTCGCGACGGTTTCCCGTTTCAGGTTCGCCTCCGAAGCCGATGAATTCAGACTCCATCTCGGTCCCGGCATTCCCCTGAACAGTCTCCAGAAATCGATTTCGTCCGCCTTCTTCCCCTTTTCCGGCTCGCCCGGAGAGGAATCCGTCAGTGCGTTGGAGGAGTTCCGCGGACAGACCACCCGGTGGCTCTTTCCCCCCGACCCGACCGAAACCTCCGCCCAGCTTGGCGGGATGGCCGCCAGCAACGCGTCGGGTGCCCGGACCTTCCATTTCGGGCCGACGCGTAATTTCATCAGGGGCTTGAAGGTCGTTCTCGCGAACGGTTCCGTTCTTGATATCGAGCGGGGAAGGTGCATTGCCCACCGGGGTGAGGAGTTCACGATCACGGGAGCCGGAGAGCCCCCGATCAGCATTCCGGTTCCCGCTTACGGGATTCCCGCGGGCAAGCATGCCTGCGGCTACCATTCCGGACCCGAGCTGGACCTAATCGACCTTTTCATCGGTTCGGAGGGAACCCTTGGGGTGATTTCCGAACTCGAGATCGCCCTGACGCGGATAAATGGGGCGGAAGCCGAGATCGTGGCCATCTTTCCCGACATCGGGCATGCCTGCCGTTTCGTCGATTCCTGTCGACGGGATAGGATTGGGCATCCGGGATTCACAATCGAAGCCCTGGAGTTCATGTGCTCGGATTCGCTCGGGCTGCTTCGGCGTGAAGCCGGGTTCTGCGACATTCCCAACGTCTTTTCTTCCCCGCAGGCGGTTGCCGTTTTCATCGGAATGCGCGTCAGATGCGATCTGGCTTCCGCTTTCTGCGATCTTTCCGCGCTGATTGCCGATTCGGGGGGAATTCCCTCGGAATCCCCCGCCACTTTCAGCGCCGTCGATATCGAGCGGATGAAGCACCTCCGGCATGCACTTCCCGAGACGATCAACTCTCTCGTCGCCCGTATCCGGGAGGTCCATCCGCGGATCACAAAACTCGGAACCGACATGGCCGTTCCCGACGAGCATCTTCCCGCCGTGATCGAAATGTACCGCCGGAAGCTCGGGGAGGCGCGGCTGAACCACTTCATGTTCGGGCATATCGGGAACAACCATCTGCACGTGAACATCATTCCGGAAAACCCCGCCCAATACGATGCCGGTCGCGCCATCTACCTCGATTTCGCAAGGGAGGTAGTGGGCATGGGCGGCTCAGTGAGCGCAGAGCACGGTATCGGGAAGCTGAAGAAGTACCTGCTTTCGGCCCAGTTCGAGCCGGCAGCCCTCGACCAGATGCGGGCTGTAAAAAGCGCGCTCGACCCCGACTGGCGGCTCGGACGGGGAAACCTCTTCGACCGCTGATCCTGAGGATCCGCGAACCGAAACGGCCTACAGTCTGGCCCCTTTGTCGGTAAGGAGCCTGACGATCTCCTTATCGGCGGACTTCCTGGCTTCCCGGGCGGCCTCGTTCATGGCGATTCCCTTGTCCTCGGATGAGGCGATGGCTAGCGGGGTCTTTCCACGCTTGCTCCGGGCGTTGTAGTTGGCCCCCTTCTCGAGAAGGATGCGGACCAGTTTCTCGTTTCCGAAACGGACCGCCTCATGGAGCGCGGTTTCCCCGGCCTTGTCCCTGGTTTCGATTCCCGCGCCCCTTTCGAGAAGGAACTCGGCAAACTCAGGAACATGGAAAAAGGGAGTCCAGTGAAGCGGGGTTTTTCCGTTATCGTCCTTTGCGTCGATCTTTGCACCGCGTCCCAAGAGGATGTCGGCCATCTCCCGGTCGTAGAACGACCAGAAAACACATTTGTGGAGAGGAGTGCGGCCCCAAGAGTCGGTGGCGTTGGGGTCCGCTCCCGAATCGAGCAGCAGGTTGATGATCGAATGGTCCTTGCTCCAGCGGCCGGAAATGGCATAGTGGAGAGGTGTGTTTTCCCCGACCAGGGTGTAGGGGGAACCCGCGGGCAGGGCGTGGTTCTTCGCATTCACTTTTGCCCCCCCTCCAATCAGGAGATGGATGAGATCGGAGAGGCGGGAAACCTGCTCGGGAGAAAGAGCGTATCCGACGATCGGCCCGTAGACCGCCCAGTGGAGGGCGGTGTTGCCGTCTGGATCCTCCTCGTTGGGGTTCGCACCTTTCTTCAGAAGCTCCTTCACCGTTTCCAGATCGTTTCGCATCGCCGCGACATGAAGGGGGGACAGCCGGAGGTCCGAATCGGCTCTTGGGATACTCGTTTTCGACATCTTCGCGAACTTGCGGCGGAAGGCATCCTCCCGGCCGGAGATGTCCTCCCCGGGTTCCAACGTGTCTGGAAGCTCATCCGGATCGATGTTTTCGATTTCCGGGACCTCCCCCGCAGATCCGGAGGCATTTTCCCCTTCCCCTACCGTTTCGGGCCCTTCGGAAATCTCAGCCGGCTCCGTAGTCGAGGCAGCCGGTGCCGAAGTCGAGGCAGCCGGTGCCGTGGTGGAGGCAGCCGGTGCCGTGGTGGAGGCAGCCGGTGCCGTGGTGGAGGCGGACAAAGTTGGGGCGGCTTGAATCAGGACGGTGGAAGAAATAGAAGCGCCGGACTCCCCGTCTTCGAGGATCCCGATCTCGTCTGGGTTCACCCGGGCACGACCGGATCCGGTTCCCCCCTTTTGGAAAAACTCGGGCAGGGAAAGGGCTTTCTCCGTTGCCGCGGTCGGAGACGCCGATTCCTGGGCCGTCGCAAATCGGGCCAGTTCTCCTGCCAGGATCAGGATGATTGTCGTAACGACGATTGCACCGGAAAGGCGAACTTTCATTTGCACCCTCACTCTCTCTTTTGGAGTTTCCGTATGGGGATCATTGGCCCTCGTCCCGAAAAGAAGGATACCAGCAAGCCCTCACTTTTTTCCACTCGATGCCCCGAATCCTGTCCCGATCCAGGGGGTCCGGGCAGGGGTGGAGAATTTCCCTGGCGGATGGTATCCTTTGTCCAGGATTCAAAGGCAGGAGCGGAATGAAGAAGCCAAAGCGACGGTGTGAATCCCCCAATCCCTAATTTGCCGCGATCCGGTTTCAGCTTTCTGGAAGTGATCGTCGTGTTGTCGCTGTTGGTTATCCTGGCCTGTCTGGCGCTTCCGGCTTCCGAAATCCTCAGGTACAAGTCACAGTAAAAGCTGCTTCGGGATCGGCTGACCGAAATTCGCGGAGCAAAGGTCGCGGAGCCGGTGATTTTGTTTCAATCCTTGTTTTGATGGAAAGGGGGTTGGGACCTGGGGGAAACAGGCGACCTCCCTGGCCGACAAGATAGCGTTTCAATCCTTGTTTTGATGGAAAGGGGGTTGGGACACTGAAACGCATATCGCGGGAAAGGTCATTTTGCAGTTTCAATCCTTGTTTTGATGGAAAGGGGGTTGGGACAGCCGGAACTTCCGACCGGCACGGGCGTTGGTAAACTGTTTCAATCCTTGTTTTGATGGAAAGGGGGTTGGGACCTCATTCCCTGACCGGGAGAGGATCTATCGGATTGGTTTCAATCCTTGTTTTGATGGAAAGGGGGTTGGGACTTTGCCGGAAACTTCGCCGGTTGGAACTTGCCCTGGTTTCAATCCTTGTTTTGATGGAAAGGGGGTTGGGACGAGCGACTGCTCTACGGGCTATGTCCTGTCATACTGGTTTCAATCCTTGTTTTGATGGAAAGGGGGTTGGGACGAAAATGGGCATGTGGATCGGTTATGCCCGGTTTGGTTTCAATCCTTGTTTTGATGGAAAGGGGGTTGGGACGAGGGTGATCGAAAGTCATACAGGCAGGTGTATGAGTTTCAATCCTTGTTTTGATGGAAAGGGGGTTGGGACCAGTTCTGGCACGATAGGGGAGGTAGGGAAATGAGTGTTTCAATCCTTGTTTTGATGGAAAGGGGGTTGGGACAAAATCAGCCGGAATTCCCGACCGGCACGGGCGTTGGTTTCAATCCTTGTTTTGATGGAAAGGGGGTTGGGACGAGGAAACTATGAATGCGACTTATAGCCCGGAAGAGTTTCAATCCTTGTTTTGATGGAAAGGGGGTTGGGACCGGTAAGTTCCGTCCGGGATTGCGGATCCGTTGTGGTTTCAATCCTTGTTTTGATGGAAAGGGGGTTGGGACGATATGGCCGATCCGAAAATCTTCTGATCCGAAACGTTTCAATCCTTGTTTTGATGGAAAGGGGGTTGGGACAAAATCCGGTTGTCATCGGCGACGTGGAATTTTCCCGGTTTCAATCCTTGTTTTGATGGAAAGGGGGTTGGGACTTCCACCTTTCTTTCCCCGCGTTGCGCGGGGATGATGTTTCAATCCTTGTTTTGATGGAAAGGGGGTTGGGACATGGTCGAAACGTCGATACCGGCTGCGGCAAGCTGTTGTTTCAATCCTTGTTTTGATGGAAAGGGGGTTGGGACCGTTTTCGGTTAGATTCGGACTCTTTGGTCATGTATGGGTTTCAATCCTTGTTTTGATGGAAAGGGGGTTGGGACGCTGCTCTGGCAAGATGGAGGAGTTTATGGAAGTGTTTCAATCCTTGTTTTGATGGAAAGGGGGTTGGGACCCGAAAGAAGTGGTGCATCATATCGACGGGAACAGTTTCAATCCTTGTTTTGATGGAAAGGGGGTTGGGACCAACCTACCACTGGAACCCCCGGAATTCAAAGGGAAAAATGACCGCTCTTCCCAAGTCATTTCTTTCCAAACCTGAAGGGAAAACATCCCAAAATGCCTGGTTCGACCTTTTCCATGCAGGGATTGGGTAAGGGGGGAAGCGGTGATGATCTGGTTTTCAATGAACAAGGGGGCAAGCCACCAATAATTTGGGCAGAACAGTCAGGAAAAATTCCAAGAGGGCTTGTGGGGAAGATCCCGGTCATTGGACAATCTCACAATGTGCTTTTGCCCTTCAGACGCAGATATTCCGGTAGCAACAGTCCAAACATCTGACTTCATGGCGGGTTCGGGATGGAAGTGAGCCCGAGCAAGCAATCTCGAACACCTGGCCGATGATTTTTCTGGCCCGGCTGAAGTCGCGGGCCGAAAAGTCGATGGCTTCAACAATGTTTCCTCCTACCGTGTAAACGATAAAACCCTTTTTGACAGGGCGATCATATATCTCCGAAATGAGAAGCCCGTAGATGACCAGCTGGAGGCGGTGGGTCTTGAATGGCGTCTTCCGATGCCTTGTCATTTTGTAGTCAAGGGGGGCAAGGCTTCCATCCTCGAGTTCGAGAATCTCATCGACGATTCCCCGAACATGGAGTTTCGGGGAGGCGAGATAGACGTCTGTGACCCGTTTTACGCATCCAAGGCGCTTTCGCTTGTAACCTGGGTTGTTGCGTGCCCGCTTCTGGTGGAGTTCCCGACCTTTCAGGACTTTGTAGCGCTTCCCTTCTCGTTGTGGAATTCTCAGGCATTGCATGAAAAAAGTGAACCGGGGGCAAAAAACATGCTCCAGGATCTCGCTCGGGGTGAACATCACCTCCGATGCCGGATCAGGAACAATAGTGCCGGGTCGTTCCATCATCAGACAATGAGCGCCTTTATCTGATCCGTCACCCGGTCGCGGTCGAAGGCCCGGCCGATCAAACGGGTCTTCCCGAAGTCATCACGGCACATGGGGAAGATATAGACCGAATCCTCCGATTGTTCGATGGTTTCCTTGAAAATGAGGGCAACCTCTTCGATTTCCGTCCTGTTCAAGGTTCCAAGGAAAACTGACTTCTGAACACGTTCGAGGCCCTTTTTCTTACAGATCTTGGCCAGCCTCGTCCGGATTTTGTCCGAGCCGATGTCGTAGACCACCCAAACGAGATTTTCACCTTCCTTCAATTCCTAGGACCTCCTCTCCGGAAACAATGGCCGGGACTTCGTCAGGGTTCTCCTTGCCGAGCAACCGGTTTGCAAATCGGTGGCAAACCATCTGGATGGTGTCCAACCTTTTGATGTTCCTCCCGCGAAATCGGATGGGCTCCTCCAAAAAACCCATGTAGCGTGAAAGAAGGGCAGCCTTGCCATCCTTGTTCAGCACGAAGCCGTTCTTCAACCGGTCGAAGTGGGATTCCTTTACTCCACGCGCGGCAATAAGGCCAACCACGGTTTCATCCGCCCAGATCCGGAAATTCTCGATCAGGTCGAACACCAGGGATTTCTTCCCGTAATTGTCGGTATGAAGAATCCCGATGTAAGGGTCGAGACCTGCCAGGACACTAGCTCGCTCGACTTTTCCATACAGGACTCCATAGGAATAGTTCAGCAGACAGTTGAACGGATCCTGTGCCGGATTCCGGCTTCGCCCCTCGAAGCGGAAAGCGTCAGGCATCAGGGCGGAAAGAAGCTGGAAATAGACTTTCGCGGAACGGGCTTCGATACTCAGGACACTTTCCCTGGCGGAATCAGGGGTTCCCGAAACCTGGGGCAATTCACCCTCAATTTCCTGCAAACTGGTGAGGGCATGAGAAATTTCGGCGGAATGCCTGGTTCGCGTTTTTCGAAGTCGTTCGAGATAGTTGATCTGGTTCGCCAGTTTCTGGCCGATCCATTCCTTCACGAAACCGAGACCATCTTCAGAAGCGACCAGAGAAAGCTGGCGGCGGCGTATGGTGGTTATCGATCCAGGGCGATCATGCCAGACACGGCCGAAGGGGTCCCCGAACTCGTTGAGGAAAACCACATCGATATTGTTTTCGATGGCCAGCTTCAACACGTCGGAAGAAAGGAACACTCCGGTCGTGACCAGGATCGAAGAGATCTTTCGCGGTGCAACCGACTCCTGATGAGACTCCTTTTGGACCTGAAAGCACCCGTCTTTCACCTTCAGGCTCATCCCATACGAATTGAGAATCAACTGCATGTCCGATTCCCCTTCTTTCGTCTTGCAACCGTTCCAAAGCCCCGCGCAGGGGATTTCCCAAGACCCCAGAAGTCGGGAATATGGAAGTTCACTTTGAACGTGCCTCGAAAACCAACCATCTTCACACCTTTCAAAAAGGTTTCCACTTTCTCGAATCGACAGGAATCGACAAGAAGCATCCGCTCTACGACATAACCCAACGACTTTGATATGCTCAGAAGGTTTCCTATCAGGATTTTCTTGAGAGATTCCGAAAATGTTTCGATTCCATTTGCCTGGCTCAGGAAAAGCCCGTGGTTCCGCTCGTTGAGTGCCAACCAGGGTGTCAGGAACTCATACTCGATGGGCGAATCAGAGCAACCGAAAACCACCTCACTGCTGGAAACCTTCTTTCCGACAATTTCAAATCTCTTTCCATTCAACTCAAGCTCATCCAGATCCTTCCTAAAATCGGGGACCTGCTCCGCTCCTTCCGCGATTCCAAGGACCAGGCCTTCCTCCCCCAACGCCTTGTACTGAATTCGAGGGTAAGCGTACAAGTATCTTCCGCTCCCAAGATGATTGTGGGTGAGAAGATTCCCGGGCTCCTTCCTGCTGAAAAATCCCCGAAGGCTGTTTCCGTATGCCGAAAGGACCGGGGAAGTCGAGAACCGCAGAATTGCCTGTGGGATCTTCATCTCAGAAGCTCCTGAAGGAACATTTTTCCCTTGTGCACCAGCCCGGACGCGATGGTGTGAACGAAATCGGGCTGGGTTTTCAAGAGGTCCAGGAACCCCTTCTTGGAAAGGACATTCAGATCGATCATCTTGGGAATTGGCCTGGAAAGGATTTTGCCCCGGGTCAGGGGATCCCGCGTAACCACAAACAGGTCGATATCGCTGTGAGCATCCGATGTTTTCCGGACCGTCGAACCATATTGGAGCAGAATCATCACGGTTGGGTCTTTCCGCAAATCGGCGATGAATCGCCCCGGAGAAGGCCTGGGCTCAGGGGGTGGATCACCAAACCTGGCAAGATGGTTGCATAAGGAGAAAAAAACGCGGGGCTTTTCCCCACTCAAAGAAACCAGGGCTTGCGGTTTCTGTCTGGTCCCGTTCAGGAATTTGAGGGACATCAAAAGAGAGAGCCATTTTGCCAGCGTTGCGGGGGAAAGACCAGTTGCTCTTTCCAAGTCCGACCGGAAAACGGGCCTCTTTGCCTGGAAAACGGCCGCCCCGATCCGGATGACTGCGAAACGGTCGAAAAGCCGGAGGATTTCTGAGGAATTCTTCACCAGGAGGATGAACCGGTCCAGGTCTTCAACGAAAGAAGAGGATCGGTTGGGTTCCCAATACCTGGGCCTCTGGGGAACCCTTTTTACGAGGCCCTTTCCAGCCAATATTCCCATTTCCCGGGAGACAATAGCGGGGGAAATCCGCAGCGAACGGCCGATTTCTCCCGTCGTCTTCTCGCCTTCCAGCAGGAGAAAGGTCAAAAAACGGATCTTCATAAGGAAAAGGTGCAAAAATAGTCAAAAAATGCAAGGAATTTGATCAAAACTTCTACTCGCCTTTCCCGATCATTTTTCGGAATTTGGCCTTGATCTGGAACTTTCCTTCAATCGTCTCCAAAAATCCTCCTTCAAGCAGGAAGGCGAGGTTCTGCCGAATTCCATCCGCTGTGTTCTGGGATCCCAAAAGATCGATCAGCTCTTCCTCCGAACAATTCCGGGCCACCAGGGTGGCCAGAATTCGGAAGAAAGCCAGGGATCGATCCAGGGGAGCCTTTCCCGAAAGCAGCCGTACAACCCTTTTCGAGTATTCCGCCACGGTCTCTTCTCGTGGAACCGGGAAATCGGGAGGCAGGCCCGCTCTCCGAAGGATCTCGCTGAACCTCCGGGCATAGATTTCGGCTTCTTTCCACTCCTTGTCACAATATAAGACTTGATGAACCGTCTCCAGTATCTTTTGCCTTCGGGCTTTTTCCTTCTCCCCGGAGGCTTTTCTCGCAACCATCGATCATCTCCTTTGCAATTTCCGCCCACCTCGGAAACTGGGAGCCTGGGACTTCCCGGGGGGTTCCCTTGGCGAGGAGCCGAAGGGTATCGAAGGAGTCGACCTGCAGAAGGGCCTGCTCCAGCCTCCCTTCACCGGAGATTCCCTGGATGCAGAGTTTCATCGAAATCGCGGTTCTGAAGATGTGAAGGAGAGCCTTTGCCCTTTCCTGGTCGGGATTGGCGGGGTTTTCGATCATGGGAAACCCTCTCCGCAACTCGTCAAGGCGCTCGAGGAATTTGCCGGCATCGAATTCCACCTTCCGGACCGGAACCGCGACGAACGCAGTCCGGTCCTTGATCCGCACTTCGACCGTGTTTTCCGCCTGGGGAAACTCGATGATTGGATACGGAAGCATCGGAACAGGGATGCCACGAACCACCTTCGAAACAAGCGGGTCGATCGGATGGTCGCAGTATCGTTTTCCAGCATCAAGTCGGACGGAAAGTGGATTTCCGATTTCCAACAATGCCAGCCCCCGGAAACTCCCAAGACGGATCAGTTTTGGAAAGGAGTCCTTTTCGAGGTTCGTCCATAAATAGCCGGTCATCATCGTTTCGGGGACAATGGAGAACAACCGATAAGCCTTGAGAATCTCGCTGGGGCTTTTCAAAGAGATTGCCCCTTTGATGGCCCGGTGCTCAACCCTTTTCACGAACCCGGGGTCAAAATCAAGGAAATCCAGGGTCAGCTTGGCGCCGCCGTATGAAACCTGGACCCAGCTTTCGCGGTCTCCCTTTGCGGTCTCGGTCATATACTCCACGAGTCCCTCGGGCCGGGCAGGAGTGAAGTAGAAATCAGGCTCGATGAAGGAATGCCGGTAACGAGGCCGGTTCCTGCCCCCATCCTGATCGGTCATGATGTAACTCTGATCGGTTCTGGGGATCCCCATCGCCCATGCCGCCGCATGGTTGAGCGCGGTCGCATGGATATAAGGCGGGCAATGGGCGCCTCCGATGTCTTCCCGGCTGAAAAACAATGGGTCGATCAGTTTCAACCGGAAAATGTGCAGTTTCATTTTTCCTCTTCTTCTTCCTTTTCCTGCTCTTTCCCCGTTTGAATGAGATCTTTGACTATTCCCTTCACCGAGTCGTTGAAGACCTTGTAGGACTGTTCGACATCCGGAAGTTGCGGGATCTTGGAAATCGCTTCCTGGGGAGACTTTTCGAGTGCCAGATAACCGCTCAACCGCTCCCGATCTGAAAGCAACATTCCCTCGACGACGGTTTCCACCCGGCCCCACTCGACGGAGCGGGCGCCGATGCGGCTCAACCGCCCTAGGTTCTCGATTAGGATCGAGGCCATCTCCCGGGTCGGATCCTTGAGGGTGACCACTCCTCGGAAAACCGTCTCTCGCGGAACGGTCAGAATGGTCATCAACGCCTGGCCGGTCTTGAGGGTTTTCTCATCGACGGCATTCTGCGTGTAGGGAGTGATCTGGCCGACCTGGGTTTCGGAAATGAAGGTCTCTCCGAAAACTCGGGAAAGGATGTTGTAAGGGAACTTGACAGAACTCGTTTCCCCGGTGGCCCCGAACAAGAAGCAGGTGGGGCATCGGCCGCAGAGATCCTCCTTCAAGGAACAATCGGGCTCTATGCCGAGGCCTCTTTGTTTTTCGAGTACAAGCCGGCGAAGCTTGCCCTTGATCTTCCTCCATGGGATGACGAAACGGTTTCCGAGGCTCCGATAATGGAAGGTCAAGACCTCCTCCGGCTCGTTGCTCCTGATGATCGCTTCATCGAGAAGCCTGATGCTTACCGGAAGTTGCAGATACACACCCGTCGAAAGCTTGCTGGGCTCTTTGAGGAAATCAGTCATGCGAAACAACCTCCTGAAGTTTTTTGTACCGCTGAAGCATGTGTATTGCCGATCGAATGCCGTTTTTCAGCCGTATGAACCCGCCGATATCGGAAGACCTGACCCTGCTATATCTTCGGAAAATCTCTTTGGCCCCGGAAATGAATTGCGCCAGATCTTCCTCATCAACCCTCTTTTCCTGGTCCTTCTCCGGGAGATTGCGAGGAATGGTCATTCGAATGTTGGGGAGAAACCTGGCGAAAGCCTCTTCGAAATCAAGCCCCTGCAGGATCCCGTTCAAAACCGCATCCACCGGTTTGGTTATGGCGTATTTGCTTACTCCTCCCTTCGAATTCCGGGGAACGACGCAGAATTTCTCCAGATGCCCTGCGAAGAACGAAGCATCCTTCAACAACTCCTTCATAATGATCCGGACCTCCTTGCCGTCAAGAATGACGAGATTTGTTTCGCAAAGATTTTTTACGAGCGGGACGATCGTCGAATCGAGGAACTTTTTCAGCCTCCTGCTTTCGGCCATATCGGAGATCACGGAAAACAGCTGGGAAGGGGCGGTTTCCAAAAGATTCCGAGAAAATGCGGCGACGTTTGCCGTTTTCCCCTTTTCCCGGAGAATCCTCGAGAACAGGTTGATCGAAAGGCCATACCGGTACCGATCGAGCAACCCGGTTCGTGGAAAATTCTGGGGGCGTTCTCCGAAAAGTCCTGTTTGATTTTCGGTTCCGATGTGGGTGACGAACCCCATGCCATTCAGAAGGGAGTAAAGGGCCAAAAACCTTGCCCGGAGATTCTTGGTTCCCTCCGCCTTGAACGGGGTTTCGAGAACGAACAAAACACCTCTTTCGGTTTCCTGGATGATTTCCAGGCTCCTTTCCCGGCTCGGGTCAGGAATGGGAATCAACAAGCCCCCGGGAAGGGGCCAACCTTCGAACTCGGGAATCTCGTGGAATTGCCTGATCTCCTGGGCATTCTGCAGAGCCTGACTCAAGCTTGAAATCTGCTTTCGAAGCCCTGGGTAAAGAGCCCAGAGATCCGGGATCGGCGAAGAGATCCTCGCTATCACCACCTTTCCTCGGGCCGATACCATGTGGCGGGACTGGGTGGCATCGAAAACGCAGAGCGGACAGACCACCTTGGGGGCATCCGATGAGGGTTTGGGGTTAACTTGCGTGAAACCTCCCGTTCGACCTTGGGGGAAGTTGAGGGCCGGTTTTGCTTCGAGAGGGGTGGTTCCACCGCACTGTTCGCAGATTCCATACTTGGGATTCCGGGAATCCTTATATTCGGCATAGGAATCCAGGCTCTTCATGGCAAGTTCGGAAAAATCCGTTTCTTCTTCCATTCCGACCAGTGAGTCGAGGGAATCGACGGATTTGCCCGATGTCACTTGGGGAAACCACTTACCCGCCAGGGAATCGAGAATCTGGAAAAGCTCATCACTCGAAAGGCCTGACAAAGGTTTTTCCGAGGCTTCATCGAGAATGTCGGAAAGCTTTGCTTTCTGGAAAATCGCGGAAATCAGACCTGGAATAGTGTTGATTCCTGGAATCAGGCACCATTCAGACCCTTCCGAGAACGCTTTGGTGACGACGGCGGGGCCACCGGCTTTTGCCAGAATATCGATGACTTTCGATTTCCTCCGGGCTTTCGTCAACTTCGAGGAATGCTTGTACAAGTCCATCAAAAGCCGGAAGAAAACGATTGGCGCGGATTTGACATCCCCCAAAAAATCTAGCAACTCCACTTTCTTTTCGGTGAGAAAAGACCTGGGATCCTTTCGGGCCTCCCCAGAAAGAATCTCTTTTCCAAAACTTGCCTTGATGCTTTGGCCCTGAAGGTTCTTCTCGAACAGTGCTTTCCGGACTTTTCCAACAACGGAGGCTTTATCGGGAATCCTGCTCTGGGCTTTTCCCACGAACAGGACGGCATTCTCCAGGGACAACAGTGTGGTCCAGCCGGCTTTCCCATACTCCTCCGCGATTATCTGGAGAACGGTGAACGTGGTTGGGGAAGGAAAACGGCCCATGGTTGCGAAGGAAATCTCGAAAACCCCTTGCGTTGCATTCCTTATTTCGAGAATCAGGGAGAAATCCGGCCGTTCGTCGGCCGCCATCGAGGCCAGGCGGTCCGCCCATCTGATCAATTGGGAATAGGCCCCGAACGCAGGGGTCTTTGCCTTTTCGACATCGGAACCAGATAGAGAATGGTGCAGGCCGATGTCATACAGGGAATCGATTTCCGGATCGGACAGGGAAATCCTGCCTTCAAATGCAGCAAGCACCTCTGACCTGATTTCGTCACGAGACACTCTGTGCGGGGCTTTCCCTTCCCTTTTTCCCGACAAGACTTCCTGGACGACTGGATCGCGTTTTCCGATGTCGTGAAAAAGGGCCGCGATTTCGAGCAAAAGGCGCTCCCGATCGCTGAAACGAGGAACCAGTGCGGCGAATTTCGAGGCAATCGACCAGACCGTGAAGGAGTGAAGCCATAAAGGCGTGCCGTTACTCTTGGCGAGGAATCCAAACTGCCGATGCAATGCTTTCCGAACGTCTGCGAGGGTCAACCGGGTCTCGATCAAATCTCATCACCTCCGAAGTCATCAAAAGTGAATGTGGCTTCGATGCCCCTTGCTCCAACCTGGATTTCGACCCCCCCGGCAAATTGAACCGCTTTCACCTGAACGTATTTCTCCCGAAGCTCCCCGGAGACGACGCCCCAAAACGGAATCAGATGGTCGTGAAGGAGCAAATCCTCGACCTTTTCCCGGGTCATTCCGAAGTCCTGGGTGAGGCATTCCCGCTTTTCCTGCCTTTCGAGTTTTCGCCAATTCCTGCAGAGGTTGCTTTTGTCGATCTGGAACATCGAGAAAACCGCTTCGGTGTAAGGTGTCGGTTCCTTGCTTCGTGAATCGACGACAAGAAAAGGAAAACTGTCACCACGGAACATTTCACCTGAAACGGTATTTCCAAAACGCTCTTTCAGAGAAGCTTTGAGAACCTCCTCTTCGAGTTCCCACCGCGTGAGAGAAGTCCGGTCGCCCACACGGCAGGAGACATCACGATTTCGGGTGAGAAGAAAGACCTCCCCGGGCTCAGCTCTTCCCACTCTCCCGATTCTTTGGATGGCTGCAGTCCAGAAGGCCGCTTCGGTTACCAGACCCTTGATCTTCATCTCGACCCCGACTTCAATCGATGATGTCCCAAGGATCACCGTGGTGTCGGAAAACTCGATCCGGTCATGCCTCATTCCATCGTATTCGAAAAACCGGAGATGGGGAAAAAGCCTCTCGAGCTTGGGCTTGATGTGCTTCAACCGGAAGATCGAGTCGAAAATCACCGCCCCAGGACGAGGGAGGGAAGGCAGGATTTCCCTGGCCACTTGCAGGAATTCCGGAATCTTCGTGTAGGCGCAGGGAACGATTTTCAGCCTCAACGGATGGTTGAAAACCTTGTCGCTGTCGTTTCCCAGGGAGGAAGAAAAAGAAATCCTCCGAACGGAATGCTTCTCGAAGATGCCATCGAGTTCGGGATTGGTTGTGGGAGTCGCTGAGAGAAGGAATATCTTTGCGGCAAACCGTTCGAGGAGTTTTTCGATCAGGGGGGGGAAGTTCTCGAGGTTGGTGTACAGATGGAACTCGTCAAAGACCACCAGGGCGTTCTTCAGCTTGGACTGGATCTGATTCGGAGCATGATACACACCTTCCATCAGTAGATGCAGCACATCCGGTGTCGTCACGAAAATGTGATTCCGAGCCGATAACCAATGCCTTTCAAGGATTTCGGAAATGACCTTTCCCCGGTTCAGGTTTCCGTCGAAGCCCTTCCTTTTCAAGGACCGGACCAAAGCAGACGTGGAATACTCGAAAAGGGTTGTTTCACCACAGGCTTCCTCGTCGTCAGGCCAGTGCCTGACCTTTCCCAACTCCCGCTTCAGCGCTCCGACCTGCATTTCCATGAGGATCTTGGTGGGGTATGTCAGGATCAGCCAGGGGAAATCCGTTCCTTGGGCGAACCGGCGCACGATATGGCTCTTTCCTGCACCGACCGGGGCTTCAACGACGATGATCCTTTCAGGACCATCGAGAGCCTTCAGAGCCTCCTCTTGAAACGGTCTCATTCCGTTGGGGAGGGTTTTTACGGTTCTCTGTTGAACCAGTATCTCCGGCAAGCCAAGCATCCTCCGATGTCGATTCGGGGAGTTTCAGGGCGTTCCCAGATCTCTCGGGGCCCCCGGCCTTCAAGAGAAAAATGCAGAGGCAGGGGAGACCCACTCTCGATTCAAGATGACCTGAAGATCATACCTCGGAATTCCATTCACGGCAAATCATGTGAAGGGAAACTTGGGAAAGGTATTCGCCCCACATGGTTTTCTTGAGAGGCGGATGGAAAGCGCTGAATGCTTTTGCTGAAGACGAACTTCCCCCCGAAAACCGGTCAGGATTTGGGGAAGACGAACTGGAGCGCTTCGCGGAGGGTGGAGACTTCGGTGAGGTCCTTGGCGGACTGCTTCTCGCCCGAGCGGCCGACCAGGAACCGTTTGAACCCGAAACGACGGCCCTCGGCGACCCGGCGGTCGAGGCCGGACACCGGGCGGATCTCGCCCGAAAGCGTAAGCTCGCCCGCGGTCAAAAGGTCTCCGGGGACGGGGCGGTCCCAGGCGCTTCCGGCCAGGGCCATGGCCAGGCCAAGGTCTCCACCGGGTTCGGACAACCTCAAACCCGCGGCCACGTTCGCGAAAACGTCCCGGTTGTAGAACTTCAGCCCGGCATGCTTCTCGAGAACCGCAAGTACAAGGTTGAGGCGGTTGGCGTCGAGACCCGAGACCACGCGCCGCGGCATCGACAGAAACGACTGCGTCACCAGTGCCTGCAGTTCCGCCAGGATGCAGCGAGACCCCTCCAGCAGCGGGACGACGACCACGCCCGGAGAATCGTGCCTGTTGCGGCTGACGAACAGATCGGACGGGTTCAACACCGGCATAAGGCCTCCGGCCGTCATCTGGAAGACCGCGACCTCACCCGTCGCCCCGAACCGGTTCTTGAAAACGCGAAGGATCCTGAAGTTGGAGTTGATCTCGCCCTCGAAATACAACACCGTGTCCACGATATGCTCGAGAATCTTGGGCCCCGCGATCGCCCCGTCCTTGGTCACGTGGCCGATGATCATGACCGGGAGACTTCGGTCCTTCCCGAATTTGGTCAGGATGGCGGCGCACTCCCTCACCTGGGCTACCGACCCCGGGGTCGATTCCACCTGGGGCGTGAAGACCGTCTGGATCGAGTCGACCACCACAAGCTTCGGCTGGTACGATAAAACGCAGCCGAGGGCAGCCTCCAGGTTCTGCTCCGAGATCAAAAAGATGTCCTTCCCGTTTCCGATGTTCAGGCGGTCGCTTCTGAGCTTGATCTGCGTGGGCGACTCCTCGCCCGAGATGTAGACGATGGGTTTCAGGCGCACTCCCAGCCGCGACGAGAGCTGGAGCATGAAAGTGGATTTCCCCACTCCGGGCTCCCCGCCGATCAGGGTTATCCCGCCCGCCACCAGTCCGCCACCGATCAGCTCGTCGAATGCGTCGAAGCCGGTCATGATGCGGGCGACATGCTCCGACTGGATGTCGTCGAGGGCCTGGCAGAGGGAAAGATTCGCGCTGCCGGATTTGAACCCCGCGGCGTCCCGGCCGAGGGTTTGCGCGACCTCGGCGACGAGGGTGTTCCATTCCCCGCAACCTCCGCACTGGCCCTGCCACTTCTGGAAACTCTGCCCGCACTCGCGGCAGACGAAGATCATTCCGCTCTTCTTAGCCATTCTTCTCGGCCATGAGGAGGGGCTTCGACATCTTCCGGGGCCTTTGACCCGCCTGAACCGCCTCGGCGGCCAGGGAGGGAAGGTGGTCTTTCAAAAACCGGCCCGTGAGCGAAGTCGGATGCCTCGCAAGCTCTTCCGGGGTTCCGGTCGCGACGATCCGTCCGCCCTGGTCGCCGCCTTCCGGGCCCAGGTCGATGATCCAGTCGGCGGTCTTCACAACGTCGAGGTTGTGCTCGACGACCAGGACGGTGTTTCCCATTTTGACGAGCCTTTCCAGGACCTTCAGCAGGCACCGCACATCCTCGAAATGCAGGCCGGTCGTGGGCTCGTCGAGGATATAGAATGTGGATCCCGTGGCGACGCGGGAAAGCTCGGTCGAGAGCTTGACACGTTGCGCTTCCCCACCCGAAAGGGTGGTGCTGGCCTGGCCGAGCGTGATGTATCCGAGCCCGACGTCGAGAAGCGTCTGGAGCTTCCTTCTCAAAACCGTGAAAGCCTCGAAGAAGGGAAGGGCTTCCTTCACGGTCATTCCGAGGACTTCCGCGATGCTCCTCCCCTTGAACCTCACCTTCAGGGTTTCGCTGTTGAACCGGAGGCCCTTGCAGGCCTCGCACGTGACGAAAACGTCGGGAAGGAAATGCATCTCGATCTGGATCTGTCCCGAACCCTCGCAGACATCGCACCGTCCGCCCTTGACGTTGAAACTGAACCTGCCCTGGGAATAGCCCCTCGCACGGGCTTCGACCGTTTCGGCGAAAAGCGCGCGGATGGGCGTGAACAGGCCGGTGTAGGTCGCCGGGTTCGAGCGGGGGGTCCGGCCGATGGGGTCCTGGTCGATGTTCACGACCTTGTTGACGTGTCCGATTCCCTCGATCGCACGGTATTTCCCGATCTCGAGGCGACCCTCGTTGATCAGGTTCGACATGAGGGGGAACAGGGTGTCCGTCACGAGGCTCGATTTGCCGGAACCGGATACCCCGGTGACCGCGACGAAGCATCCGAGGGGAATCTCGATGTCGATGTCCTTGAGGTTGTTGTGCTGGGCCCCAAGGATCTTGAGCCTGGAACCGTTTCCGGGCCGGCGCTCGGGGGGGACCTGGATGACCTCCTCGCCCGCGAGGAACCTTCCCGTCAGGCTCGTCCCATGCGAAGAGACCTCGGCAACGGTTCCCTGCGCCACCAGCCGGCCCCCTTCGGAACCAGCCCCGGGACCGAGGTCGATGATGTGATCCGCTTCGAGCATGATCTCCCGGTCGTGCTCGACCACCAGGACCGTGTTTCCGAGATCCCGGAGGTGTTGCAGCGTTTCGATGAGGCGGCGGTTGTCGCGGGGATGCAGGCCGATGCTGGGCTCGTCCAGGACATACGTGATCCCGACCAGGGCGGACCCGATCTGCGTGGCAAGCCGGATCCGTTGGGCCTCTCCGCCAGACAGGGTGTGCGCGGTCCGGGAGAGGGTCAGATACTCCAGTCCGACGTCCTTGAGGAACCTCAGGCGGCTCCTGATCTGCTCCAGGATCTTCTTGCAGATGAAGGCGTCCCTTTCCGAGAGCTTCAACCGCTCGAAGAAGGGAACCAGCGTGGCGACCGACTGGAGTGTGAGCTCATGGATGTTCAGTCCTTCGATCCGGACCGCGAGAGCCGCCGGGGAAAGCCTCTTCCCGCCGCATTCGGGACACGGCAGGGAGCGCATGAACTGCTCGTAGTATTGTCGTGCCCCCTCCGATGCCGTATCTCGGAAGCGACGCTCGAGGGTGGGAAGTATCCCTTCGAAAGCCCTCTTGAAAGTGGCCTGCATTTTCTTCCCCTCATACAGGACCTCGATCTCCTGGCTTCCCGAACCCCGGAGAAGGACATCCAGCGCCTTCGGCGGGAGATCCCGGATCGGGGTGGAAAGCGAGAACTTGAAATGTCTCGCCAGGCTGTTGAGCCACTGCCTGAAATAGGTCTCCTCGGCGGCATTCATCGCTTTGATGCCGCCCTCGGCGATCGAGACGGAGCGATCGGGGATCACGAGGTCGGGGTCGACGATGAGCTGGAAACCCAACCCGGAGCATTTCTGACACGCGCCGTAGGGGGCGTTGAAGGAGAAGAACCGCGGATTGATCTCGGGAAGGCTGATCTCGCACTTCCCGCAACGGAGGTTCTCGCTGAAAAGGATTTCCTGCGAAGGCCGGCCCTGGGTATCGACCAGGGCGATCATCTGCCCGTCGGACATCTTGAATGAAAGCTCGACTCCCTCGTTCAGCCGGGTAAGGTCCTCCGGGGTTCCGGTGAGCGAGATCCGGTCGATGACGGCTTCGATCGTGTGCTTCTTTTTCGGATCGAGCTTGGGGAGGTCCTCGTCGAGGAGTTGCATGTTCCCGTCGAGCCTCACACGGGAGAACCCTTCCTTGCGGAGTTCATCGAAGATCTTGGCGTATTCGCCCTTGCGCTCGCGAACGAGGGGGGAAAACAGGGTCAGCTTCGTTCCCTTCGGATTCGCGGAAAGGCTCTCCACAACCTCCTGGGAGGTGGTCCGGGCAACCCGCAGCCCGCAACCCGGACAGTGCGGGATTCCGATCGCGGCATAGAGCAGACGGAAATAATCGTAGATCTCGGTAATGGTTCCCACGGTCGACCGTGGATTTCTCGATGTCGATTTCTGCTGGATGGCGATGGTCGGGGAAAGGCCGTCCACCGATTCGACATCGGGTTTCTCCATTTGCTGAAGGAACTGGCGGGCGTAGGTGGAGAGGGACTCCATGTAGCGCCTCTGCCCTTCGGCGTGGATGGTGTCGAATGCCAGGGAGGATTTGCCGGATCCCGAGACTCCGGTGATGACCGTGAGCGTGTTCCGGGGCAATGAGACTGTCAGGTCCCGGAGGTTGTGAACCCTTGCTTTGACTATGCGGATCATAAAAGATGTCTGAAAAAGGCCGGGAGGGAAACCGGGCTAACGCCAGTCGTACTGTATCACGCTGGCCTGGGTGGGGCTTCCGATCGTCCCGTTCGCGAACGTTACCTTGTAGAACCCCGAGACCTTCACCCGCTTTTCGGGATTTTTCCGGCTGAAAACCTCGACGAGACCGTTCTTCACGACCACCTCGCCGGTATTCTTCTGGGAGTTGTACAGGACCTTGTACAAGCCCGAGGCTCCGAGCGCGACCACCCCGCCGGCCTCTATCTCGAGGATATCCCGGCCGTCGAGGGCGATCCCGATGGTGACCTCACCCCGCGCGAGGGTGCACTTCTCCTTGATGACCTTGTTGATCTTCTCGTCGAGCTTGGGGCGGAACACGGCCATTTCCGAGTTCGAAGCCAACTTGAGAATGTTCTTGAGCTGTAGCTCGCAGATAAGGAAGCCGTCCTTCTCGGTCTTGAAGGAATACTCCTCGTCGTCGAAGACCAAACCGGGGGAGACCTTTTCCCAGTTGCCCAGGGTTCTTCCAAGGGCGACTCCCTGGACGTCGGTGACCGTCGATTTCATGAGGACCTGGCGGGCCTCCTTGAACTCGCGCTGGGCCACCCGGTTACGGATGGTGTAGAAGAAGAAACCGACGCAGAGGAGACCGAAAATGACGGCTCCAATGATGATGTAGATCCGCTTCTTCTCCGATTCGGAACGGAGAGCCTGGACGGCTTTTTCCCGATCTACCTGGAGCTTCTTGAGGGATTTGTGATCAAGTTTCTCTAGCTGATGCCACTGTTTTGCCATGTCAGGTTGCCGCGATTGATCAGAACAACATCATCCCGACGTTGGGCGTGATCATGATGGAATTTTCCTTCGTCGTCTTCGGGTCTTTTGGGAAGACGCAATGGATATGGATTTTCAGGGGTTGCAAATCGGTAGCCCCCGTCGGAAAAGAGGGGGCGAGGGATTCAAACATGACCCACTCGACGTCATCGACGAGGTTGGACTGTCTGTTCAGGCTCGGGTCAGGGGTGAGGTTGAGGTTGCCGGACTTTGCGTGGTCCGGGCCCGAAGTCGTGAATCGGTTTCCATAGGATTCCCATTTGAGCTTCCCGACCTTGGCGAGGGAGTTCTCCTCGGGAACGAAGTAGACCACGTTCTCGATGAGGATTCCCTTTTCCGAGGGGAATTTCTCGGGAGTGCAGACAAACCATTTCATCAGGGGGCTCTCCCGGGTTTTGAACCCTTCGTGAGAGGAGATCTGCTTTTTCAGGGAAGGGATCTTCAAATAATACTGCTGCGCCACCGTCGCATTCTTGTTGTCGGCGGGCTCCAGGATTTTGTCATCCAGAAGGGTGGTTGGATAGGAGGAGGCCTTGATCTCTTTATTCAGGATTGCGGTTCCCGTGCGGAGCTTCTCGATGGCGGCGTTGATCCATGATCCTTTGTTTGCGGTTTTCGTTCCGCTGATGAAAAGGCCGTAGGCATAATAGACGAAGACTGCCAGCACCACCATGGCGCACATGAGTTCCACCATCGTGAATCCGTTCTTCCGAAGGTCGGGGCGATGGGCATCATGCATCGCTTTCATGTCAGCTGACCGGCTTTCCAGAGCGCGTGATCTTCTGGATCTTTTTCTGGATCTGCGTATAGTTCTTCCCCTGGAAATCATCGATGCTCCCTTCGACCTTTATCTCGATGGCTTCTTCGTTGTAGCGGCGCAGCTCCTTCATCGCATGGATGCTGACCTCATCGACCTTGTACTTCATGGTATAGGGATACCCCTTCACGCCCGGGTCTGAGAGCCGCCAATCGCGGGAGGTCTTGACGTAGTCGGCGAGTTTCATATCCAATGAGGGGTGTTTGTCGTCCCAGTTCGTGCAATCCAGGATGTAGTATTTGAGATACTTCCCTGCGTTCCATTGGGTGTTGGGGGGTTCCGGGGTCGTGTATCTCTTGGCAGCATTGCTCGAAGCCAAGCTGGGGGCGAGATACCGGAAATCGGGATTGTAGAAACTGCCGATGCGGACGAAGACATCCGGGCGCCCGTCGAGCTGGATGTAGAAATACTTCGCGTTGTTGTCGAGATCCTGCTCACGATAGACGGGGTCTTTTACGAAGACTCCGTTCGATAGCTTGCTGGGCACGAAAATCGGCTTTCCGGAGTCGTCGTTCCTGGGGTATTCGGAAAAGTCGAAGAGAGGGTTCTTCCCCTGGGAAAACTCGACGGCATCGTAGAATTCGGTGGGGAAAAGCTTCGCCTTCAATAACAGGTGCTGGATAGCGGCCCTTGCGGCAAAAAACGCCTGCTGGTTCTGGAGGGAGACCCTGTTGTGCGCGGTAACGTTCCGGTGCTGGGTAAAGAGGCCGAAGAACATGATCATCAGGCAGAAGGCGAAGAACAGGGCGACGACGATCGCCATTCCTTTGCGGGAGGAACATCTAATCTGGGGCATTTTCTCCTCCATCACCGGTTGATGTCGCCTTTCATGGTCATCAAGTGAATTCGCTGGACTGTCCCGTTTTCTGTTTCGGGCTTGCTGAAAAACGGTTTGTCGCTGTTCCATTGTACCTCGATGATCAGCTTCTTCATCGTGCAGAACTGGAAGTTGTCGTCGTTGGTGTAGTTCACCTTCTCGGAAGCCATCCGCTGGGTGTAGCGGACCGCGGTCGGGTCCACGAACCGGGTGGCATCGGCCGACAGAGTGGAGTAATCATCGTCGAGGTAGATGTTGCCCTTGGGAAGGGCGACTCCTGTGTCCCCGCCGCCGATCTTGGTTTCATAAGACGGGGTCGCGATGCTGCTCGCGGCCTTGTAGGGGCTCTTGAGGTAGGTTTGGACCCATTTGGGGTCGGAAAGCTTGGCGGGGTTGAGCAGGAAAGCGAAGGTAAGCTCTTTTCTGGGGTGGTTTCCGAAATCGGAGTAACTCCCGCCCGGGAACCCTGACCCGATCTTTTTCTTTTCGGGCTTTTCCATGGCCGGGGCGGGAGGGGCGCAGACATCCTCGACCTTGAGGGTGACCAGATACGAAACCCCCCGGGGGTCGGTTATCACGCCCTGGCAGGGATAGCCGCCCGATCCTTTCATGGAATGGTCGAAAAGCATTTTCGAATAATCGGCAAGCTTGCTGTCGGTAAGGTCCTTGTAGTCGGACAATGTTTCGAGACCCGAGATGGAAAGGATTCCGGGGTTTCCAGCCCGGATGACCTCGAAGGGAACGTTGTCCAGCAGCGTATTCAGGATTTCGGTCGCCCGGTTGATCGCGTAGGCCTGGGAGGCGTTAAGGTCGGTGTCTTCCGTTCCTTTGTGGAGCATGCTGAAAATGGGAAGCATGGCGATGGCAAGGATCACCATCGCTATCATGATCTCCAGGAACGTCATCCCGGGTTTTCTTCGTAGCATCTTCCTTCGGCGCTCCTCTGGAAAAATTCCTTTTCCCTCTTCTATATTATACCAAAACCGGAGGAAAATCTTCAGGGTACCCCGACCGCGGCCCCATGGCTGGAAACCTCACAGCAGACCCGAAGCGAGGGCTGACAGATCAGACCGTTCCGATTTGTGGAGGATGATATGACCGAAGAGTTTCTGGCCCTTGAACTTCTCGATAACGAAGTTCAGTCCGTTCGATGAACTGTCGAGGTAGGGATTGTCGATCTGGTAGGGGTCCCCGGTGAGGACCACCTTCGTGCCCTCTCCGGCGCGGCTGATGATCGTTTTCACTTCGTGGGGGGTAAGGTTCTGCGCCTCATCAACGATCAGGAACTGCTTGGGGATGCTCCGGCCGCGGATATAGGTGATCGCCTCGATCTGGACCTTCTGCGACTCGATCAGGAACTTGATCTTCTTGTCCACGTCGTCGGAATTGTTGTAGAGCTTGTCCATCACGAATTCGAGGTTGTCGAAGATAGGCTGCATCCAGTGGCTGAGCTTCTCGTCCTTGGAACCCGGCAGGAACCCGATATCCTTTCCGAGAGGCATGATGGGCCGGCTGACCAGGAGCTTCCGGAAAACGTGCTCGTCAAGAGTCTTCTGAAGGCCGCACGCAAGGGCTAGAAGGGTCTTGCCGGTTCCAGCCCTTCCGACGAGGGTGACCAGGTTCACGTCGTTGCAGAGAAGGAGCTCGATTGCGAACTTCTGTTGCAGGTTCAGGGGTTCGACACCCCATGGCTTGGCATTCACGTGATAGAGCGGAACGAGTTTCCCAAGGTTCCCGCAGTATTTTGCAAGGGCGGTCTTGTTTTCGCTTTCGGCCGCCTTCAAAAGGATGAACTCGTTCGGGAAAAGGCCGGTCTTCGGGGCCTCCAGACTCTTGTTGACCAAAAAGGTCTCGATATCCTTCGCGGGAAGGATGATTTCCTCCCAGCCAAGGTAGAGCTCGTCGATATCGATCTTGTTGGTTTCGAAGTCCTCCGTGGGGACCCCCAGGGCGTCGGCTTTGATCCGGGAGTTGATGTCTTTGCTGATGTAGAAGACATTCTTCCCCTGCTTCTTCAGGTATAGAGCGCAGGCAAGAATGCGGTTGTCGACCTTGTTCTTGTCGAAACCATAGGGAATCTCCATCTCGTTGTCGATCAGGACCTGGATCGAGCCCCCGTTCTCGAGGGGAACGCCCTTGTAGAGGGGGCCTTTGTTCCTCAAAGCGTCGAGTTCCCGCGAGGCTGACCGGGCCTCACGTCCACGTTCGTCGTTGAACCCCTTGAAACGGTCGAATTCCTCTATGACCCCGAGTGGAATGACCACATCGTTGTCCTTGAAGGAAAATAGTGCCTGGTGACTGTGCAACAACACATTCGTGTCGATGACAAAGGTTTTCTTCATCAAACCTCTTCCTGTTCTCTGAAAGGTGGGGACGGTTGAACTTTATCACACGCCCAGAAGCCTGTCAAATTGAGTTACCAAGGGATTCCCGGGGGGCCGGGTGTGGAATGATCGCCGTCAGGGGTTCCTGCGCTCAATGGGGAAAAACGTAAAAAATTCGTGCCTTCCATCCGATAGGTGGAAACGGAATACCAGGTTTTCCCAATCCCCATCCCTTGATGGGCAAATACTCGAAACCGGACCGGAAAGGAACGAGTTTTCATGAAGCACCGAATTGAGATTAATCTGCTCGTTATTCTCGGCCTCCTCACTTCAATAATGTTTCCCATGGCCGGTCAGGCACAGGGATATGATTCCTCGACCCTGGATCTTCCCGAAGGCTATTCGGAAGCATACCCGGAACGTGCCGGGCGGGAGACGATCTCGTTCGTTTCAGGTTCAGGGGAACCCCACGAGATAATGGAAGCGGATCTGTCAGATGATTCTGAAAGTCCGATTTCCCAGGGTTTGGGTGTCCAGAGCTACACCGTCAGAAAGGGAGACACCCTCGGGGGAATTTCCCGGAAATTCTTCGGAACGACCAAATATTGGAAGAAGATCGCGAATGCGAACGGAATAAACAATCCCTCCAATCTTAAGGTGGGGAAAAGGATAAGTATTCCCTCTCTCGGAAAAGGATTGACCATGAGGCAGAAGACGGTAACCATCGCCGAAACCCAGGTCGTCAATGCCCCCTCCACCCCCCCCGCCCTTCAGCTTCCCCCGGTCTCGGGGACCGGGAACGAAACCGTAATGTACTCGGAAAGGGGCCTTCCCGCGATTTATCTCCCTGAAACCGGCCGCCAGGAAGATCATACCCGCAACAACGTCACGATGGAAGGCCTTACAGGCCTGATGCACACCTTCGCCGCCTACACGCTGGGCAAAGGCCTCTTCAGCACTTCCTTCGGAGTCCTGTGGAACAAGATCACCCGGAGGGACGGACATCGACTCCAGAACGGAGAAGACGGCGATTACTGGCAGTTCCCCATCGCCCTGACCTACGCGGGCGAGAACTTCGAGGTCGCTCTCCAGCTGCCGTTCGAATCCTACGACGTGTATGCTCCGATCACCTACAATTTCCGGGATGGAACCGATTCCGGAATGGGCGACGCTTCGCTGAGACTCAAGTTCTCCTCCCAGAACGAGAACATGGCCTCCTGCCTCGGTCTGGGGGCGATTTTCCCGACCAATGACCGGGTGATCGGGAATTACGAGAACGACAATGCCTGGGAGATCTTTGCCGGCGTTTCCTCCAAGAAGAAGAGTGGCGGAAACTTCCACCTGAACGGCGGATACCAGGCCGGAGACGGGAACACCGACCATGAAGGGGTCTTCGTGAACGCCGGGTTCGAATACTCCGCCAACGAATCATTCACCTTCATGGGCGAGATAAACGCCTACAACCGCATCAATAACGGTCGCAGCACCGACCTTACCCTTGGGCTGCGGCATCATGTGAAGCCCGGAATGACCATCTCGCTCGCTGCTCCAATAGCCCTGAGCAACGACATGTTCTTCGGATACGACTATCGCCTCGAGGGTCAGCTCCAGTACCATTACTGAGCGCCGCGAGATTCCCCTTTCCGACCGGTGTCCGCCGTCAATCGCCGGGCTTCCCTTATTGCCGAAATCAGGCCCGAGGGGTCGGATTCCCCCTTTCCGGCAATGTCGTAACCGGTTCCGTGCCCCACCGAAGTGCGAACGTAGGGCAACCCCAGGGTGACGTTCACGCACCTTATCGAACCCAGCGCTTTGATGGCTGAAAGGCCCTGGTCATGCGTCTGGCAGATAAATACGTCGAATTTTCGACGCATGTCTGGTTTGAAAAGACTGTCGGAAGGGAAGGGCCCGGAGACGTTCGGATTGACCTTCCGAAAAGCCTCCACGGCGGGCGCGATTATCCCTTTCTCTTCATCCCCGAACAATCCGCCTTCTCCGGCGTGGGGGTTGAGCCCGCCCACCGCCAGGCGGGGAAAAGGCCGTGATCTCGTTGAATAAGCCTCATGGGCAAGCCGGAGGGTTTCCAGGACCGCTTCGGTGGTCAAAAGATCCAGGACCTGGCGGTAGGAGACGTGCAGAGTGGTCATGACGACCCTCCATTTCCCGAGAACCATGGCCATCCGCGTGGTTCGCGCTCCGGTGAGAGCTCCGAGCATGTCGGTGTGGCCCGAAAAGCGGCTTCCTGCCAGCTTGATGCTCATCTTCCCGATCGGCCCCGTTACCATTCCGTCGCAAATTCCCCGAAGGCAGAGGTCGTGGGCGGTCTCGATCGCTTTGATGGCGGCCATTCCACCCTCGCGGCAGATCTTCCCGGGGGGAAAATCCCCTGCCGGTCCTGTGTCGAGGATGGCGGGACAACGGCGGCACAAGGTTTCACGTGGATCCTCCGAGATGGGAAGCCCAACCCCTCCCCTGCGATAACCGCAGCCGTTCGCGTCGGGAACCCCTCTCATGTGGTGTCCGCAGGCTAGTGTTTCGGGAACCCAATTCGAGGTCTGGATGGAAAGTCTTTCCCCCGCCTTCCGGAGCGGTTCAAAGGGCCCCACGAACAGAAGCCGCCCGAGTTCATCGGGAGAGAGGCGGGCGATTGCTTTCGCCGCTATCTCGGGACCGATCCCACAGGGGTCGCCAAGGGTGATCGCAAGCAGCTTTCCGGGGGAAATTCTCTCTCTCTTGGCCATTTTCGACTGTTCAGGCGACGGCGGGTTCGATGTCGAACCGGAGTATCCGGTCGAAGGGGTCCACCTGCCGGAACCTCACCGTGACCTTCTGCCCGACCTGGATGGGGAATGATGGTTTTCGGCAATGGCGAAACTGGCAGAGCAGGTCGATGTAGACGAAGACTTCCGGCCCGGAAGTGTCGACGATGGTTCCGGGGGAGGTTTCCCGTCCGTCCTTTTGTTCCTGCCGGAGGAATTTCAACAGGAAGTACCTGACCCTGTCCTCCATTACCTCCTCGGCGACCCTGACCGACTCGTCGGGGACGGCCAGTCGGGCCGAGAGCTGGCCGGAATCGAGGGGAGGCCGGCCCTCCAGGACCGCCGTGATCTGGCGGTGAAGGACCAGGTCGGAGTACCGCCGGATCGGCGATGTGATCTGGCAATACGGATCAACCCCCAGCCCCGCGTGGAGGCCGGGCCTCGAGGACGTCTGGGATTTCTTCATCGACCTCAGGGCCTGGAAGAATTCAACGGGCTTGAACTCGGTCTGCCGGGTCGGGTTGTCCCCGGCCGGTTCCTGGACCCGGTAGACGCCGGGAACCTTGCGTTCCGCGAGCCAACGTCCTCCCAGATGATTCGCCCAGATCATGAACTCGGCTATCATCTCCTGGGTCGGCCCGTCATTGCGCGGCTGGAGGGTGACCCTTTCCCCGTCCAGGATCACCTTGATTTCGGGTTGTCTTTTGAACACCATCGCTCCCGCCTCGGTCCGGCGTTTGACCAGGAGTTTCCAGAGCCTGACTCCCAGGGCCAGTGTCGGTTCGCGGTCGATCAGCTCGTCGGCGGAATCGTAGGAGGTCATCCGCGTCACCCTTATCAGGGACTTGAAAAGTTCGAACCCCGAAAGCCCCCCGGTTTCGTCGAACCCGATTTTGAGGGTCAGTGCCTGCCGGTCGGAGTTCTCGTTGAGACTGAGGTGGTCTTCGGAAAGAACCTTGGGAAGCATCGGGATGTTGCCATCGGGAAGGTAGATCGTCGTTCCGCGCCGGGATGCTTCGATATCGACCGGGGAATCCGTCGAGAACCACTCAGCTGGATCTGCGACATGGACCAGGAGCGTGAACCCGCCATCCGCGGAACTGAGGGAAAAAGCGTCGTCCCGGTCGAGGGTGGTCTCGGAATCGATCGCCCAGGTTTCCATCCCACGAAGGTCGGTTCGGTTGGATTCAGGGGGCTTCTGGCCGGCAAGTCGCTCCGCCTCGAGGGTAACCTCTTCCGGGAACTCGACGGGGACTTTGTACCGCTTCAGGAGAAGGTTTTCATCGGGCCCGAACAACCCGGCGCTGACAAGGAGGGAAAAGAGCTTTCGTCCGGTTCCGAATCCCGATTTTTCAAGGATCTCGAAAATCCTTTTCGGAACCGGAGCTTCATGTTCGAGGGCGGCAACCTGGATGAGCGACTCGGACACCGCGCGGAAACGATCGGAGCATCCCTCGGGACCGCGGGCTGAGACTCGCTTCATTTCGGCGATCAGCTCCGACTCCTCCTGTTCCATTTCCCGGCGTTTCTTTTCCCTTTCTTGCGCCTGGGCCAGTTCATCGGCTGGGACGGGCGAGTAACCTTCTTTTCTGGCCTTGAAGAAAAGGGTATCCGTGGTCAGGCGGCGAAGCAGCGCGGCTTCGGAATCGTCGTCCGGCGGGGAGAAGAGGAAGCCCGCCATTTCTTTCAGGGAAAAAGCGCGGTTTTCCATGACAAGCAGCTGGTGAAGTTCGGCCAGGTCGATTCCCTGGGCGATCCCGCTCCTCTTCCGGTCGATTTCCATGGCCCTTTCGTGGCACCGGTCCAGGTCGGCGGTTCCGGTCCGCGATGTGGAGGTGCAGTGCAGCACCCCGCGCTCGGCAATGGTGGTTTCCTTTCGGTTGAGCAGAAGAACCCGGACGCCCTTTCCCGAAACGGACAACACCACGCCCAGCACGAGCTCCTGGTCCTTCGATGGGAACTCCACGATCTGGCCTGCGGTGAAGTTCATCGAGCCGGCTCCGCGTTGGTCTTGAAAAACTGCACCTTCCGTGCCATCATCGGCCTCCAGGATATGAAGTGTTCCGCCGGGACGCTGGCTCCCGTGGGGATGTGCCGATCATGAAGCGGCCGTCATGGCCCTGGAATCCGTCTATCCAGTGCTTGACTTCTCTCAGGGCGGCTCCAAAGGCCGCCTCATCACCCGGATCGGAATTTGGGGAGAATCCGTTGGCAAGACCTTCACCGCCATTCCCATCTTCCGGGCGAAGGCCGGGATCGCCGCGCTGCGTTCCGGAGGCGCCTTGCCGACTTTTCCCGGTTGTCCATTCCGCCGCCGTTTCCCGAAGGCTTCCACCAACCGAAAGAGTTTCCGGCCGCAGGAGGGAGAGGAGAAGGTCGGGTTCCTCGGTAAGACCGTATGGTGCGGCTTCCTCGTGTGCCATATCCGGGACGGAAGCAGAAGCGGGACCGGATCTGTAGAGCGATTCGAACAACCGGCAGCCCTTACGAACCAGTTCCATGAGGCTCGCGTCGCGTTCGGTCGGCTTTTCCCAGGTTTCTCTCCAGTTTTCGAGCGTTTCGATCTCGGCCCCGGTCAGGGAACCCGACTCGAACGGGGAGAGTCCGATGATCTTCCACGCGAGATGACTTCGCTCACCGGGGGACCACTGGTTCACGTCCCGCCAGTCGCCGATCTGGATTCCCTCCAGACGTCGCCGGACGGAGCGGTTGAAGCTCTGGTGACGTTTCTTGTCCGCCTCGAGCCGGGGGCTGGAATCGTGGCCAGCCTGAGCTTCTAGGAACCTGGAAGCCCACGCGAGGTCGGGGGAGACGTGCAGGAACAAGAACTCGAGCGACTTCGTTTCGGGGTGGGGCTCGAACGCGTGCGTTTCCCGGACTGCCCTGACGATTTCGGCGATCATTTCGAGCCGGAAAAGGGTGAACCCGCATCTTCCGGTTTCGGGGAGGTCTGGAGGAAGGCCGAAAGGTATCGTTCGGCCGCATTTTGGCCGGGTCATTCTTCTCAATCGAAGGGAAAGGTAGGAAAGGACCGAGGCGGGTTGAGCGACCCGGTGGGGGAGAAAGTCCTCCATCATGATGAGGAAAATCTCGGAAAGGATCTCCCTGCAGCGATCGACGAGGGGCATTTTCGAATCCCTCCAGGCCTTTGCCTGGGCGATCACGAAAGATCCTGCATTGGAAAGGAACCCGTCGAGCGAGCTGCGGTCGGGGTGGGCAAGGAACCCGGCCAGGGCCTCGAGCAAACCTTGATCGTTCATCCTTTTTCCCTTCCAAGAAGAACCTTGCCTTCGCCTGTTCGAAGGAAAGATATCACACTCGGTCGATTTTTTCCCCAAACCGGTTTTCGGGTGATTAAAGGGTGAAACATCCGAAAAGGGGGCTTTCCGAAATGATGTGCTGCAACGAATGTCCTTTCCACCCAAACCTTGGCACCGAAAAAGACCGGTGTCCAAGCCCGATCTGCAGAGTCCGGCCTGAAAGGTGTCCCCAGGCGGCGTGTGCGAGGGCAATACGCTCGAGGTGCTTCCAGGATACTTTCGTTTTGCAGAGGTTGAGTCAGAACGATCCTCTCGCCGTCCGGCTCGCTCCCGAAACCCTCGAAACGGCGTGTCTGGGCCGCGACCGCCCTTTGCTTCTGTCCCTTTTCTACTTCGCGCCCGAACGGCTCCTTCCCCACCTCTGGAGAAAACTCACGCTGTTCGACCGGAGCAGCCTCTGGTTGCTCAACCCGCTCTTTATATCAGCGGGGCTTCCCCCCCTCCGGAACTTCCAGAATCTCGGAATCCAAGAGAAAGTCTATCTGGGAGCGGTTCTCGCGACCCCGTATTTCGGGTCCCGGTACCGGTCACCCGATCTCGAAACCCAGGGTCTGGCCTGAAAAAGAAAGGAGCTCGAAACAAACCATGATGTGCTGCCGAATGTGTCCCTTCAATCCAGCCGCTTCCCCGGAAGCAGGACTACTCTTGCCCGTTTCCACCGAAAAGGCGGCCGAGAGGTGTGAAAACCCTCTCTGCCGGTTGCCTCCCAACGTTGCGCCATTCGGAGAGGCTTGCGTCAAGTGTCCCCAGGAAACCCAGATGCGGCTTTGCCTGCATGACCGCCATGTCCTCCGGAACGTCCATCGCGAAGACCACCTTTCCGGAGAAACTGCCCACCACTGTCTCGACACCCTCGTCCACCGCGAGCGCTCCGATCTCGTTTGCGAGCTGTTCCATGGGGCACCTGCCCCCCTTCGTGAGAGCCTCTGGCGTCGAATGCTGGCGAGCCACTCATCCTTCCTTTTCCTTCTCAACCCGATCTTCGAAAAGTTCGATCTTCCCCCCCTCGACTTCGCGAACTGGCCTTCGAACATCGGCGATTACCGTCTTGCAGTCGGATGAACCTCCCCCCCCGCCAGCTTCTTGCTCCCGGAGAGGGTCCTTGATAAGATGATTGACAGACCGCTTCGGAAAACCGACAGAAGATCCCAGAAAACCGCGGCGGCGAGAACGATTGGTTTTCCGTTCCCCCGCGATCGGTTTTCGAGGGTATTCCACGGGCCGGTTTCCCTGGCGAAGGACGGCATCCGGGCGAGAGGAAGGTGTGGGTCGATTGCGATACTCCATCCCAGGGTCCCGCTCTTTCGAAAGAGGCTTTTCTTCCTGCCCCCGCCCGGGATCGAAACGCCAGAATGGGGAACTCCCGTTTCTTGCCGGAGTCAAACCCGGTCCACATCGTTCGCCTTTGGCGGAAACGTGGAAAACTCGGTTCGGTTCGGTCTTCATCCGCGTCATCCGCGGATCATCCCCCTCCCCCAAGCCCGGATGCTCCAATGGTCACCAAGGGCCGAGAAAAGCCATCACCTTCCTGGAGCTCCTGGTTGGGATGTCGCTACTGACCATCATCGCTCTTGGAGCCTTCCGTGCACTCAGCGTTTTTTCGGGAAAACAGAGCGAGAATCTCGGAAAGCGTCTCGTGTTGCAAATGGAGGCACGAAGGGCCCTCCTGTCTCTTTATGACGATCTCCAGCAGGGCATCGAGATCGTGATCCCAAAGCCTGGAAGCACCCTTCCATACGTCGTGTTCAGGGATTTCGTCAACGACATCCGTGTCATCTTCCAGGAAAAGGACGCCGAACTTTCCAAGACCGAGGGCCAGGACCTTTTTCGCGTCATGGAGGTCAGGTGCTCCCCGGAAGGAACCAGGCCGTCCGTCACCAGATTACTCATGAAATACGTCACTCGCCTGCAGTTCACGGCCTATGACCCCGGGAGCCTCCTGTTGACCTGCTCCATGGCGGGCGGCAAGGGTACGTTCTCTCTCGTCAACTTCGTTCGGTTGCGAAACACCGATTCCCCCGATTTCGAAAAGTGAGAAAGAGTGCAGCCATGAAGCTAAGAACCCGTGGAATTGCGATGGGCCTGGTTGTAATGGTTGTTTTCTCACTCTTCGCGGGCGGGATGATCATTTCCCGCCTTTCCCGAAGCCTGCAGAGCCAGCTGACCTATGCCGACTCCGCCCTGCGGGCCCAATACATCGCCGAATCCGCGTGCAACCAGCTGATCGCCAAGACGATCTCCAGACCCTTCGAGCAAAGATGGTTCGGGGGGAACCCCGACGCCAAGAGCGAGCTTTCGTACGGAGGAGGCCTCTACGATTACTTCATCCAGGATACCCCCGACAGGCCCAAATACGTCGACATCTGGACCCGCGCCACATACCGGGATGTAAAAAGATGTTTTTTCTGGAGATTCGAGTTCCACGTCTCCCTCCTGTCTGGAATTCGCGAGTTTGCCCCGGTTGAAGTCCTGGAGATAGACGAAAGGCTGTTTCCGCCGAAAGGTTCGGCCAACAACGATGCGCGGATAACCGAAATCGAAAACCTTATCCGTCAGAGGCACGAGAAAAAGAACAAGGCCGATCAGGTGGTTGCCAAGGTGATAAAGGATCCCGACCTCGAGAATGTCCTTACAACCCTTGGAAATCCCCCCACGGTTCCTGTCACCTCCAGTTCGGCTCCCCCGAAGACCGATGACGTCGGGAATCCCTCACCTCCCGCCCAGGGTGCCGATGTTCTCATCGGCCCTTCCCCTGGAGTAAAGAGCATCTACGACCGGATCCGCCAGGCAAAAAATGAAGTTGAGACCGGGGGGCCCTCCGTGATTCCGTCATTCCCCACCACACCGGTCTCTGGAGACCCCCCCGTGGTTCCCTCGCCTTCCTCCGAACCCCCAAACAGCACAGTCCAGTGGCCTCCGGGGGCGATCATCGAGGGAGGGGGGGCGGCTTCGATGGAAGATCCGAAGAAAGGGTCGAACCTCCTTTTCACCTTGAAGGGGGGCGCCTCGATCATCGTTCCACGCCCAGGAAAATTCTCGGGACAGACCTTCTTTCGAAATGGGAAAGGCTATGTTACCTGGGATGACGGAACGACGGAGGTGTATCCACAATGAAGCCCGGGGCCTTTTCGGGAACCGAGCCCGGTTCGGCTCGTTCCACTTGTACCAGGCCGTGTGACGGGTTCAGCCTCGTCGAGATCCTGATCGCGTTCGCCCTCCTGTCCTGTTGTGCTCTCGCGTTGATCATGACTTTCAGGGAGGGAGCCACCCGCCAGGAATCGTTCACGGCCGAGCATTTCACCGCCATGTTCCTCTCCCAGAAGATAATCGAGGATGTAAACCACCGTATCAAGGAGAACCCCCACGAGTTCACCCGTTTCCTGAAACTTGCCTCCTCGATGCCCGACCAGAAAGTAGTGGAGGGAGGGAGCGAGTTCTTCCGGCTTCTCGAGAACACGCGTGATTTAACCCGTCTTCTTCCGTCCGAAGATGAACCCATATTGGCCTCCTGGGGAAGCACCTACCGGCAGTTGAAGCCTTTCACCTGCCGGATCGAAACGAGTTTCGTCCCCAACCCCGAAGTATCCGGTGAATCCCTTCCGAACCTCCTTGAGTTGAAGGTCTTCTCCAAATGGAGAATTCCGGGCCGGGAAGAAGAAGCTTACGAAATGGGGCAGCTTCTCGCCGGGGAAAGCGATGAAATCCTGAAAAGCGAATCGCCCATCCCCTGGGTTCCGATCCGCGAAAACGCAGCTGTGAAGGCTTTATGGACGGGAATGTGCTTCTCCGATCCGAATCCTCCAACCACCCTGGCAGGCCTGAAACGTTTCACGAAAGGCGGGGAAGAAGAGATTCTGAGAGCGGTTGGCGGAATATTCCTCGTGGCAAGCAATGCCCGGGAGCTGACTTCTGCGACCGAAAAGAAGCTTTTCGCACTGACCGTGAAACGCAACATGTTTCTGGCTTCCCCCGATTCGTTCCTCAGGGAAAAAGCTGTCGAGATCCAGGAGGACATGATCTTTGCAGCGGAAGATCTTGCGATAGGGCTGTTCACGCTTCTGAACCA
>CAYRYU010000077.1:0-35331 GCA_964428355.1 uncultured bacterium
GGTTGAGTTTCTCCAGGAACCTCAAAAAATCCCGTGAGTAGGTTCCATCGGTCCCGCGAATCTGGAGCGGGGTATCCCCGGAAAACAACACCCCTTCCTCCTGGCAATAAAGGCAGATGGAATCATCGGAATGGGCCTGGACATGGAATACCCTGCAGCTCCGGTCCCCCACCTTGACGATCTCACCTTCCACGAGGAGGCGATCGACGTGGGGACCGGGGGCGAACGCGAGGATCTCGGGATGGAACCGCTTGACGACCTCCCCGAGACCTCCCGCGTGATCGAAATGATTGTGGGTGAGAATCACCCTCTCGATGCCTTCCTTGCCAACCCCGGTATGAATCTTTTCGATTTCCCCGATCACGAAACCATCGATTCCGACATCGATCAGGGTGTTCGTGTCTTCGAGCCGGTTCCAATCGCCCAGTACCAGATGCGAATTGCATGAATACTGGGTCGGGTGCGTGGGAAGAAGAATGACGTTCACGGCTTCGGCATCCAAAGCCCGGCTGAATCAAATTTTCGAATGCTCGGCCTCATACTTCACGATCCGGCCAAGGTCGAGAATGATCGCGATGGACCCGTCACCCAGGATCGTGGCTCCCGAACACTCGGGCACTTTCTTGTAGATCTTCCCGAGAGGTTTGATGACGGTCTTGTGTTCCCCGATCACCGAATCAACGACGAATCCGACTCTTTGTCCTCCGATCGTGGAAATGACGATCTGCTCGATCGTGGGCCGCGAATCCGTGATGCTGAAACGGTCACGGAGCGGAATGTAAGGCACCAGAGCTCCACGAACCTGGGTCAGTTTCTTTTCCGAATCCACATCCTTCTGTGTTCGCCGAAGCTCCACGCACTCCTCGACTGCTGACAGGGGAAGGATGAAGTTCTGCCGTCCGACAGAGACCAGGAGCCCATCGATGATGGCCAGTGTAAGGGGAAGAGTGATCTCGACGTTCGTTCCTTTTCCTGGCTGGCTTGACACATCGACCGATCCCCGAAGGTCCTCGATGGTCTTCTTCACGACGTCCATCCCGACTCCGCGACCGGAGACGTTGGTCACGATATCGGCCGTGGAAAAACCGGGATGAAAGATGAATGCGTAGATCTCCTTTTCCGGAAGCTCAACGTCAGATCCGATAAGATTCCTCTCCCTGGCTTTCTTGAGGATTTTCTCCTTGTCGAGGCCTTTTCCGTCATCCTGCACCCGGATGACCACATTTCCACCCACGTGTTCGGCAGAAAGGTGGATCGTTCCCTTCGACGGTTTTCCCGCATCCAACCTTTCCTCGGGGGCTTCTATACCGTGATCCGCGGCATTCCGGATGAGGTGCATAAGAGGCTCGTCGAGACGGTCGATGACGGTCTTGTCGATCTCGGTCTCGGCGCCGCTCATCGTTAGTTCGATCTCTTTTCCGAGATTTCCCGCGAGATCGTGGACGAGCCTCTTGAACTTGCTGAACGTTCCTTCGATCGGAAGCATTCGGATGCTGAGGGCATTGTCACGGAGACCGTTGGTCAGCCGGTTCACTTCTTCGGAGATCCCTGAAAGATCGTACTGCCTCAGAACCCTGGGGGTATCCTCGGGGGGCGACTCGCGAAGAATCGCGGAAACCTGTGAAAGTCGCTCTTGGACGGTGACAAGTTCCCCGATGAGGTTCACGAGCTTGTCAAGCTTGAACGAGCTGACACGGATGTTGGCGGCGGATGGTTCGAGCCGAAGGTGCTGTTCGCGCGCCTCTTTCTGCCGGGATTGTTCCGCGAGGGCGGATGCGATCTTTTCGGGGGTGGTTGCGCCCCGCTCCACGAGGCGCTCCCCGATCGGCTTTTGCTCCTTGATGGTTTTCTGGAGGTCATCGGTGGTGACATCCCCTCTTTCGAGGAGGATCTGACCGATGAGCTGGACCTTTGGAGGAGTCTCGCCGGGCTTGGGAAGCACCGCAACGACCTTCTTCAGTGTTTCCCGGATTTCGATCGGCCTTTTTAGGGCGGCCAGGAGGCTCTGGGGATCCATCTGGGATTCGGTTTCGGGAGCGAAGGAGTCTTCCATCATCTTCGTCGCCTCGTCCAAGGCGCGATGGGTCAGTTCGGGCAATCCCGGGATCGCGATGAACTTTCCCGAAGCGATGTCCTGATAGGCCCGCTCGAAGTCGGACAGGAACTCCTCTACGCTCTGAAGACCTTTCTCCCGGGACAATGCCCGGATTTCACCGATGGACCTCGCCACCTGGCCGCCCGGAAAAGGGTTTTGAAGATCCGCCTCCAGCTTCCGGAGATGGTCGCGCAGCTCCGTGAACATTTTTAGCGCTTGCTCTTGGACGGCCTTCCGGGGGTCTTCTCCGACGGATTTGCATGCGTTCCGGAAATCCCTAAGGATCTCCTCCGCCTTTTTCGGCTCGGGAGCCTCCCCCCCGAACGGGGCCTCGATCATTCGGAACATCAGGTCACGGGCCTGGAGCGAAATATCGATCAACTCCTTTGTGACCCGGATGTTCCCCATCCGGAGATTGTCGAATTCGCTTTCGAGATGATGTGAGAACTTCTGCAACTCGTCGAACCCGACCATTCCGGAAGATCCCTTGATGGTGTGCATTACCCTGAAGATCCTGTCGATCTCGGACATGTTCCCCGGGTCTTCCCCGAGCTTCAGGAGAGCTTCTTCGAGTTCCGTGAGGTATTCGTGCGCCCCTTCCCGGAACAGGGTTTTCAGTTCATCCGACATATCCCCTCCTTTCCTTCAGATTCGCTCAGAACAGCGTGACATCGCTGTCCTTCGCTGCTTTCTCCGCTAGATGTTTCCTGTAGTTTTCCTCTTCCGCGAGGAGCGTGGCGGCAACACTGGACTGGATCTTCTTGACGAAAACCTCGAACGAGTCGGTGTGGAACTGGATGATCCTGGTCCAGAAACCGCCTGTGTCTTGGCCCAGAAGACGTATCTTCTCCATTTGAAGATACTCTATCACGAACTTGATGTTTTTTTCCCCGGGGCTGTTCTCGACACCGAGGCCGGGGAGAACGCGGGCACCCCCGAAGATCTTCGCGAGAAGCCGGAACCGGGAGGCACCGAGCTTGCACATCTCGTTGATCAGGAGTTCCATGGCGTTCACCCCGTACCGGGCGTTGTCGTTGAAGGTGGTCATATCGGCCTTCCCGGGAAGAAGGATATGGTTCATCCCCCCTACCTTTGCAACCGGATCGTACAGGCAGGCTGAAACGCAGGAACCCAGCAGGGTCTGAAGAACCGCCGCCTCGCGGCAGGCAAAGAGCTGCCCGATATTGAGATGGAAGTTCTTCTTGGGCCCCGAGGATTGCCCGCGTTCCATGAGGAGTGCCATCTGAACCAAACTTCTCCTTCCTTTCCGCCGTCGCCCGGGGAAAATCGGATACCAGCGTCAGGAACCCGCATTCGGGGAATCTGTGTTTTCCTTTTTCCCTCCGGTAACCGCTTCCTGTACGAGGGAAATCTCTTCGGAAGAGAAGACCTTGTCGATGTCGAGAATCATCAGGAACCTGTCTCCGATCTTGCCCATCCCCTTGAGGAACTCGACGCGGAGTCGGGACCCGATCTTGGGCGGGGGTTCGATCTGGGATGGTTCGAGCTCGATGACCTCCTGGACAGAATCGGCAAGGGCCCCGATGACCGTCCGCTCGTTCTCGAGCATCACCTCGACCACGACGATACATGTGTTGACCGATTTTTCAGTCCTGGACATGCCGAATTTCAGGCGCATGTCCACGACCGGAACAACGCTTCCCCGAAGGTTGATCACGCCCCTCATGAATTCCGGGGTCCGGGGAACCTTCGTGATCGGCGGAAAATCCAGGATTTCCCGGACTTTCGCCACATCGACGGCGTAGACCTCCTCCTCGAGCTTGAAGGTCAGATACTGTACTGAAGACGTTGCCGCCTTGGATTCTTCACTGGCCATAAGTACCTCCTCGATCGCTTTCCGGAATGGGGTTCTTCCCCGTCCCGGTTTCCGGCCCCCGGCGAGGCCCGGAAGACTCGCCAGGGGCTCGGGGGACTCAGAACTTTTCGAACTCGGGGTCATTCTTGTCGGGGGCTTCAGGCCCCAGGTCGAGGTTTACCCCACCGGGCTTGTTGGCGGGCTGGACTTTCTTTCCCTTGGCCAGTGGCTTGTGTCCCTTGGTGTGGGGGTCCTCCGGTATCGGGACCGCCTTGGCCAGCTGCTGACGGGACATCGCAGGGTGCTCCCTTACGGCCTGCTGGGCGGACTCGGAGGTTCCGACCTTGAAGAACGAGATGATCGACCTCATCTGCTCGGCCTGCGAGGCCATTTCGGCGGAAGTGGAGGCCAGTTCCTCGGAAGCGCCGGCATTCTGCTGGATGATCTGGTCGAGTGACTGGATGGCCTGGTTGATCTGGTTTGCTCCGCTCGTCTGTTCCTTGCATGCGGCGCTGATTTCCTGGACGAGTTCCGCTGTCTTCTGGATGTCGGGGACGATCTTGGCGAGCATCTCACCGGCTCGGCCCGCAACCTTCACGCTGGAAGCAGACAGGTCGCGGATTTCTCCCGCGGCCAACTGGCTGCGTTCGGCAAGCTTCCGGACTTCGGACGCGACCACGGCGAAACCCTTGCCGTGTTCACCTGCGCGCGCCGCTTCGATCGCGGCATTGAGGGCCAGGAGGTTGGTCTGTCTTGCGATCTCCTCGATGATCGAGATCTTCGAGGCGATCTCGTTCATGGCCGTAACGGTCTCGGCGACCGCTTTTCCGCCATCCCTCGCATCCTCGGCCGCCTTGCGGGCGATCTTCTCGGTCTGGGCGGCGTTGTCGGCGTTCTGCTGAATGTTGGAGCTCATCTCCTCCATCGACGAACTGGCCTCCTCCGCGGCGGATGCCTGCTCGTTGGCGCCGCTGGAGAGCTGCTCAGCGCTGGCGGAGAGTTCGTTCGACCCGTTCGCCACCTGATCCGAGGAGGACTTGATGTCGTTGACCGCTCCGGTCAGCCGCTGGATCATGGATTTGAGGCTCCGCATCAGCTCGTCCTGGCCGGACCGTTCCTTGACGTCCCATCTGAGGTTTCCTTCGGCGATCCCCTTGGTCATCTCGGTTACCTTCTCCATCGATTCGATCAGGAGGTTGAGGTTGTTCTTGATCTCGTTGAAATCGCCGTTGTAGTTCTCCGAGATCTTCTTGGGAACGTCGCCCTTGCTTATCCGATCGACGTATTCGGCTGCGACGTTCAGGGGGCCCACGACGGCATCAAGGGTCTTGTTGACACCATCGATGATTTTCCGGTAGTCGCCCTGGTGCTTTTCGGGGTCGGCCCTGGTGGCCAGTTTCCCGGCCACCGCAGCCTGGGCGAGCATGTTGGCGTCGCCAACGAGTGCCTTGATGCTGACGATCGAGTGATTGAGCGATCTCATCAACTCGTCCTGGGCCGATCTCTCCCGGACCTCGATGTCGAGGTTTCCCGCCGAGATCGACTTGGCCGCCTGGTTGATGTTGTCGAGGGCGTCTATGAGAACGTTGATATTGTTCTTGATCTCGTTGAAATCACCCTGGTAGTTGTCCGTGATCTTCTTGGGAAGGTCGCCTTTGCTGATCCGGTCGACGTATTCCGCCGAGACGTTCAGGGGCCCGATGACGGCATCGAGGGTCGAGTTCACGCCTTCGATGATCTTCCGGTAGTCGCCCTTGTGTTTGGTTGCATCGGCCCGGGTGGCCAGTTTTCCTTCCAACGCTGCCTTGGTCAGCATGTTGGCATCCACGGCGAGAGAGGTCAGGTTCTCCATGACACCGATGAGGGCCGGCGCAAGCCGGTCGTTCTCGGACCGCCGTCCCGTCCCGTTTCCGATCTTCCGGTAGGCATCCAGGTCGGAAAGGTCGCCATCGGCGATCTTGTTTGCGGTCCCGATCACGTGGTTCACCCGCTCCTGGACGTCGTTGACAGCCTGTCCCGTCCGGGCGAAGATTCCCTGGTAGGATCCTTCCACCCGCTTGGTGTAATCGTTGACCGCCATCTTCTGAAGGACCTGACTTGATTCGACGAGACCGCCGAGACCGTCGATGCAGTTGTTGATGTTGTTCTTGATCTCGTTGAAATCCCCCTGGTAGTTGTCCGTGATCTTCTTGGGGATGTCGCCCTTGCTGATCCGGTCGATGTACTCGGCGGCGACGTTCAGGGGACCCACGACCGCGTCCAGGGTCCGGTTGAGCCCGTCCACGATCTTCCTGTACTCACCCTGGTGTTTCTCCGAATTGGCCCGGGTCGCGAGCCGGCCCTCGAGAGCGGCCTTGGTGAGGAAGTTCGTTTCGGTCGCGAGAGCAGCTATGTTTTCTTTCATCGAAATCATGGCTTTTCCAAGGGTGTCCCCGTCGGAGGATGCCGTGATCGCAATGCTCAGATCGCCTTTTCCGATCCGGTCGGCCGCATCGGCCTTCGTCTTGAGGGCTCCCACGATCGCCCTGAAGGAATCCGCAAGGTCCCCGATCTCGTCCTTCGAGCGAAAGTCGATGGCGAGGTCGGTGCGGCCCTGGGCAATGACTCCCGCAGCGTTGGTCAGGGTTCCGACAGTGTCAGTGATCGAGGTCACCACCACGTATCCGAGGAAGAGGACCATCAGGAGGATGATCGTCCCACCCAGGAGCGATCCGATCATCATCTGGTTCATGGCAGTCGTCACCTCGCCGGTAACCGCGAGAAAATCGTCGTCATACGCGCCCGCTCCGATGATCCAGTCCCAGGGCTCGAAGTAGACGACCCCGACCGTTTTCATCCGGGCCTTGTTTTCCCCCTGGTTCTTCCATGGGTATTTTTCGTAGGCGACTTCTCCGTCCTTCAGCTTCAGGGCGTTCTCGGTCAGTTTCTGGATGAAGAGGTTCCCGTCCGCATCCTTGGTTTCCCAGATGTTGTTCCCATCCTGTTTCCCTTCCAGAGAGACGATATAGTGGCCCTTCAGGGGCCCCTTTCCACCGAGGACATAGACATACCCGGTCTTTCCCACCTTCTGTTCCAAGATGAACTTGCGGATTGCCGGGGTAGCTTCCTCCTTGACACCGACATAGAGCATTCCCAGAACGTTTCCTTCGGTATCGAGGATTGGTTCATAAGCGGTTCGGCACCAGTCGTTGACCACAAGAGCGCGACCGTAGAACGTCTGCTTCTGAAGGATTGTCGAGACGACCGGGTTGGGGCCATCCTTGGTGGAAGCGGGAATGTATGTTCCGATTGCCCGCTGGTTGTCCTTCAGGACGTTCGTGGCCACGCGGAGCATGTCGCCTTCACGGTTCATCCTCTGGAAGATCGTACAGGTGCCTCCGACCATGGCCTTGACCCTGTCGACGACGGGAACCGCCTTCCCCAGGTCGTAACACGGCTCGATGAGCTTGTCTCCGACCATGAGGCGGTTGAGTTCCTTCGTCACCTTGGTCTTGTCGACCTGGTTTTCGGCATCCCAGTTCAGCTTATCGGTCGAGATCTTGACCCCGCCTTCCTGGTCAAGCACGCTTTTCGCGACCTGGAGGTTGTGCCTGACCTGCTCCTCCAGAATGTCGTTTGCCGCGGTCAACATCGCCTTGGTGTCCACCGCGATCTGTTTGAGCGCATTCAGATGAGATGCGCTCATCTCGTCCAGGACGACCTTTTCCGTGTTGGTCTTCTGGTACCCGATCACGACGAGCGTGACCGCCAGTGGTAAAAGGGCGGCAAGGGCAACGATTCCAAGGATCTTCGGACGCAAACGGATATCTTTCATGCCATTCTCCTTATGTTGTCTCGCCGCCCCTCAAGACGGCTGGATTACCTGGTTCAAGCCTGCCGGGACAGTTCGTTGGCTTTGTAGACCTGGGTGTCGGGGGCGATCTGGATGAAAAGGGAGGAAACCTCGGGGGGAAGCTTCTGGGTATTCTCGTTGGCGAGGTATCCTCCTGGGGCGAGGGCCCGATGGAACATCCGGAAAACCTCGACCCTTTCCTCGGGTTGGAAATGGAGCAGGACATTCTTGCAGATGATCAGGCTCAGCCCTTCCGTGATCGGCTCGAGGGACAAAAGATCGTGAAGGTGGAACGTGACCCTCTCCCTCAAACGGTCGACGACCTGGAACTTTTCCGGATCTTCGGTCGGATGGAAATACTTTTCGAAGTATTGGTGGGGAATCCTCTCGAGGTCGCCCCGGCTGTAGATTCCCCTTTCGATAATCGGACGGAAATCCGCCTCGATGTCGGTGGCGTCGATGGTCAGGTTCTGGAAACCGAAATATCCCATGTTTTCCGCAAGGATGATCGCGAGGGAATAGACCTCCTGGCCCATGGCACAGCCGGCGACCCAGACCCTGACGCGACTTCTGCCGAGGGTATTGGCGATCATGTTCTTCGCCGCGGTCTCGAGGGTCGGGAGATCCCTGAAGAAAAAGCTGAAAGCCATGGATCAAAATCCTTTCTCGATGAGGCTTTCCACGTTTTCCTCCTGGACTATCCTGTGGAGGTCGATTATCAACGCCACGGTTCCGTCACCTAGGATCGTCGCTCCGGAGATCCCGCCGATATTTTTGTACAGGCTCCCCAGGGGCTTGATGACGGTCTGTATCTCACCCACGACCCTGTCGACCACGAAACCGACCCGATGCTGGTCGACCTTGGTGATGACGATCTGCTGGATCGCAGGAGATTCCCCCGGAATCACGAACTTCTCTCTCAGGGGAATGTAGGGGACGAAATGCTCCCGTACGATTGTCACATTCTTGCGATAGGTCTTCTTCTCGTCTTTCGAGGTCAGCTCGATGCATTCCTCGACAACGGTAAGGGGGATGACGAACAACCGGTCAGAAATCGAGACCAGGAGCCCTTCAATGATGGCAAGTGTGAGGGGAAGCTGGATCGAAAAAACGGTCTTCTCCCCGGCCTGGGTCTCGACTTCGAGTGTCCCGCGAAGCCCGTCGATGACCTTCTTCACGACGTTCATCCCCACCCCGCGGCCGGACAGGGAATCGGCCTTTTCCCGGGTTGAAAAACCAGGGTGGCAAAGGAACTTTAGGATCTCCTTCATCGTCGGATGGGCCTCGGGGGGACAAAGACCGGCTTCGACGGCGCGCGCCTTGATCGCCTCGAGATCGAGTCCGGCTCCGTCATCGATGACCCGGATGCAGAAGTTTCCCCCGAAATGATTGGCGGAAATGAGGATGGCCCCCTGTCGAGGTTTTCCCTTCAACTCGCGGGCATCGGGGAGTTCGATCCCGTGATCGACCGCATTCCGGACCAGATGGATGAGGGGCTCCCCGATCCTTTCGATGACGGTCTTGTCGAGTTCGGTTTCGGTCCCTTCGAGGGTGAGTCGGATATCCTTCCCGAGGGCTTCGGCAAGATCACGGACGAGGCGGGGAAACCTTTCGAGGATGGTCCCTACGGGGAGCATCCGGATCTTGAGGGCGCTGTCCCTCAGATCGTTTGTCAGGCGTTCCAACTCCTCCGATATCGACATCAAACCCGGATCGTTCCTTCCGCTGGCGGTCTGGCTCAACCTGGCCTGGACCGTTACCAGTTCGCCGATGAGGTTGACCAGGTGATCGAGCTTGTCCGATCCGACCTTGAGAACGTCAACCTTTCCGGTCTCCTCACCGGAAACCATTCCCGCTTCAGGTTTCTCGCCTTCAAACCCTCCATTATTCAATATCTCAGGGGAACCCTTTCCCCGGGAATCGATGATCCCTGCTTGCGCAGGTTCGATCGTTTTCGGAGCAAGAGGCGGGGAAACCCGCTCTTGTTCATCCGCCGCGGTGGTAACCGCCGCGTCCGTCTCCGCAACAGGGGTTGGGGGCTCGATAGCCGCGGCAACAGTGTTCGAGGGCGGATCAGCAGAGGTTTCAGGGGCAAATGGTTCGACTGTCAGGTCACATTGGTCCTCGATGAAAAGGAATGGATCCAGCATCTGGTGCCGGTCAGCTGTGGTCTTGAGAAGAATCTCCCAGGAGAGCCGGAAGGATTCGGGGTCGAGTGATTCGAGGGGGGGGACATCCGCATCCGAAACCGCCAGGACCATTTCCCCCAGGGTCGAGAGTTCCTTGAGGATTCCGATGGGGTTGTGTCCGGCGTGGAAAATCTGGGGATGCGGATGAAAGCAGATCCGCCATGTTGTAGGTTCGCCGGAAGGTTCCTGCCGGGAATCACTTCGGGAGCCCGAGGATCCGGAGGAAGATCCGGATTCTGGCCCGGAATCGGGAATCCGGCTTCGGGCAATCTCCCGGAAAGCTTCCATGAGGTCCGTGATCCGGGTCATGTCGGCGGGGACGCCGGAGGTTTCGAGCGTGATCAGGTTCTTGATCTGATCGCGAGATTCGAGCGTCAGGGTGATGAGATCCTTGGAAACCGGAAGTTTGCAGTTCCGGACAAGGTCGAAGACGGTCTCGATCTCGTGAACGAATGCCACCACTTCATCGAACCCGAACATTGCGCCCGACCCCTTGATGGTGTGCAGGGAACGGAAAACGCGATCCACGAGCTCCCCGGAATCGGGATCCTTTTCGAGATCGAGGAGGAGGTCCTCCAGGCCGTTGACGAGATCGAGAGCTTCTTCCCTGAATGCGCTACGAAAGTCTGTTTTCATCGCTTCCCTGTTCAATGCCGTCGAAGAGGGCGGATTGCCCGGTGTAATCGCTGAGCAGACCTTTCTGGATGAGGGCATCGATCATCAGGAAGATCCCTCTGTTTAGGGCGGGGTTGTCCGGTTGTGTGTCGTGCCTTTTCAGGGCGTGTTGCAGCATTCGCAGAATCTCTTTCGAGGATTCTCCCAGAAGATAGTTGTCCTTGTTCATCCCAAAACCCTCCGAATTACTGAAATCAGTTGATCAGGTCTAAAGGGCTTCACGATCCAGCCGGTCGCTCCGGCTTGCTTCCCTTCAAGTTTCCTCATCTCCTGTGATTCGGTGGTCAACATCAGGATTGGCGTGAATTTGAAACCCGGGTCCGCCCTCAATTCCCGTATCACCTGCACACCATTCATTCCAGGCATGTTCAGATCCGTGATGACCAGATTGGGTTTGCATTTGATAGCCTTCGCAACCGCGTCGGAACCGTCGACCGCTTCAACAACATCGAAACCCGCCGAGGTGAGTGTGGCCATGAGCATCGCCCTGAGACTGACCGAGTCGTCAGCGATCAAGATGCGTGTCGTCACTGTTTTTCCTCCTCGAAACCGAATCCAAGCCACACGGCCTCGGGGGAATCGCCGGAGAAAACTCCGAATCCGGCTTCATAAGCCAGTTCCCTCAGACAACTCGACGGTCCGGGATGCCGGATGAAAACTGATTTCCCAGCCTTGGATGCGCTTTTTCTCAGGGCCGACAGAAGCTGGAGGAAGGAAAGATCCGCCGCCTTGACCCTGGAAAGATCGAGAACGAGAGTTCCGCCTGTTGCAAGAGCTTCCAAAAGAAACTCCCTGGTAGTGCCGGCGTTTTCCAGGGTTGCGACAGCATCCAGCCGCAATATCCAGGTTTCCGAGTCCCCCATTTTTTCCAACTGGTGAGCCATCAGAAAATTTCCTCCCCCCACGATCTACTTCCAATATACCGGAAGGGAAAAATAAAATCTGTCCGAATAAAACGGAAATGGGAATGTGAAGGTTTCGCCTTACAATGTCCGCGAACCCGCCTTCCGGAAATGGAAAACGGGAACCCGAATGTAGGTGATTTCCCTACAGTGACCCGCGGGGGATGGGAGACCCACCGGCGTCCGCAAGCCGGAAGATCCTGACCTCGTTGGCCTTTCCCTTGACCTTGACCGGTGGAAGCGGCTGACACAGGTGGGATTGTCCCGGAGGTAATTTCCGGGTCAGGATCTCCACGAATCCCTCCTCCGCGATCGTCGCACCTCCCGGAATCCGGATCGCCAGATCGGAAAGCCTGGAGGCCAGATTCACATTGTCTCCAATAACCGTGAACTCCAGTCGGAGCTCGGGGGTCCCGAGGATTCCCGCCAGAACTGGACCCGCAACGATTCCAATCCCAAGGGAGGTGGGAATGGCGAACTCCAGACTCCCCATTCCCTGGCGCATATCCTGGGCGATACGCAGGGCGGAAAGAACTGGGGAATCCAGGTTCCCAGCGGAGTCCCCATGAACCACAGCCAGGATCTTGTCCCCGATGAACTTGTCTATCTCCCCGCCATTTTCCCGGACGATACTTGACATGACGCGAAGAAAGGAATTCAGCACCTTGACGACGATTTCGGGGGGGGATGATTCCATGAACGATTTGAAGGAGGAAAGCTGGGCGAAAAGAACCACCGCCCTGCAAGCCCTTCCTTCGAGGATCTCCGGGTCCAGGGAACGTTTGTTTGCAATTTCCAGGACGGAATCGGAAACGAATCGCCTCATCAGGCGGCCTTCCTGCGCCTCCCGCGCCATCGAGTTGAACGCTTCCGATAGGACACGGAATTCACCCCCGAAGCTCGTCGGGAGCCTGATGGAGTAATCCCCCGCCACAACGTAGTTGCAACCGCGAATCAGATTCTTGACAGGTACCAGGAATTGGCCCGCCACACCCCTTGCCAGGAATACAGTCACCAGGAGAAGCCCCAGAAGAGCTATTCCGGCTTCCCTGACCCCTTCTCCAGCCTCAACCAAGTGCTTTCCAACCGGAAGCGTTCCCAGAATCACCCATCCGGGGAAATTCCCCAGCGGGAAAAGTAGATTCAAGGATTCATCCGGTCCCGATCGAAGGTTGAGGAAAACCGGCTCACGGCTTTTTTCCGCCCAACACAACGATTCATATAACTCGGGGGGAGGGGCGGAATGAATGAACTCGGTATCAGGCAGCTTTTTTCCCTCCCACTTCGTCCGGTAGAAAGGTGGAGTGCATTCCATAATGCTTGAATACCGATGGAAGAACCGTATCTCCATTTCACCCGTTTTCCATTCCTCTGGCATCGAAGCGACGCTCTGGATCAGAAGCCTCTCCTGGTCCGCCGACCCCAGATCGATTGCCAGGTCGATCTGGGACCCCGATTCAGCTCCAACCTTCCGTCGGTACAGGGTGCTGCGGTTTCTCCCCCCCAAAACCATGAAATGCCAGGTTTCAGGGCGCTGGATCATCTCGCAGATCATTTCGTTACCCAACAAAAGACGACAGGCATCCCTGATGTTCTCCGCCTCGCTCTGGATGAGAATGGAGGAATCCTGGGATCTCCCCGGGTTACGTACCAACGGGTCGGAGGAGTCCCCTCTCATGGCTTTGGTCAATTCCATGAAGACGCTCCAGATCTGCTGGTCCTTTTCAGGGTTTGAAGTCGGATCGGTGCTGATTACGGTCGTCTTTCCCTTGTCCAGGGAGAAAATCACCCTCAACGGGGCGACACCTCTTTTGGCGATTCCTTCGAGAGCCGCTTCCATTGCTGATTCGATCTGATTTTCGGGCAGAAGACCTGGGCGGTCGGCGACCAGCTTCGGGAAAAGGACTTTGGAATCCGTTTGCGCTCTCAGGAGGCTCCTGGTCCAGCCCGAAAACAAATCATAGCTCCTGTCGGACTGTTCGAGCAGTTGGGTCAGCTGGTCTCGTGTCTCCGCCCTGATCCGGGTTTTGGCCTCGATCCCCGACCGTTCGACCATGCAGAAGGCCAGGGTGAAGGAGGGAAGAACTGCGGCCAGAAAAGAAAAAACCAGCCTCCCCCGCAATGACCGAAGCCCGGGAAAAGGGATTCGGAATTTCATTGAAGCGATCCAAAAAAGCCCCAATACCATCCATCCCGCCAGGAAAACACCCGGGACCGGAGAAATCCAGCTGACCACATCCTGAGGTAGGAGCCGTCTGGCAATCATGAACTGGACTTTGCGTCCATGGAGATCGAACCGGTCGCTGGTGTAAACTTCCCGGTTCCCGATTCCCCGGATGCCTGGCATGAGATCTTCGAATGCCTTGGAAAGAATCCCTCCCGGAAAAAATTCGCGGGAGGTCTCACCCAGCTCAAGAAGCTGGTCATCCTTTACAAGTGCGAACTTGAAACCCTCCTTTGCAAGCTCTTCCGTGATCCGGCCCGCAAGGAATTCAACCCAGGAACCGGATGGCTCGAAAACAAAGAGGAACCCGAGCCGGGATTGCTCGGAATTCTCGAAACTGCGTTTTCTCACGAAATCATCTTCGGGAATCTGCACAGCCTCGCGACTGCGCTCTGCCGGCAACTCGAAGCCGCCATCCACGAGGTCGTTTTCGTACATCACGCGGAAAAAGCAGAACTTCTGTTCTCCTCCGAACCAGTTCCAACGGACCTTGTTGTTGATGTTGAGGAAGACGGATTCTGGGCTGGCCGATTCGCCGATGAGCCCCGGGAGTTCCTCTTTCAGCCATCTGTCGTATCCCGGGGCAGGATGAAGGAGACCGAATTCAAGCATGGAAAAAGCCGTCATGCCGGCATGGCAAAGAGGAACCAGGTGGCGCTCCCACTCAACGGGAAACCCGTGATGCCCATACAGGTGGGTTCCCATGGTCGAAGGAGAATCCGGATTCAATGCCCCACAAACGGCGATTCCCACCTCAGGGGATTCTCCAGGATCGAACGTGACGGTGGGCAGGTCCCGAAAAGCTTCGCCGGCTGAGGCGCCCCCATCCGGGCGAAAACGTGACACGTCGCCTTCCTTGGGCGACAGCTCCCTCCATTCTCCTCCAGGAACTGAAACGAAACCGGCCCAAACCCGAGCCCTTTTCTCGAGCTTCAAACATACCGGAAAGGAGGCATTCGAAATGGAAAACACCACCGAAGCCCGGCTTGAAGGACGGCTTCTGGTCACGATGGAAACCTCCCCAGAAGGGGAGACGAAAAGACCCAGGAAGTTGGCCCCCCTGCCGGTTCCCTGACGAGCCATCAGACCGGCTCTGGCAAGCGGATTCATTGCATCGAATGAAAAAATGGAACAAGCAAGACGGAGATCCCCCTTTCCTGGGCGATGGACAAAATGAAACGAGTCTTCCGGATCCTCGATGGTGATCCCGCCTCCGGAAATGTTCTGCCTCCCCCCCCGGGAAATGATGGGGGGAGGGGAAACCGCCATTCCGACATTGGTCTGAACCCATCCGGGTCCGGGAAGTTCTTCGGTGCCCGAGCCCGCCGGGAAAAGCGCTCCAGGACGACCCGATTCCAGGACCAGATCCGATACAACAGCGGTTTCGGAGGAGCGGCAGCGCGGGAACCCCACCATCGCCCACTGGACCTGTGGAAACATCTTTTCCAGGGAAGCCATCCGGGCGGAAACGAGCACTGGAAAAGAGGCCACTCCGGCGGTGCTCAAGGAGGCTGCTCCGAGGGAGTCTTCCGGGCGCATTCCCGGAGGAGCATTCAACCGCACTTCCAGCTCGCGGGAAAGGTGGCTCCCCAGATCCAGGCGCTCGTTGACCAGGCCTGCCTTCTCGAGGAAAAGTGACCGGATCCTCTCTTCTTCCGCTTCCAGACCGGTCTTGAACAAAAGCCCCGAAGCGGCCGCCACAAGTATGAACCCGCCAACCCAGAGTGGGGCAAAGCCCGACATCAGGCTGGTTGAGGTCCCGGATCGGGCGTTTGGAACGGTTCCCTCCTCCCGGCCTTTGAACTTGTCGGGGAACTGTCTGGAAGTCTGGCCACCGGCAACGATCTCCGGACCAAACGGCTTTTCCGGGGCGAATGGTATCGGTTCAGGTTCGACTTGGGATTCAGGGGCGGAGGAGGAGGGTTCTCCAGCCTCGTATTCCCATGCGTCTTCGTGACCGGGAATCGGGACGAACGAGGAGTTCCGGGAAAGCATCCTCCCCACCTTTTCCGAAACGATGATTCTGCTTGCCCTTCCAAGCTTCGACAACCCCTCGAGGAAGGCGGCCCGGGTCTGGGGTTCCCCCAGGACGGAAAAGTCGAGCCGGACCTCTTCGTCGCCAACCGCCCCTGCGAGAACCGGTCCCGAATCGATTCCGATACCGATCGAGTAGGAAAAGGCCCCCTTGGACTCTCTTTCAGAAGTTATCCGGGAGTGTGCAACCATCATTCCTCTTGCGGCTTCCAAGGCCCGTTCCTCCGGTGAAGAACCTTCGGTGGGATAAAACACGGCTACCACGGCATCCCCAATGAAACGGTCGATGACTCCACCTGCGGCATGAATGACCGTGGTCATGGCTTTCAGATGCTCGTTCAGGGCGGAGAAAACTTCGTGTGGTGACCGGGTTTCCGAGATCGTGGTGAAGTTGCGGATATCCGAATCGAGTATGGCGACATGCCGGATCTGGCCTTCCAATGATTTTTTCAGGTCTCCTCCCGAAACCGCTTCGATAACCTGGGGAGCCACGAATCTCGTCAGGGTCCGGCGTTCCCGGAGGGCCCTGGTCATTCCATCGAGAACGCGGCCGGCATCTCCCAGTTCGTCCTCACGGGGTTCCGAAACCTCGATGTCGAGCTGTCCCCCGGAAATCAGACCGAGTCCCTGGCTCATCCTGACCAGCGGTCCACCAAGCCACCCGGAGATACGGACCGAGGCAACCGCCAGAAAGATGACCGAAAAGACGAACAACCCCGCCATCCCCAGGGCATCCTTCATCAGTTGCCGCTGCAGTGGCTCGAGTGAGGCATGGGCCACTAGTAGGAAACCCTTCGCCTTCTGGCTGGGCAGAATGCAAATGAGGGTAGGAACGGTTCCTTGCCTTATCTCCACAAGGGCTTTCCTCTCCCCCATCCTTTCAACCATCTCCCCAAGGGCGGGAGCAAGTTTCCTGGGGAAAACCCCTTCGATTTTTCCATCGACGCTTTTCATTACGCAAAGTCTGAAGGGAACCGTGCTTCCCGAAACCATCCTCGAGAGCCTCACGATCTTTTCACGGAAAAATTCTTTGTAGGCACGGTCCTGGTTCCAGAGGAATCCGATGGTGAACAGGAGGGAATCCTTGAAAATCACGGGGGCTACGATGGACATCGCGTTCGCTTTCCCCCAGAGGGTCTCATCAGGCTCGAAAAAACGGGTCATCGAAGTGTTGCTTCCCAGGAACTTCTGGAGGAAAACGATCTCGGGAGAGGAACCCGAGGCGATCAGGGTTGTTCCCTGGAAAGCGCCCCGAAACGGGCCGGAAATGCGCTCGAAAACGTTGGAAACCACGGCGGATTCAGGGGGGGGAAGGAGCCTGCCGATTTCCGGGGTCTCCGTTCCCAGCTTGGCTCCCCAGGAACTTCTCAGCAGTTCGAGCCAGTTTTTTGTTATGGCAGGCCCCATTCCCAGGTTCTCGATATAGGAGAAGAATCCACGATGACCGCAAATCAACAGGGCCCAGAGATGCATGTTCCTTTTTCCGCAATTCTGCCAGAGTTCCTTCTTGAACCGCGAAAGACCCTGAACATCTCCTTTGACCTGCAAATCACGAAGGCGGGAGGGCAGTTCCGGATCGCCAAATATGTCCCGAAGCCCCATTTCCTGAGCAACTTCCAGCCGGGATGTCTCCGATTCGATTCCTGCAAGAGTGAGGCGCATCTCCCTGATGAGTTGGTCTTTCAGGTTCTCCTCGTGGTTGATGAGGAACTCCGCCCCGGCAATGGTGCCCATAACGATCGGAACGGATGCCAGGCCGAGAAACCAGAGCAGGAGAGCCCATTCAATGTTCAGGTCCGGCCAGAGGCCCAGAAAGAAACCTCGGAGAAGAAGGACTCCCCAGGCCAGGGCCAGAATCCCCCCGAAAATGAGCATGAACCCTGAAGAGATCGAATTGATGGGCCGGGGAATCTTCCCGAGAAGGATCCCCACAGCCCCGGTTTCAGGAGCGATACGGCATACCCGGAACCACATCCCACACGATTTGACAACCCTCCCTTCCAGGGCGGCGGGCAACCACGCCATCCCAAGGGCATCACCTGATGCGTCCGGAGGCGGAGCGGGCCGCATCTGATCACGAAGACGTGTAAGAATGGCAAGAGAGGCCTCTTCTTGAAGTCTCGGGTGCATGTGGATCCTGGAATCCCTTCCGCCAAAATCGGATGGAAGGGTGATGAAGGCGGGAAGAACTTCTCCCATTCGCCAGTTCGCGAGGGCGAGATCCATCCCATGGGTTATTTCATTCTCCCCGGAAGGGAAGAACAGAAGATACGCTCCCACGGGAACTTTCCCGACAAAGAAGACATCCCAGACCAGATATCCATATCCGTCGGCGGTCGATACCGGGAAGGGTCGGCCCCGGAAAGAACGTGCGAAAAAGTCCGAAGATATTGCCGCGCCAAACATCGTTCCAAGGCGGTTTTCCCACTTCGGCAGATCGGACATCCCTTTCCAGGATTCGAGACAGATCTCCCGAAGAAGCATCCTGAAAAGAGACGCCTTTTCCGTTTGAAAGCCCTTCTTCCGGCATATCTCGACTTTCAGGGGGGAGCTGGCGGTCACTTCCACAGCCCAGATTTTCAGTCGTGGGATCGCTTTCAGACCGGTTTTCTTAAGCGCACGGGCAAGAAGAGCCCCGAATCCGGGATTCCCACTCCGGGCCAGCCCGGTCCGCAACCTTTCCTGAACCCTCCGGGCGACCTCCCGGGGCCAGAAAGCAGGGGCCGTCAGCACGCTTAAACGCGCAGCGAGCGGATCGGACGTTTTCCTCAGGTTCCGGAGTTCCCTTGCCTCGTAGAACTCTTCCAGCCGGCGGACTTCCCAGAAACCTACCAGAATTGGAACGACACTCAGGATAAGCGGAAGAATGAGGCGCTTCCATTGACTGGAAGCGGCGGGAGTGGGATCATCGTGCCCCGTCCCCGTCAACCTCTTTCCCATCCAGGCTTTCCCCCTTTTTCCCATCGGAACAAGCAGTGTTTTCCCGATATGTGGGTTACGTCCGGTTTTCTCCGGATGTTACTTGAATCGCACTCCCTCCGGAAAGAATCCGCGACGTGTCGCCGTTTGTTGCCGACCCCGACCGCCTCCAAAACCAGGAGAAGCCGTCTTCCCAAGAACGAAACCTATTGAGGGATGGCCCGCCTCGGGTTCTGAGGGAAATTGGTTGGATCGTGGCGGGGCCCAACTCCTTCCGGAGGAAAATCCGGTTGTCAGGCTTCGCCTTCGAGGAGATGATGCTCGAGGCAGTAGCGGACCAGCTCTGCGTTCCTGCGAAATTCCATCTTTCCCATGATTCGCGAACGGTATGTACTGACCGTCTTCACGCTGATGGAAAAGTATTCCGCGATCTCCTTGGGGGTCTTGCCACCGGCGATCATCTTCATGATCAGGAATTCGCGGTTCGAGAGCCTTTCGTGGGGAGCCCTCCCGTCGTTCTCGAGCTGCATCACAAGTTTCTCCGCCAGGGCGGCAGTGACGAAACGGCCTCCGGATGCCAGTTTTCTGATAGCGGCGATGAGCATCTCGGGAGGGGACTCTTTTGGAAGAAAGCCTGAGGCACCCATTTTCAGCGCTCTGGTGGCATATTGGTCTTCGGAATACATGCTAAGGATGAGGATGGGACATTTCTCACCTTTTCCCCTGAGCTTTTCGAGAACCTCGAGGCCCGAAACCTTGGGCATCGAGATGTCGAGGATCAGGATGTCGAAGGCTCCCTTGGAAAAAAGCTCGAGGGTTTCTTCTCCATCCCTGGCCTGGGCGACCACGCGCATGTCGCTTTCCCCGTCGATGGTTTCCTGGAGGCCGGTCCGGACGATCGGGTGGTCATCGGCAATGAGAACCCTTATCACTGGTGGTCTTTTCTACTCACTGTTCTTTGATTTGATGGGAATCGAAAGCTGTACAGAGGTTCCTTTTCCGGGAATCCCGGCAACTTCGAGGATCCCGCCCCATTGCCGGGCTCGCTCCCTCATTCCAATGATACCAAGCCCCCCTGAGGAGTCAAGTCTCGTATTTTCGATTCCGATTCCATCATCATCGACGGTAAGGACCGCATTCCCTCCCCGCTTGGAAAGCCTGATATCGACCTTTTTGGCCTGGGCATGCTTGAGGATGTTCGTCAACGCCTCCTGCAGGATTCGGAAAATCGCCAGGGAAATCTCCGAGTCCACCTCGAGCTTTTTCGAAGTCGGCCGGAAACTGCATTTCAGGTCTGTTCTCTCCCCGAAATTCGCGATGAGCCAGTCGAGTGCAGGAACGAGGCCCAGGTCCTCGATGATGCTCGGGTGGAGTTCACGGGCGATCCGCCTGATCGAATCGAGAGTCTCCTCGACGAGTTTCCGGATCTGCCCCATCTTCTCGAGGATTCTTTCGGGGTGGGTCTTCCCGGTTCCTTTCCGCACCCACTGGCAGACACGGGCCATCTCGCTCTGGGTTACCGTAAGGATCTGTCCGAGTTCGTCGTGGATTTCCCGGGAAAGACGGTTCTTCTCTTCCTCGCGAACGGACTGAAGCTGAGAGGTCAACGCGTGGAGCCTCTCGTTCGATTCCCGGAGCCTCTCGGCGGATTCCTTCTGCGTGGTCAGATCCTGGACCGTGATGACCCGGACCAGTTCGCCACGGAATCCGATTTTCTGCGCCGAGATCTTGACCCACATCCGTTTTCCGCCCTGCTGCCTGGTCTCAACCTCGATGGGCTCCGGAGAATCCTCTTTCAGCCAGATTCTGAGCCCTTTTCGGGGAGCGGGGGGAAACAGCTTCAGGATCGAGAATCCCAGGATGCTCTTGGCCTTCGAAAGGCCGAACATGTTTACCAGCTGCTCGTTGCAATCGTGGACAACGGATTCCCGAAGAATGGCTATTCCTTCCTGCGCTGCGACCGAAAGTGCCCGGAACCTCTCTTCGCTTTCCTCGAGAGCCGACTCGGCTATCTTCCGTGTGGTGATGTCGGAAAAGATGGTGGCAAACCGGTTTTTCTGGGGGCTGAAAGCCGAGACCTCGAAGTACTTCTGCAGTTCGGGGGAATACTGTTCGAAATGGATATTCTCCCCGGTCAAGGCTACTCGACCGTAAGTGTCGATCCAGAACGGGCTGATCTCGGGAAGGATCTCCCGGACCGTCTTTCCGAGAATCTCGTCTGAACGGCTCTTCACGAGCCGTTCGAAAGCGGGGTTCACCTCCAGGAAACGGTAGTCCCGGGGGTTCCCCTGATCGTCGTGGACGATCTCATGGAGTGCGAAGGGTTCCATCATCCTCTCGAAAAGCAGTTTGAACTTCTCACGGCTTTTCTCCTCCTCCGATTTCGCCTTCTTCAGTTCGGTGATGTCGCGGGCAACGTGGACACAACTCACGAAAGCACCGGTTGAATCGAGGATCGGGGAGACGGAAACCAGGAAATCTCCGCCCATGAAGGAATCCTGCGTCTCGATGAGCTGCTCTCGACGCTCGGAAAGCAACTTTCCATGCGGACAGAAAATGGGAGGTTGCCTCGAATCGTGAAAGATCTCGTGGCAGAAGTGGCCTTCGAGCTCTGCCGGGGTTTTCCCGACTCTGGCAGCGGCGGCTTTGTTCATCCGAAGAATCCGCTTTTTCTCGTCTAACACCAGGACCATGTCGGGAACCGCGTCGAAGGTTCGTTCCCAGGCTTCTTTCGATCTCTCGAGATCCCGAACCATGCGCTGCCTCTCGGTGATGTCCTCGCCAATGCTTGCGGTTCCGATCACGTTTCCATCGACATCGTGGAGAAGGGTTCGGTTCCAGGAGATCATCCTAAGCTCTCCCGATCTCGTGGGAATCTCGTATTCGATCTTCAGGTAGGGTTTCGGAACCTTCAGATTTGCCAGGAATACCCCCCTCAGTTCCTTTTGCGAAGGGGCAAACCGACTGAACCAGTCCTCTCCGATGACGTTTTCCGCCGTCCAGCCGGTCAGGTCAAGGAAGGACTTGTTTACGTGGGTGATCTTGCCCTCCGTGTCAAGCATGACAGTCAGAAGATGGATCTCCTCGAACACCGTCCGGAACCGGCGGCCCATCTCCGCAGCTTCTCCCTGGGCCTGCTTCAACTCGGTCACATCGTCGAGCGAGGTGATGACCCTGGAGTAATCCTTTTCATGGCCCGCCACGACGCACCATCGCCGGATAGCCTCTATCGTCCGTCCGTCCGCTGAACGCCTCTTGACCCCGGACATTCCCTCGACGCGTCCGTCGAAGATCGCGATCAGATCCCCCTTCAATTCTTCCCGAAATTCGGAATCCGAAATGGGTTTCAACAATTCGAACTGGTTATAGCTGTTCTTCGGGTCTATCCCGAAGAAATCACGGGCCTGCTCGTTTGCCTGGATCACCCGGAACTTGACGAAGAATTTTTCGAGTTCCTGGGGGTGTGACGCGAAATATTTCTCGGGATCATCAACCCCCCAGTTGCGGAGGTTTTCGAGTTCAGCCTTCGCTTCAGACCAGTCGGCTTCGATAAGGAGAAGAGGATTCTTCTGGAACAGGTCCTCGAAACGGGTCCGGCTGTCCTCCATCGCCTGGAGGATTCGCGAATTCATCAGGGCGACCGAGATGAGTTCCCCGAAAATGTCCGCGATCTGGGAATCCTGCGTCGAAAAGCCTCCAGCCTTGTCCGCGAGCCCCATGATACCATGAACGACGTCGTCATACAGGAGCGGAACCAGCATCAGGTTTTCGATCCGGGGATGGGTTTCAGGAAGGGTGCCGCGGGGAAGACTCGCCCCGAAGTCATTTTTCACGAGAGTCCGGCGGCTCTGGAAAACCTCGGTCTGAAGCTCGACCATTGGCAATAGAGTCGAAGTTGCCAGGTTCCATGGGCTTCCGCTTCCCCCGAAAAAGAGGACATGGTTTTCCAGCCCATTCTTGGAAAGAAGTGCCAGGAAACCCGAACCAGCTTGGATCAGATTTCGGCAGTTTTCGAAAACGGCCTTGGAAACCCTCGAAAAATCCTTGTCATGAACGATCGTCTGGGCAGCCTGGAAAAGGGCGCTCAGCTCCTCCCGGCCCCGTTCGGCAGCCTTGAGTGCCTCGGCAAGGGAGTTCTCGATCTTCTTCCGCAGGGTGATGTCCATCGCGCAGATTATGAAACCCTTGGAAAAGTCCTTGAGATCGACGATCGAACCTTTGAGCAGGACCTCGATGACGGTACCGTCTTTCTTCCGCCACCTCGATTCGAGGATTCCCGAGCCTTGTGCGTGGATCTGGTCGTAGAGGTCACGGCCAACCCGGACGAACTCTTCCCCCGAAGGATAGAGGACCTGTGTCGTTTTCCCCAGGAGTTCATCGGATGACCAGCCCGTCATCTCGAAAAGGTTCTGGTTGCCTTCCAGCACCACCCGGTCGACCACCCAGGCGATGCCGACGGGGGCGGAGCGGAAGATCCCCGCGAGCTTGCTTTCCTGACGCGAGAGCTTTCCCATGATCCGCTTCTTCTCGGTGATGTCGATTATCGTCAGAAGGGCCATGGGATTCCCCTTTTCATCCAGGGGCGAGGTGGAGACAAGGAGGTCGAGAAGATCGGTCTTCGCATCGTTTTTGAAGGGAAGGCTGATTTCGACATTCCGGAAAACCTGGCCCGTCTCGAGTGTATCCCTGACCGCCCAGTGAATTGGGCAATCCTGGCAAACGGGAGCGGTTCCGCAACCGCTAACGCCTTCAAGGGAATTGAGGCACATGAGCCCGTCACCCGACCGTTGTCCGATCATGCTTCCATGCGGGACACGGGCAAACTCGACTCCGGCGCGGTTGATTTTCCGGATTCGCTTCTCCTTGTCGAGGAGAAGCATTATGGAAGGAGCATGTTCATAGATCGCAAAAAGTTCCCACTCCCGGTCTTCGAGTTCCTTGAGGATCTTTTTCCGGGCAGTGATGTCCTGGAGCGTCGAAATAACCCCGATGATCTCGCCAGATTTGTTCCGGAATGGGGAAAACGAGGCTGAAATCCAACGGTCACCATCCTTCGGGGGATTGGGGAAAACCATATCGTGGGAAATGACCTTCTCACCTTTGAAAGCCTTCTCCAGGAGACCTTCGATCCCGATTCCGGAAACTCTCACCACAAGCTCGGGAAAATTTTTACCGAGAGCTTCTGTATCGGGAATCCCCGTCAGCTCTTCCATGAACCGGTTCCAGACCAGGACCATTGATCTGGAATTCGTTACGACGAGCCCCTCTCCAGCTTGCGAGATGACTTCCCTCGTGAAACGGTCTGCTTCCTCGAGAGCCACCGTGGCCATCCCCAGCTTGGCCTCCAGAGAGTGATAGCGAAGGGCCAGCCGAACGGTCACCATCAGTTCGTTCTCAGAAACCGGTTGGATCAGGACGCTGTCGGCTCCGGCGGAATCGGAACTCGCCAGCCAGGGATCATCGGGATCCTCGACGAGAACGACAACGGGAAGATCCTTTTCTTGAAGGATTTCCCGGGGTCGGAAAGACCGTTTTGCATCCCGGCAGATTTTGAGGTCGGCGAGAACAAGGTCGGGTCTCTCTGTCTCGATCTTCTCGACCGCTTCTTTTTTGGAAACCGCCGGCCCGGAAAGCTTGTAGCCGTGGCGGGAGATGATTTCCCCAAGCTTTTCGAACCGAACCCGGTCACTCTCTATGATCAGGATCTTTTCTTTCAACGCTTCACCCTGCACACCAACCTCGGGCCCACGAAAAGTCGGGGGCTGATCCGGAACGGAAAACCAAAAAAAACCCCCAGCCCTAAGGTCTGGGGGATATGGGCTAAAAAGGTTGAGTGATCAACCCTTTGATACGCGAACTGGTTTCCTATTGGAGAAAATCGGACATGCGTGGTTCCATCACGTTACCGCGAAAGAACCTTCCTTCTTGCTGTTACCTGCTCTCTAGAGTATTAACGCGACCGCACTATGACGCACATCGGTTACGCCAAGCCTCTGACGTTTCATACGTCCTCGAGGCCCTCGACACGATCACCAAATTCCAGCTTTCGCCTTCATCCACTGTCCTCTTGTGAGCTTCAGCCAGCTTCAAGGTTCGCAGCACGCCCTTACCCCTTGGAAAGGGGCATCTCCTTCGGTTTCTTCCCTTTCAGCGCCACCATCGCCCGACGTGACGAACGAGCTTCCACACCCGCCCGCATTCCATCTCCAGGTTTTCACAACCTCCTGACGGAAATACGTCCGCAACAACTTGTCGGTTTGTTCCACCCGACAGGCACTCCTAGGGTTCTGGGCCTTCAGAGTTTGACCTCACACCGATCGCCGGATAGTTCCCTTCCGGCATGCTCCTGCACCGTTACCCGACCCTTCATGGATTCCATCCAACGGACCCGGGTTTTCCACGACCTGTCGCGCCGGTCTTTCCCTTCGCGACGCTCGATCCGACGGCTCCTCGTCTCCTTGCGGAGACCGGCTCCATCTTGGGCTTGGGCCGATCCTGGAGCTTTGATCCCGATATGATGCGCTTCTTACGCCCAACGGTTTCACCCGCCTGACGCGATTGCAACTCTCTTGGCCTTCTCTCCTTCAGGGTATCTTTCTTCGGAAGCCTTGGACAAGCCGATCCCTTTTGGGGTTCATCCCCTTTAGGGCTTTCGTGCGACCGAAGATGGCCATTCCCTTTGCAGGGAACGCCTCCCCTCTTGAAGTTTTTGCCTTACAACTTGAACTCCCGCTTAGGACCCAGGGATACCGAGGTTATTTTTTCCCTTCAGGGACACCACACTTGTCACCAAATGCGAAGAACCCATCTTTGGACACCCATTCAGGACCGACCGGAGTTTGGGAGATCAAGCCTTGCGGCTGCCAGTTCGCTTGTCAAAGAACCGATCACTCAACAAACCCAATATAACAGCCCCACCCCCAAATGTCAACTTTTTTCTCTGGTGACACATTACTGATTCTTTTGCTCTCTCCGGATGCCGCTTTCGCGAGGAAACCTGTCCCTGATTTTCACCATCGTACCGTTCAAAAACCTCTCTTTTCGCCCAAAGCCCAATCCTCCCGATTTTTCACCTCTCAATCAAGAAGAACGATCATGGGGGTTGAAAAAACAGGTCGAATCAATGATCTTCTTTGCCCGATTTCGTAAAATTAGGGACAGGTGGGCCATCTGAAACCTGCATCATCAGAGACGAGAAAAATCAGTAACATGTCACGAGTTAGAAGGTGATTACCATTTTTCCGTTGGCGACGGTTGCTTCGTAGCCGTTTCCATTGAGGGTTGCAGAGGATTTCACGCGTTTGACTTCGCCGTCGATCATGCTGTCGGTACCGATGTATTGGGAGAAGTTCAAGCCACCTTCCATCACGTTTCCGGGTTGGGCGGAATCGATCTCCTTATGGGAGAAGAATAACTTGTAGCGCTGGTTCCGCGAGGAAGGGGTCAGTACGAAGGCGGCACGCTTTTCCCACTCCCTGCTGGGTTGCCGAAAGTCGATGATGTTCCTTTGGACACCCATCTCCAGGGTGGCAAATTTTGAAAACACCCGCTGGAAATCAACTGCCCCGGACCGAGTCCGTTTGTCGTTCTCATTGGCGAAAATGTCGTTTTCGTCGCGGTCCTCGAGGCGTGAGTCGAGAATGTATCCCTCCCAAAATTCGTCCCGGAGTTCGATTCTCTTGACGGTATCCTTCATCTCGTAAATCGGAGAGAGAGTCCTGGTCTTTCCGCTCTCATACTCTGTCGACAACCGCAATTGCTTGAAGGGAGTGTATCTGACCTCGAATGTGCGGCGGTCGTTGTTCGAAAGCTCCAGTTGCGTTGCCCGGTCCTTGACGTCGCGCCTCTTCCAGTCGATGTTCGTCTCCACTTTCTCACTCAGGCGATAGTTCGTCGAGACGTTCGCCGAAGTCTTCCTGACCGGGTTTTCGAACCGGCTCACAATCTCCTCGGCGGTCGATGAATTGAGGAGGCTGGAGGGAAGAATGAACTTGGCCGCATCCAAACTGGAGTCACGAACGATCTTCGAGGTGTTCTCGACCTTGTATTTCAGTTGTGTGATGCAGTCCCGGTTGGGTTGCAGGCGAATCCGGGAGTCCGCGACCTGGTCGGTTCGGTGGGTCTCGAGCAGCAGGTCATCCTCGGTCCTCCATTGGAGTATCCCACGGGCATTCACGATGCGATTGGGCTCGTAGTTCACGTCGAGCGAACAGTTCCGGGTTTCATTCCTGATCTGGTCGCGTTCGCTTTCGTCATCGAAGGTGAGGCGGGAAGCGGCCACCGTCCACAGGAACTTCTTGTTCTTGTCGCAACCGACATTGAATCCCATGTTCAGGACCTTCGTATCGGAAGCCGGAATGAGGGAATCGACGTATGCCGTGTTCTCGACCTTGACCTGGGAAAACACCTTGCCGAAATCGTGGTCCCAGACGAGGGTTCCAACGTTCTTGTCCCTGTCGAGGAGAGGGGTTCCAGATGCCTCGCGATCCATCTGTTTTCCGACCCGCCCCTCGAGCTGGTTTTTGGGACCGTATTTCCACGTTGCCCCCCCGTTCACGTCGGTGAAATCGACTTTCGAAAGGGTGGGGTCCGCGGAAAGATTGGTCTTGGATTTTTCCAGGCCCATGAAAAGCTGGAGGTTTTTCCGAAGCGCGAAATTCAGGCGGCCGTTTCCCTTGAGAATGTCGCTCACGAGGCCACGTTCACCCAGCTGGGTGACCCCGGATTCGCGGCCTATAAGGCGAAACTCCTTGTCTATCCGCCGGAATCCGACTTCTCCCGAAAGCCTCCGTCCGTGGGCCAGAAGGGAAAGGCGGCTCGCATTTCCGGTCCGGGACTTGTCCTGTTCGGTCTCTTCGCTGTTCTTGTTCGGATCGTACAAGGAGATGGAGGTTTCGCCCGCGAGAGAGATCGACGGAGTGACAGGCCATTTTCCCTCGAGATCGAGGATCCGGTGGTCGACCGGCCGGACAGTGCCAGAGGCCGAGTTCTCGGATTTGGGAACGGAAGCGTCGTATTCGTCCAGATAACTGACCGAAAGCCTCCGCTCGGGATCACGGATATATTCGACCGAGCAACCAAGGGTGTTGCGCTTGAAAGCCAACTTCTTGTCAGTGACTTCGTACTCGACGACGATCCAGCTCGTGGGTTCGATCGGCAGAACGCGGGCCTGGAACCTCAGTATTCCGTCCTCGTAATCGATTATGTAATCGGTTCCACGGGCCAGGAGACCGCCGTCGATCGTTACCCGCTCGGAATTCATGACCACGGGGCTTCCCAAAAGACGAAACTCCTGCTGATCGCCCGCACCGCGGAACTGCTCACGTCTCGCCAGGCCCTTGGATTGCGAAAAGAGGAAGATGGTGTTGAAATGCGGGTTGATCTCGCCTTTGGCGAGGATGCCGCGAACCTCTTTCCGGTTCAACGCGAACTCGCTGTTCTGAAGGAAGATCGGAAAATCCCCCATGACGAAGTCCCATTTCGGACCGTCGATGTTCACCGTGAAGCGACGCTCTTCGTCCTCCTTGTCATCGAGGACTGCGTTCACCGCCGCATTCCGGGAAATCTCTCCCTGGATCTCCAGATGGAGGCTCTGATCCATGTGGAATCCGGGGATGGAATCATAGTGTTCGGTGGAGAAGTGCCCGATGTCGCCCTTCACTTCAGCCTTCTTCACTTCGAAGGTCTTGGTCCCGGAAATCTCGAGCTTCCTCTCCTCCCTGGTTTCTTCGGGCTCGGGAGGCCTGACGATGGGTGCGGGAGGGGCCGCAGACAGGGGCGGCCGAGGCTTCCCCGAAGGAAGTCCGCCACCCTTTCCGTGGGCGGGGCTCCCTGGCTCATGGGGAAGATGTTCATTGGAACTCAGATCCGGGCACACATTGGGGGTTCCGGATGCCGGGAAGCTCTTGGGTGGATTAGGCTGCGGCCTTTTCCAGAAGGATTTGAACCGGCGGAAAGCGACTTTGACACGGTCCCAAACCTTTTCCGTCCCGACACTCCGGGAATCCGTAGCCCCCGCTGTCAGCGTGGTCAGGGCAGGAGTTCTGGTGGCGGCGGGTTTAGCGGACCTTTTGAAACGGAAGTACTTTCCGACCTTCTTCAGGGAACTCCCGATGCCCTGATACATGCGGCCGGCACTTTCGCGATACTTTTCCCACCTCGTTTTAGGTTCGGGGTCGAGGGTTTCCGATGCCGGAGGCACCGCCCGGAAGGTGGCCGAGGCGTTCCCCGCAAGAACAGGCACCATGGAAAGGGTCCCGGTCGGGGACGAGAGCGTTGCGGAGGGAAACGGGACGGGAGGAAGGGAAGCCGGTTTCGAAACCAAGGCCGCTGAAACCTGAACCGGCCGAACCAGCTGAACCGGTCTCCCTGAACTCGCGATGCATGGTTTGAGGGGCGCAGGACTCGCCGGGACAATCGAACCTCCGGGGTTTGAAGAAATTCGGGAAGGTTCCCTGGGGAGCTGCGCCATTCCAGCTTTTCGGGTACATTCGCCCACTCGTGGGGTTCGATTTTTCACGACCTTGAGGGAAGCATGCTTCAGAGGGACGGTCCCGCTTGCGGGGGAAGGTTTCTTTCCCGGACGGTTTCCAATCCTCGGAGTCGCAGATGCCACCAATTTCTTGGAGGCCGAAGCCGAAACCTCCACATTGGTCGAATCGGTCTTCTGACGAAGCGAGGTTTCCCTGCGGTATTTTTTCCAGAAGTTCCGAATATTCCGGCTTTTCGTTCCGATACCGCGAAACCAGTCGTCGCCCTGAAGGGAGGCGGTCGTCGTTGCTGCAAGCGCTTGTCCCAATGCCCGTTCAGCCGCAAACGAAAGGGACACTCCGAGGAACAGGAGCAATGGAAAGTACCAAAGCCCCCTTTTCGCGGTTGACGAATGAACTGGGATCATTTTGCTCTTGGGTGTGCCTGATTGTGGATCCGTATCAGATCCTTCGGGCTAAGATGGGTATAAATCTGGGTTGTAGCGATATCAGCATGCCCAAGCATCTCCTGGACCGCCAGAATGTCGGCGCCGCCCTCGAGCATGTGAGTCGCGCAGGAGTGCCTGAAAACGTGGGGTGAGACCTTTCTCGCAATCCCCGCCATGAGCGCATATTTCCGGACGATCTTCCAGAGCCCCATCCGGGAAAGCTGCTTTCCAAAGGGGTTCAAAAAGAGGGTGCGGAGAGTGATATCGGTCACCAGTTTCGGCCGACCCCGGGAAAGGTACTCGGAAACCGCCTCGAGGGCGAACCTCCCAACGGGAACGATTCTCTCCTTCCCTCCTTTCCCGATCACGGAAAGAAACTCGGCCTGCCGGTTGAGGTTTCCAATCTCGATAGCGATCAATTCGGACTCGCGAATCCCGGTAGCATAGAGGAGTTCGAGAATTGCCTTGTCACGCAACCCTATCGGCTGTGAAAGGTCCGGCTGCTGGAGGATCCTCTCCATTTCGGCCACGGAAAGCACTTTGGGTAGCGGCCTTCCGAGCCTTGGAGCTTCCAGGACGGCGGTGGGATCGGTATCCAGCTTTCTTTCCCTGACCAGAAACCGGAAGAAACCGCGCAGTGCGGAAGCCTTTCGGGCAATGCTCCTCGAACCCAGCCCCTTGTCGTGAAGGGAAACCATGAAAAGCGTGATCTGCCCGTCGATCGTAGGATCGTCGGGACGCCGGTTCTTCTCCTCGAGGAAGGAGAAGAAATCCACCAGGTCCCTTCGGTAGGCTTCAAGGGAGTTCGGCCGCAATCCTTTTTCCACGGACAGAAAGGCAAAGTATTGCTCTAAAAGGACGGAATCCATTTGCGCTCCTCATTCAAACCGCCTTCCTATCTCTATCGGAAGAATCAGGGAAATACCTGAAGGGAGAGGGGATTCCGAAGGAACTCCCCCGCTTTCCAGTTGAAGGGAATCGGGCGAAAACTTCAGGTTTCCGTCAGGAGCTTCTGAGTTTCGAGGTGTACTGTTCCAGAAGGTTTCGGTAGACCTCGGGACCGAGTTTCGTGTTCTTCTTCTCTCTCAAGATCGGGATGAGAGAGCGGATATCGCCTATCTTGGAGAGGGCCTCGAGGGTGTTCCGGTAGACGATCTCGTCGGGGTCCCTCAAACGCTCGATCAGAGCCGGAGTCGCGGTCTTCTCGCCGATCTCCCCGAGAGCGAAAACGGCCGAGGAGCGAACCCACTTGTTGGGATCGCGCGACCGCTCGATGAGGATTTCCACGACGTGGGTGTGACCCGTCTTCCAAAGGGCTATCGCCGCGTTCACCCGGACCCGGTCGGTTCCGTCGTTGAGAAAGGGTTCGATGAGGGATTTCAGATCGGCCTTCCCGAACCGGCTCAAACCCTCGACCGCGTTCGCCCGGACCCGAGGATCGGAGTGTCCCAGGTTCTCGACCAGGGCGGAAATGCATTCGTCGCTTCCCAGGCGGCTAAGACCGGACAGCAGGGTCGCCCGGACCCAGATATCGGTTTCGCCCTTGAGCATCCCGAGGAATCGGGGGGCGAACTTCTTCGCCCCAAGGGAAGAAAGGGCCTCGATGGCGTTGATCTTGAGCCACCTCTCCCTGGCGGAAAGGCAGGATTCGGCCAGGGCAATGCTCTTCTCCCCGCCTATGTTTCCCACCGCGAGGAGTATCTGTTCCCGGGCGGTGAGGGGAAGCGAGGTGAAATGCTTGAGGATTGTGTCCAAGACCGGTTTCCCCATGCTGGAGATCCCTTCCCGGCCAAGTTGCAGGAGTTGCTCGGATGAGCCGCCAAGAAGGTTGACGAAGACTTTGAAGAAAACCGGGTTCCGTTCGAAAACGGCTTTCCGGAGCAGTTCATGCCTGACGTTCTCGTCTTTTTCCCGGGCTTCCCATTCAAGGATGATCTTCACCCGTTCCTCGGCGTTGAACAGGTTCAACCCGCTCATGGCCGCCAGCCGAAGGCCGGGATGCTGGTCCCTGAAGAATCCTTCGTAGAGGTCACGGTCCTGGATCGTCGGATGCCGGTTCAGGGACTGGACGAGAACCTGACGGATCGGATGCGCGGGAGACTTCGCCAGCCTCTTGAGCTGGGTCGAGGCCTGGTCATCACCCAACCTGGAAAGCGCGACTTGAGCCATCAGCGTGATTTCCCATTGCCGATGGGAGGAAAGGGCCTTGAGGGACTCGAGACGTTCCGAGGAAGGGAAACGGATGAAGTAGCTCAGCCCTTCCGTGAGAAGGAGGGGATCCTGGGACTGGGCGAGTATCTCCGCCATGGCGGCGGAAACCCGGGGATCGTGTATTCCACACATGAGGCTGAGAAGCCGGCGACGCAATGCGGGAGGCCGGTCCGATACAGCGGCTTTGAGGAGGAGGTCCATGACAGAACCCAGGTCCATTCGGGAGAGGGCTCCTGCCGCTTTTTCCGCAAGGACCGGGTTTTCCGAAAGGGCGAAATCGACCAGATACTTGATAGATTTGGGGTTGCCGATCTCACCGAGGGCGGCAAGGGTGGCTTCGACAACCTCCTCGTCGGTCGAGGAAAGGAGATCCACCAGGAGATCGGCATGCTCACCGACCTTCAGGATTCCAAGCGCCAGGACCGCGTTGACCTTCTCCTCACGGTTTCGGCTGGACAACCCGCCGATGATGTCCGAGAACCGCTTCGAATCCTTGCCGGCCATGATCACCTCCGGTTGTTCCCGTTGGGGGAGTCTTTTCCCTCGATCCGCTGGATATCAGCTCCGATTTTCTTCAGCCGCTCTACCAGGTTTTCGTATCCGCGATCGATATGGAAAACGTTTCCGATTTCCGTCCTGCCCTCGGCAACCAGCCCTGCAAGAACAAGGGCGGCTCCTGCGCGGAGATCCGATGCCGCAACTGGGGCGCCGTGAAGGCGGTCGACGCCGTTCACGACAACGGTCCGGTCCCGGATGTTCAGGTTTGCTCCCATCCTCGCGAGTTCGGCGACGTGCATGAACCGGTTCTCGAAAACGGTTTCGGTCAGGAGCGAAGCCCCCTGGGCCAGGGACATCGCGACGATGAACTGGGCCTGCATGTCGGTTGGGAATCCCGGAAAGGGAAGGGTTTTTATCTCGACCGGGCGAAGCCTGGGAATGCTTCTGACCCGGCAGGCGGTTCCATGGAAATCGAGGGTTACGCCCATTTCCCCGAGCTTGGCGATGACCGCCTGGTTATGGGAGGAAATGCAGGGATCTATCTCGATGTCACCCCCCGCGATCGCACCCAGGACGAGGAAGGTTCCCGCGTCGATCCGGTCGGGAATGATCGAATACCGGGTCCCTTTGAGGCGTTTGACGCCTTCGACGGTGATGCAGGGGCTTCCGGCCCCGGACACCCGGGCACCCGCTGAGTTCAGGAACTCGGCCAGATCCACGATCTCGGGTTCCTGGGCAGAGTTCTCGATCTGGGTGGTTCCTTCGGCAAGGGTGGCGGCCATCATCAGATTCTCGGTGGCACCTACGGATGGGAAATCGAGAAGGATCCTGGTTCCCACAAGCTTCTCGGCGACAGCGACCGCGCACCCTCCCTCGAGGGAAACAGTCGCACCGAGAGCTTCGAACCCTTTCAGGTGGATGTTCACTGGCCTCACCCCGATGGCGCACCCGCCGGGTAAAGGAATCCTGGCCTTTTTCAAACGGGCGAGAAGAGGCCCCATGACGAAGAAGCTCGCACGCATGGTCTTGACAAGCTCGTAAGGTGCTTCGTCACGGACCCCGGCACCGCAATCGATGGTCAGGGAACCTTCCCGCTGCCTCGACGTCCGGGCACCAAGACTCTGGAGAACCTTCTCCATCGTCTCTACATCGTTCAACCTGGGGATATTTGAAAGCTCGACCGGTTCCTCGCAAAGCAGCGAAGCAGCCATGATGGGAAGCGCGGCATTCTTGGCCCCGCCGATATGGACCTTTCCGGAAAGCGGTTTCCCACCTTCAATGATCAATTGTGCCATGGTTCATGTTCCTTCGATTCTTTCCAGCTGTATTTTTCCTTCGTCCAACATTTCCAGGGCCAGCGAGTCGGGATACTCGCCGCTGAAATAGACCTTCTGGATCCCTGCATTGATGAGCATCTTGGCGCAGGTGATGCACGGCTGGTGCGTGCAGAAAAGGACCGCTCCCTTGAGGGAAACCCCAAAGGCCGCGGCCTGAAGGATGGCGTTCTGTTCGGCGTGGAGTCCGCGGCAGAGCTCCTGGCGTTGGCCGGAGGGGATTTCCCTGGCTTCCCTCAGGCATCCGCCTTTCCGCTCCGAACAATGGCTGATCCCGTTCGGAGCTCCGTTGTATCCGGTCGCGAGAATCCGGTTCTCCCGGACGATGACCGCGCCGACCTGCCGCCGCATGCATGTGGCGCGGGATGCAACGATCTCGGCGATGCGAAGGAAGTAGGTTTCCCATGTCGGACGGAGGGTGCCCCCCGGAGGTTCCGGAAAAGGCACGGCCGAATCGGTGTGCGGATGGCTACTTAGTCCCATACAATCTGTCTCCAGCGTCTCCCAGACCGGGAAGTATGTATCCGTGGTCATTCAGTTCCTTGTCGACCACGCAGGTGAAAATTTCGACGTCGGGATGGTTTTTCGTCAGGAACTCGATCCCTTCGGGGCACGAGACCAGGCAAAGGAAGCGGATCCGGGTGGCTCCGGCTTTCTTGACGATATCGATGGCCTTTGCGACGGAGCCGCCTGTCGCGAGCATCGGATCGAGCACGAAAACGTCCATTCCTGCGATGTTTGAGGGAAGCTTGCAATAATACTGGACCGGCTGGAGGGTTTCGTGGTCCCGGAAAAGTCCGATGTGACCGACTTTGGCCATGGGCATGAAGTTGAGCAACCCCTCCACCATTCCGAGGCCTGCTCTCAGAATAGGCACAAGGGCAATCAGCTGGCCCGAGATGATTGATCCGGTGGTTTTCATGAGCGGGGTCTCGCAGTAGGTTTCCTCGCTTGTGATGCCCCTCGTCGCTTCGTAAGCCAGAAGCATCGACAATTCCTTCACCAGCTCACGAAACATGTGAACATCGGTGAACTTTGACCGGAGGAAGGTCAACTTGTGCTTCACAAGAGGATGATCCATTACATGGACCCCTCCGCTGCGGCCTGCGCAGGCGGGTGTTTCGGGAACCCCTCCGGGAATTGGATTCTCCATATTTTCCTCAACCCCCTCCCTTGGGGGGAAAGTCGATCTTTTCGACACGCCTGGCGTGCCGGCCACCCTCGAAGTTTGCTGTCAGAAAGGTATCCAGGATGTCGAACGCCATTTCTTCCCCGATGATGCGGCCTCCGAGGCAAAGTATGTTGGCATCGTTGTGGTTCCGGGAGAGACGGGCTTCAAGAGCATTGTGGCAAAGTGCCGCCCGGATACCTCGATGACGGTTGGCGGCCATGGAAACACCCAAACCGGACCCGCAGCAGAGCAATCCGAGAGATCCGGAATTGGCGACGACCTTGCCGGCGACCAGGTGGGCGAAGTCCGGATAATCGACCGACTCCGCGGAATCGGTCCCGAGATCCTCGACCTCGTGCCCCTGGCTGACGAGTTTTTCGATAAGCCGCAGCTTGAGCGGCAAACCCGCGTGATCCGATCCGGCGAAAATTTTCATGGAGCCTTCCCCTGGTTTTGGGTCAGGAAATGATACACGTCTCTCGGAATTGATTCAATACCACTCTTCCCAAATCA
>CAYRYU010000078.1:0-33281 GCA_964428355.1 uncultured bacterium
TAAACGGCGGCGGTGTACATCCAAGGCAGTTCACCCGCAAGACGAAAGACTCTCGACGAGGTTCTCAATGGCTGGGATCAGAAGACTGACGCGAGAAGCACCTGACTTCGAAAGCGAGTTTTCCCGCCTTTTCTACCTTTACGCGCCCGTCGTCAGGTTTATCTTCCACAGTGGCACCATCCTGAATGGACACGAGTTTCCCGGGGTTCCAGACGTCACCCAGGAAGAAATCCTTATGGACAGGGCAAGGGAAAAGGGGTTCCTGAAGCGGAATACGATTTCGGATGCATGAGTTTCTTTGGGGAAGGGGCTCCCAAAGATTTTACCGAGGCAAAAAGATGGTTCAAAAAATCATCTGATAAAGGGCACCGCCGAGCCCGCTACAATCTTGGATGCATTTTTGCCAACGGCCAGGGGGTCCCCCGGGATTTCACCCGGGCAAATGACTTTTTCGGGAAAGCGGCGGATCAGAACCACAGCATCTCCTGTTTCATCCTCGGCCAACATTATCATGAGGGCCGGGGCGTTCCCCAGAACAGAGAACGAGCGTTGGATTGGTATTTGAAAGCCGGGGAATTGGGGATCGCAGAGGGGTTTCTGAATTTCGCGCTCGTTATCGAGGAAGAACTGGAAACCGGGGCCGCAGCCACCACCCGACTCGATCAGTCTGCCAAGACCGAAAAGCGACGGGAACGGGCCAGGTCATGGACAGAGGTGGTGGAAAATCTCGAGAAAGCTGGCGATATGGGGTTGGCCCAGGCCTTTTTCCATCTCGGATCCCTTTTCGACGAGGGCCCCCCCCCTTTCTGCGAGATACCGAACGGGCGAAAGCCTTTTACAAACGGGCATGGGAAACGTCCGGAGGCACCTGGGGCCTCGAAGCCCGGTTCAATTTCGCCCTCCTCTGCGAAGAAACCGGAAACAGGGCCCAGAAACTCGAAAGCCTGGTACACCTTGTCGCAAAGAAGTACCTTCCGGCCCTCGTATGGCTTTCGGAGATCCTTTTGGCCTGCTCCGACCTGCCTGCTACCGCTTCCATGCAGGAAAGGGAGGAGTGCCGAAAGCGGGGCATGGAGCTACGCTTCCAGGCCTCCCTGCAAGACCATCCGGAGGCTTTGTATTCCATTGAATCCGCCGATTCCGAACTCGAACGGAATTCCGTGCCTGCGGATGATTTGGACCGGTTCTTGAACAAAACCCTCGAATCGAGCATAATGATTGGTTGAAATTCTGTTCTTTTTCGACCTTACCGGGGGGCCTGCCTTGACACCCCCCCGACCCATTTTTATAATTAAAGCATTCAGTCACGAATTTCTTCTTTGGAGGCCAAACATATGAGGTCGACGCGAGTATCCTTCTTTCTTTTGACGCTGCTTTTGGCCGTTTCCGTTTCCGCTTTTGCCACCGAGCCCGCCCTTCAGCCCGTGGATGCAAAGCTCAACATCCTCGGCGGGCAGGTGAAGCTGACCCGTGTCGGGAAAACCCTTTCCGATGTGTACAATTCCGGTTTTCCGCTCTTCGCCGGAGACCTGATCGAGACACTCCGGGAATCGAAGGCCGAGCTGGTCTACGGAGACGGGACAGTCATGCGGATCAAGCCCCTGACCCTGATCGAGGTCCAACCCACCGCCCTCAAGATGTTCAAGGGAAAAACCTGGTTCAAGTTCACGAAGCGAGGAACCGAGTTCGTGATCGAAACTCCCAGCCTCGTCGCCGGAATCCGGGGAACGGTTTTCGACGTCGCGGTCTCTTCCCGTGGAAAATCCGTCCTCTCGGTCATGGAAGGAGCGGTCGCGGTCAAGGGAAGCAAGGATGCCGGAAAGCGGGTGTTCGTGAAGGCAGGGTATGCCACCCATTCCGAAACCGGCAAGGGACCCGTCCTTCCCTATCAGATCAACGTCGAAAAGAAGAACAACGAATGGAAGACCGTGGAATGGATTCCCTCCAATGAAAACGATGCCGGCCAGCTTTATCTGAATTACAGCAACCTGAACGCCGAATTCGGCCCCGAGGATCCCCGTACCATCGAAGCCAAGCGCGTTCTCGAGGAAGCCCAGGCCAAAACCAAGTCCAGGAAGTGATCTTTCCCGTCTGACCCCGACCGGGAGAAACCGATGAGGTTTCTCCCGGTTCTTTTTTTCCCGGTCCCGCCTACTCGTCGTCGGAGGACGACCGCCCGGACCTGCGGATCCTCTTCTTCATCCCGGTGGACCGTTTCGAATTCAATCGCCGACTGACCGAAGCCCTCGAGGGTCTCGTGGGAACCCGGGGTTCCTCTCTCTCGAGCGATTCGAGAATGAGCTCCTTGAGCTTTTCGAGCGCATTTTCGAGGTTCCGCCCCTGGTCCCGGCTGATCTGGCTCCTGATCCGGATGTTCCCATCGGTGTCAAGACGGCTTCCCGCAAGGAATCTCAGTTTCTCCTTCGCATGGCTCGGAAGGACCGAACAACCCGAAAGAAGGAACTTCAACTCGACCCGGGAGGCGACCTTGTTGACGTTCTGGCCCCCCGGCCCGGAGCCCCGCGCCGCGGTCCATTCAAGATCCGATGCGGGAATGGAAAGGTCCTGGTTGATCTGAAGATTCGTCAGCATGTTTTTCCAATCCATGTTATCGCCCGTTCGAGCGGGATGTGCTCCATATCGGAGCCGGGAACGTCGGGAGGCTGGAGCACGAGGCAGTCCCCCCCCCGGGGACCCCACCGTTTCGGAGTCATGCTTCCCTGATCCTTCGGAAAAAAAGCGACGGTGGGAATCCCCAGTGCCGCCGCCAGGTGCATCGGCCCCGTCGAACCTCCGGCGAAGCCTCGCGCATGAGCCAAAACCCCGGCCATCTTTCCAAGATCGGGGATGGAATCCAGGACCGGGACCGGGCCATTCCCCAAAACCTCGAACCAGCTTCGTAAAACTCCCTCCCCTGGCCCGAGGGACACCGCGATTGGGATTCCCGCACCTTTCAACCGGTCGGCGAGCTCGGCATAACGCCGCGGAGGAAGGTTCCGGGATGACCCGCCGTGTCCGGGATGGACGATGACGGGGGAAACACCCTGGAACCCGATGGAGTCTAGAAGGGCCCTCCCCCACCGCAGAGCCTCCCCGGTGGGTTTCACGCGGGGAAGAAGGGAGGGAACGGGAATATGCAGCCCCCGGACGAGATCGAGATTGTACTCCGATTCGTGTTTGTCGTTCCGGGAGCGGTTCTGAACCATTCTTTCGGTCAGGAGGAACTGCCACACGTTCGAGGCCCGGCCGGCCCTGACTGGAATTCCCGCGAGCCATGATGCGGCGAGGATCCGGAAGGTTGGATGGACGATCACCGCGTGAGTGAACCCCATCGAACGAAGTCGCCTTGCCAGGACGAGCACGGGGAGATTCCTTCCGCCAGGATCGTCGACGAGAACGCCGTCCGAATCAGGGTTCTCTCCAAGCAGTGGGGCGGTGTATCCCCGGACATGCCCGACGATGGTTGCCCCGGGAAAACCGAGCCGGAGCGCGGCGAAAACGGGAAGCGTCAGGATCAGATCGCCAGCCCTGTCGGTCCGGGATACCAGTATCTTCATCGCCCGCTCCTCACCAACCTTCGAGGGCCCTGGAGACGGCTTCGAACATCTCTGGAACTCCGATGGCCTCCATGCAGAACACTCCCCGCCTGCAGGTTTTTTCCCGGCAGGGAGGGGAACAGGAGACCCTGGAGCTGACGATGACCGCCTTCTTCGAAAGAGGGCCTGTCCGGAGAAGATCGGTGGAACCGACCGGAACGACCAGGGGAATCCCCATCAGGGCCCCAAGGTGCATCGTTCCTGAATCGTTCGCGACGAGGAGCCGGGAGCCCGCAAGGAGAAGCGCAAGCCCCGGAAGGTCGGTCTTTCCGGTCATATCGACCATCCCCACCTTCGCCACATTCTGCATGGCAATTGCGGCCGGAGTTTCCCGGGCGGTTCCGGAAATCACGACCTTCAACCCCGTCTGGTGGGAAACCATTGCCGCCAGGCTCCCGAAACGATCGGGAGGCCAGCATTTGGCCGGCCCGAAGGCCGCACCCGGAGCCATGACGACGTAGGAACCCCGCTCCAGGCCAAGGGGGGCCAGGAACCCTGGAACCCTTTCGGAACCGAAACCGGGAACTGGAAGCCCCGGCAGATCCTTTGTTTCAGCCGCTTGCTGTCCGTTTCCGGGGAATTCCCCCATCCCCTTTCGGACGAGCCCGAGGTGAAGAAGACTTTCGTGGATCCTGTCGAAATCCGCAGGAAGTGAAACCGTTCTGGAAAGAAGGAAATCCCGCCACTGTCCGGAATAGCCGACCGTCTGGGCAGCTCCGCACATTCGCCCGACGAGAGCGGCCCGGAAAGAACACGGGAGTACGATCACGCGGTCGTACTTTTCCCTACGGAGGGAGCGGAACCGTCCAAGATCGCTCCAGAGAAAGTTCTTCGAGTCGGCAATGGCGACATCCCCAACCTGGGGATGCAAATCGTACAGTGGGGCAAGGTTCGGCCGCGTCAGGATCGCCACCGCCCCTCCTGCCGCAGCGGCCGCTTCGCTGATGGCAGGGAAGGACATGATCACGTCCCCGATCCAGTTCAGTCCGACGATCAGGATCTTCATCAGGGCCTTCCAGACTCCCCGAAAAATCCCGCAACCTCCTCAGCGACTCCGGACCAGGAAAGATCCCTGCAGTTCCAGGTCCCTTCGGGACATGCTCCCCTCTGGCCGTGGAAACTGCACGGTTTGCATGGAAGCTCCCGGGAAAAGATCCTTGTCCGTCCTCCGGGAATCGGGGAAAACCCCAGAGAGGGATCGGTCTGGAAGAAAAAGGCGGCGAGCGGGGCTCCGACTGCCCGTGCCAGGTGCATCGGCCCCGAATCCGTCGAGATAACTCCGCCGGCAGCGGCCAGGACACCGGTAAGGAGGGAAAGCGGTATCCTGCCACGAAGATCAGGGACCCCTTCCGGCACATGGGCATCGGAAGCATCCCCGATGATCGCGACGGGCCTTCTCACCCTTCTGCAGACGATTTCCAGCCCCTGGGCCGGAAAGATCTTTCCCGGATGGGAAGCCCCCGGATGGATCAGGATGATCGAACCGGGATCCGCCCCGGTCTCCCGGCCCAGGAATTCCCGGCTTTCCGCCAACTGGGCTGGGGGGAGATCGAGGCCGGGATCAGGTTTCTCGTCAGGGAATCCAGCCGTGCGCAGGTATCTTTTCCAGACTGGATCGGGGTCGCCCCCGCGAAGGGGGTATCTCCCGATTCCCCAACGCAGGTTTTCGAAAATGTCGCGTTTCCGGTAGCGCACCGTGGGAGCTGCCAGAAGGAGACTGAGAAACCTCGAGGAGAACTTCCCCTGGAGGTCGATCACGCGATCCGGAGCAAGTCTTCGGAGATGCCGGGCGGTGACCATCAGGCCTGGGCCCTCGTTGAGGAGGACGACCCGCCCGGGAAGGAAGGGGCGGAGTTCCTTCCACTTGCGGTTGATCACCAGGACGGTTTCGAAACCCGCCCGGCCCAGGGCGCGCAACACAGGAACCGCCAGGAGGATGTCCCCCATGGCGCTTTGTCGGATGACGATCTGGAGCGGCATCAGAGGAACCCGGACGACTCCAGGAACCCGATGGTTCGCTCGGACGCCCCGGACATGGCATCGAGAACGCCGGCTGCACGCTTTCCACGCTCCCGGTAAGGCGCGGGGTCACGGAAGAAGTCCTCGATAACGGTTCTCAGGTCACGGCTTCCCGTGACCGTTGTCAGCGCTTCGGCCTTCTCGAGAGCCTGGGTTTCGAGGGGAAAGTTGGAGGTGTGGGGCCCGGAAACGAGGGGGACCCCGCAAGCGGCAGGTTCCATCAGATTGTGCCCACCGTGTGGAATGAGGCTCCCACCGACGAAGGCGAGGGACGAGATCGCATACAGGTTCGCAAGCTCCCCGAGAGTGTCCACGAGGATGACCGAACCCGGAGCGGAGTTGCGATCGCTCAGCCGGGAGAAGTTCAACCGCCGCTCCCGCAGCAATCCCTCTACCTCTCCCGCCCGCTTTACATGCCGCGGGGCAAGGACCATCGTCGCGGAAACATTTCCCCAAAGCGGTTCGAGCGCATCAAGGATGATCTTCTCCTCGCCCGGATGGGTCGAACCGAAGCAGATCACCTCACGGCCAGGTGGAATCCGGAACTTTTCCCTGAGCTTCTCGGCGGAAAGCGCGGGGTTCTTCAGGTCGAACTTGAAACAGCCCGAAACCCGGATCTTTTCATTGGGGACCCCAAGGAACTGGAATCGGCGCGCATAGGTTGGTTCTTGCGCATGGACGAAGGAAAGGCCTTCGAGTCCTTCTCTGAAGAGAGACCGGAAGAGCCTCATGAAACGGACCGTCTTTTCGTTGACCCGGGCGTTGATGATTCCATAGGGGATCCCGTGGGATTTGAGAGTGGCCAGGAAAAGCGGCCAAATCTCGGTTTCGCTCAGAAGAACAAGGGATGGCCTGATCCTTTCCAGGAAGGGCTCCAGGAATTCCGGGATCTCGAGCGGAAACAGCGATGCATGACCCGCGATTCCATCGTCCAGTATCCGGCGATATCCATCCATCGTCGTCGCGGTGGCAAGGACACGATCCCGCCCGACCTTTCGCGTAAGGCCTCTCAGGAAAGGTCTGAGAGTGATGATTTCGCCCAGCGAAGCGCCGTGGACCCATATCAGCCCATCCGGAATGGGAATCTGCGGCTGAAACCTCCCTTTCCTAAGCTCGATCTCCTCGATATCGATCCGGCGAAAGGGGAAACCATCCAGGATTTCTACCACGAACCGCATGACCCAGCGGTAGATCTGAAGGGTCATATCCACGGTTTCCTCCATTTCCTTCCCAACGTTTGAATCATACATCGGCCGGACCGACGATGAACAGATTTTTTTCCAAAAGGAGGTCTAACTCGGGCTCCCAACCGGCATTGCCATTCTCCGCTTTCCGGATCCTCTTCACGACAGGCCTGAGCAGGGCACCTGAATTGGTTCTCAGAACCGCTGCCCTGGTTCCGTCGTTCAGGAGGACAAGGCTCCCCGGAGGAAAGATGGACATCTTCCTGATGAAGACCTGGAGGATTTCCGGATCGAAATGGGAGTCCACCCCGGCAAGCAGGAACCGTGTCGACTGGTAGGGAAGCATCGCGGGACGGAAAGGACGATCGGTGGTCAGGGCATCGTAAACGTCCGCGATTGCGACGATCCTTGCCAGAAGCGAGATTCCGGAACCCCTTTCCCCTTTCGGGTATCCCAATCCGCGAAACTTCTCGTGATGTTGAAGGACGATCAGCCGTGACCGCTCATCGATGGTTTTCGACGGCTCCAGGAGTTTGTACCCGATCTCGGGATGCCGCCTGACCTGAAGGATCTCCTCATCCGTCAGGGTTCCGATCTTGTTCAGGATCGTTGCGCTGATCCTGAGCTTTCCAATGTCGTGAAGAATAGCCCCCAGGCCCAGGACCCTGAGCATGGGAACCGGGAGGTTCATCTCCTGACCGATCATGACGGAAAGCGTGGCGACGTTGATGTTGTGGCTGAAGGTGTAATCGTCGAAAGACTTGACCGCGATCAGATTCATGATCGCGTCATGGTTCTTCGCGACCTCGGAAATGAGCTGTTCGACGACTTCCCCGGTTTCCCGCTCGTCGATCCCATCTTTGGAATGGACGGAGTTGATCAGCGAGGAAACCGCCCGGATCGCCATGATCTGTGTGGAAGTCGAGACGAGAGGCTTTTCCCCCCGGATGACGGATTTGTTTTCCGGAAATCCCCCGGTCGTCCGGGTGCAGGATCTGGCGGTTCCGCGGATTTTCTGGATGTCCATGATGTCGGTCAAACGGAAATCCCTGATCAGGAACTCTTCGCCGGAATCGCCCTGAAGGAATAGATCCTTGCGGATCATGAGGGATTCGACATCGTAATCGCATTGAAGGCCATGGATGGTGAAAGACGGGGGTGTCGGACCCTCGCCCGGCGTCCAGACGAACTCCCGGCAGGAACCGATATGGCTGTAGCCGGTGAAGATCTGGGGATTGTGAACTTTCAGATCCTTTTCCATCGCCCGAATCCCTTTTCAGGAATTGTAACACAGATGCACGCCCGAGGGAGCAGCTTTCCCCAACAGGTCCGCATTTGTTTCATCAGGGGTCCGGCCGGGCCTTCCGCCCCGCAGGAAGAATCTCAGGGAATCGGGGGCGGGGTCTTCCACCGGCGATGGAGCCAGAACCATTGGTCGGGTCGCAACCGTACCCACTCCTCCAGGCGGCGTGAGTAGGCGAGGGTTATTGCCCAAGCGGGGTCTTTCTCGTGGGCGAAATCCCCGGGATGGATCGGGGGGAGGATCTCGAAAAGATGAGGCCCCGATCCGCGTGGATGGACCGCCATGGGAACGACCGGAGCTCCCGTCTTGAGGGAAAGGACGGCGGGCCCGGGAACCGTCGAAGCGGGTTTCCCGAAAAAATCGACGAAAATTCCCGCCTTCCCCGCATCCTGGTCGCACATCAGGCCGAGAATTCCCCCGTGGCGCAAGGTCCGAAGGATGTCCCTCAGGCCGAACCCCGAGTCCGTGATCTTCACGCCGTGGATCGTGCGGTTCGACTCCATCCATTCATCCACGAAGGGGTTCTTCTGACGGCGGGCGACCGCGGTCATCGACCACCCGTGAAGCGCAAGCCAAGGTGGGATCATCTCCCAGAGGCCGTAATGGCCCGAAACCATGATGATCCCGCAACCCTTCGCACCCGCTTCGCCCAGGTTCTCGAGGCCCTTCGGTTCGAGCCGTTCCTTGAGTTCCTCCACCGTCAGTTTCGGCGTGGAAGCCATCTCCATAACGTTGGTGAAGAATGATGCGTAGGTTTTGCGTGCAAGATCGACCGCCTCGGGGAAATCGATTCCCAGCCGCTCCACCATGGTCCGGATGACGAAATCCCGCCTGATCCTGAGAAGATCGAACACCACCTTCGAAAACAGACCCGCAATGCGTTTGCGTTTCAGATACGACATCCTGGTTGCCGCCGCGGTCAGTTTCTCGAGCAGGAGACGCTGCAGTCTGAAATAATGGAGCCGCATGGGGGGAATGGTCTCCTCGGCCATCAGACCGGCCTCCCTTGTATCAGATGCTTCAGCCTCCGGATCCGGAAAGCGAGATTGACCAGGGCGCTTCCAGAAATCTCGATCGCATCCTTCGGACAGACCTCCATGCAACAGAAGCAAGAGATGCAACGTCTTGCGTCGAAGTCGGGTCCGGCCTGCCCCATTTTTATCGCCTTGGATGCACAGACCCGATGGCATGCGCCGCAAAGGATGCAAAGTCCCGGCTTCAGACGAGGGCTCGTCCGGATGAGCTTCCCTGCAAATCTTGCAAGGGCGTCCGGAACGCGCTCCAATAGAGACTGGCGCGGAACCTGGAACCCCGGGAAACGGATTCCATCGAGAGATGCGCCCACCGCCCGGATCCCGGCGAATGACCCAGGCCCGAAACCTGTCTCACGGCAGGTCCGCAGCATCGGCACCTCTTCGGGGTCGATGCCCGCGATCCGGCAGAAGCCGTAATCCACCGCGACCGGACACACCGAAGCGAGGAGATATCCAGTGCGGATCACCCGCCCCCCTGCCGGCCCCTGGCCATCCATGCCCTCCACGGCATCCATTATCGAAAGGTCCGAAGGGAACTTCGCCGCGATGTCCGCCATCAGGGCTCCGAAGGGCCCGGGTTTGGGAAATGCGGCATGAAGATTGGCCTTCTGGAGACCGGGAAGCAGACCGAAGTGGTTCTTCACCGCGCCGGTAATGATCGTCAGGTTGTGGGTCTTGAGCTTCGGAAGGTTGATCACAAGATCGCAACGGTCGTACCAGGAAGTCACCCTCACAGACGCATTACGGCTTCCTGAACAAATCCGCTCCTCCCGCCCCCCGTCACGTTCGAAAGAGACGAGCCTGCCACCCGATTTCGCTGCTGCGCCCGCAAACCCCGTGATTTCCCAGTATCCCTCGAGATTCTTCGTCGTCAGGGGCGGGCTGTCCCCTATGAAAACCTCCGCCACCAACTTTTTGCAGGCCGCGGAGACGGCCTGAATGAGAGTAGGATGTGTGGTCACCGCTTCTTTCGGTGGTTTCGCGCTGAGCATGTTGGGCTTGAGAAGGACCTTCATCCCAGGCCGAACGAAGGCCTGGAAGCCACCGAGAGGCGCCATCAGCGTTTCGAGGGCCATCCCTACCCGCGTGGGTTCGTAATCCCCGCACTTCTCCACAGAAAGGACAGTCGGGCTTTCATTCAGCATCCTGACCCTCCTGGATCACCGAGGGAGGCGGTTCCGCCGTGTCCGGAAGCTTCGTCCACCCGCCCGCTCCGGGACCGACCATGAGCTCGGGAGGGGGGTGGGGCCCCCAACCCGGCTGGGGTTCGAAGGGATCGACGAATATCATCTGGTCGATCGGAGGCCTCGAGATGGGCAGGATCTGCCGCGGCCAGGGTTGAATCTCCAACCCTTCCTCGCGCTCGACGAGGAAACATTGGTTGGCATAGACGACTTTCACCAGGATCTGGCAGAAGGGGACATTCCTGAACGATGCGTAGACGGGAAAATGGAGGTCACGGGGGAATTGGACGGGAACCTCCCCCCCGAGCGAAATCTGCCTGAGGACGAACTGGATGTCGTCCCCCCTCGAAAAGACCGAACCGGGTTTGAGCAGCTTCGGGAAACGTACTGCCAACCGCTCCGGATCGCATTTGTTCAACCGCTTGAGAACCTCTCCCCACCGCTCCCCGGCAGGTTGGACCGGAAAAACGAGCAGGACGGGACCGGAAAGGGTGGACCGGTGTCCCGGCGGCAGAAACCTTGGAAGCATCCGGACGAGGCTTTCCGCATGGCATTCCGGCATCACCGACCCCCCCGCCTGGAAATGCATCACCGCGTTGAACCCGAAACCCCTCGATACCAGTTCGATCGCTTCCCAGAGGCCGATGGGGTTTCCGATGAAGGAACATTCCCGGTGGAAGTGGCAGTTCAATTTCCGGTTGATCGGGATTTCCAGGAAAGTGCGCGTCGAGGTCCGACGGAACAAGATCGAGCTACGGCGGATCTCCTCCACACGCCACTCGGAATCCAGCTTCATCCCTGGAACTACATGGAACCTCTGCCCGCGATAATAGATCCACGCGCGAGTTTCCGTCGGTCCCCAGAAGACAGCCTTGACCAGCGGATCGTCCCCTTGCACTGGCCGAAACTGGGCGAAGAGGGAAGGATACCCTCCGCTCACGAGAATCAGGACGAGGAAAAACGCCAATGCCCTCGCCTGACCGGACTGGCGACTCAGAGGAGGCCCTCCTTCACCATCTGTTGATAGATGAAAACCGCATTGGAAGCCGCTCCGCGGCGGAGGTTGTCGGAAACGACCCACATGTTGAGGCCGTTGGGAATCGAAGGATCCGTTCGAAGGCGGCCGATGAATACCTCGTCCTTGAACTGGCAGATCAGGGGAGTCGGATAGATCTTCTTCGAGGGGTCGTCCATCATCTCGATCCCCGGACTACGCTCCAGCAGATCGCGGATGTCCCCCAGATCGAACGGTTTGGAGAGCTGGAGGTTGACAGCTTCACTGTGGCAGTAGAAAACCGGCACCCTGACGACCGTGGGACAGACCGGAACGTCACATTCCAGGATTTTCTGGGTCTCGCGGACCATCTTCTCCTCCTCCTTGCAAAGGCCGGAGGGAAGGAAGTCATCGATGTGCGGAAAAAGGTTGAACCCGATCGGGTGGGCGTAGACCTCGGGCTCGACCGGGACTTCATCCAGATGGGCGCGAGCCTGCTTCTTCAGGACCTCGATCGCCTCAAGACCGGTACCCGAAACCGACTGGTAGGTCGTTACCACGATCCGGCTTATCGGATTCACGCGATGGATGGGCGCTATAGCAACGACCATCTGGATCGTGGAACAGTTGGGATTCGCAATCAGGCCCTTGTGCCTTTTCAGGGCTTGCGGATTGACCTCGGGAACCACCAGAGGAACCCCTTCCGTCATCCGATGGGCATTGCTGTTGTCGATCACGACTGCTCCGGCGGCCACCGCCTTTGGGCAGAACTCCTTGCTGACATCGTTTCCCGCCGAGAAGATCATGACCTCGAGACCATTGAAATCCGCCTTCTCGAAATTCTCGACCACGTGGGACGAGCCTCCGAACTCGACTTTCGTTCCCGCGCTCCGGCTGGATGCAAAAAGTCGAAGCTGGCGGGGTTCGATATTCTGTTCCTGGAGAACCTTGAGCACCGTCCGACCGACGGCTCCGGTTGCTCCTACGATTCCGATTGAATGGCGCTTCATGCGATGGCTCCCTTTCTCGAGTGTTCAGGATTCACGGGGTATCCTCCCCCTCCTCCTGTGCTTTCTTCATTTCCTTGTAGAATGACGGCGGAGGTTCCGGACGGTAATGCCCTTCCGGAATCCGGAAAACCCCGGTGGAAACCGATTCCCCGCCCTCGGGCGGGGTCGGAGGCTTGATATCGAACCGGGGTGGGGTCATGAGCGCGTGCCGAAGCTCCCTCAACCGGCTTTTCTGGGCCGGCGACAGATCCGGCGGGATGGTGGCCAGTCGTGGGCGGGAGTTCGACTCCTCGGGAAGCTTCAGGATCGAGGCAATCTCCTCGTGACCGGCAATCACCTTCAACAACTCGCTCAGGGCTTCCTCCCGCTGGATTTTTTCGGGCCCCGAGGCGAGAAGGAGGCATTCGGATGCAAGAGCGGCAGCACGGGAACGTTCGAGGGGAAGATCGGCGACCGAGATCGTCTCGACCAGCTCTTCGGTGGATCCGGAGGCGGTTCGCCCATAAACCGTCCGAACACTTTTCTTTCGAAGGCCGGAAAAATCGGGGAGCCGGGGTTTTATGAACTTGAAATGCGCTCCCACGCGGCCGGTGTCGGCTCCCTTTCCCGTTGAGGGTTGCGGATCGGCGGGTTCACGGGGTTCGGTGAATGTCGTTCCTCCGGCAGCAGGCTTGGGCCTTCCAAAATCGACCTGGTCCATCCAATCGGGAAAGGCGGAGCCGGACCTGGCTGGGGAAGAGGCATTCTGGGCAGTGGAAGTGAAAGCGGGAAAGATCATGATCGCCAATACCGCCAGGATCCGTGGAAATCCCAGTTTCCACTGGGGGGCAAAGGCTCTGGACCCGCCATCGAAGAGCATCGCAGACTCCTTTCGGGTTCCCTGGTTCGGTGAAACAACGGTACCACGGTTTTGCCTTTCTGAAAAGGACCCAAAGAAAAAACTCTGCCCATTCCCATGCACCTGGAAGATGGAATGGACCGGAGTAGGGGCCCCCCCCAGGGACCCGGAAAACGGCCCATTCGTTGCGGCGGGTTTCAGGTATCGGTAGAATTCCGGAAGCTCCACTCTGCAGATAGGTTGGTGACTGCCACGAGCCAGGGAAATCGAACATCCGGTATTCCCGCAAGGAATCCCGGCCTGCCCGGAATCCTGAAAGGGTTGCTGCTGCCTTTCATCCTGAGCTTTCTTCCGATACTTGCCGGTGTCTGGGAAGCACGCCGACTGGAAGAATACACGGACATCCTGGAAATGCGGCGACTTCAGAGGGCGACCGATCCGCTTGCAGCGCGCCTCCATCTTTTCACCACCCCGTCTTTCTGGCCTGGAGAGCTGACCAGGCGCATCACCAATGGAATCCTGGAACGGCTTGGCAAGGTTCCCCACGGGAGCGGCACAGAGGACTTATTGGTCCCAACAACGCGGGCAGGAAGAACCGGGGACTCCGGCAGCTTCGGGGAAATCCTTTCCCGGGCGGTCCGGAAAAGCGGCATCAGGGGCATGCCACGGTTCCAGGTCTGGGGGGTGGAAATCGTCGGCCCCAATCCTCTCGAGGTCGAGTTCTGCAGAAATCCGGGTCTGGAAGCCACTAAAGCCTCGATCTACCGGATGTTGTTGAAGGAGATCTGTCGGCAAAGCATCGAAGGGGTATCCGATCTGCCTGCCTGGGAGAAGGCCAAGTTCACAACGATGTTCGGAGCCGCCGTCAAGATTGATTTCTTCCTGGCGGAGTATCGGGGGAAACCTTTCCCCGTGTTGACTCCCGAGGGTTATGGGTATCTGTCATGGGATGTGATCAGGTTCAGGGGAAAGCCGGTTGGAGCGTTCATGATGTTCTTTCCCTCGGGGGAGGCGGAAATGACAAAGGGACCGGCCTGGTCGCTCCTCAACTGGACCGGGGCGATAGGATTTCCTGCTTTCATCGAGTTTCCGACCTTATCCGCCCCGACCGCCTCGGGTCTCCTCCTGCATCCCAGGCTGGAGGAAACCATGTTCAGGGAGATCCTCCTGGAACTCCAACGAAGGATGATTCCCACCCCTCCCGTCAACCGCGACGCTGATGCGGTCGGGGCGATCTGGTTGCCCACGGGTCTGGAAGGCAGAATCCTCCGACACGGCGAGGCCTGGTTCCGGGTCTGCAAGGCGGCTCCCGAAGCGGGGCATGTCGGGCTTCTCATGGGCCGGGTCAAGGGGTCGGGACCGGTCCGTCCTTCTGGCCTGGTTCGTGGGATCGGAGCTTTCCTGGCGGTTGTCTGGTTGTTTCTGGTATCGAGAGGGCTCTTCCTGGGAGCCTGGCCCGATCTGAAGATCGTTCAGGCACTTCTTCTATGGTTCTTCGGCTTGGCATCGGTCGCCCTTGTCCTTGGAGCATTCGCTGGCGCGGCTTTCCTGGTCAACCACGAAGAGAACCTCAAGGACGGGCTGGTAAGGGATATGTGGACGACGCTTTCCGCAATCGAGTCCGAGTGTTCGCGCCTTGAAACCGACCAGGAGATGTCATTCCGGCAGTTTTTCAAAGGACAGGGGATCGGGAATCATCTTTTGAAATTACGGAAACGTCGAGATGATGCTGGCCTGGCGAGTTTCAAGAAGAAGATCTGGAGTCTCCTCAAGAAAAGACATATCCACCCTTCGGCGGTTCTTTTGATAGGCCACAGGGGTTTCTTCTCGTATCTCGAGCAGCTTGGATTGCGTGGACAGACCATGCGTGGCTGGCTCGAAATGTTGCGGGGAGCCTGGAGCTCGAAACTGGCTACCGAGACCCCGGCGATCACCGCGGCCTACTCCCTCGAAACCGTCGCGTCCGCCCCGTTGAGACCCCTCGCCCAGGATCCCGGCCCCTTCCCGGACTCCTCCCAGGGAACGGCTTACTCCTACTCGCTCACGGAACCTTCTGCAATCTTCGCCCAGAAGTTCCTGGGAGCGAACTCCTCCCAATCGACCTTCTTTCGTGCCCAAAAAACCCTCTGGGGAAAGAGCTTTTCGATGAACATCCTGGTTCCAGTCATCATGGACCGGACATTGTGGTTCCTCATGGGTTTTCTCTGGAACCAGGAGCTGGCTTTCGAACACTACTTCCGTGACACCATCCCCCGCTGGGAACGCGACGCGCGGAGCCGGGCAAACCCTTTCCAGATCGCAGTCATGGTCAGGGCGGGCCGTGGAATCCGCACGGTCCTTCCGGAAAAGCTCCCGAAACGCATCCGAAGCCTTGTCGAAAACTCGGGAGGAAACAAAGCCCTGATCGAATTCCGGCTGGGGGGAGTCCCGATGGCCCTTTGCGTACTTCCCAGCCGGCGGGCAAACGGTTTCGTACTCGTTGCGTTCACTTCACTGGACCCTTTCCAGAAACAGGTCCGCCGGGATGGCCAGATCATGGGCGGCCTCACCCTCCTCTGCCTCGCCCTCCTGGGAGTTGCCGCCTCCGCCCTCGCGAGATGGCTCGGGACTCCTCTCGCAAGGATGAGCAGCGGGCTGGAACAAATCTCCCGGGGGAACCTGGAAATCGTGGTGGGGGAGAATCGCGATGACGAGCTTGGGGAAGCCGGAAAAACCCTTGACGGGATGACCCGGAGCCTGAGCGAAAGAGCCACCCTGACCAGGTTCGTTGCTCCCCAGGTTCTGGAGGCGGTTTCGGGGGGGGACCTCCAGAAGGCACTGAAGGGCCAGATGCGGGAGGTGACGGTCCTCGCCTCGGATATCCGCGATTTTACGACGATTTCGGAAACAAGGCCCCCACGAGAGGTTTTCTCCATGCTCAACCGGCACCTGAAGTCGATGACCGCAGCAATACAGGAATACGGCGGCGTTGTCGACAGGTTCATCGGGGATGCAGTGGTAGCGGTTTTCTACCCGTCGGGGGAAGAACGCCCGGAAGCACGCGCGTTCGCGGCAGCCAGGGCGATGATGGCAGCGCACTCCCGACTTGTCTCCGAAAGCCTTGCCGGAGAAGGCTTTCCATACTCCATCGGGATTGGGATCGACGCCGGAAGGGTCCTGGCGGGTGCTTTGGGCGACGAGGAGGTACGGCTCGACTTCTCCATCCTGGGTGAGCCCCAAAACCGCGCCGCCACTCTTGAAAGCCTCTCGAAAAAGGGGAAGGCCAGCCGCATCATCGTCTCACAACGTGTCCGGGAAACCCTTCCCCCAGCCATCAGGTTCCTCCCCCTGCCTGGAGAACCGGAAGCATGGGAAGCCGAGGAGACAGGGAATGAACCCGCCTCCCGAAGCGGAGGGGAGAATCCTCCCCAACGATCGGGTTTGCCGGTTCCAGACATGAAGGAAAATGCGTCTCCGATTGGGGCGCAAAAATCCGGACTAATACCGGACCCAGGAGCACCCGGCACTTCGTCATCCCTTGTCGACAGGCCCGCAGAGGGTTTCCAGGGAGAGGGCAAACTCCCCCCTCCGGCCTCCACCACCGGTTCCAAGGGAACCGCCGCAGCCCGGCAGGCTGATCCCTGGTCCAGCGAAAACGTGATCACGGGGCTTCTCGCGGGAGCGCTTCTCCTTGTGGCTTCCTCCGGCTATCTTCTTTTCCTTACCGCCCAGGAAGCCGAGCAGGAGAAAATCCGCGGCGGGATCGTCGAAATGGCTGGAATGGTACCCGAACGGTTGGATCCCGCGACCTTCTTCACACGCGAACTGAAAAGCCGGAACTGCGACCCATTGGGAACCCGGGCCGAAGATTCTTCATCGAACCCTGATTTTCGTGAGGTCCTTTCCCGGCGGATGAAAACCCTGCAAGAGTCATTTCCAGGAATCAAATGGGCATACGTCGGTTTCTCCCCCACCCACTCATCCGCGACCGCGGTCGTTTCAGGCCTGGGCTTCGAGCCCATTCCAGCGGCGGCACCGGTCTTCGCTTCCCCCACGGCCGGAACCCCGGAACCCCGATGGAGCCAGACCAACGTCGGCATGGTCGTCCCGACCTATCCAATCGGAACCGAGGGCGGGAAGATCACTATCTCCGGCGGAGGCCTCGATCTGGGACTTGCGACCTGTTCCTTCCATTTCTTCCACCGGACCGCCGAAGGGGAGTTCCGCCTGTCCGCAACGCTCGAAAGTCTCACGAGCAGCCCGAACAAAGCGAGAGCCGGTCTGATGGCGAGGGCAGGAGCGGCAATCGCAGGTGAGTGTTTCGGGAACCCCTCTTCTGCGACAGCCGCAAGTGAGGGTTTCGGCAGCCCTTCCGCCCCCTTCGTCTCCATCTGCGTTTCCCCCGACGGCCGGGTTGCCCTCCTCGAAAGGACTTCCGGAGCGGCCGCCGGGAGCTGCAGGTATGAGTCCGGACCGCTCCCCTTCCCCATCAGTCTTCGTCTCGAGAGGGGCCCGGAGGGGTGGGTCGGCAGGTTCAAAGGAAAAAATCAGGACTGGAGCACCTTTCCAACTCTCCCCAATACCCTTCCCTCTTCGATCGAAGCTGGTCTCGCCATCACCGGGGGCCTCTGGAACGACCGGTTGTCGACCGAAGGGGCAGCGGTCTGGAAGGGATATGGATTCCCCCCCGAATGGGAGCCCACCTTGGTCAGACTCGGTTCCGCCGGACGGAAGTGGGGAAACCCGCTTTGGGGAACTCCGCTGGAAATCTCACCGGACCTGATGAAGTGGATCGGTGAAAAACTCCCGGGGCTCATGGGCGAGGGAACCGACCCCCTCGCCTCTTTCGGAAGGATCAGGGAAAACGCGCGGTGGAACGCCATCAGCGGAAATCCGGAGGTGTGTTTTTTCATGCTCCATCCCCCGGACCGGATTCCGGGAGCAAGTTACACCGGATGGCAGACCCGACCGGAGTTTCCCATCCAGATTCCACTCGTCCCCGACCTGATCAAGAATTACTGTTTCTTCAGGGATACCTGCGGGGCATTTTTCTTCTCGTTCGATCCGTCCAGATCATGGATCCAATCGGCAGCCCGATCCCTTTCTGCAGAAATGGCATCGCAGGGCTACCGGTTCGCCCTCATCCAGGATGGCAATCTCATTGTCACTCCATCAACTTCCCAAGATCTCCTCCCCGGTGGAATGCTCTTCCCGGCGCTTTCGAACAGGATCCCGGGAATGAGGAGCCTCCGGAACCAGGAGATGCTTACAAGCACCGCTTTCAACCTCCTGGACCACCGGTTCGAGTTCGTAATCGCTCGCCCGATAAGCCGGGAGGATGTCCGGAAATGGGTCTCTCCGGTCCCACTGGTCCTGCTTTCGCTCTGGGTCACGCTTTGCCTGGCATGGACGATTCGAAGGAACCTGGGATTCGTCATTTCGAGAGTCGGCCTTCGGGGCCGATTGACCGCGGCTTTCCTCCTCTCCCTTCTTCCCTCTTTCACACTCGCCCTTGGCATCCTCGAGCGGTCGGGAATCGAAGCGAAAACCAGGATCCGGGCTGTGGCCCCGGACGACCTGAGGCAGATTCTCGAGAAGTTCGACAGCGGCAACGATCTCTGTACCGGGTGGGCAAGACATCTACTTCGAAAGGAGCTCGACCGCGCCTCACCAACCACCTTGTTTCGATCCAATCAAGGTGTCTCGCCCTCGCAGGAGGCCATCTCTGATGGGTGTGAGGCTCTGCTGAAAGGAATTGCCGACAAGGGCGTCGCTCCGTCCAGGACGATCTTCACTCCCCCCAAAGGAAGGACGATCGTCGTTTCGACCGACCCGGATGCGGTCCTGAAGAAAGAGGAGGAGCTCTGGAACATCTTCTCTTGCCTCCTGAAGGCCATCACGAGGAAGGATTCCGACCCGATTTCCCAGGGAGAGGCCGGTGAGGATAGAACCGGTTTTCTCGTGATGAGCGAAGCGGAGAACATCCTGGACACCCTCCGCGTTATCCTTGGAAACGATATGGCCGGCGAGATGTTCCTCCGACCCGAGGTCTGGCATTCCCTGACGCTGGGAGCGGAGAGCCGAAACTCGATCTTTACCCGCAGGTTCCGGCGGGAATCGGGTGACGAGCTGAGTTTCGCGGTCGACATCGGGTCGGCGGATTTCCATAAGATTCTCCTGATGAGCGCGAAATCGCTGCCTGAAGAATGGCGGATACCCGACCTGGAGCTCCGATTTCTCCACGGTGCGCCGCTTTCCAACGAATGCATCCACCCTTTTTCCGTCGTTCGCGCTTCGGGATCCATGCTCCTCAATCCCGAAATGGTCCACGGCCCCCTCCCGAGCGAGTTTTCCCGGAACGGGAACTGGGCGGAAGAATCGGGCGAACCGGTTTTCCAGACCTTCGATTTCGGGGCGAGCGAAACCCTCGGACTCTTCTACCCCCTGCAAACCAACCATGGTTGGACTATACTGGGCAGGTTTCCCATCGGAAAGTCATTGGCGGAAGCGGAGGCATCGGTCAGGGAGAACACCTTGATGCTTCTCGGAATCCTCGTTATGACGGTCTTCCTTGCGCGAGGCGTTGCGGTCCAGTTCCTTGCCCCGGTCAAGGGACTCACCGGTGCCTGTGAATCAATAACGCGCGGCGATTTCTCCGTACGCCTTTCCGCTTGGGGAAGCGGCGAGTTCCGGACTCTTGGGGAAGCGTTCAACTCCATGGCAAGGGAAGCCCAGGAAGGGCGGCTTCTCGGACGTTTCGTATCCGATTCCGTTCGGGAACTTGCCCGGAAAAGGTCGTTGGATCCGGCCATCCTCGAAGGGAAGGCCTGCGAAGCCGTTGTCGTGTTCGCTCAGCTTGCAGGGTTCAAATCCCTGCTCGAATCCTCGAGCCCTGAAGCGGCGGTGAACGCGTTGAACTCGTTCCTGAAGACTATGTCCAGGGTGGTCAGGGACAACGGGGGGGAGATCGACAAGTTCATCGGCGACAAGATTCTTGCCGTTGTCCACGCCCATCCCCAGGAAGGCCTTGAACATGCGACCCGGAAAGCCATGGAAATCGCTTGCCGCATGAGACAGAGAATGACAGGGTTCCGCGGGCCGTTTCCTCTCGATCTCGGGATCGGAATAGTCGCTGGGCCTCTCCTGGCAGGGGTTCTGGGAACCCCCGAGCTGCATCTCGAATACACCGTGATAGGGGATTCCGTCAACATCGCATCCAGGCTTTCGGACCTTGCAGCCAAGATGCCCGGGGGAGCGGCCCTGGTCGATTCGGGTTTCGAACGGGCACTCATCACCGGTCTGGCTCCGGAAGCCCATTCCCCCCTGGAAGCTCTTCCCGCCGTAAGGGTCAAGGGAAAAGCCAGGGAAATCGGCATTTTCCGCATTCGGGAAGGGCACGAGCCCCTCCCCGGGGGGCAGGCCTGATGACTGACCGAAGGCACGATTCCCCAGCATCCACCCCAGCGGGGCGGGTTCCAGAAACCTCTGGTCATCTGGGTTCATTCCTCCTTCCTCTTGTTCTGAGCCTTCTTCCGGTCATCGCGGGATTCTGGGAAGCACGCCGGCTCGAGGAATATTCTCAAAACCGCCGGACGAAAAGCCTCCAGAGCGCCACGGATGTGGTGGCGGCGCGCATGCGCCGGGTGACGGCGCCTTCATTCTGGCCCGGGGAGCTTTCCCGACGTCTCCGGAAACGGATCGTCACCCGGACCCGTTCGCTGATCTCCCCTCCGGCACCCGAAGGCGAGCTTTCCGTGCGCCCCTCCGGTCCACGTTTCGGAAAGCTGCTGTCCCGGGCCTTGAAAAGGCATGGCTTGCAGGGGATGCCCCGGGTCAAAGTCTGGGCGGTGGAGATAACCCCCGGCCCCCCCCTTGCGGTGAAATGGTGCGATGAGGCGGGTTTCGAGCGATCCGGAATCGCCCTGCACCGCAGGCTCCTGGAGGAGATTTGCAAAGAGACGCTTTCGGGAAAATCGGATCTCCCCCAATGGGAAAACCGGCTCCGGGCAATGTTCGGACCTGCCGCGGGTCCGGAGTTCTTCAGGAAAAACTCACGTTGCCATCCATTCCCGGTGGAAATCTCGGGCCGGTTCGGGTTTCTCATCTGGGACCTTCTGGTCTCCGAAAGAAAGCCCCTGGGCGCCTACATGCTGTTTTTCCCCTCCGGCGGGGAGGAGATCGATCATGGAATGCACTTTTCGATCCGGAACTGGAAGATCCGGGATTTCGCCCCAGCCTTCATCGGGTTTCCCTCCGGTCTGAGCGGCTCGGATTCCAGGATCCTGAAGCACCCCGCGCTTCGCTCATCAGCTTTCAACGGGATCCTCGAGGATCTTCAGCGAAGAATGGTCCCGGTTCTCTCAAAAAATCCTTCCGACGACGTTCTGGGAAACGTTTGGCTCCCGGTCGGGATGGAGGGCAAAATCCTGTATCGGGGAAACGTCTGGTTCAGGGTACTTTCGATTGCACCGGAAACCGGTTCGGTCGGGCTCTTAATGGGGGAGTTCCCCCCCCGTGGCCTCCTGACCCCCTCCAGAGCCGTTTCCCTGGCCGGGGCATTCGTTCTGCTCGCATGGGGGATGCTGTTGGTCTTTCGGTTCCGCAGCGGTTTCTGGCCTGACCTGACCATCGTCCAGTCCTTTCTTCTCTGGTTTCTGGGACTCGCCTCGGTCGCGCTCGTCCTTGGAGCGATGGCCGGAGCATCCTTTCTTGCCAACCATGAGGAGAATCTGAAAGACGGCCTGGTCAGGGAAATGCGCGCAGCACTTGTCGGGCTCGAGTCGGAGGCCTCACGCCTGGATACGATCCAGGAAACCGAGTTCAGGAACCTTTTCAAGGACGATTCGATCGCCCGAAAGCTCAGGCGACTGCAGAAAGCGGGAGACATACCGGGAATAGCCGATTTCAAGGCCCGTCTGTGGGAGTATTGCCGGGATCGGAACCTCCAGCTCAGCGCCCTTCAGATCATCGGTCACCGGGGTTTCTACTCGTATGTCGAAACCCTCGGTCTCCCAAAGGCGGTCACCCGCAGCTGGCTCGAGGTTCTTCGGGCCACCTGGGAGTCCAAGCTGGGTTCGGAAACGGAGCAGATCGCGGCGGAACTCGACCACCAGTCTGTGCCACTGGCCGCATCCGCCACTTTCCTTTCCGAACCCGGCATGTTTCCAGGATCCACCCAAGGGACATCGCTGGCGAAGGCCCCCCTTTCCGCCGGAGCGTTCGCGACAATGGAAATCGTGGGTCGGGATACCATTGCACCCAAGTTCTTCACCCCGGTAAAAACCCTCGGGGGTAGGAAGTTCGCCGTGAACCTCCTGGCTCCGGCATTGTTGGACCGGTCTCTGTGGTTCGTCCTGGGATTCGTCTGGGACCAGGACCTCGCCTTCAAAACCTACTTCCGTGATACGGTTCCGAAGAACCTGGCGTTCGCTACCGGAGAGGACGCGCCATTCAGGCTTGGAGTCTTCTTCCGCGGCGATCGGGGAATCGAACCGGTGTTCCCGGAAACCCCTTCCCCCCGGCTAAAAACCCTGGTGGAGAGAACCTGCGAATGGAAGACCACGATGGAATCAACGATAGATGGAGTTCCGTCCATCATCTGCATCCTTCCCAGCAAGAATGCGCGGGGTTTCATCCTCACCGCATTCACCTCCCTCGAGCCTCTTCAAGCGCTGATCCGGCGCGATGCGGTGGTTATGGCAAGCCTTTTCCTCCTTTCCCTGGCACTTCTCGCCCTCTCCGCAGCCGGGCTCTCCGGATGGCTTGGAACCCCCCTCGTCCGGATCAGCCGCGGACTGGAAAGGATCTCCCGCGGAGATCTGGAAATCGCGGTGGCGGAGAAGCGAGACGATGAGCTGGGGGAAGCTGGACGGGTTCTCGACGGGATGACCCGGAACCTCAGGGAACGAAGGACCATGACGAGGTTCGTGGCACCCCAGGTGTTGGAAATCGTGGCTGGAGGAGATATCGAGCGTGCGCTGGAGGGAACGAACAGGCTGGTGGCGGTCCTGGCATCCGATATCCGTGATTTTACCAGCATTTCGGAAACATTTCCTCCCCGCGAGGTCTTTGCCGCGCTGAATTCCCACATCCAGGCCATGACCGCCGTCATCCAACGGGAAGGCGGGGTGGTCGATCGCTTCATCGGGGACGCCATTGTCGCAGTTTTCTACCCTTCCGAGAAAGCTGCTCCCGAGGCCCGGGCTTTCCGGACCGCACGGGGGATGATGGCCGCACACTCCTCCTTGATGCTCGATCGGAAGGCGCAAGGGTCATTCGGATATTCCATCGGGGTGGGAATCGATTCGGGCCAGGTGCTGGCGGGAGCAGTCGGAGATGAAGATGTGAGGCTCGATTTCTCGATCCTGGGGGACCCCCCTAACCGCGCTGCGGTTTTGGAAGGGCTCTCGAAAAAAGGCAGGGCCAGCCGTATCGTCGTCTCCACTCGGGTCAGGGACCTCCTTCCAGCTCCCGCCACTTTCCTCCCGATTCCTGGTGACACCGGCGCATGGGAAGCCCCCGAGGCACCAGAGGATCCAATTTCCGGTCCATCCAAGCCCGCACTCCACGAGCTCCCGGAACCTGTTTCCCCCTCCATGGATCATTCGGAGCTACCCTCCTCCTGCGACCGCCGAACCCCGAACGGACCACTCCCGGATCCAGAGCCGACCCGCACCACGCGGGAAGTGGGCGTTTGCGGCCATGGATGGCGCATCGCAAACGAGCCATCCAACGGAAACCGCATGGCGGACCAGAAGACGGGGGGACCCGCTTCGATTCCGACCAGTGGAAACCCTCATCACTGGATGGTTCCAACCTACTGGTTCGGAGTCCTGCTCCTGATAGCGATTTCAACCGGCCTCCTGGTGACAACTTCCCAGGAAGCCGCCGAGGAGAAGATTCGAAGCCGCTTCCTCGAACTTGAGGGGATTGTCACCGCAGGACTCGACCCGGAGACCTTCCTGTCGAACGAAGCTGCCAAACGTGCCTACGGCGCCCAGGGAATGTGGCCGGAGGACCCGGTGGCATCGGAATGCTGCTCCGCTATCGTCGCACGCCGGATGGAAACCATTGAGAGACTCCTTCCAGGCTTCAAATGGGCGGTGGTGGAGTTTCCGCGCATTCACTCCTCGGCGACTGCAGTCATCCAGAGCATTTCGGTAAAGGAACCCCCCTTCCGGAATGGGGATTTCCCCGGAAGCGGCCAGGAGGAAATCGTATCTCTGCAGTCCCTTTCAGGTTGGGTGGCCACGAACGTGGGATTCCTGAATCCCCCCATTCCGGTAAAACTTGGAGATGGAAGATTGACCCTATTCGGAGGGGGCCTGGATCTCGCAATGGCCACCGACTCCTTCCTGTTCCTTTTTCGACCTGGAGCGGGGAGTTTCCGCCTCGATTCGACGGTTTCATCCTTCACGGGGACGCATCCGTCAGCACGTGCGGGGCTGATGGCCCGCCTGGATACGAATCAGGGGAGCCCATTCGTCGGCATCTTCGTTTCCCCCGACGCCACCATTGAACTTCTGGTGAGGGGGACCCCCGATACGGTAGCACGCGTTCCCTTCAAATCCGGACCGGTTCGATTTCCTGTCCGCTTGCGGCTTGAAGGGGACAAGGAAGGATGGAAATGTTCGTTCGCAGGAGAAGGAGGCGATTGGACGCGTCTTCCCCCGGTCCAGGCAACACTGGGGAGCAAACCCCAAATCGGATTGGGTGTCTGTGGAGGCCTTTGGAACGATGAAATCTCCACCGATGGGACTGAAGTGCTCGCAAAATCCGGTTTTCCACCAGAATGGGATCAAAAACTCGTTTCTCTCTGCGTCCTTGGCAGGCAAATGCTCTTCCCCGACCTGACCCCGGGAATGAAACCGACCCCCGCCTTCTCGAAGTGGATGCGGGAAGAGATGCCTGGCCTTCTGGGCGAATCGACCTCTCCTGCTTTCTTCTTCCACAAGATAACGAGAAACGCAGGCTGGATACCTTTCGCGGGAAAACCCGAAATCGGCTTTTTCAAGATCTTCGGATTGCGTTCCGTCCTGGGAACCTCCATGGGACCTTCGGGAAATCCCCCATTCAACCGAAGGCAGATCCCTGCGGAAAACCCACACGTTGAAAAACGGTTCAAATTTTTCAATGAAACCCTGGGCGCGTTTTTCTTCTCCTTCGACCCATCCGTTTCATGGATCGAGCCATCTACACGGCTCCTGACGGCAACCCTGGCATCGGAGGGGTTCCAGTTCGCGCTCGTGCTCGATGGAAACCTGGTGAAAGTGGCCTCCACCTCGCCCGATTTCCTTTCCGATGGACGGCTCGCGGGTCTTATCGACCGCCATTCCCCGGGAGTGAGAAGGATGGGCGACCGGGAAGTGTTCGTCAGCAGCACCCTTACACTTCTGGGACACCGTGCGGAATTCATACTGGGCAAGACTCTTCCGACCCTGGAGGTTCTTGGAGGGATCACCCCGGTTCCCTGGATCGTATTGTCCGGATGGCTTCTCCTGGGCCTGGGGTGGCTCTTCAGGAAAAAGCTCCGGGTTGCCGGGCGGGGAATGCAACTCCGCGGAAAGCTCACCCTTGCCTTCCTTGCCACCCTCCTTCCCTCGTTCACGCTCGCTTTTTTGGTCGTCGAGCGGTCGGGAGTCGAGGCGACGACGAGAATACGCGGGGAAGCACGGGACACCCTGGTCCAATCCCTCGAGCAATATGACCGGGGGCAGGAAATGTGCTCCAGCTGGGCACGAAGCCTCATAAGGGACTGCGTGGACAAATCCCCACTCACCAGGGATTATCTGGTTTCTCCGGAAAAAGGCATGGAGCCGGCCCAGATCCGGGATGCGTGCGACGCAATACTGCGCAAGCTCATCGAACGAGGGTTGGTTGCAATCAGGGGGGTTTTCACTGCTCCGCAGGGAGATACCATCGTGACCTCATGCGATCCCTATTCCGTCCAGGAGAGGGAAGATCAGCTCTGGAACCTTTTCGCCGACGTGATCCGGGCAATCGAGGGCAAGGACTCGCCGTCTTTCTCCCGGGAGCTCTCCAACCGGGAAAAGCAGTCATTCATCATCCAGAGCGAGGCGGAGAATGTCCGCAACTCCTTTCGCCTCGTTCTGGGAGCCGAAGCCCTGGGAGAGGTTTTTTCCCGCCCGGAAGCAATGCAATCGATGTTGGCGGGGAAAGGCTGCCTGAACACGCTCTACAGCAGGAAGTTGCGAACCCCTTCGGGATCGAGCGCCGAGATCCGGATCGACATCGGGTCGGGCCGCCTCGAAAGGGCTCTTCTGCCGGGTTTGAACCATTTTCCGAAGTATCTTCCCCACAGGGAAATGAGGATGAGATACTTTCACATCGATCCGATCGTCAGCGAGGTTAATCCCCCCTTCTTCCGGTTCATCTCTTCCGGAACGAGCCTGTTCGATGCGGGTCCCGTCCGTTTCGAGGGGGACCCTGAGTTCCTCGGACCCGCCGCCTGGGCGGCCAAAAGCCGGGAACCCATCTTCCGAATTTTCGGGACGGGGGAACATGAAGCGTTGTCCCTGTTCTATCCCCTGGAGAATTTCAACTTCTGGGTCCTGAACGGCCAGGTCCCGATCGGAAGGACACTACAAGGAGCGGCGGAAGGCGTCCGGAGGTTCGGTCTCATGCTTCTGGGAATCCTCGTGATGACCGTCTTCCTTGCCCGCGGGGTGGCAGGTCAGTTTCTCGTTCCGGTTAAGGAACTCACACGTGCCTGTGGTTCGATAGCCCGGGGGGATTATTCACCCCGCCTACCGGGAGGATGGAATGGGGAGTTCCGAATCCTCTCGGAAGCTTTCAACCGCATGGCCCTTGAAGCGCAGGAAGGGCGCCTGATCGGGCGGTTTGTCTCGGACTCGGTCCGGGAGATTGCCCGAAAACGCTCACTGGATCCGGCAATTCTGGAGGGGAAAGCGTGCAAGGCAATCGTGATCTTCGCTCAGTTGTCCGGGTTCAAGGACCTTCTCAGGGATGCACGTCCGGAATCCGTCGTCCAGGCTCTCAATTCCTATCTGAGGGTTATGTCACGGGTTATCCGGAACCACGGTGGGGAGATCGACAAGTTCATCGGGGACAAGATCCTGGCAGTGGTCTATGCCGATCCTGACGGAAGCCTCGAACGCGCGGCGCGGGCCGGTCTGGAAATCGCCAGGCAGATGCGGCGGGAGATGGTTGCGCTGGGGAAGTCACTTCCCGTCGATCTGGGAGTCGGAATCGTGGCGGGCCCACTGCTTGCCGGCCTTCTTGGAACCCCCGACCTCAGACTCGAATATACCGTGATCGGGGACACGGTCAACCTCGCTTCGAGGCTTTCCGACCTTGCCGCCGGAATGGCCAGGGGAGCGGCACTTGTGGACTCCGGGTTCGCCGAAGTTCTTGGGGCGAAGGATCCACCGTTGGCCAGGTCCACATTGGAGGCCCTTCCCTCCGTGAGGGTGAAGGGGAAAGCCCGCGAGATCGGAATCTTCCGGATCGTCGAATAGTCCGGGAAGGGATTGTCAGGTGCCCGATATTCGGTTAGACTCAGAATCATGGCAACCGTAGTGGGGCCTCCGAAATCCGTCAGACTGCGTTTCAAGAACCCGCGGTACGACCGGATCATCCGTCTCAATACCGAATCCATCGCCCGGAAGATGGGGTTCGACGAGGATCAGATTTTCGATATCACCCTCGCGGTCGAAGAGGCATACGCAAACGCGATCGAACACAGCGGGTGCCCTGCCGCCGATCTCGAGCTCGAGATCATCTATTACCTGTTTTCGGACCGGCTGGAAGTTTCGGTCCAGGACTCAGGCAAGGGGTTCGACGGGACGCGAACCGATGAGGTCCTGGAGGCCCGCCGGCAGGCGGAGATCAGGGGCAGGGGTTTGAAGATCATCAGGAGCCTCTCGGACACCGCCGAGATCCTTTCCGCACCCGGAGTGGGAACCCTCATCCGGATGACGAAATTCCTGGTCAACCCCAAAGCGGGGCTCCCAGAGAAGGATGTTTCCCAGAATGGGCAAGACATTGGAAACGGGTGACCTTCTCCCAAATTGATTGCGGAAAAATGAGAACCATTCTCTACGGTGGCGAAACACTTTTGGGAGGTTGGGTGGAATGAAAGTCCGCTGTTTTTCGCCCGTTGGCGTTGCAGTTTTCTTTTTCCTCCTTGTGACAATGGGCTTTGCTGATCAAAGATACGGCATTATCAAAGGCAGGGTAACCCTGGGAAACGACTTTCCCCTCGTAAACTCCGTCGTGACTGTCCGGAGCGAGGAAACCGGGTCGGAGAACGTTGTCCATTCGGATAAAACCGGGGTTTTCTGGGCGGTCCTCCCCATCGGCGGAAAGAGCCGGATCACGGTCGAATCCGGCCGCCGTTCCTTTTCAACGGGGGTGGTTCTCGATTCGGAATGCCGGGCCCAGATCGCCCATCTGTCCTTCCTTCAGAACGGGGAGGCCCGTTGGACCCTCGCTCCTCTTCCCTCCGAGGAATACTGCCGCGCCGCCATCCTTACCGAACCCTTCCTCCCAAATGGCGGATTCCAGCTGTTGCAGACCGATGTCGCCCCTTTTGCGATCTGGGTTTTCGACGGATCGCTCAACCGGGCGGGAAGGGCGGAACTGTTCCTGGGAAGGCCTTCATCCTGGAGGGTCAGGGTCTATTCCGGAAAGAAGCTCGTCGGAGAAGGCAATTTCAACATCCTCGAGCACATGGCCCGCCGGAATCTCACGGTGCGGGTTCCCGAACGCCCCCTGTTCGAACCTTCCTCCACTACCCCCTGAAATCCTACTGGCCAAAGGAGTCCGGGGATGGGAGGACGACCTTCCCCTTGTCTTCGGAAGTCTCGGCCCCCATCGGAGGATCGTGCGATTCCTTGTTGTCGGTAAGGAAGGCATTCAGGATCTCCCTGTTGGGAATCACAAGCACCTTCCCGTCGGGATCCTTCATCTTGCAACTGAGAAATTCGATCTGGACGACTTCGAGCGGCCTCCCCGCGGAATTCACGCTTCTGACCTGGTGGAACTCCAACGAGAAACCCGCCCAGACATCGATCAGGTATCCACGGATCGGGGCGATGAACATGGCAAGGAGCATCAGGATGGCGATCCAGACGATCGAGCTCGCGGTCGAAGCGAGAAGGTCGATGGAAAAAATCGTCGTGATCAGTACGATCCCCAGGCGGGCATGGATGGGGAATGATCCCACTCCGGTCGTGACGGGGCTCTCCGAACCGACCCTGGAAGCGTAGGACAAGCCGATGAAACCGAGGAACAGGGCGAATCCCGCGGTAACCAGGCGAAGGCCGAGGTTCCACACGGCAACGGCAGCCGACATCAGGCCCGACATCTGGAACTGCTCCGTGAAGCTGATGAAGATCAACAGGAACAAAAACGAGAAGACCAGGTGCCCGGTCGAGCGCGCAACAGTGTCCCCGACAGCTTCGTCCCGCTCCTCCACCTTCGGGAAGATCCCCTGGAGGCAGCTTTCAACCGCGGGATTCCGGAAGAAATCGCCCAGTGCTGTGGCCGCCCAGTTCCCGATGAGAAGCACGAAGAAAACGCTTGCCGCGAGAAGCCAGACCTTCCCCGCTATCCAGACAAGGTATGGGCCAATCCACCGGGCTCCGTGGGCTTCCGCCATGAACCAGATCCCGAGCAGATAGACGCTCCCGGTGAAGAGGAAACCGAAGCCTGAGGACTTTTCGGGGGGAGCTTCGGCCTTTTCCTTTCTCAGGACGGAACGACGGAAGAGGTCCAGATGCTCATCCGCGTTGATCGCCCCAAGAAATCCCATTCCCCAGGCCCGAACCACGCGCGAAAGGATGAGGGTCGCCACAAGTATCCCGACATCCAGAAGAACCGTCGGCAAGGGAGGAAGCAGTTTGACAAGGGTCTCGATGGCATTGTCCATATGCCTGTCCTTTCACTTCACGCTTGAAAAAGTGATTTTACCTCCGCAGATTATCACGATTCCCCGTCGGTGGAAAAGACCGCCCCATATCCCGCCGGGTGATGCAACCGTGCTGCAAGAGAAGACCCTGTTGCAGGCAAGCCTCCCGAAACACCCTCCTGCGGGAACCGCAGGAGACGGGTGCCTGAGCTGGCAAAGCTTCAAGGGACCTGGCCGAACCTCTGGAGAAAACGGCTGACCGCTTCTTCCCTTCTCGTGATCCCTCCCCTGATGAAAACGGTGACGACCTTTTTCCCGTCTGGACCGGCCCCGAACCCGGTGAACCAGACGCTCCCCCTGAGCGAACCGGTCTTCCCGAAAAGGCGGACCGAGGGGACCGATGAAGGCCACGCCAGCGATTCCAGGAGGTTTGTCCGGGTTTCCCTGGGCATCGTCAAACGCTCCGAAGCGATCCCGACCATGAACGCATGCAACCGGGCAGGGGTGACCTTCAGCCGGCCTCCTTTGACTATTTCGAAGGAACCCGTTTCGAACCCCATCAATGCCGCCCCGTCCGAGGCGAGCCCTGATCTTTCCAGGAACCGGGAGATCGTGGCGACGCCGATCCGCCGGGCGGCCTGGACGAAGTAATCGTTGCTCGAGCGGAACATGGCTTCATGCAGACCAAGCTTCCCTCCTCCGGGGAAGATGTGCCTGTCATGGCAGAGGAACTCCGTCTTCGGCCCCAGAAGTCCGATTTCGATGCCCGCCCAGGCAATGATTATCTTGAAGGTGGAGGCCGGACTGTAGCGGTTTTTCAGGAGATCGACATCGCCCGTCGCGATCGTGGTCCCTTCCGGCAGCGAAGTCTCCAGCACGACCCAGTCGGGACGGGCCCGGGAAGCTCCCAAAGCGGGATGGACCATGGAAAACGCGCAAGCCAGCCATGCGAAAATGAGCAGCTGATGAGCCCGAAAACCAGGTGGGTTGCCGAAAACACGGAATCCTCCCGGCAGGGTTACAGACATCACAGGTTTCACGGCATCTTCTGGGGCATCAAAGCCACGAAAGCCTTTCCCTGACTCTGGAAAACGATCTGACCAACGAGGAACCCGTCCTTCCGGGAAACCACGGCCGCGCCGTTCCATTCCGGAGAAATCGAAAGCTCCGAGGAAATCCCCCACCGGTCCTGGGTCGCCGGTCGCAGTCGGCTGGGATGGAGGGGAAGAACCGAGGAAAGGGGATCCGCAACCGCCAGACAGTCCTCGACCGCCTCCGGGTGCCGGATCTTCTCCCTGGGCCATTCCTTTCCCCCGACCTTGATTTCGGCCAACCGGAGATCAGGATGCTGGATCCGGGAACCGGAAGGAGGCGACATCGAGTTTCCCGCAATCTGGAGCGAGATGTCCGAACCGCCATCCACCTCGAAAACGTTGGCCGGGGCAAGAAAGCCTCCCGCGACGGGGAGTCCCCAGGCCCGGATCTCGTTGTCGCTCGTCCAGAATCCTCCCATCGTGGATCTAGTCCAGGAAAGCTTCGCACGAACCGGTTGGGGAAGGGACATCCCCGGGGGAACCAGGTCCTTCCCGATCGGAAGTGGGGGGGCCCAATCCAACCACTCTTTCGTCAGCCTCTCGTGGAGGATGAAACGATACCCGTCCGCAACGGGCTTCCCGGGATCATCCGGGGTCGCCAGTGAAATCCCACCCGCCATAAGGGTTTGCAGGGACTCCAGGCCGAAGGTCAGCCCGTCCAGTCCGACGCTGAAGTCGAATCCGCTCGCGTTCCAGAAAACGGTGTTCTCCCTTACGAGATTCACATAGGGAGGTTCGATCCGGGCCCGCACATCGACGTGAACCGCATCGTCGACCAGCCCCACCGACAAAACCGTTCCGATGGGAACCTGCCTGTATGTTACAGGAGCTCCGGGCCGCAGGCTTCCCCGCTTCGTCGTCTGGAGAACGATCTCGAGGCCACCCGGAGACAGCGAGTCCACCGGGGGCATCTCCTCCTGGCCCACGAAGGTGGACCGGGAATCCCCCTTTCCCGGGATGACCGCAATGTATCGCGGACCTATCAGGGTATCCAGGCCCTGGACCCCGTAAAGTCCCGCCCGGGGACGGACGATCCAGAACCGGCTACCCGAGCTGGCCATCGCCTTGTGCCTGCGGTTCAGTGCAACCTGGACGACAACGTGCTCCAGGTCCGCGGACAACCCGACTTCGCTCACCGATCCCACAACGATCCCGCGGAATTTCAGCGAATCTCCCGGCTTGATCGAATGCCCCTGGTCGAAGGTTATCTGAAGCATCACCGGCCGTGCGAGAAACCACCGGAAGCCGAGGAAGCAGACCACGACGAAGGCAAGGCCGGGAAGAAGCCACAGTGAGGAGAAGGTCGAGCGTTTCCTGGATTTCGCCGTCGGAAAGGCCCCACCCCCTGTCAGAGGTGCGGGTTTTTCCGCCGGGTTCGGGTGGGTAGGTGGGGAATTGTCATTCACCGGTTCTGGCCTCCCATAATCGTGTCGGATCGAAGCAGGTCGAAGCCGCAAGGCTGAAAAGGACGGTCAGGGCGAAGAGGAGGGTTCCCTCTCCGGGAGTGATCTCGACGACGTCGCTCAACTTGACTGCGGCCGCCAGGAGGGCGACCACCAGGACGTCGAGCATCCCCCATCGGCCGAGAAACTCGATCAACCGGACCGTGATCACTTTGGTCGGATCGTTCAGGGTTTGCGGGAATGTGGAGACGAAGAGAATCCCACACAGTTTCAGGAGAGGAAAGACCATCGAACAAAGGAAGATCAGCGCGGCCAGGAAGAGGTGACCGTCCTCCGCCAGTTGTGAACATCCCCCGAAAAGGCCCGTCTCGTGGAAATGGCCGAACCTTTCGATCCGGAGCAGGGGGAGACTGATCGCCGCGGGGAAAAGAATCAGGGCTGTCATTGCCAATGCCCCGGTCCGCGAAATCCAGAGTTCCAGGTTCTCCGCCTCCGGGAACGCCGTTCCGCATCGTGCGCAAACAGTCTCCTCATCGTTCCGGGACACCGGAACCGTCTGGATCAACCGGCAAAGGGGACATGCCTTGAGCGGTACCTGGACCCTGTCGCCCACCGAGGGCGACGTGCCTGGGGCGCAAAAGCCCGATTTTCGCCCGGATGGGGGCGCCTCAGCCGGCGAAGCGGTTTCGGGCCTGTCGTCCAGGGAGGGCGACGTGCCCGATTTTCGCCCGGATGGCGAAGCGGTTTCGGGC
>CAYRYU010000078.1:33381-34463 GCA_964428355.1 uncultured bacterium
CGGTAGTTGTATCCATACCGCTGGTCATTGGTTACCGCGATCGGAACGCCGATCTCGAAAGCGAAGTTCTCAGTGGGGGTATACCGGATTCCGGGGGTGACATCCACCCGGAGTCCTTCGGCTCCCCAATCCTCGCCGTTCACCTCGGTCATGACCGTGACATTGTGATTATGCGGGTATTCCAACCCCACGTTGTAGTAGAAGATGTCGGCCAGACCATCAGGGTAGAATTGGGTATTCGGGTCTCCCGTCATGACATAGCCCAGGTTCAGATGGGCGACCACCCGTTCGAAGTTCTTGCTGAATGCCGTGAACACCTCGAAATCTGTCTTCCCTGTTCCGAGGCCTTTTGCATCGCTTCCCGTGGGGAACTTGAAACCCACGCCGAATGCGCCCCGCATCTGATACTGAGGGTTGTCGAAAACCCGGTATTTGAATGAGAGCTTCATATCGCCGACACCGGATTCCCTGAAATCCTTCGTCCAGAGAATGCGGGATTTGATCGTGTAGTTGATGATGGGCAACATGAACCCGAACTCGAGGTCATCGGTGACGGCATAGTTGAAGAAGAGAGGTATCTCCAGGACCTCGCCGCTTTCACCGCTTGCAAGATACCGGTCATATACCCTGTCGAGGTTGAACCAGCTGGAGTGGAACCCGCACTTGAACGATCCCTCCCGGCTGATATCCGCGCTCACCGTCTGCAGAAGCCCTGTCAAACCCATGGTATTGCAGGCCAGGATCCGGGAAACAGCGTCTCCGAGAGGCACCATCATCATCTGGTCACGCCCCAGGGGAGGAAGGACCGCACGTGCCGGAACCGGGAGATCGCTCACCGGAGGGAGTCTGAGCGGCTCCTGGGAATAGATCTCCTGATCACCCGAGGGAAGGGGCCCGATTCCATAAGGCGTGGGAAGCTCGGGGATACTGGAAACGATCGGAGCACCGCCCCTTTTCGATGATTTTTTCGAAGACTTCGAGCCTGAGGAGGATTTCCCGTTCGACCCGCTTTTTCCATTCTTCCCGTTCTTGCCGGTCTTCCCGTTCTTGCCGTTGGAACCGGCAGGGGCGGACTGGATTTC
>CAYRYU010000079.1:0-26408 GCA_964428355.1 uncultured bacterium
GGGGTTCATTTCTTGACCCTTTCGGTACGGGGGGGTAGACTGGGGAATGGGAATTCCCGCACAGGAAGGGTTTTTCCTCGCACATCCATGAATGAGAGAACCCCCAAACTTCTTCTGTCCTCTGTCTTCAAGCCGTTCGGGGTCGACGACGAATACGGCGTGAAGGAAAACGTCATGGAACTGATGCACAACCAGGTGACCAGGGGCCAGGGGGTTTTCTCCATCCATTCCCACAACAGGTCCTTCGGGCTGACCATGATGGCCGAAAACCTTCGCGTCCCGGCAACGGTCCTCGATTTCCCGACACTCGACGAGTTCATTTCCGAGCTCGGGAATGGCGGTTACACGCACCTGGGGATCTCATTCATCGTCCCGAACTACGAGAAGGCCCGGCGAATGGCATCCCTGGCCCGTTCTCGTTGTCCCGGAATCACGATCTGGCTCGGCGGACATGGGACGATGATTCCCGGAATCGAGTCCCTCATCGATTGCGATGGCATCTGCCGGGGCGAGGGAATCCGTTGGCTTCGGGCGAAGTTCGGGGAAAACCCCGATGATCCGATCGGCCACCCGGTGATGAAGCTGGACTGCTACCGGAAACTCATCGGGGTCCCCGCTCCACACAACAAGGCAGTCCTGATACCCGCAGTGGGCTGCAGGAACAAATGCAATTTTTGTTGTACAAGCCATTTTTTCGGGGGTTACACCTCGTTCTTTCCCGATCCTGCAGCTCTGTTCGAAGTCATGGAGCGGATCGGCGACGCACTCCATACCGATGAGTTTTTCGTGATGGACGAGAACTTCCTCCAGGATCCCGCAAAGGTCGATCGGCTCATTTCGCTCATGATCGAAAAAAAGCGGAGTTTCTCCTTCGACATCTTCGCCTCGCTCGACACCGTAGCGAAGTACGATCCGCTGACCCTTTTCAGGCTCGGTGTGAAATTCGTCTGGATCGGCGTGGAAAGCCGCAAGCCACTTTTCGAGAAGGTCCGTGACCTCGATGCCAGGCGCATTATACGCGGATTGAAGCGTTACGGGATCTCGGTCCTCGCCTCCTCGATCGTTTTTCTCGACCATCACGACCGGGCTTCGCTGGAGGACGACGTCGATTTCGCTATCGGCCTCGCCCCCGATTTCATACAGTTCATGGAGCTCGCCCCACTTCCCGGAACGACCTTGTTCAAGGCGATGCAGGAGCAGGGCCGGATCCTGGACCGCATCCCCTTTCGCGAGTGGCACGGCCAGGACCGGATCTGGTTCAAGCACCCGGTCTTTTCCCGCGAAGAGACCAAGACCCTGCTTGACCACGCCTTCCAGCGCGATTTCCAGGAGCTCGGTCCCAGCCTGTTGCGGATCGCGGAGACCCGAATCCGGGCTCTGGATTCCTTCGACACCCGGAACGATCCGCTTCTGGTCGCCCGAATGGAAGACCTCCGCCGGGGCCTGATCGAGATGCGACCTCTCCTGCCTGCCATGGTCGCGATGGCCCCGAATCCCAGGATCCGTACCAAGGCGGAGCGGACAGCGGAACTCTTCAGGTCGAAACTAGGCCCGACCGGAACTCTTGACTTCCTTTCAGGCAGCCTCGTGGATCTCCTTGCCCGGCTGGAACAGGGCCGTAACCGGAAAAGCCCCAGGGTCCATCAACCCGACACCTACCGGCAGGAATTCAGGCAGTAGCCATCCATGAAGTCTCCCGACCCTTCGAAACGGATCATCCTGCAGGCGAGTCTTTTCGCTCTCTGCGGAATTCTCGCGATGGTCTTCCTTTACGGTCAGGGCGAGACCGGTCTTTTCTGGGTTACTCTCATCTCATTCCCCCTCGGCCTTTGGGGCATCATTTCCCAGGCCCGGAACGAGTTTTTCATCTCCTCGAGAAGCGGTGATCTGGAGAAGGTCAGGGAAATCCTCGACCGGGGAGGCACGGAAATCGATGCCCTCAACTTCGCCGGGTATACCGCACTCCAACTCGCGGCAAGCGCCGGGCACATCGAAGTCGTGAGGCTTCTTCTCCAGCGCGGAGCCGACCCAAACCGGCGATCGGAAAACCAGGATTGGAAGGACGCCACCGCTCTCCATTTCGCGGTCGCTTCCGGAAGTTTCCCCCTGGTCCTGCTTCTTGTTGAAAACCACGCGAACGTCAACGTCGCCGACCAGCATGGTGCAACGCCTCTCCACCACGCGGTCCTGAACATAAACCTGGACATGGTCAGGCTTCTTCTGAAGTCCGGGGCGAACCCGAACGCGAAGGGCCCCGAGGGTGGGTATCCGCTGCATTTCGCAGCATTCGTCGATTCACTCGACCTATGTCGTGAACTCGTGGCGAAAGGGGCCGATCTCGACTCCAAGGGTGCCAGCGAGGCGTCCGCTCTTCATCTTGCAGCTGCGAGGGGCCAGATGAACATGGCGAGATTCCTGCTGGAAAACGGTGCCAACGTGAACATCAAGAACGGTATCGGCGAAACTCCGCTTCATTATGCCGCCAGGGAAGGACAGGAGGAGATGATCGCCTTCCTGGTGGAAAAGGGCGCGGATGTCAACGCCCGCACCTCTACCTGGGGAACACCACTCCAATCCGCCGCATTCTACGGAAAGCTCGGCTCGGCAACGGTTCTCCTCCAGAAGGGCGCATTGGTCAATGCCAAATCCAACGATGGCATGACTCCTCTTCATCAGGCAACCGCTGGCGGATTCAAGGACGTCGTCGAGTTCCTGCTTTCAAAGGGAGCCGAGGTCAACGCGCGTGCCGATTTCGACCTTACACCTCTTTTCATCGCCAAAAAGGAAGGCCACACGGAGATCGTCCAGGTCCTCGAAGCAAGGGGTGCCGAACACGTGGAGTTACGTGAGCCGGAGTATTGACTCTCCCACCAAATTTGGGTATCTTTTCACATTCCTCCGACAAATAAATGAACATTCCCACCTTTCGATAAGTTAAAATCTTCCATCAAGATGTATCTGGTTATACTTTCCCAGTTTGTGAAATCCCGCGAGGATAGCTGTACCGTTTCCATGGAAATGACCCCGATCCATGCCGTCTGAACAGGAAATCCTGATCCAGGAGTTTCTGTCCGATGCTCTCGAGCATCTCGAGGGTATTGAAACCCTCATCCTTCAGTTCGAGCTTCCCGATGAGAAAGGCCGCGAGGACCGCCTGAACAAGGTGTTTCGCGCCGCCCATTCGATCAAGGGTGACAGCTCGATGTTCGGATTCAAGAACATCCAGAGGTTGTCCCACGGTCTAGAATCGCTTCTGGACCGCCTGAGATCGAAGGAGCTGAGCTCGGACGGAGGAATCGTCGACCTTCTTCTGAAGGGTTTCGATAAGCTTCGGGTCCTGGTCAGAGATTCGAACCGCGGTGAAAACATCGACATCTCTTCGATCATCCGGGACGTCGAGACCGCCGTTTCCCGCGGAAAAGCGTCTTCCAAAGCCCCCCCGGTTGGAAGCATTTCCGTCGAGGAAGCTTCCCGGCATCTTTCCGATCTCCACCTGACTCCGGAAGACCTTTCCGGGCTGGCTTCCCAGGGGGAATTCGTCTACCTCCTCCGATTCGACCTCGTGTCGGACATCGACCTGCGCGGCAAATCCCTGATGGATCTTGCAAAGTTGATCCCCGGTTTCGGGAGGCTCCTCGATTCCTTCGCCGATTTCGGGGACGAGGAACCGAAAGGGGGACCTTCCACCTTCCAGATTCCCTTCAAAGCGGTCTACTCGAGTTTCATCCCACCGGAAGAAATCACCGCCTTGATCGAGCTCCCCGAAACGTGCATCCAGGTGATCCAGGGTGACACGAACGTGCCCGCAACCGCCCGCGCGACCGCGTCCGCGCTTCCAACCGTGACCGCGCGCGACATCAGCCCCAGCCCGGAGCAGTCGCCAGGACCGGCGGCACACATGCCCGGAACCACTCTGGATCCGACCCCGGATCACCCGGGCCATGCCATCCCCCCGGCGGGAATACCACGGGAAGCGGCAAATGGGGAAGCTTCGGCACCGCTCGAGCAGAAGATTTCCCCGGAGCCTTTGGAATCTACACTCCGGGTTAGGGTGAGCCTTCTCGAGAGGTTGATGAATCTGGCCGGGGAGCTCGTACTGAGCCGGAACCAACTACGCGAAGCCCTTTCCCAGAGTGACATGCGGGCAATCAACGCGAGCGGGCAGCGGATCAACATCGTTACATCGGAATTGCAAGAAGCGATAATGACGACCCGGCTCCAGCCGATCGATAGGATTTTCAGCAAGATTCCCCGGATGGTCAGGGACGTCTCGAAGGAACTCAACAAGGAGATCGAACTTCATATCGAAGGCCGGGAGGTCGAACTGGACAAGACCCTTATAGAGGGCTTGGGTGATCCCCTGACCCACATGATCAGGAATGCGGTCGATCACGGGATCGAAAACGATGATGAAAGACTGAGAGCGGGGAAACCCCTTCCCGCGAAAATCCGTGTCGGCGCCAGGTATGAGGCGGGCCAGGTGGTTGTGGAAATTGGGGATGACGGTCGAGGAATCGATCTCGAAAGGGTTACACAAAGGGCGGTTTCCATGGGACTCGTCCCCAAGGAAAAGTTGGAGAGGCTTTCCGAGAATGAGAAGCTCGCGTTCATCTTCCTTCCAGGATTTTCGACATCGGAAACGGTCACGAGCCTTTCGGGCAGAGGCGTGGGTATGGACGTGGTCAAAACGAACATCGACCAGCTCGGTGGGAAAGTGGAGATCGAGACCAGGCCCAAGAAGGGAACCGTTTTCCGGATCAAGCTTCCGCTGACCCTGGCCATCATTCCCTCCCTGATCGTGGCAAACCAGGGGGAACTGTTCGCGATTCCCCAGATCAACGTGGTGGAACTTCTGAGGATCCAGCCCGAACAGGTGAAACGACGGATCGAGATGATCGGAGGTCAGGAAGTCCTTCTGCTGAGGGGAGAGCTCCTGCCGTTGATAGATCTTGCGGAGTTCCTCGGAATCAGGAAAACCTTTGTCCATCCGAAAACGGGCGACTCCCAACCCGACCAGCGGGTCCCGGTCAGGAACCCGGATGAGCCTTCCAGCCCCCCCCAGAACTCGCCGGTTTCCTCCAAAGCGTTGGAGCGCCGGTATCATTCCGCGAGCAACGTGAACATCGTGGTCGTGACCACGGGCCTTTTTTCCTACGGGATCATCGTGGACCAGATGATGTTTTCCGAGGAAATCGTGGTCAAACCCCTGGGAAGATACCTGAAATCGCTTCCCGAATACTCGGGCGCAACGGTGATGGGAAACGGCCAGATTGCCCTGATCTTCGATATCGCTGGTCTGGCCACACGAACACGGCTTTCCTCGATTTCCGGGAAGGGTGTCCGCCTGCGCAATCAGGGCCCGGAGACGGCGGGCAAGGAACCGGCAAGGGAGTCGAACCGGGTTTCCTTCCTCACCTTTCCCTGCGGGGGATCCGAAAAATACGCACTGCCGCTGTATATGGTTTTGAGGATCGAGACCGTCCGTGCGGAAAAAATCGAGCGTTTTGGCGGCTGGGCAACGGTCCCGAATGGGGAACGGGTTCTCCCGGTACTGGCCCTCAGCGAAGTGGTCAATGCCAAACCTATCAGGTCGGATCAGGACAGCGTGATAGTCGTGACCGAAGTCCGGGGGAGGGAGATCGGGATCCTCGGAGCGATGCCTCCAGAGGTTCTCGAAATCCCGATAGATTTCGACTCCTCGCTACTCCGCCGACCCGGTATCGCAGGCTCGAGAGTCGAGGGGGGAACCACCCTGCTTATGATCGATCTTCTGGAGATCCTTCAGACAACCCGCCCGGAGCTGCTCGAGTTCCCGGCAAACCACCCTCTTGTGGCGGGGTCTGCAACCCGTATCATTCTGGTCGAAAAACACGGTTACTTCCGACGGCAGATCGGCCATCTCCTGGAACAGGCGGGGTTTCTCGTCACCCCGTTCGAAGTTGCGGAGGAAGCCGTCAAGCTGCTCGAATCCTCTCCAGACTCATTCAAGGCGATCCTGGCGGACGTGAACATCCTTTCGCATGATGCCTTCCAGCTGACCGCCCGGATCCGCTCGGCAAAAGGGGGTTCGGAGATCCCGATCATCGGCCTTTCGCTCGACGGCCAGGAAGAGGCCGCAGCCCTCGGCCGTAAGGGGATCGACGGTGTCAATGTAAAACTCGATCACTTCGGCCTTCTCAAGAGTCTCTCAGGCATCCAATGAATTCATCCCATTCTGATCCCGGAGGTCGTTCGATGGTACGTTCCCTTCCAAAAGTCGTGGATGTGATCAAGGACAAATGCGTCAATTGCCATGCATGCATTGCGGCTTGTCCCGTCAAATTCTGTAATGACGGCAGTGAGGATTACGTCAAGATCAACCCGGACCTCTGCATCGGGTGCGGGCAGTGCGTGAAAACCTGCACCCACAAAGCCCGGGTCAGGATCGACGATTCCGACGCCTTTTTCGAGGCACTCCAGCGCAGGGAGCGGATGATCGCCGTGGTCGCCCCCGCCGTCGCGGCCGCTTTTCCGAACGAGTATCTGAGGCTTAACGGATGGTTGAAGTCCATGGGAGTATCGGGCTGCTTCGACGTCAGCTTCGGGGCCGAACTCACCGTGCGGTCCTATCTGGAGCACATCCAGAAGAACAACCCGGAGCTTGTCATTGCCCAGCCATGTCCGGCACTTGTGAACTACGTCGAGATCTACCGGCCCGAGCTGATTCCCCACCTCGCCCCTGCCGACAGTCCGATGTTGCACACTGTCAAGATGATCCGCGAGTACTACCGGGATTTCGGTGGACACCGGGTCGCAATCATCTCCCCCTGTATCGCCAAGAAGCGCGAGTTCTTCGAAACCGGGCTCGGAGACTACAACGTCACCATGAGCGCTTTGAGCTCTTATCTCCAGGAGCATAACATCCGGCTTTCCGGGTTCCCCGAAACCGATTATGACAACCCCCCGGCGGAACGGGCGGTGCTTTTCTCCACTCCTGGAGGCCTCCTCCGAACCGTCGAGCGCTGGAACCCCGATGCCCCGAAGATCGCCAGGAAGATCGAGGGACCGCACGTCATTTACGAGTATTTCGATCAACTCGACAGGTTACGCCGGGAGCGGAAGGCCCCTCTCCTCGTCGACTGCCTCAACTGCGACCTGGGCTGCAACGGAGGCACGGGAACCGATTCCACCCACTCCTCACCTGACGATCTCGAGAAGCTCGTAGAGATGCGGAATCAGAAGATGCAGGCTCATCACCGGCGGGTCGGTCCCTTCTCGGGTTATCGCACGAAGAGGGCGCTGAAAAACCTGATCGAGGAATATTGGAAACCCAACCTCTACTCGAGAAGCTACGAGAACCGCAGTTTCCAAAATACGATCAGGGTCCCGAGCGAAGAGGAGAAGAAGAAGATCTACCTCACCATGGAAAAGACTCAGGAAAAGGATTTCTTCAACTGCAACTCCTGCGGCTACGGGACCTGCGAGAAGATGGCAATAGCGATTTTCAACGGGCTCAACAAGTATGAGAACTGCCACCATCTGATGCTCACGCGGGCCGAGAAGGCCAAGGCCGAGATCCAGTCACTCACCATGAAGGCCGAATCACTGGCCAGATTCCAGGGAGCTGAACTGGCCAAGCTTTCCGGGTGTCTCCAGTCACTCGCCGATGGTGAGCTCGTCTGGAAATGGGACATCGAAAAGGGCGGGAACGAAACCGAAGCCGCCTATGCGTTGTTCATCGGGATTTCCGAGAATCTCCAGCATGTCCGGGATTCGATCCTCCGGATGGCAGACGAGGCCAACCACCTGACCGAGGCGATACTGGACGGAAAGCTGAATGTCCGGGCCGATTCGGAAAAGAACCGCGGGGAGTTCCGCAAGGTCGTCGAAGGAATGAACAACATCCTCGATGCCGTCACCGATCCGATCCATGTCGCGGCAAGCTGTTTCGAACGGGTAAGCAGGGGCGACATCCCTCCCAAGATCGTCGAGGCATACAAGGGTGATTTCAACACCCTCAAGGATAACATCAACACGCTCATCGAATCGATATCGGGGGTGACGGCCGTCGCCGAGAAGGTAGCCGAGGGCGATTTCCAGGAGGAGGTCCGGCCGCGTTCCGACCAGGACAAGCTGATGAAGGCTCTTCGGAAGATGGTCCAGCAGCTCGGCCTAATGGTCAAGGAGATGTCGGGGGGAATCCACACCCTGGCCGCCTCTTCCACCGAACTCTCGACCATTTCCGAACAGCTCACGGCCAGCGCAAAGGACTCATCGGGCAGGGCCGCCGGAGTGGCACAGGCCTCCAAGAGCGTGAGCGAAAACACCGCCAACGCTGCCGCGCAAATGGAGGAAGCCTCGATGAACCTCACCTCGGTGGCAACCGCGACCGAGGAGATGAGCGTTACCATCTCCGAGATCGCATCCAACTCCGAGAAGGCCAGGAACATCAGCACTTCCGCGGCCCAGCAAGCCTCAAAGATCTCGGAGCTGATCCGTGAACTCGAACAGTCAGCCCAGGCGATCGGCCAGGTCACCGAGACGATAACCAACATCTCGGCCCAAACCAACCTTCTTGCACTGAATGCCACGATCGAAGCGGCCCGCGCTGGGGCCGCGGGAAAGGGTTTCGCCGTCGTCGCCAACGAGGTGAAGGAGCTCGCACAGCAGACCTCCGTCGCCACGGTCGATATCAAGAAGAAGATCGCCGGAATCCAGTCGGCCACCACAAACGCGATCGGGGACATCGAGAACGTTTCAAAGGTCAACAAGGAGGTCAGCAACATCATCGATGCCATCGCGAGCGGAATCGAACAGCAGTCCATCGTGACGAAGAGTATCGCGAAGAACATCTCCCAGGCGACGGTTTCGGTCAAGGAGGTCAATTCCCGCGTCCGCGACGTGTCCACCGGAGCCCAGGGAATCACCAGGGACATCCAGGACCTGAACCAGTCCTCGGAGGAGGTCCACCATTCGAGCCAGCAGCTCCGTTCCAGCGCCATCGACCTTTCCAAGCTGGCTGAGCAACTGAGCGGCCTCGTTACCCGCTTCAAAATCTGACCGAAACGGACACATTACATTAATCATGGACGTCACCCTCGATTCAGCCGAAGTCCAACCCGAGCTGATCGTTCTCTGCTCGATCGGAACGCGCCATTTCGGTTTTCCAGCAAGGTGGGTACAGGAAATCCTGAAACCCCCGGTGATCCGGAAGGTGCACCACGCCCCCTCTTTCCTCTTTGGGGTTTTCAACCTTCGGGGACGGATCGTTGAACTGCTGGACCCGGTCGAGAAATTCTGCCTCGAGAAGCAGAACACGCCTGACGACTCCAGGATCATGGTCCTGGAGTCCGGAGAGGGAATCGTCGGGGTTCTCGTGGACTCCGTTGTCGGAGTGTTCCCATACGAACCGGGTGCGGTGAAACCGATCCCCGAGAACCTCGACCCTTCCCAAAGGGAGATCACTACCGGTTTTCTCAAGGTCGACGACAAGCTCGTCGCGCTGATTGATGTGGAGGCCTTCCTCAGGGACTCCCCAGACGGGAAAAAGCTCTCTCCCCGAGTGGCCCCGGAAATGTGACATGAATCTCAAGATCCTCGTTGTTGATGACTCCCTCCTTTTCCGGAAGGTCCTCCGAGACCTCCTGAAAAGGATCCCCGGGGTCGAAGCGGTCGGGTTCGTTCCCAACGGCCGGATCGGGCTGAGCCGTGCAAAGGAGCTCCAGCCCGACCTGATCACTCTCGATATCCAGATGCCCGACATGAACGGGCTCCAATTCATCGAGGAGCTGCGCAAAGACGGATGTCATGCCGGAGTGATACTGCTCAGCGAGGCCAGCAAGTCCGGGAGCCGGCTCACCATGAAGGCCCTCGAGATGGGGGCGTTCGATTTCATCCCGAAACCCTCCTGCGCGGATTTCAACGAAGAGTGTACCGAGGCTTTCTTTTCGCGGTTCTCCCCGGTCGTCAGGACTTTCGCCAGCCGCCTCGAGATCCGGTCGATTCTCGGCAGTCCCCCGGTTAAGGGAAAGAGGGCGGACGCCCCGGATGTCGAAACACCCCCCGAAAAGCCTTCCGGTTCGCGGGTTCCGGCCACACCGCAAAAGCCCCTCGGAAAAGCCGACCTGATAGTGATCGGCATCTCCACGGGAGGGCCCAAAGCACTCCATTCGATCTTCTCCGCTATTTCCTCCCCTCTTCCGGTTCCCATTCTCATCGTCCAGCACATTCCGGCGTACTTTTCCAAGCCCCTGGCCGAGAGCCTTCGGGAGAAGAGCGGCCTTCCCATCTTCGAAGCCCAGGACGGAGACCTTCTCGAGCCGGGGAAGATCCTGATCGCCCCGGGAGGGAAGCAGATGAAGGTCCGAAGGGATTCCTCATCGGGCCGTCTGAAGGTCAGGGTTACCGACGAGCCCCCCGAAGCCAACTGCAAACCGTGCATCGATTCGCTACTCCGCTCGGTTTCAGAGTCCGAAGTCGGGAAAGTCGCGGTCTTCATCATGACCGGGATGGGAAGCGACGGCGCAAAGGGGGCCGGCCTTGTCAAAGCCGCGGGGGGAATGGTCTTCGCTCAGGATGCAGAAACCAGCACCGTTTTCGGAATGCCTAGAGTGGTCATCGAGTCCGGATTCGCCGATCAGGTCGTTCCGCTCGATCTGATTCCCGGCAAGATCCGTCAACTAGCGGGGGGCGAATGAGTCCCACCATCCAACCGCACGAGTTTCAACTTTGGGCCCGGTTCATCAAGGAACTCTCCGGTCTGATGGTCGGGGAGGACAAACAGTATCTCGTGCAGGAACGCATCGGCCCGATCCTGAATTCGAGGTGCTCGAGCTTCTCCGAACTCTATTTCCAGGCGAAGATGCCCGGGAACCAGGAGCTCCGAAACCGGATCATCGACGCAATCACGACAAAGGAGACCTCGTTTTTCCGGGACGACTTTCTCTTCGAGCACCTGAAAACCCAGGTGTTTCCGGAATACATCCAACGGATCATGGAAAGACCGCTCGAGAAGAGAATATTCCGGATCTGGAGCGCGGGGTGTTCCGCGGGCCAGGAGTTGTACAGCATTGCCATGACCCTTTCCGAGCTGGATATACAGGCCAAGCCCATCCGGTTGGAGCTGTTCGGAACCGACATCGCCCTCTCCGCGATCTTCAAGGCAATCAACGGCGTCTACTCGCAGTTCGAGATCGAACGAGGATTGTCTCCTGAACGAAGGGATCGGTTTTTCCAACACTCGCCATCGGGCTGGAAGATCAGTGAGGAATTGAAGTCGCTCGTTCGCTTCAGGCAGATGAACCTGCTGGAGTTTTTCGAATATCCCGAGACGATGGATTTCATCTTCGTAAGGAATGTCCTGATCTACTTCGACTCCATCGCCAAGCAGGAGGTTCTCACGCGCATGGCCCGGGTCCTCGGACCTGAAGGCTTCCTTTTCCTGGGGGCCACGGAGAATCTCCAGCAGATGCCTGGAATCCTCGAGGAAAAGCGGAAGGCGGGAGGAAGGCTGGTCTGCTACTCGCAGCCCAGATCCGTAAGCAGGGGGTGACGAGCCCCACGACGGGGCGAATGTGGCCGAATCGCCAGGATGGCGAAGTCCTTGAGGGCACGAGCCCCACGACGGGGCGAATGTGGCCGAATCGCCAGGACGAACCGCAGGATGCGGCAGTGTCGGGCCAGGGCCACGGATGGCCCGTCCTTGGCCCGATGGGCGAAGTCCTTGAGGATACCCACAGGACTTCCCGGGAAGGCCCTGAAAATCAGGGGTTCACCACAGCTGGCCCGGGGGGATCACGCGCTCGAGGGCTTTCTTTAGATCCTCGACGAAAACCGGTTTGAAAAGGATACCATCGACTCCGAGCTTGAGGAATTCGGCCTTCAGCCGGTTATCCATCGCCGAGACGACGATGACCGGGATCCCTTTCCAGCGCGGGTTGGCCTTGAGCTGGGTAACCAGCTCCAGCCCGTCCATTTCGGGCATCGAGCTGTCCGTGAACACCAGATCAACCTGCCGCGATTTGATCGTGTCGAGAGCGAGGCGTCCATTTTCGGCATCGATGATTTCTGCGGTTGGGAAACAACCCGACTTGGCCAGGCACTCCCTGGTCACTTTTCTTGCGGTCTTCGAATCGTCCACCACCAGAACCGTCTTCATCTTCTCCCTCCAGTTACCGCCCGCCCCTCCTGCCCAGTGCCGCGAGAGCCTCCTGATGGCTTTCGCAAATGTGGGGCGACAGGCCACGCTTTCCAAGCGCTTCCCCGAGCTTTGCCCGAAGGAAAGCGCTCGTCGTGAATCTTGTGACTCCGGCATAGACTCGCTCAACGAGCCTTCTCACCATTTCGGAGTATTCGTCCACCAGCTCTTCCGAAATGGAAAAGTTGTCGTAGTTCACAACCGCAGGAACACGGTATCCGAGCGGGGAAAGGATCTTCATGACCGCGGCCTCGATATCCTGTATCTGCCTGCCGGTCCTGATCGAAAGACTTTCGAAGTTCACGAAAAACATCCGCCCGGCTGGGTCGTAGAAAAGCCGCGCTTCGAGGGGAACTGCAACGAGGTCATCCTTCAGCCCCATGGGCCCCTCCCGAAAGATCCTCGGGTCCATGGGACGGGGCTTCCCCTTCATCACCGGCCTGAACCTCATGCGTGCAAGGATGTCCCGTTCCAGATCGACTCCCGGAGCGATCTCGACCAGCTCCAATCCTTCGGGAGTGAGGGAGAACACGCACCTTTCGGTGATATAGAGGATGGGCCTTCCGGACCGGGCGGCGTAGGGTCCGCTGAAAGTGACGTGCTCGACCTTTTCCAGGAACTTGTCGATCTTCCCGTCCCGGCGGATCTTCAGCGACCCGTTCTCCAATCCCAGGTCCATGTTTCCCGCGGTGAAGGTCCCGACGAAAACCACCTTCCGGGCGTTCTGGCTGATGTTGATGAACCCGCCCGCCCCCGCCAGTTTGGGCCCGAACTTGCTCACGTTGAGGTTTCCCTCCCGATCGGTCTGGGCAAGACCCAGGAAGGCGATATCCAACCCCCCTCCATCGTACAGATCGAACTGGTAGGGCTGGTCGATCACGGCATCGGTGTTCACCGCAGCCCCGAAGTTCAGCCCCCCGGCGGGAAGTCCGCCGATGACTCCGGGCTCGGCGGTGAGGGTGATCAGGTCGAGGACCTTCTCCTCGTTTGCGACGTTGGCAATCCCCTCGGGCATCCCGATCCCGAGGTTTACCACGCTGTTGGGCCGAAGCTCGAAAGCCGCACGCCGCGCAATGATCTTCCTTTCGCTCATCTCCATCGGGGCGACCGACTGCATAGGGACCCGTATTTCACCGCTGAAAGCGGCATCGTGGGCGACGGCGAAGGTCTGCAGGTGATTCTCCGGGCGGGAAACAACGACGCAGTCGACGAGGATCCCCGGGATCTTGACCTGGCGCGGGTTTAGAGAACCCTGCTCGGCGATCCTCTCCACCTGGACCAGTACCAGCCCGCCGGAGTTGCGCGCGGCCATGGCGATGGCAAGGGCATCGAGGGTCAGCGCTTCCCGCTCCATGGTGATGTTGCCGTCCGTATCCGCCGTGGTTCCCCGAAGGAGAGCGACATGGATGGGAAACGTCCGATAGGCCAGGAACTCCCTGCCGTCGAACTCGACCAGCTCGACCAGTTCCTCGCTCGTCCGGGAATTGATCTTCCCTCCCCCAAGACGGGGATCGACGAACGTTCCCAGCCCCACGGGGGTGATGGTGCGTGGTTTTCCCGCCGCGATGTCGCGATAGAGGTGTGAAATCACGCCCTGGGGAAGATTGTAGGCCTCGATCTTCCCGTCGAAGGCAAGTTTCTGGAGCTTGGGAACGAGGCCCCAGTGGCCACCGACCACCCTTTTCACCAGTCCCTCATGCCCAAGGTGGTTCAGGCCTTTTTCCCCTCCGTCACCCTGACCCGCAGCATAGACCAGGGTCAGATCCCGTGGGTTTCCAGTTTTGAGGAACCGCTCCTCGAGGTGGATCGCGATCTCCTCGGGAAACCCGATTCCCACGAAGCCCCCGGTCGCGACGGTGTTTCCGGACTGGATGAGCCCGACCGCATCGACGGGGGAAACGATCTTTCCCTTCCGGGCCCGGACGGGGGAAAGGGGCGATAGAAAGGGGTGGGGAAAAGTTTCGGGGGAATCGGTCGTCATTCTGATTCCTTTCTGGGGTGGGTGATCAGTGGTTCATTTCGAACCGGGAGTCTTCAACAGTTGGGCAAGGGTGTCCTTGAGATCATTGAAGGTGTAGGGTTTCTGGAGGAACTGGACTCCGGGCTGGTCGACGGTTTCCGGAGTGACCTCGGCCTCGTTGAAACCGCTCGAGAGGAGTATCGGGAGATCACCTCGGATCTTCCTCAGCTGTTGCAGGCAGGCCACACCGCCCATGCGGGGCATGGTCAGATCGAGGATAGCCCCCACGAAGGCATTTGGCGATTTCTGGAAAATATCCAACGCTTCCTTGCCATCGAGGGCAACGGTCACCTCGAACCCAAGTTTCCCGAGCAGTTCGACCCCAACCACCCGGACGGTTTCGTCGTCATCGGCCAGAAGGAGCGTACCCCGTCCTTTCGAGGGGGAGGTCTCGGCGGGTTTGGTCTCATGGACGACCTCTTCGCTGGGAAGCTCCGCAAGCGGGAAGAGAACCCGGAAGGTGGAGCCTTTCCCCGGCTCGGATTCAATCACGATGCATCCGCTGTGACCACGAACGATTCCCAGGACTGCCGCGAGGCCAAGTCCTCTTCCAGTCTGCTTTGTCGTGAAGAAGGGATCGAAGATCCGGTTCCGGGTCTCTTCGCTCATGCCGATCCCGGTGTCGGTGACTTCGAGGAAGACGTAAAGGCCCGGTGGCAATGGCTCCGGACCCCTGAATGCGCCGTTCAGGAATCCTTCCTCGCACTCCTGCTTCCCCGTCGAAACGACTATCATTCCCTCTCCATCCCCGAGCGCATCCGAGGCGTTGGTGATGAGGTTCATGACGATCTGACGTATCTGGGCTCCATCCGCCTTGATACGGGGGAGATCCCGGGCCAGGTGGAACCTGATGGTGGCCTTCTTGGAAAGCGAGATCTCGATCATCCTTCCCATTTCCTCCACCAGCCGCGTGAGATCGAGAAACTCGATCACGAACTTCCCTCTCCCGGAATACGCCAGCATCTGGTTGCACAGGTCCGCAGCCCGTTTAGAGGCCTTTTCGATCTCGGTAAGGTAGTGCCCTATGTTTGAGCCTTCGGGAGCCTTCAGTTGCGCAAGATTCGCGTTTCCAAGGATTCCCATGAGGATGTTGTTGAAATCGTGAGCGATCCCCCCCGCAAGAATTCCCAGGCTCTCGAGCTTCTGGACGTGCCGGACCTGGGCATCCATGCTCTTTCGCTCCTCCTCGACCTTCTTCCGGAGGGTGGCGTCCCGCATGCACCCGATCATCCGACAGGCCTTTCCTCCCTTGTCGAGCAGGAAAACGCCGAAGTCCTCGAGGGAAATGTATTTGCCGGACCGGGTCTGGAACCTGTATTCGACGAAGTATTCCTTTCCCCCAGCCATGGCCTTGTCGAGGTCGGCGATGGCGGCGGCACGGTCATCAGGATGGATCAACTCCCCCCATTTCCAGATGTCGACCTTCTGGAAATCCTCCGCCGGGTAGCCCGTGATCCGTTGGATCGGACCGGCCCAACGGATCTTGCCGGAAGGGATGGAATAGTCGTAGATCAGCTGACCGCAAGCCTCGGCGGCCAACCTGAACCGTTCCTCACTTTCCTGGAGTGCCTTCTCGGCTTCCTTTCGGTCAGTCACATCCATCATGAGCGACTGATTCGAAACCGATCCATCCGGGTGCCGGCTGGGCACGCTCACCACGTGGAACCAGCGGCCATCCTTCGGGTTCATGAACTCCCACCTGACGGTCTTTCCTCCAAGGACCTGGTCCTGGATGCACCAGGAGCACCGGGTGTCGGAACCGAACAGGACCTTGTGACATTTCCCCCCGATTGCGTCCTTGCCGACTCTTTCGGCGAGCCTCTCGTTGAGATATTCGATCCGGAAGTCGCGGCTGCTGATGTAAACAATTCCGTCATAAGCCTCGAGGAATGACTTCGCCCGCTCCGCGGCCACCGTGGTGGTTTTCGCCTCCGGAGTCTGCTTCCCATCGGGGGCCTTCTGGTTGCCGTTCCTGACTCCCGAACCCCCTTTTTTGGGGGGCTCGGAGGGCAAGTTCCGTGAAACCGTCCGGATCACGGCTTCCACGATCGCAATCCCATGGCCGCCCTCGAGGACCCTCCGGAAATCGCCCGTGACCGCAAGGTGGTTCCCCCCCGGGGTGGCAAGCCGGAAAACGACCTCCATCGCGAAGGGCTCGGCGGCAAGGCGTTTCGAAAGGTCGGCGGCAACGTTCGATGGGAGGGCGGCCCCGATGATCGATCTTCCCTTGAGATCCTCCGGAACTGACCCGACCCCGGTCAGCTTCAAGAAACCGCGGTTGCATTCGAGGATACGGAAATCTCCGAGATTGAACCTGACCAACCCCAAACCGGGGAAGTCATCGAAAGAATCGAGAAATGACGACATCTTCTTCCCTTTCGGCGAGATTCGGAACTACATTTTCGGCGGAGCAGCCTCACGGACCACGGATCCGAGGCGATCGCTCATGATCAGGATCGAGAACCGCTCAACTTCGTCGAGATCGTTGGTGCTGAGAGAGGCATAATCGAACCGTCCCCGGAGATCGGTGTATCCATCCTTGTAGAACTGTACCTGTCCGCCCTTCATTCGGGCGTAGACCTTGACATAGGTCTTGGGAAGAGGGTCCCCCGTCGACTCGTTCGAGACGCCCAGGAACCCGAAGTTTTCCATGAACCGGACCGACAGCGTGTTGGGGTAGTAGGCTTTCGAACGGGTGACTCCCGCGCCCGTTACCTCGATCATGACGTTCCGATCGCGGAACTTCTCGGGAAGCTCGATCACGAACGTGTTCTTGTCGGGCGGGAACATGACGTTGTAGGTTTCGTTCGGGTGTATGGTGGCGAACTGGCCCGAAACCTCCTGGACGAAGGGATTCCTCGAGAAGAGAAGCTCGATGTCCATAAGGTAGTAACTGACCTTGCAGGACTGCAGGTTCTGGAAACGGAACACCACCTTCTTCTCCTCGATCGAGAAGTCGAGGCTGGGCTCGGTCTGGGCCAGCTTGTTCTGGACCTGGTCCCGGTCCTCCTTGTCGGTTGGGGATGGGGCCTTCCCGCGCATCTCATCGAGTTGGGAAAGGACGTCCTGGAACAGGTTCCGCCACCGGTCGACGGGATACTCCCGATACTGGGACGCGATTTCCCGCGCTTCATCGGGTTTCTCCCGGGAAAAGGCCAGGTAGGCTTTCAGGTAATCGTACTGGACCCGGCTCGAGAGGCCCTCGGGTTTGACCCGGTCGAAGAAACCGACCGCCTCTTCGAAGCGGTCCTGAAGAACCAGGTAGTAGACCGCGGACAGAAGGTCGGTGTCGTCCGTTGCGGGCCGGTACCGAAGATAGGTGAGGAACTGGGAATACTGGTTGAAGAATTGGTCGTTGAGGATCTTCCTCTTCTTTCCCAGCTGGCAGACCCTGGCGTTCACGAGAGGCCAGTATTCTTTGTGCTCGTAGGAACAGTATTCGACCGGATTGATGGTAAGAAGCGGGCAATCGATGTACATCCCGCAGTTCCGGGTGAAGGAGGAGAACTTCAGATACTCGCGGGCCGTGGCAAGGTCGCAATGATGGAGGCCATAAGCCCAGACGCCATCGCTGAAAACGTGCCTCTTCGAAAGCAACGAAACCAGGCGGAGAAAGAAACCCTTGTCCTTCAGCCGGAACAGAACGAGGTTGAGATCGAGCCGGTCGATGTTCTCCGCTTCAAGGAACTTGATCACATCTTCTTCGGAACCGTTCTGGGAGATGAACTCCCAGGATGCGGAATCGACCTTCGTGGGTTCGTCCACGACCTTGAACACGAAGGGATCAGCCGAACCCAGGAACTTCTCGTTCTGGGCAACCGTGACCGGGTAATGGATCCAGTCGCCGGGGGAAGGGAAATAGAAGTAATACTCCAGGGTCTGAGTCGTGAAAGGTTCGAGCTGGCGGTGCTCGCTCTTGGTGAAGAACCCGTTCAGAACGGGAAGTGCGCCCCTCGGTATCTGGAGAAGGATATCGATCTTTTTACGGGTGCTCGTCGGATTGGTCACGACAACCTGGCATCCGTAGACCCTGCTGGTCTGGAACTCGTCGGTAACGTATTTGTCGGACCGCTCGTTGTTCTCGAACCGATACCGGTCGTTCTGCGCGAAGAAGTTCTGGGTGGTGAGGATCGTCTGTGCCTTCTCCGACTCGGTCACGGGCTTGATCTCCCTGTGGAAGACCGTCAGGCCGTTCCCGGCAACGAGGTTCATCTTCCCCGATTCGAACTTCGTTTCGTGCTTCCCCGCCTTGAACGGAAGATCGAGGACGGAGAGAACGAACATCATCTCCGGAAAGTTGTGCGAGGCATCGGCGAAGTTTCTCGAAAGGAATGGCGCTTCACCGGAGTGGTCGGCGTAATCTTTCCAGAAGGAGTTCACCTTGACGAGGTCGGCATTCTGCTGCTGGATGGGAAGATGGTAGTAGTTGTTCTCCACCCACTCCTCGGTTTTCTCGAGCTGACGGAAGAGGGGCCGGGATTCCTGCCGGCGCTTCGCATCGGAGCGGAAACCGTCGAGCTTGCTCTTCATTCCTCCACCGCCGCTTCCACCCAAAGCCATCGATTTCGACCGCATGCGGGGTTTCGACTCCTCTTTGGCGCTGGCGGTCTCATCGGCCATGCTGAAATCGTCACTTTCTATCGAAGCCTCCTCCGACATGACCATTCCGCCGGTATCGGCCAGGGCATCCATGGGAACCTCGGAGGGGGCGGCCACCTTTCCGAAAGACGGCTTCATGCTCGGGGGCGGGGGGCAGGGAGGGCAGGGAGCCGGCGCCATCGGCCTGCTAACCGAAAGCTGCTTTTTGACGGCATCTCCGAACCCGAGCTGGTCCTGGGTGTCGAGGGCGCTTCCCTTGATCGCGATCTTGAACAGCTGGTTGAACCTCTCGATATCGGGCGGAAGGAGGTTGAACCTGTCGGTCACGTGCCGGCGGACCGCTTCCAGTTCGCCGGGGACCCGTTGGGAGAGAAGGATCCGCTCCACGATATTGAGCCTTCCGAACCGCCAGGGTTCGAGGTACTTCCCCAGGTCGCTCTCGATCAGCCAGTCATCGAGGAAGGTCTTGTCCTTCTTGTTGGCGAGATAGGGTTTGACGACAGCCTTGAAGAATTCAGGGTCCTTCTTGTACAGGAAGAAATTCAGCTCGTGGCAGGAATACTTCGAGTAAAGTTCGCTTTTCCGCTCGGGCTTGAGATCGGGCCAGGTCGTGATGAACCCGAACTCGGCGAGGTTGGGGTCGGCATTGAGCGTCATCAGGAGCGAGTAGACTTTCGGGAGGCTGTCGTAGACCTCGACCTTGGCGGTCGTGATGTCTTCGATATCGAAAGGCTTCCCGGAATCGACGAGGGAGATGCTCTTCATCTCGGCGAACTTCTTCCCCGGGTCGAGAGCCCGGTCGAGTCTCAGGTCCCGGAACTCTTCCTTGGGAAGAGGCAGGGTCGTTTCGCGATACAGGATTTCGTCCTCGTTCACGACGACCACGTGGAGTTCCTGACGTCCGGCGAGGCCCGATATGTCGATCCGGACCTTTCCGTCGGCATCGGGCTTCAGGTTGTACTCGACGAGCGAGCCGGAGGGAAGGAAGTCCAGCGTTCCGAAATCCCCCAGGCCCCCGACCCGGCCGATCCCGAATCCCTGCCCCGGCTCGGCGACCACCGAGGTCTGGGGCATCGGGGCGGCTTCCGACCAATGCTCCCCGGCCATGGCATTGTCCTTTCCGGTATCGGTTTTCCGGATGCTCCAGGGGTTGAGCAGCAGCCCGGGACGGCGCAGGAAGTTCCCCGGAAAGACCTTGGAATACTTTCGGTCGAGAATATACTGGTACTCGTCCCCGATATTTCTTCCGGAAAGGAACTGGCATGGGGAGCGCGCCAACCGAACCTCCGAGAGCGGGTTCCTCGAAGGGGCACCCAGCTGCTCGATCGAGGAAAAAGCCGGCACGAAGCGCGTAGCGAAGAAGTGGACCCGAGTAGCCTCGGTGGGATTGTGGACCGTCACCACCAGTTGCTTTTCTCCCGGTTTGACCCTCAGGGGGGGAATCTGGACGGGTCTGATGGTTTCCGCCTCGAGCACCCGGGCCTTGGAAAGGAGGTAGCTCTCCTCCGCCCTCCCAGCGGTCACCTTGATCTTGATGACGATCCCGGGCTTTTTCAGATACAGCTCGAAATCGCCTGCGGGGAGACCCTTGATGTTGATGTATCCGTCCTTAATGAAAGCCGAACCCGAGAAATCGGCTACGAATGATCCTCCCCGGCGTTCCAAAAGGGAGAACACCGACCGGGCCTCGACGTCATCATCTTCCATGACCGGGACCAGAATCTCGGACTCGGTGAGACTGTCGATCACGGCGGGGTATGAACGCGTCTCGCGGATCAGATTGAAGGTCTTTTCCTGGGTTTCCGCACCGCGAGCCTTGATCGAAACGATATCCTCGAGAGCTCCCAGCCTGATCCATCCTTCGGAATCGGTCTGGAGGGAAACCTGGATGGTCCGCCGGAAATCCCGGTGCTTGAACTCGAGGTCCACCGGCCTGTTGGGCTTGGGCTCCCCGGTCTTTCCAAGAATGGTCAGGAAGTACTTCCCTTCCGCCCGACGAAGGTGGAAATCCTCGATCCGCTCGGTCTTGTCGATCCCGTTGATCTGGATCCTGCGGGAAGAGGCAAGATCGATCTTCTTCCCCTGGCTGAGGTTCTCGACTTTTCCCTTGAGGGCCACCGATACTTCCGAAAGCTTCTCCGGAACCTTGAACTCGACGACGGTCTCCTTGTCGTTAAAAAGCTTCACGCCCCGGACTTCTTTCGATGTGGCGACCCCGTCGCGGTCGGTGGTGGTGATGACGAGAACGGGTTCGGTAACGAGCGAGATATCGACCGGGGTCGAATTGAGAACCAGCTCCGGACGGAACAGCAGCTTGCAGACTTGTCCCTCGACAAGGGCTTCCCTGTCCAGGGTGAAGCCGCAGTCGAGGCGGTAGTTTTCCGACTCGTGCGAGAATTCCTGGAGAGCGGCGTAACCCTCGCGAACGACAACGAACTTTCCCTGGGCGGGGGATGTCGAATAGGGGATCGTGATCTTCCCTTCACCATCGGCCTTGTACTCCCGCCCACCGAAATGGATGGAGGCGTCGGGGACTTTCAGGTTCTCCTCGTCGAAAACGGTGAACACATGTCCGGCCGATCCGGGGCGCTGGAAGCAGTTCAGGCGCCCCTTTCGGATCAGGGCGCGGCTGCTCTTACCGTTTCCGATCAGTTCGATGACGTAGACTCCCGGCTGGTCGAGCTGGGGAAACTCGAAATGCTCGTCATGGCGGCGAATTTCAGGGAGCGAATAGGTCACGACCTTTTCCTGGTTGGCCACAAGACCGTCGAGGTCGAGCGCCGTGGTCACCTCGGTCTGCTGGTCACGGTAGAAGTTCAGGGTGTTGATCTTGTAGATCTTGACGATCAGGTTAGGGACGTTCTTGATTCCCACGTCCAGGGTGACGGTATCGCGGGTGGCGATATAGGTCTTGTTCGTGGGCAAAAATTCGAGGTCGACACGTTCCTTGAGTGCCTGGTGCGACCCCGGGGGGAGGATGGAAAACCAGCGCTCCTGATCACCGAGGCCGTATAGGATCTTGGTTTCGGCGAAGACCTGCTTCAGGTACTCCGACTCGATGTATCTCGAGAACTCCTTGGAATCGTCGGCATCCCGGAGGAAATGAACCAGGAAGCTCCTCACGAGAGGCTCGTCGTTACCGATCGCGGGGCCGTAGGTCAGGGTGGAATAATCCTGGCCGAGATATGCCGGATTGTCCCGGTTTTCCCTGAGGTTCCGGAATTCGGGGTTGATGTATGAAACATCACGTGGAAGCTTCAGATACTCGAAAAAGAGATCCCGGGGGAAATTCCCTCCGGCGCGCTCCAGAACGAGGATCTTGTACAGGACGTTGGCTTTCAGCGAGTTGAAGGAGGGGGGAAGTCCGCGTGCGAAGATGAGAACTTTCCTCAAGAATTCCATCATCAGCGCCGGGTCCTGCTCGGGGTCGAGGTCCTGGCAGGGCCTCATTTTCGAGATCATGGCATTCACGAAGTTGGTTTCGTTGATCAGCTCCGGGGCGAGTTCGAGGCACTCCTCGAGCTGCTTCATGAGCATCTGGGAATGTATGGGATGCGACCCGAACCCCGAGCTGTTCTCGTGGCGCAGGTCTTCGACGACCAGCTTCGCGAGCCCCGGAACATCGGGCCTGGCAAGCCGCCTCAGGAAATCACGGCGCCGGTCGGGGTCGAGGCTGGCGGGGGAAAGCTCGTTCAGGGCCGAGTCCTCGAGGCCGCTCAGATCGTTGTACTCGCTGAAAGCCTTCGCCTTCAAACGTTCGCGGTTTACGAGGGTGGGATCCAGCGAGTTCGGGTAATCCGTCTTCGGTTTCATGAGCTTCTTTTGATGCGAGAAGCGCAGGTTCAACCGTTCGATGATCCGTCTCAGGGAACCCTGGGGATCCCTGTCGTAGTCGAGAAGGGCCTGCCGATCCTGGATTTCCTGGACACGGGAAGTGTAGTTGTAGCGGTTGACCCATTGGTCGAGATACTCCCGTACCTTCTGGTATTCACCCCGCTGCTGATGGTAGAGACAGTGATAGTAGTAGTAGTCCTCGGTTCCCGGGATCAACTGCTTGAGGGGAACGGTTCGATCCTCGGCAAGGCCGAACTGCTCGTCGAATCCGATTTCCCCGCCCCAGGCACAAAGGCCGCAAGCAAGAAAAATCCCGAAGAACACCATCATCTTTAACCGCATAGACCCTCCTTCGATTTCCCGAGTCCGGACATTTCCCGGCAGGCATACCCCATGGAAAGCCTTGATCCCGGGATGGTGATCCAGGGCAGGGATTCGCCATTTCGCCAGGCGGTTGTCCGAGGATCGTCCGGGGTGGCTAGAATCATGTTAGATTCATCCCGGACTTTACGCAACTGTCCGAAACGAAAAATCCCCGGACCGGATTTCCCGACTTGAAACGTGTCATGATTTGACATGGGTGCCCGCGCGGTCTTAGGATGGATGATCAAAACCAGCAGGAGGCAGACATGGCTGACTCGACTCATGACGGGCCCGTTCCTTCCCCCTACCAGCTTCTTCTTGGCCGAAGGTCGATCCGGGATTTCACGGGTGAACCCGTCCCCGACACGACGGTCGAAAAGATCCTCCGGGCCGCGATGTGCGCACCTTCCGCCGGAAACGCTCAGGATTGGCAGTTCGTCGTCGTCAGGGACAGGACGATCATGGAAGGAGTCACCCGTTTCCACCCCTACGCGAAGATGTTGTCTTCCGCCCCGGTTTCGATTCTCGTCTGCGGAGACACGAACCGCGAGAAATATCCCGGCTTCTGGGTCCAAGACTGCTCCGCCGCAACGCAGAACATCCTTCTCGCGGCCCACTTCCTCGGCCTGGGAGCGGTCTGGCTCGGCTTCTACCCCATTCCCGAACGGGTCCAGGGGGCGATCGACCTTTTCCGTCTTCCCAAGGGAGTGATTCCCATGACCTTCGTCCCGATCGGCCATCCCGGGGAGAAGAAATCGCTCGAGAACCGGTTCCAGGCAGACCGGGTCCACAAGAACGTCTGGGGTGGAACGGACTGGTAGACGGAATCCCGCATCAAAATGGACCTCACGGTAGTCATCCCGACCCTCAACAGCATGCCCGCGGTCCGGGCCACCCTCGAATCCCTCCGGAGGCTGAAGGATCGCGGAGCGGAAATCATCGTGGTCGACAGCCATTCCACCGACGGCACCATCGAGGTTTGCCGCCCCTTCGCTGACCGGCTCCTGTTCTTCCCGAAAGGGAACATGTATGCCGCGATCAACGAAGGGATGAAAACAAGCCGGAGGGAATGGTTGACCTACATCAACTCCGACGATCTCCTTTTTCCATCCCCAATGGAGAAACTCGTTTCCTCCGACCCGCGTGACGCCGACCTGTTCTACGGGAACGTCGACTTCATCGACAGCGAGGGCCGGTTTCTGCACGGTTTCCGCATGCCCAGCCCCGCGGACGTCCTTCCCCTCGCATCGCTCGGGATAAACGCCATTCCCCCCCAGGGAACCTTCTTCAGGCGCAAGGTCTTCGAACGCCTGGGAGGCTTCGACACGCATTTCCGCCTGGCGGGCGACTTCGATTTTTTCGTCCGCGGGAAACTGGCCGGGTTTTCCTTCAGGCGAATCCCGTTTCCCACGGTGGGGGCATTCCGCCTTCACCCGACCCAGTACAGCCAGAAGCTCCGGGACGACCACGAACGGGAAAAGCACGAGATCGCCAGCCGGAACGGCCTTTCCATCGGAAGGTTCGCCAGGTTCCGGGCCTGGCTCACCTTCAGATGGAGGAACCTGGGCGGTTATGCGCTCCGCTGGTTCCGTTCCGGCCAGCTTGGCGGAAGAAACCGCTGGCGCGCCTGCATGGACATGGAGTAAGGGATTGGGCGGGCAAGGTGCGGCTTCATCGTTCGAACGTTCTTCCGTTCTGGCCGGGGGGAAAAGTCCGTTGTCATGGGAGGAAGCCGTCGAATGGCTCAAGGGAAGGCCCGAACACACGGACCTCGTGAAAGCCTGTTTCTACGATGATCCCCTGCAGGAAGCCGCCGAAAGGTTTTTTAAGGGGACGGAATGGCGTGCCACAACGGAATGGCTTCCCCCGGGAAAGGGGCGGGCTCTGGATCTTGGCGCGGGACGTGGGATCGCCTCGTATGCGCTCGCGCGGTCCGGCTGGGAAACTACCGCTCTCGAGCCCGACCCGAGCCCCAAGGTCGGTGCGAAAGCCATCAGGCGTCTCGCCGGGGATTCCCGCCTGGAAATTCGCGTCGAGACCGGTTGGGGGGAAGGTCTCCCATTTCAGGACCGTGAATTCGATCTCGTCTATTGCCGCCAGGTCCTCCATCATGCGCGCTCGCTGCCGCTTCTCTGCCGGGAGGTTGCCCGGGTCCTGAAGCCGGGGGGAAGGCTCGTTGCCACAAGGGAACACGTGTTGTCCAGGCACGAGGATCTCACCGCCTTCCAGGCGTCGCATCCCCTTCACCGCCTTTACGGCGGCGAAAATGCCTTCCTTCTGGGAGAATACTGCACCGCACTGCATGGGGCGGGTTTCCGGATCCGCAAGATCCTGAACCCTCTTGAATCGGACGTGAATCTTTTCCCCTCGACCGTGAGCGAGTACAAGAGGAATCTGCTCCGGAAAATCGGCTTTCCCTGGGCAGACCTGGTTCCCGATGCCGCGATCTTCCTGTATGGAATGTTCCAGCGTATCCCGGGACGTCTTTATTCATTCGTTTGCGACAGATGGTGAACTTGATGGAAATACTGGCTTTCATAAAGCGTTTCCTGGGAAGGCCTCCCCGGTGTAGGATCGGCCCGGGAGCGGTATTGCATCCCGGTTCCAGGGTGGTCAACAGCCTCGGGGACCCTGAAGCGATCGAAATCGGCCCCAACAGTCATATCAAGGGGGAACTGCTCACCTTCGGCCACGGCGGCCGGATCCGACTCGGGGAGTTCTGCTTTCTCGGCGAATCCAGCCGGATCTGGTCCGCATCCGAAGTCACGATTGGAAACCGTGTTCTGATCTCGCATCTCGTCACGATCATGGACAGCCTGACCCATCCGCTGAACCCCCGGCTCCGACACGAGCAGTTCCGGACGATCGTCACATCCGGCCAGCCCCGGTCGATCGACCTCGGGGAAAAGCCGATCATCATCGGGGACGATGTCCTGATCGGGTGTCATTCGGTGATATTACGGGGGGTCAGAATTGGAACCGGCGCGATAGTCGGAGCGGGGAGCGTGGTGACGAGGGATGTTCCTGCGTTTTCGATCGCGGGTGGAAATCCCGCCAGGGTCATCCGCGAGCTTTCCGCCGCCGAACGATCATGAAACCAGTCCCCTCGCCAACAAGAGTGGCATTCTACATCAACTATGACGTCCGGACCTGGCTGGGGGGGCTCAACTATCTGCGAAACCTCTTCACCGTCGTCGGTGATTTTTTCCCTGGCAAGATCATTCCGATCTTGATTACCGGACGGGTCGTTGCCCCCATGGTGGGGGAACTCCCCTGGGCCGAATGGCACCGGACCCCGATGCTCGACTGGGGACATCCCCTTTGGTGGGCTCGTCAACTGGTTTTTCGAGCCACCGGGCGTGACCTGCTCATGAACAGCCTCCTTCATCGGCTCAGGGTCCAGGTCCTGTCGCATTC
>CAYRYU010000079.1:26508-30507 GCA_964428355.1 uncultured bacterium
ACCTGCTCATGAACAGCCTCCTTCATCGGCTCAGGGTCCAGGTCCTGTCGCATTCCCCACACCTCGGCCCCGGAAGCTCGATCCCCGTCGTCGGTTGGATCCCGGACTTCCAGTATGAGCATTTGCCCGACCTTACCCCTCCAGATAAGATCATCTTTCTCAAGAGATTCCACCGCGAGCTTTCGAGATATGCCCGATTGGTAGTCGTCAGCAGCGAAACGGCGAAGCAGGATCTCGGGCAATTCATACCTGAAGCGATGGAGAAGGGGCGGGTGATGCACTTCGTGGCGGTTTCCATGGGATGCCCAAACCCCACGCCCATCTCCGAACTGGAAAGGAAATACCGTTTTTCCGGCCCGTTTTTCCACCTTCCGAACCAGTTCTGGGCGCACAAGAACCATGGAGTCGTCATCCAGGCGCTTTCCCGGATTCCTTCCCAATCGGACCGCCCATTGGTCCTGGCAACCGGAAAGACCCGGGACATCAGGGACCCCGGCTATTTCGATCGCCTGATGGAAATGGCCCGGACAAGCGGTGTTGCAGCGCACTTCCGATCCCTGGGGACGGTCCCCTTTCCCGATCTGGTTGGGATGATGTCGGCGTCGACGGCAGTTCTGAACCCCTCGAAGTTCGAGGGATGGAGCACATCCGTCGAGGAGGCGAAGTTCCTTGGAAAACCGCTCATCCTGTCGGACATCCCGGTCCATCGCGAACAGGTGCCCACAGGCGGAAGGTTCTTTCCCCAGGATTCGCCCGATCAGCTCGCGCAACATCTTGTCGAGACCATGCGGGACGGTGGGGAGGGGCCCCGGGTCCATCGTGGGGAGCTCGCCACCCGGAACCGAAAGGGAGCCCGGGAGTTCGCCCTGAAGTTCGTGGATATCATCCAGGAGGCCCTTGCCAAATGACCCCCAAAAAGGTCTTCATCACCGGTATCTGCGGGTTTCTAGGGTCGAGCCTGGCGGCACGTCTCGTTCTGGATGGCCACGAAGTCTGGGGATTGGACAGGATTCCCTCTTCCAACCCTGGACTGAGAAACGAATCCGTCTCTCTGGTCGATGCCGATTGGGGGAAGATTCTCGCATGGAACCCGGATTTTCTGATCCACCTTGCCGGCCCCGCGAGCGTGAGGCAATCCTACGAGGCACCTTACCGGGAGGCGGTTGACGGACTTGGTGGAACCGCCTTCCTCCTTGAAAAGCTCCGCGGTCACCGGGGAGTGACCCTCATCTTTTTTTCGACCGCGGGAGTCTACGGAGATCAGCCTTTCGAAAGATACCACGAGGACCTTCCCCTGCAGCCCCTTTCCCCATACGCCGTGACGAAGATGGCATGCGAGCGCTTCATCCGGTCCGAGGCCGAACGCCAGGGCTTGAGGCACCTCATCCTTCGACCGTTTTCGGTTTACGGACCGGGATTGGGAAAGCAGGTCGTCTACGACCTCTCCAGGAGATTCCTGAGCGGGGAGAATCCCATGTTGATCGAGGGAACCGGAAGGGAGATGCGGGATTTCGTCCACGTCGAAGATTGCTGCAAAGTGGTTTCCGCTCTCCTCGGAAGAGAACTTCCCTCCGGTCTCGTACTGAACGTGGGAACCGGAAAGGCCACCAGCCTTGCCGAACTGGCGGCAATGATCGGCCACCACTCCGGATACCCCCACTCAATTGCTTTCACCGGAAGGGACTTCCCCGGCAACCCTTCAAATCTCGTCGCGGACACGGCCAGGCTTGGAAAGCTCGGCCTGTCATGCCCCACTGGGCTCGACACGGGAATACCCGGAGTTCTCGAGGCAATCCGGGCCAGGGGATAGTCATTGATTCCCCCGTGCGGCCAAATCAGGGGGTTATCTCAGTGTCTCCGTGTCTCCGTGGCCATCTGGGGGCCACCCTTCCGCCTCCCCGGCCTCTACCCTTGCGGGATTGGGGTCACTTCTCCAGCTTCAGGCAGATGACGGCACGGGAACCTGCAGCGAAGTCGGGATCGTAGTCCTTCCTTTCCCGGATGTCGAAGAAGGTGGCGTCCTTCGCCTCCTCCCGGTCCGAAACCGTCCAACCGTCAGGTCGATAGCGATATACCGTCTCCTCAGCCTTTCGGGGGGCAAAGGCATGGATCACCTGGTCGGCCATCCCTTGATCGAAAACCTGGAACCACCCATGGTTCTTTGCCTTCCCGAAAGGAACCGTAAGGAAGAGGGTTCCGCCCGGCCGGAGGATCCTGTGGAAATCCCGGATCGCATCGAGATGGACATCCTGCCGTCCATCGGCTTGCCCGAGGTCGGTGCGGCAGTAGAACCTGGTGTTGTCCATCCCGACGTGCTCGAGCGTCGATATACACGCGATCCAGTCGAAGAAATCCTCCCTGAAGCAGGACCTTCGCAAATCGTCGAAAACGTAGCTTATCCGGTCCTGCCAGAAGCAGTTCTCTTCAGGAGCGAGCGTGGAAATGAAGACATCCTTGTTCTTCAGCTTCGGATGCCCGATGACAACCTCGTGGTTGAGTATGGACCCGGCGTCGAGGAGCTTGCCAGGGCTTTCGGGAAGAAGGGAGAAAAACCAGGGATACTCGACGATCCTCTCGTCGAGACGAAACCCGAACCCCGAAGGTAGAGATCCGGTCCTCGCGAAGCCGCCGGGGCCCAACGCATGACGAAGGGATCGGTTCTTGTAAACGTCGTATCCCCTGGACCAGGGTTTTTTTCCTCCCGCGAGGAACAGGAGATACCGGATGGTTTGCCGAAAACTACGAAGGAACCCCGAAGGGGAAAGGCCACTGCTTCTGGCTCTGCTCATGCCGGTTTTGGGGGGTGGATCTTGTCGAGGATGATTTTGCGAAGCCACCCGCAACCGAAGGATATGAGGTCCAGGCAGGAAATGAAAGGGGGGCGCTTTTTCAGAAGACGCAACAGTGCATGAAAATCGCTCCGGAAGATGTTCCAATGGCCCCTGATCAAACGCCCCTTCAGATGGTGGAGTATCTGCTCGAAACACCCCTGAAAATAGGGTTTTTCCAGCTCCGGTATCCGACCTTCGATACCGCGGTCCTTGATGACGGGACGCTTTTCCCCACTGATCCCGAACAGCCTGAACATCTCCCTGATCTGGGCTTCCGCAGAAAATCTTTCGAGGGTCGTTTTCTGGAAACGGGCGGCGCATTCTTCCCGAAGGCGGGAGTCTTCCAGGAAATGCCGGGCCTGGACGAGCATCTCCTCCTTCGTCGAAAAGGTAGCCAGGTCTTTCCCATCCTCGTAGAACTCGGAAATTCGGTCGGGGCGATGTGACAGCAGGAAGTTCCCTGTCATCCCCACTTCGAAGATCCGGCCTTTCAACTGCACGACCAGTTCCGGTCTCTGCTCGAGATTGAGGTTGATCCGGGTCTGGTTGAAGATCCTGACCATCTCCTCATGCTCGACTCCAACGTCTTTCCCATCCCAGCCCTTTCCGAAAGTGAAGACCTTCAACCCATTCTCCCTGAGATACGAAACGAATTCCGCCCTGTATGGGCTGTGCGTTCCGACGAAGGAAAGATCATACCTCTTTTCGCAATCGGGGATTTTGGAAAACTCCTCGAGAGAGGCGCTGGGAAAAGGAAAGAAATGGCTCTCATTCTTGAGGCTTTTGTAGAAATCGGTGAAATTCGGATCATTGAAGATAAAGAAATCCACCAATGGGAGCCATGTTTTTGCGTAGTCGTGGCACCGGAAAGCATCGTCGAAGGAAAGCCCCGCGATGGGAATCCCAAGTGAACGGATCGTATCGAAAACATGGGGAAAGAACTCGTGCTTCAGTGAACACCAGAAAACCAGATCGAATCTGTTTTCCCGGCAAAGCCTGACAACCTTTTCGTTGAGGGAAGCCAGGCCCTCGTCTCCAGCGATCTCGAAGAAATTCAGCCCCACGACGTTTCGGCAAGCTCTCTGGAAGGGGAGTACCACCTTCCGGTACAAGTCGGTGGAAGTATTCCAGTAGGAAAAATTCTCCCGGAACCTCTTCGAGGAATAAT
>CAYRYU010000079.1:30607-32385 GCA_964428355.1 uncultured bacterium
TCGGTGGAAGTATTCCAGTAGGAAAAATTCTCCCGGAACCTCTTCGAGGAATAATTCCCAAAATACAGGACCAGAACGCTCTTATCCGCAATTTCCATCAGGAATTATCCCTTTTCGAATTCCCCTTCATTTCTTGAACAACAGCCTCCGGAGCTTTCTCATTCCACGAAAAATCGGATTCTCGAGCCTGTAAAGACGGTTGAAAGCGAAAAGATCCGCATCGTAATCCTCGACGACAAATGGCGGATGGCTCAGCTCCTCCATTTCGTGGGTCGGCAGGTTCCCGAATTCAGCCGCGGAACTGGTGTGGGTCGAATCCGCTCCGAAACCGATGTTGGAAACCAGGTTAACCCGCGGAAGGATCGCAAGACCGCTTTGGCACCACAGGGTGAAAACCCATTGAAAGTCCCATGAATTGATCTTCCCCTCATAGGTAGACTGAAAATTCCGCATCCAGTAGTCCTGGATCTCCTTTTCCCGCCAGACACCGGAGATGCAGCCGTTCTTCAAAAATTCGGGAAAGCGGGCCATGTTCACATCGTATTTCTTCCAGGCCCTCCGCCAGCTTGCCCAACCCCAGATGAAACAGTACCTGGAAAAGTAATAACTTGCGCCCGGGACATCCTTCCCCTTCAGGAAATTGCATCCACCTATGTGCCAGACCCTTTCATCGTCACGGTACCGCTCGAGGAGGGAATCGCAATAACCGAAAAAACTCGGGCTGGGAAGACAGTCGTCTTCGAGCACGATGCCGGCTTCTTCCTGTTCGAAAAACCAGGTGATCGCGCCACTGACGGAGTTCCGGCAGCCCAGGTTCTTCTCACGGAAGAGGGTCTTGACCTCACAAGGCCAGTCGATTCCTTTCAGAATGAAATCCCTGACTTCCCCAACCCGGTCTCCATCGCCGGGAACATTCTCCCGGGGACCGTCACAGGCGACATAGAATCTCGGCGGGCGAGCCCTCCGGATCTCGGCGAAAACCCTTCGGGTGGTCTCCAGGCGGTTGAAAACCAGGAAGAGGACGGGAGCCTTCAACCGCTTCGGATTCTCCGCTCCGTCCATCCCCGGTATTTCCTTTTCCATGAAATGTTTTCCAACCCTTATCGGGCTCTCTTCCTGGCAAGGAAATCCTCCCTGAGGAAGAAAACGGTATTCTCGGTCTTTGCGTAGACCTTGTATCCCTTTTCGCGAAGAAAGGAGGTAAGCGGATTTCCTTCGATTTCATCGAGTGAACTTCCAAGAATCTCGACCAGAACCACTTTTGGCCGGAACAGGCTCCAGTCGTTGGAACACAGGACATCGAAATCGATCCCCTCGGCATCGACGGTCAGGAAATCGATCTCCATCCCTCTTGGAAGATGCTGTACAAGGACTTCCGCCAGAGGCATGGTCTCGACCTGCTTCACTTCCCTGATCTGGAAATTCGCCAACCCGTTCCGGAACTCGGAAACCTCCCTTTGGAAACCGTTCAGCGCGGGGTCGTTGAAAATGAAGTAGTCCAGTTTTCCCCTTTCCCTCGCGATTCCGATTTCGAGGTTGATATCCCTCGGGCGGAGACGGTTGAACTTCTTCATGCTACCCGGCATCGCATCGATGTTGATTCCCCTCCACCCCATCTTGTAGAAGATGCATGTGTTGGAGAACCGCATGGGATGAAAGGCTCCGACATCGACGTAGAATCCCGTCGTCTGCCCTTCGAAAATCTTCCTCAGGACGCAATCCTCACCTTCCTGCGAGTAGGCGGTATAGCCGTAAAGCAACCCGAAATCCTCCAGGAA
>CAYRYU010000080.1:0-32178 GCA_964428355.1 uncultured bacterium
GGCCCCCTCAGATGACCACCCAGACAAGTTGGACGGGCGGGTCAGATGAGGGGCCGGATCCACTGCAGCTTTCGGAGGCGGTTGAGCTTCTCGACCATTTCCTTCTGGAGATGGTCTTCGGGACCGAACACCCTCGTGATATTCCCGCGCTCGTCCACCGAAACCTTGTATTCGAGGCTGTCCTGGATTCCCCTGCGCATGATCCCGGCGGTCCTGATAGCGAACTCATGACCCCAGACCACGGTGACGACCTCGGAATTCACGACCATGCTGAGCGGGTCGAGGTTGTAGGTTCCGACGATGGCGAGCTGGGAATCGAAAACGAACGCCTTGGTGTGGATGCAGGGTTTTCCGGCGGGGAAAACGTAGATATGGGAACCGGGCATCTTCGCCAAAAGCCGCTGCCAATCGTTCATGAAGAAGGCGGTCGTGGACTGGTGATTGGTGGAATCAGCGCTGTTGGTCAGAAAGATGACCTTGACCCCGCGCTTCGCCGCGCGAACGAGAGCTTCCTCAGCTTCCGAAGAAAGAACGATGTAGGCGTTCTGCATGAGGATCTCGTCCCTGGCGGAGTCGATCAGCCGGATGAGGTTCGGTCCGATGTCGTCGCGGGGCCCCTTCATCGAGTTCTTGTCGAGAATCCTGACGGCACGGGGTCGTTCCCCGCGGAACATCCGGAAATCGGCGAAGGAGCTGAGTTTCTTGTATCGCGAAATCTCGGCGTTGTAGGTCCGGAGGTAGTTTTTAAGATTGTCCGAGATATCGAGCTTTTCCGGATCACTGAGACCGGATCCCTGGAGATACCGGTTCATGACCCGGTAGGCGATGTCGAGCTTGTTGGTCTGGTCGGTGAAGTTGATCAGGTCCTTCTTGATGACCGAGTTCTTCAAAAAACCCCATTCCTCGTCGAAGGCCATCTGGAGCTGTTTCACAACGCCGGAACCGCGCATGACCACGTCCATGTCCTCGAACACGTTCGTGTGTTCTCCGTACTGGACGAAATAATCCTTTCCGATGTTCCGGCCCCCGGTGAGGCAGGTTTCGCCATCGACGATGATGATCTTGTCATGGTTCGAAAGAAGGACGTTCCTGAGGTCGAGAACCGCTCCGGGAAGGGCTTTCGAGATCGGATTGTAAAGGCGGATCTGGACATTCGGAAAAGCCGCCAGCTCCTGAAGCTCGTCGAAATCCTTCCACTTCTTGGCACTTCGTGCGAACCGCCCGTCGATCATGAGCCGGATCGACAGACCCTCCCGGGCTTTTTTCTGGAGCAGTCCGAGGAATGACCAGCCGAAGATATCGTCATCGACGATGAAATAGGTGCTGACGATCGACTTCCGCGCACTTTCCAGGAGACTCCACCGGGCGTACCAGGCTTCCTCGTTTCCGTTGAGCAGGCGGATCAGGGTCTGGTTCCCGGGATCCTGGACCGGGAAGGAATCGAAAACCCCCTGGAGTTTCGGATTTTCCGCGGGAACCGGGCCGGCCGAAAAACCCGGGGAAACCAATGCAAGCACCAGAAGGAACAGCCCCACCAAACGGATTACGGGGAAGGGGACTCTTCGGAAGAATCGAATGGTGGATTTCATCGGTTGAATCTCCTTGGAAAAAAATCGATCCATTCCATTATACCCAGGATGAGGGCATTCCTCCACCGTTTTCCTTGAATCCGGGTTCGCGAGAGAAAACGGGGATGTTCGGAGGCTTCACTCGTGAGGCGGAACCGGCCCGGAAAAAGGCCTCACCACCCGAAAACCATCAGAGGAAGCCCCGCCAACAGGCAAAGCCCCCCCAAGAGGATGTGGAGAATTCCCTTGAGGGAGAGCATGAAGCTGATCACCTTTGACGGCGGTGCGGTGCGACGCTCCTGTTCACCGTTCAGGATCAGGAAGCAACCTCCGGCGGCAAGGGCCATCCCAGTGAGCGGGCCCAGATAGGGGAATTTCGGAGCCTGGTAGCAGATCACGAGGAGAATGGCGAAAAGAACCCCCGCGAGGGTTCCAGACCGGGAAACCAGCACCGCAAGGCGCTCATCGCTCAGGAAAGCCAAGCACTCACCTCCCCGCCCTGACTTCCTTCAACCGGCAATCCACTTCGGACGTGGTTCCGTGATGCACATATTCGAACCCGGAGAAACCGAGACCGGGAACGAACTTCCAGATGGAGTGGTCGGGGTTTGTCCGCAGAATGATCGAGAGCTCCTCCAATGGGCCGGCGGCGGCGAGCCCTTTTACCGACCCGGCCTCGAACGGGGCTCTTCCTTCGACAAGATACAGATTGGATGTACCTCCACGCGTGAGCTGGGCGGTCTCGCCGTAGAATTTCCCCTCGACGAGTGGAAGGTCGAGGAGAAGATCGCCCTCCTGAAGGATATCTCCGAGGAATTCATCGGGATTGACAGCCTTTTTCCAGATGTCCGAAATCCGGTCCTCGGCGCTGACGACGAACAACTTCCACGCTCCCACCTTCACCATCACAAAAGGAGCGGGTTCCACCTTCTCATCGTAAAATGTGAGCTGTGAAGGAAGCCCCGTTCCCTTCGCCAAAACGATTTCCCCTCGGACAACGACGGAATCGATACTCGTCGTCCAGGAAAGGGTCTTGGATTTCTCCTTGCCCGAATCTTCCCATTTTACCTTCGCCTGGTAAATCCACTCAGCTCCGGTTGCCAACGGAAACGGGTCGGGACCGATTGCGCCCTTTGAACCGCCGTGGGCATCTCCCCCAGCCTTGGGGACGGGCCCAGCGGGAGCCCCTGCGGAAGCCGCCTGCGCAAGAAAGCACACAATGACCGCGATGGCCAAGTATCTCATGTTTCACTCCCTGCCCTGTGGTATAAAGGGATTGTACTACAGGCTGATCCCGAAGGGAGGTTCCATCATGATGAAAAGACTTTTGGCAATTTCACTGCTGCTTTTTATTGCTCCGGGTTTCTCGTTCGGACAGACGGAGGTCAAAATGGACTCCGGATTGAAGAAGAAGCTCAACACCTTCTTCAGCAACTTCTCCGAAGCGAACGTGGGTGGTTTCAGGCTTGGGGGCCTTTCCGACTCCCTCCTCCTGGACTTCGCGCTGAGACACAACTACCTCAACCGGTTCCAATCGCTGAAGGTCCGGAAGGAGGAGATGTCGGTCGAGGTTTCCGTGGACCAGGTCGACAAGACCACGGAAAAGTATTTCGGCAAAAAGGTTTCCAAGCACGAGAAGCCGGTTTACGTCGTTCCAATCTCCGACGGCGACGCGTTCTTCTTTTCCCAGATCGATCGGTTGTTCAAACTCGAAAAGGGGTTCTTCCGGGCTGAGGGTTCCATCTTCACGACGGGTTCGGGAGGCGTTCCGGACGTTCACGCCAACCCCGAGGTCTGGAAGAAGAACAAGGAGGAGGTCGAGCTGGTCTCCAGGTTTTCGGCGACCATCAAATCGGAAGAAGACCGTTACATCCTTATCGACTATTCCGTTACCCCAATCGGAAGCAGCGAGGATTCACAAGGGAACAAGGGGAACTGACCCCGTCCGGGAAGCACGGAACGGAGATGGGAGGAGCCGATGAAAACCCTTATCAGGAATGTCGAGATCATCCCGCTGGGCGCGGAGGGAAAACCCCAAAAGAAGGGAAACATCTGTATCGACGGAAGGCTCATTACCGCCGTGGGTGATGTTCCGCCGGATTTCGAACCCGCCGAAACCGTCGAGGGAAGCGGCATGCTCGCGGTCCCGGGCTTTTTCAACGCGCACTGCCACTCCCCGATGACCTTCGAACGAGGATGGGCCGAGGATCTCCCCCTCGACCGGTGGTTCAACGAACGGATCTGGGTCGCGGAATCTGCGCTGACCGCCGAGGACGTGTATTGGGGAGCCGCCCTTGGCGCGTGCGAAATGATCCGCTCGGGATGCGTGGGTTTCAACGACCACTATTTCCACATGGATCGGGTGGGAGAAGTCGTAGAAACTTCCGGCATGAAGGCTGCCCTGACCTGGTGCCGCTTTGGGATCGGCGACGACAAGGAGATCGGGGGAAGCCTCGAGACGGCCCTCCGGTTCACCGACACCTGGAACGGAAAGGCGGACGGCCGCATCAGGACGGTCATCGGCCCGCATTCCCCCTACGTCTGTCCCGAGCCGTTCCTGAAGGAGATGGCGGGCATTGCCCGGAGCCGGAACCTTCCGATCCACATCCACGCATCCGAATCCAGGGAACAGGTCAAGAACTCCGTCAAGACGCACGGGAAGACCCCGATCGCGTTTCTCGAAGCCTGCGGCCTGTTCGAGGTTCCAGCGGTGGTTGCACACGCGCTCTATCTCGGGAAGAACGACGTCTCGATCCTCTCGGGAAAGGGCGTCTCGGTTGCTTATTGCCCTATCACCTACATGAAGCTGGCCATGGGAACCGGGGATCTCCGCCCCTTGCTCGATGCCGGGGTCAATGTCTGCCTCGGAACCGACGGCCCCGGATCGAACAGCGACATGGACATGAAGGAGGTCATCCGCTTCACCCCCCTCCTGCAGAAGTTCTCAAGCGACGACGCCGAAGCCCTCCCCGGGGATATCCCGCTACGCATGGCAACCGGAAACGGCGCGCGTGCCATGGGATTCCCCGACTCGGGCTCCCTGGAACGGGGAAAAGCCGCCGATATCGTCCTGTTCCGCCGGGACCGCCCGCATTGGTTTCCGAACCACGATCCTGTTGCAAACCTCGTCCACTGCGGAAAAGGGGCCGACGTGGAGTATGTCTTCATCGACGGAAGGATGGTCCTGAAGCGGGGGGAGCTCCTGACCCTGGACGAGGGGAAGATCCGCTTTGAAGCGGACGCCCGGGCCCGGAAGATGGTCGGCAGGAACCTCTCGATCGTAAGGGAATACCGCGGCTGATGCCCTTGAACGGGGCGGCTAAATCCGCCTCTCCTCTGCCGCGTTTCGAATTCAGACCGAGGATCAAATCCAAGGAGGAAATTCCGATGACGAACCACATGACCCACCGTGGAAGCCGGCTCCTGGTTCTGGCCCTTTTCGCGTGCCTTGCAGTGGGCGCTTTCGCCCAGGAACCCGAAGGGGGGGACAAGACCCTCTCTCCCTACTTCTTCGTAAAAAGCGACGAGCCCGGGGTGGACCAGCTCCCGCTCAAGTCCACAACGGGCGATGTCAAGGTCGCGGGCGTGATCGCCGATATCCTCGTCACCCAGGTCTACAAGAACGAGGGGAAGCGGCCGATCGAGGCCATCTACGTCTTCCCCGCGTCTTCGAAAGCCGCCGTTTACGGGCTGAAGATGACCATCGGCGAGCGGACGATCGTGGCCAAGATCCAGAAAAAGGAAGAGGCCCGCCGGATGTACGAGGAGGCCAAACAACAGGGAAAGAGCGCTTCCCTCCTCGAACAGGAGAGGCCCAACGTCTTCTCGATGAACGTGGCCAACATCATGCCCGGTGACGAGATCAAGGTCGAGCTCAGCTATACCGAGCTTCTGGTACCGAACGACGGGGTTTACGAGTTCGTCTATCCGACCGTGGTGGGCCCCAGGTATTCCAGCCCGTCCCAGGCGAACAAGCCGGACGCCCCGAAGTGGGCGGCCAATCCGTATCTCTCCGAGGGTGAGCAGTCCAAGACGACTTTCGGAATGAAGGTCGCGATCTCGGCAGGGCTGCCGATCCAGGATGCGGTCTGCAACACCCACAAGACATCGATAGAGTTCGAGGGCAAGAACAACGTCAAGGTCTCTCTCGACGAGTCGGAGAAATACGGCGGGAACCGCGATTTCATCCTGAAATACCGGTTGGCGGGCGGCCAGATCCAGTCCGGGCTGTTGTTGTATCGCGGCGACACCGAGAACTTCTTTTTGTTGATGGTACAACCTCCGAAAAACGTCAGTCCCGAGATCATCCCGCCCCGGGAGTATGTATTCGTGGTCGACGTTTCGGGTTCCATGCACGGATTTCCCCTCGACACGGCGAAGACGGTCATGAAGGATCTCTTCTCGAAGCTTCGGCCCACCGACTACTTCAACATCATGTTCTTTTCCGGGGGCAACCAGGTCCTCAGCCCCGAATCGCTCCCGGCCAACGAGGAGAACGTCGAGAAAGCTCTCGCGATGATGAGCCGGCAGCGCGGCGGCGGCGGCACCGAGATGCTTCCGGCGCTCAAGGCAGCTCTGGCCCTTCCGCGGCACGGGAAGATCTCCCGCTCGATGGTCGTTGTCACCGACGGATACGTGAGCGTCGAGAAGGAGATCTACGAGCTGGTGAGGAAAAACCTCAACGAGGGCAACCTGTTCTCTTTCGGGATCGGAAGCAGTGTCAACCGTTTCCTGATGGAAACCCTGGCCCGCGCGGGAATGGGTGAGCCCTTCATCGTCACCAAACCCGATTCCGCCGCGGAGCAGTGCGAGAAGTTCAGGCGCTACGTGCAGAGCCCCGTCCTGACCGGGATCAAGGTCGATTTCGGGGATTTCCAGGCCCAGAGCGTGGAGCCTCCCTCCGTTCCCGATGTCCTCGCCGAGCGCCCCGTCATCATTTTCGGCAAGTGGTCCGGCAACCCCGCGGGAACGATCACCCTCACCGGCACATCAGGAGAGGGGGAATACAAGCAGACCTTCGATGTGGCTGCGGTCAAACCCGAGAACGAGAACTCGGCCCTCAGATACCTGTGGGCCCGGCATCGGATCGCGGTCCTGTCCGACTTCAACACCCTCCGCAACGATCCCGAGATCGTGGCGGACGTGACGAAACTTGGACTCGATTACAACCTCCTCACCGCGCACACCTCGTTCGTGGCCATCGACAGCCTTGCCCGGGCCAAACCCGGTGAAGCCCAGACGGTAAACCAGCCTCTCCCGCTCCCCGAAGGTGTAAGCAACCTGGCTGTGGGCGGCTCTTCCGGAAAGGCGAAAATGGAGATGAGCTACCGGGGCGGTCCAGTCATGCCCGCAATGTCTACCAGCGACTCCTTTTCGGAGAAGGAGTATTCGAGGGCACCAGCACCCCAGCAGCTCACGGCAAAACCCTCCGCGCCTCCCCCGCCTCCCATGAAGAAACCCGATGCCGACGATTCGAAAAAGTCGGGACCTGGCAAGATCACCGTCGGCGGGATCATGGTCAGCGGAGGACTTTCTTCCGACGCCGTCCGCCAGGCGGTAGAGTCAAAGCGCGAGGCCCTTCTCCAGGCGTACAGGAAGGCTCTCGCCGCCAGCCCGGCCCTGAGGGGCAAACTGGGCCTCGAACTGACGATCGACGGAACCGGCAAGGTGCTTTCCGCCAAGGTCTTCAACGACGAGGTGGGTGACAAGAAGCTCGTGGAGGAAATCGTGAAGCTGTTCAAGGAGATCGTCTTCCCGGCCCTCTCCAAGAAAGACAAGCTGGAGTTCACCCTGGTCCTTACCCTTGACCCCTCGTGATGTCCCATGATCCGCGCGGTCCGGAAGGGCGGTTCGCCGCCCTTCCGACCGTCCTTCTGACCATCGTTCCTGCGATCCTTCTTCTCCTGGTCCCAGCCCTTTCCTGGAGCGGTGAACCGGCCCCCCTTCGGGCACGCGGGATGGCCGGTTTCGCCTTCGGACCGGTTCCGCAGGCTCCCTCGGCGATGATTGGATCTGCCCCATCTCCCGGGGTGATCGTGATCAAGGTCCTGCCTGGCTCCCCCGCAGCCAAAAGCGGTTTGCGCCCAGGGGATATCATCAGGAAATACGGCCCAACGACGATCCCCGATCCCAGTGCAATGCTGACAGCCCTCTCCAATGTTTACGCTGGAGACCGGATCGAGATCGAAATTTTCCGCCAGGGCCACCCCGCGCACCTGTTTCTCACCCTCGCACCCTTCCCGAGAGACTTCCAGGAGGGCATCGAGCTCGAATACACGAGTTTTTCCCGCGGTGAGGCGAGGTTCAGGGCGGTGGTCCACTCCCCCGCAAACTCTTCCGGGAAGGCCCTGCCCGGTCTCCTGATCGTCAGCGCCCTCGGCTCGCCCCGCCTTATCCGGAGCGAAGTTTACGACATGTCGCGAGAAATCGCCTGCGCGGCCGCTTCCGGGGGGTTCAGAGTCCTCCGGTTCGAGCTGAGGGGAAGCGGCGATTCGGAAGGAGAGGATTACCGTCAGACCGATTTCCTCTCCGAAATCGCCGACAACGCCGCCGCCCTAGACTTCCTTCGCAACCGCCCCGATATCGATCCGAAGCGCATTTTCCTCTTCGGCCACAGCACCGGCGGGATCATCGCCGGGATACTTGCCGGAACTGGAAGGTTCGAGACTGCCTCGCGGGCTCAGGCGCTTCCATCCGGGCGTGAAACCGGGCCGCGTCCCCCGCTCGCCGGGGTCATCCTTTCCTGCACCATCGGACGCGACCACCTCGAGCGGATCGCGGCAACGATCCGCCTCCAGGGCGAGCTGGACGGGAAGAGCTATCCCGAGATCGAAAAGTCCGTCCGGAACCACCTGACCCTTTGCACCCTCCTCGCGGATGGAATGAAGATGCCTGAGATCGCGTCCCGGCACCCCGAACTCGCGCAGGCGGTGAACTCCTCTGGCCGGATCATGGACGACCGGACCGACACCTACTGGCAACAGCAGCTCGGGTTCAATCTCGCCGAGGTGTACCAGGCAATCCGGTGTCCGGCATTGGTGATCTACGGCGAGTCCGATTTCCTGACCACGCGGCCCTGCCATGAAACGATCTGCAAGACCATCCGGGCCAGCGGAAACGGTTCGGTCCGGTTCGAGGCGATACCGGGAATGGATCACAAATACTCGATAGCAAGGGATTACTCCGAAAGCGCCCGAAATTACAATTCGAACTCTTTCCGGGAAAACCCCAGGGGAAAAGCGACAATCCTGGAATGGCTGGGGCAGACATCAACCGCATCGTCGCCATCTGGCGTCCCGGTTTCAGGCGCGATCCCTTCGGAAGAGGCGTCCGGAACCCACCATTAGCCCGTCACTTCGGATCGGGAATCGGGTCCTTTTTCAGGAAGACGAATGCTCCGTCCTTGAGCGCGAAACAGTACCAGGCCTGGCGGGGGGAATTCCCGGTTCCCAATGATCTTCCCAGCAGCCTCGCGTTCCCGTCTGTGGAAAGGGTGATGTCGCTCCCGTCTTCGAGAAACACATCGGAGCACATGAACTCCGGGTGTTCCTTCCCGTCGTCGTAGCGGGTGGGAATAGCTTCCAGGGCGGAACTTGCAGGGTTCCAAGAGAAAACGAACAGGCCACTCGAGTTGGGCCCGTAGAATGCGGTCGCCGCGACCTCCTCCCGACCGTCGCCGTTGAGGTCCCGGACCGCCAGCTCAACCGGCTTTCCATCGAGCATGAACAGCTTTCCGACCTCCCCGAGGTTGTCGGAGGAGGCGACTATCGTTCCAGCCGGGTTCCGAACGGTCAGATAGATTCCATCGCTGCGCTGTTCCTTCACCAATTCGAAGGGGGGGCCCCCCGCGGGTGCTTTCAGGGCCGCGGTCGCGAGAATCGTCTCGACGTTGTCATCTGGTTCCCCCCAGGCAACTCCCGTGAAGGAGACGAGGCAGAGAAGGATTGCGAGGGAAAGGCTGATTCTGGGATTCATTCCTGGGCTCCTTTTTCAGACATCGTACTGGTACAGGTTGTTGGTCTTCATGATCGAAATGAGGGTAGATGCGTAATCGGAGTCGGGGCAATACCCGCACTTCTGGAGCTGGCGGGCGAACTCGTTGGAGTTGTTTTTTGCCGCCATGCAGGGCTGGTAGCGCTTTCCCTGCAGGAAGAGGGAATGATCCCGGATCGAGTCGCCCCAGCTCGCGTATTTTCTGAACGGTTGGGAATGGCGGACCCCGCTGTCGGTGGTCATCGCATTGACGATGCCTATGGCGATCGAACCCTTCGCCCCGCCCAGCGCCTTGATTCCGAAGAGGTTTTTTCCCGAGGCGATCGTCTTCTGGCCCCACCCGGTCTCGAGAGCGGCCTGGGCAATCGTGACCGAAGCCGGTATCCCGTACTTTCGGTCCTGTTCCTGGGCAAGAGGGGCAAGCATCTTGATGAACTGAGCCTTGGGAAGCTTTCCACCCTTCCAGTTCGCCAGTTCGGCGGAGTCCTTGGTCGAGCTTGTCGACCCGGTGGTTCCGGTCGCTCCGGTGTTCGAACTCGTGGTGGTGCTCGTGGTCGAGCCAGAGGTGTTCACATACTGCGAAAACACATAGGCGGTCGAACCGTTGTACGAGATCTTCAGCCAGTTTCCGCTCCGGCCGATGATGGTGACCTTGTTCCCGTTGTACAGCCTGCCGATGATCTTCCCGTTCGGGCTGGCCCTGACGTTGAGATAGGTATTCACCTTGACGGTGCCGATTTCCTGCCGGGCGGCGGCGGTTCCGGATGTACTCTCCGAAGCCTCCGCGGCGCTTCCGAAGGCCTCCTGCGGGATCCCCCCGGAGAACAAGCCAAGCATCTCGAAAAGGACTTTCATGACCTCATTAGGACTGCCCTTGAAATCGCGGGCGAGAAGGGTCTTGGCAGCCTCGGCCGCGGCATTGCTGCTCCCGGAGGAGTCCTCGCTCACAACCGCTGCGGGTTCCGCGGTCGTGTCGTTCCCGACCCCGATCGTCTCCTCTTCACCCGGAGGAACGGATTCCCCAGCCTGGAGAAGAGGTACAAGGATTCCGCTAAGGACCACGATTCCAACCGCCAGAAGCAGTTTGGATGTCGAATCTTGGGTGAGCTTTCTGGATTTCATAAACCCTCCTGCTTTGTCCGGGGATCTTCGATGCACTTCACCTGAGTTACGTCAGGAGTTCTCCCCATGTTACACGATTTCGACGAAGCGAGGAGGGATGTTTCTGGAACCGCGTTTGAGGCGTGTCAGATCAGACGCAAAAACTGCGTCATTCCTGTCCCGCCCCGAAGTTCTCCCTTCCGGAGACGTGCTGTCGGCCACTTCTTCCGACATACTTTGCGCGGGCGCCGACGAGCCCGGGTACGTCCGGGAAGGCTCCGCATACGTTTGGAGCGGGATCGAGAAGGGCGGAAAGCGGCATTTCCAGGTTCTTTCCGATTGAAGGGGCCGGGGAATCCTGCTCCGAAGGCTCGCCGGATTCCTGCGTCGAGGTTTGCCCGGTCTGCAATTCGGGGCGTTGGGGGGCGGACTTTTTCCGGGCTACCTTTGCGATCATGTTCTTCAACTCCACCAGGTTGCATCTCAACCGGCTTTCGTTGATCACCACGGGACTCCCATAAACCCGGAGGGCCCAGGTAAAACCTCCGATCCCGGAAAAATCGAGCCGGGAAAAGAGATCGTCGCGGAAAGAGGGACTGACGTGAATGACGATAAGGGTTTCCGAGTATTCCCGGACGATTCTGACCTGCCCCAGTTCGTTCCAGGGGATTTCATGGTCAGGGGCGAAATCCCAGGAAAGGGAGTTCCCGTTGATCCAGCAGCCGTTGCCACGGATGACCATTCCCGCACGCATGTCGGAGGCCCTGTTGTTCGTGGCAATAGTCTTTCCCAGGAAAATTGCCGAAAAGAACCCGAAAAACGCGGAGAGGAGGAGGCTAGAGTCGGAGCTTCCAAAGGTCGCGAAGGTCAGCATGACCCCGGCAATGAAACAGCTCGCGAAGGCCAGTGTGGGGAGAGCCAGATTCTTGCGATTCAGTGGAGCCGTCCAAAGGGTCGATGAAGAATCGGATTCCTGGGGTTCGAGATGCCGGATTTCCATGGCCTGCCTCCTTGTCGAAAACCCGTTCCAAGTGACAAGCAGCAAATCCCGGGCCAGAAAAGGAAATGACCTTTCGCAGACCTTGACCCGTACCGGAAAACCGTGCGGGGAGCCCGAAAAGCGCTAGAGCCCGAACCCCCCGTCGACGGGTATCACCTGTCCGGTCATGTAGGTCATGTCGGGAGCAAGGATGTGAACAGCGGCGGCGGCGATCTCCTCGGGAGTCGCAAGCCTTTTCAGGGCTATCCTCCTCAGGACTTCATCTCCTGCGACATTCATTACGTCCCGGGTCATCCTCGATTGGACGGGGCCGGGCGCGATCGCGTTGACCAGGACTCCCCGGGGGGCGAGATCCGCGGCAAGACTTCGAACCAAAGCTTCCAGCCCTGCTTTCGAGGCTGCATAGTTCGCCTGGCCCCGGCCTCCCCTTTGCCCCGCAACTGAACTCACGAAAAGCAGCCGGCCCGACTTTTTCTTGAAGAACAGTTTCCCGAAAGCCCGGGCAACCCGGAAAGCCCCATTCAGGTTGACGTCTATCACATCGAGCCAGTCGGTCTCGTCCATTCCCAGGAGGGGGGAATCCCTGGTGATCCCTGAATTGTAGACGAGAATATCGGGAGAAAAGCCTGGGGGAAGCGAAGTCACCGCTTCCTGAACGGATTTCCCGTCCTTTACATCCATCGCGAGCGTTGTCAACCGGTCCCCGTTTGCCGACTTGAGGTCCGAAAGCCGCTCCGGACTTCGGTTCGATGTCGCGACACATCGTGCCCCTTCGGACAGGAAACGGGAAACCATCGCCAGCCCTAGATCTCCGGAAGCACCGACGATGATCGCATTTTGGCCATCCAACACCCGGCGGGTACTCATGAATTGATTCTATACCTGATGTGTCTGGGCCGCAAATGACCTCGGAAAGCTTAGCTGAGTCGGTTTTCCGCACCAAGAAAGGTGGGGCGGGTGGAACTGCGCTGGCACGCCGTATGCGCAAGGATAGTCTGGTCGATCGAAAAACAAGTTTCTGGAAATGAAATGGAGACCGCTATGAAAACTGGAACCGATGTGAAAACCGAAGCCGACCTGAAGTACATTCCGACGATGATTACAGACGAGGGAGAGTTCAGCGGCCCGGTCCAGGTGCAGGAAGTCCAATTCCTCCTCAACGAACGGAGATTCATCGCCTGGGCTTTCGGAATCTCTTTTGTCATCTTCATGAGCCTGGCAAGCTATATCTGGAATGAACCCGCACTGTCCATCCAGGAAGGTGCCAGAAGAGGTGACCAGAGAGTGGTCCGGGGATGGTTGAAAAGGGTGGATCCCGACCGGCCGGACCGGAGGGGCGAAACTGCCCTTCTGGTGGCAGCCAGGAAGGGTGATTTCCAGATGGTCGACATCCTCCTCGGGGGTGGGGCAACGATCGACCAGCAGAATCTCGAGGCCCCCTGCTCGGAGGGTAACACAGCTCTTCATACCGCCGTCCTGGGAAGCGCAACGGACATGATTCCTTTTCTCCTGGAAAGAAAGGCTTCCCCAAACCTGAAGAATCGGTCGGGAATGACCCCGTTCCATCTTGCCGTCTATACCGGGAATTACCGTGCGGTCAGCCTCCTGTTCGATACCGATCCCGGCCCCTCTGTCGAAGATCGCCGCTGGGACCACCTCCTCGCGGTTGCCGTGGAAAAAGGCCTTCCCCTTGAAGTCATCGGAAGGCTTCTCGAGAAGGGTTACGATATCAACAGGGGAGACGGGGCCGGAATGACCCCGCTTCATTTCGCAGCCCGTTGGAAAGGAGTCGAAATGACGAAGTTCCTTCTCGAGCATGGCGCAAACCCGAAACTGACGAACCGCAATGGGTTGGTCCCAGGAGAACTGGCATTCAGAACGGGGAATCTGAGCGTCGCCCAGCTTCTGGAGTTCACTCCTGAAGCTTCAACCAACGGGCAGTTGGTCTTCAACCCCTCAACGACGAGGTGAGCCCCTCAGTGGGAAGAAAACACCATTCCTTTCGCCACTTCCCAGGCTAGGGAGATCGGAGATCCGCAATGAAGCAGTATGATCCGCCCAGTCCTCTCGAGGAATTCAACCTGCCCAGTTTCACCCGGAATGTGGGTTTTGCCATCGCTTTCTTTCTGGTAATCGGATTCGTTCTCGACTCCCTCAAACCAAAGGAGCCCGAACCGGGTTTCTTCCAGGCCATCGAGATCGGTAACCACAATGCACTCCGGAACCACCTCCGGAAAGTCAACCCACGGGACCCGGACCCCATGGGCAGGACTCCGATGGAAATCGCCGTGAAGGCCCAGAATGCCAAAGCTGTTGAACTGCTGCTCGAAGCGAAGGTGGACATCGATTCCCGGGACCGCTTCGGGGATACAGCCCTTCATCATGCGGCATGGGAGTATGGGGAAGCCCGGATGATCCCTTTCCTTCTGAAAAAGGGAGCTTCCCCCAGCATCCGCAACGACGCCGGAAAAACCCCTCTTCACACTGCGCTGGACTGGGGACACCGCGCCGCGGCCAAACACCTTCTCGAGGTCTATTCGGGGCCGGATGAAAGGGACGGGGACGGGGAGACCCATCTATCTTCGGCAATCGAGCACGGCTTTCCCCAGGAGACAGTGAAGGCGATTCTGTCGAAGGGATCGGATATCAACAACTCCGACATTCGGGGATTGACGCCCCTCCACCATGCCGCCCGCTCGGGCGACATGGATCTGGTACTCTATCTGCTTGAAAACGGAGCGGCGCCGCAGTCAAGGGACGCGAATGGCGAAACCCCGGGAGTTTCGGCGGGAAAAATCGGCCATACCAACATCGCAAAACTGCTTGCAAAGGGGGCCGAAGTTCCCCTGCAGTCAGGATCCGCTTATTCCCATCTGATCCTCCTCAGGAAGAGGGAGCTGGCGGAATCAGATGTTGGAAGCCTTTCTCCAGGCTTCCGGTCCAAAAAGGATCAACCCTCCAAGTTTGTCGGGAGGAATGGAGGTCAAGAATGAATGACGGGTCGTTTGCGAAGCGCCATCCGGGCTGCAACCGCCCACTTCCCGCATCGTGCGGGTCGGGACCTGGAACGATTGTGAAACCGAAGCCATTTCCCCGGAGCAAAACCTTTCCCGAATCTTTATCCTCCGATTGTCGGTATTCATCCTGATGTCTGCCTGCTGGCTGTACAATGTCAGAAACGACCCGAACCTCCCTTACTCGATCCATTACGCGGCGCGCTATGGTGACATGGGACTGCTGAGGAGCTGGCTCACCAGGGTTCCCCCGGACTTTCTCGATACATTCGGCCCCCCCCCCTGATGATCGCCGTTGAAAACGGAAACTTCGAGATGTTGGAACAACGCTCAGGATGACCGTTCGCCACCTTCGAGGGGCCGTCGATTCAGCCAGTCGTTCGGCAGCCAGGCCCCGAAAGGGAACTGAAGCCGCCGCCAAGCCTTTGGATATCGATTCTCGCGGGGAGTCTCTCTTTCAAGGCCTCGACGTGGGAAATAACCCCGATGAGCTTTCCCTGCTGTTGGAGGCCACAGAGAACCGCTATTGCCATTTCCAGAGCCTGAGGATCGAGAGCCCCGAACCCTTCGTCGATGAAAAGCGTATCCATACGGTGTTTCCTGCCTACCATCCGGGCAAGGCCAAGGGCGAGCGCGAGGCTGGCGAGGAATTTCTCTCCTCCCGAAAGGTTCTTGACCGTAGCCCGCGAGTTCGCGAGATACCGGTCTACGACCTGGAGTTCGAGACCCTCGTTGGCAAGAAGATACCGGTCGTTGAAGCGGGAAAGCTGATGGTTGGCGTGGCTGACGAGATTGGAGAACGTCAGGCCATGGGCGAACTCCCGAAACTTCTTCCCGTCATGGGAACCGATCAGGTCGTTCAGCTTGATCCAGGGCTCGCGAAGTTGCCTTGCCGCGGAAATGCGGTCTCGCAAGGAGTGGAATCTCGCCCGGTTTTCCTCCTGCGTGGAAAGTTTCTTCCATTCATCCTGCCAGGTTGCGATGGCTGTGGAATGCCTGTCTCCGGCTTCTGAATGAGCCTTGATCAGTTCTTCGAGCGTGGAGGAGGTAGGCCGGGCTTTCTCGTGAGCCTGAATCTGGTCTCCCACCGCTTCGAGCTGCCCCCGGAGGAACACCGCCCGGGTTTCAAGGTTCTTTTCTATCGCTTCGAGTCGCTCGAGCTCTTTTTGAGGAAGAAGCGCGCTCCGGAGTGACGTCTCGTCGGGGAACCCGACGGCGGGTAGTAACTCTCGCAACGCGATTTCAGAATCTTCCTGGTCTGCGGAGAGCGCAACGAGTTCGGCGATCAGCCTTTCCTCTGTGGTTTGAAGCCTTACGAGGGCTTCCCGTGCCTGTGCGACCTGCCTGTCGGCTTCGGCCACATTGCTCTCGTGGCCATCCCTTGCCACCCTCAATTCATTCTCTCGGATGTCCGGATCCTTGTCGCCAAAAAGGACACGACGCTTCTCCCCGGCTTCGCCGGCCCTCCGCCCCAATTCCTCGAACTCGACCATTCTATCGCCCTTTTGCTTCTCCAGGCCGGTCAACTCGGATCTCGCACCTTCCAGATCACGCTGTTTGCGGTTTTCCAGACGGACCGTTTCATCGAGCTTTTTTCGGGAAACTTGGAACTCCTCCGATCGCTTTTTCAGCATCGAAAGCGCTTCATCGTCGAACTCCATCAGACCGTGAACGAGGAGAAGGCCCCGGATCTCCTTTTCGCAGCACTCCAGCTCGCCCTTTGCCTCCTCTTCCCGTTTTCGGGCTTCTAGACCCAGGTTTTCGGAACCGAGAATGGAACCCCGGATCTGGACGTCTTTTTTCTCCAGCTCCAGGACTCGGCGTGCGGAAACACCCACCGCTTTTTCGGCTTTGATCCGACGTTCCTGGAGCGAGTCGAAATCGGCCGCCGTTTTAACAGCGTTCCTGAGATAAGTTTCCAGCTCCTCCTCGAGAGAAGCCAGGGCCTTTTCGTCCTCGCAGGAGAAGTGCACCCCGAGTCCCCTGCAAAGGACGTCCCACTTGTCCTTCCAGGAGAGGACTCGCTTTGCGAGGGCTTCGATGGAGCGGGAATCCCCGGCTTGCTCCCCCGAAAGGGCGTGGAGGTCCTTTTCCGCCACCTTCAAGGCTTCCTCGGTTTTCCGAAGGTTGGCCTTTTCCTTCTTAAACGCCCCATCCGCATTCTTCAGATCGGACCCGAGGCTCTCTTGATGGGCAAGAAGCGGATGCTCGAGTGCCCCGCAGAGGGGACACGGCTTTCCTTCGTGAAGCTGAGCCCTCTGTTCGTCGAAAGAGGAGGCGGTCTGAAGGAAGGTTCTCCGTTCGGCAAGTTCCTCGATGGAAGCTTCGATCCCCCTCTTTTTCTCATCGAGCTCCTTTACCGACTCCTGGAGTTTCAGGATGAGGGCTGTTCTGTCGAAAATGGCCTTCTCCAGGGAGTCTCTGTCGGAGGAACCGTGGCTAATCTCCAGACTTAGATCATGGAGAGAGTTTCCAAGGTCGACCCGGCGCTTCGCCATTGCCAGGGTCTCTTCGAGAGATGAGCGCCCGATACCAGAGAAACGCGTCAGAATATCTTTTTCGACCGACTCGAGCAGGGAAGCCTGGGCGAAGGAAGCCTTCCTCTCCATGACGATCTCGTTGGCAAGGCCATCAGCCTGTTTCCGGAAATCATCCGCCTCCAGCTTCCTCCGGTCGATCTCCTCGCGGGCCTTGCCCAGCCGCTCCTCCGCTTTCGATCGTCTGTCCGTCAGGGCTTTCAGGGTCTTGAGATCACCCTCGAGCTGCCCGTTCCTGGAGTTCGAGTCGAGGTATTCCTGAAGGGACCTGGACAGGTCCGACGACTCCCGGATGCTGGTGGTGAGGTCTTCGACGCGCTTTCGAACGGTTTCCCATGATGACTCGAGACCCTGAAGAACACCCCCGACCTGGCCACGCGTCTTCACGAGGGAAGAAACATGCTGGTCCAGCGAACGAACCTCCCGAATCAGCGATTGCTCGGCCTCAAGGGTGGACAGAAACCCGGTTTTGGCTTCCCGGAGAAGTCTCTGGGATTCCTCCGCGGTGGAAAGGGCATCCTTCGCAAGAGGGACGCTCCGTTGAGATACTTCCAGCTCAGACTTCTTCTTCCCGACCGCTTCCCGGATCGAATCGAGGCGTTGGGTTATCTGCCTCGCAGGCTCTCCCCGTCGGCTTTCGGAAAGGCGGCGTAGATCGGGAGCGGCACTCTCCCTTTCCGCCGAATGTTTCAGGAGCTGCGCCTCGAGCCCGTCACGGGTTGCCCGGAGGGAGCCCGACATGCGGACCCAGGCAATGTTCCCCTCCAACGTCCGCTTTTCCTCTTCGGCCGTCCGGCGAAGACGTTCGAGCTCCTGCACGCGGGCATGGAGGCCTGAGAATTCATCGTCCGGGAGAAGGAGAACCCCCTCGAGTTCGCGCTCGAGAGAATCGACAGCGGCCCCCGCGGCCTTGTCGCGCTCGAAAACCGCCCGGGAGATTTGGGTGTAGATTTCGGTACCCGTGATCTGTTCGAGGATCTGGGCCCGGTCGTCCGTGCGCGCTTCAAGGAAAGCCGCGAACTGCCCCTGGGCCAGAAGGCAGGTCCGGGTGAATCGCTCGAAATCGAGACCTGTAAGCTCCTCCACCTTCCTGGGCACCTGGGAAATCATCGATGTCTCGAAGTCGTCTTCGGGACATCGAGGGGTGATCTGTGTCAGTTGCATCCTGGGGGCTTGTAGCACCCCGGAAGCGGAATTGCGGGACCGGTGCTGGTCCCAGCGGGAGCGGAAAACCACCGTCCGGGTTCCGATCAGGGCTTCGAAATCAACCTCCGAACGGCAGGTTCCGGTTCCCCGGGTCATCAGCTCGTTTTCTCCCTTCGAAAGTTTCAACCTCGGGGTCTGCCCGAACAGGGCCAGGGAAACGGCATCGAGGATGGTCGTCTTGCCCGACCCGGTGGGCCCCGTAATGGCGAAAATCCCGTGGCCGGCGAGAACAGGATCGGTGAAATCGATCTCGAAGCCGCCTTTGAGCGAATTGATGTTGGAAAACCGCACCGCAAGGATCTTCATCGGGTTTCCCCCGCCCTCACCCGTTGGAGGATTTCATTGAAGGCCTGCTCAACGATGTTCCTGTCAGACTCGCTCAGGCGGCCGGCTTCGAGCCGGTGACGGAAAACCTCTTCGGGCGTTATTTCCCCGAGGTCGGCTCCGGGTTGGAGGCTCACTGAAGCTGTCTCCGATGTTGCGTAACGGCAGGCCAGGACCCGAAGCGGGAGGTCGGCCGCCAGATCGTCCACCCTTTCCTTCAGATCGGGAACCAAATCCGGACCATCGTATATGACTTCCACCCATGAGGTGTTGTTCGCGGTTGGAATCGACCGGAGCCTGGTTTCGATGGTGGGAAGGTCGCCCACGATCTTGACCAGGGTTCTGAAACCGGGAATAGCGATAGACCTGCCCTCCTGGGGGTTCTCGGGATGGAAAACGAAAACCTCCTTCAGATGCTCCCCTTCGTCGAAGGAAAGGGGGATAGGCGACCCGGAATACCTTACCCTGCCCTGATTTCCAACGACCTGGGGACGGTGGAGATGCCCCAGAGCTACGTAGGAGATCTCCTCAGGGAATCTTCCGGCGGGAAAAGCTCCAAGGTCACCGATGTAGAGATCTCTTTCTCCCTCGGATCTCATGGTTCCCTGAGCAAAAAGGTGCCCGGTAGCAATGATTGGCAGAAAAGGGTTTCCGAGGTTTTCGCGTCGGGCCATGGCCAGGCCCGACGCCCGTTTGTACAAAGCTGCGGTTCCCTCGACGATGCCCCGGTCGCGATCTTCGGGTGCCTCCCCCGGCTTGGGAAAATGGACATCCCGGTCACGGAGAAAGGGGACAGGGCAGACCAGGGCGGCGGGCTTGCCGTCGGAACCGGCCGCCAGGATGATTCCGGATTCAGGCTGTTCGGGATCGATCGCCCCGACTACCGTCACCTGGAGCTCTTTCAGCAGCCTTCCCGGGGCCTGCAAGGTCGATGGCGAGTCGTGATTCCCTCCGACGATCACGATCTGAGCACAGCCATTTTCGCGACATCGTGCGAGGAAGGAGAAATACATCGCCAGAGCATAGTTGGAGGGCAACCCGTTATCGAAAACATCACCTGCAACGATAAGAAGGTCGACTTGCTCCTCCCGGATGAGCTCCAGGAGCCATTCTAGAAAGCTCCGGTGCTCGTCGTCACGCCTCTGTTGGAACAGCAGGTGACCCAGGTGCCAATCGGATGTATGGAGGATTTTCATGTGCCACTCCGGGAACGGTTCTGCCCACCATACCCCCACCGGCCCCACGTTGGCAAACCCCGCGCGATTCACGGTCCATTGCGGGTAACGGCCAACGGTCAGGTCGGATCGTGGGAAACGGTTTCGGTGGAGATTGCTGGGACCGTCACCACACCGGAGCCCCCACATTCGACGCAGGGTTTTTTCCCTTCCCTCGAGCGACCCTGGTCATCGTGCGGCAACCATTGGCCGAAACCGTTGCAACAGGGGCAGATCATCTGGACACCGATAATCCGGAACCCGAGTGTGGCCGGCTGTGAGTAGCGGGCCATCGAGTTGCTCTGCGCGACGAGGAGCTGGTAACGGTGGCCGATTTCCAGGGTGCCCTCGTCGAGGCGCGGTTTCCGGTTGCCGCTGTAGGCCTTGGACCAGAGTGGTTCGTGTCCGTGAACGTCGTAGAGTGTAAAGAGCGTCGTGTATCCTGTCGAGACACATGAAAATTCGGGTTGGAGGGGATCACCGGAGACTTTCACATCCTCCGGTTCGGGGAGAATCTGGGGCATCGGGGAACCGGCGGGGCCTTTTCTGAGGCATACGGAAAGGGTTCCCGAAGCCGTCCGCCATGGTTTTGCTGCCAACCGCACGATTACATAGTAGAGGTTCCGGCTGAGGCACTCTTCGACAATGGCGAGGTCGCCCGTAACCCTGACTTCGCGGCTGATCCAGCCAATTCCTCTTTCGGATTCGGTTTCGGAAAGAAAGAAGAGATTTTCGTAGTTCCGGCTGGGGGAACCGGCGGAAATCTCGAAGGTGACCGACGAGGCCAACCCCGCTTCGTCGACCTCCTGGGCCTGCGATGATCCGGGGAACCGGAGCAGGACTGCAAGCAGAATCAACACAACCCATGCACGCAGGCAACCGGACACCCGAAGGGAGTTGCCAAGAACAGAAGGGAAGAAGAACCGATTTTCCATTGCTTTCCTCCTCGATTTTTTGGATTCCATAAGGAATCACCTGCCGAACCGGATGGGGAAAAAATTCTTCGCACTTTTTTCTGGCTTTGGGAAAATTCCCGGATTCTTCCCGACGTGAAGGATGTTGATTCGACCTCTGAAAAGTGGTATCAGGCAAAGAAACCCAATGCCCGGGAGGAAGGAAAACATGACAAGGAGCCGGAAACTATTATGCAGGTTTCTTCTGCTGTTCATCTTGTTGTCCGACGGCCAGGTTTTCGGCAGATCATTTCCTCTGCACGACGCCGTGGACGAGGGGGATATGGGAAAAGTCTCGAGGCTCCTTGCCCAGGGGGCGGACATCGACGAGGTCTGGCGCGACGAACATTACGTTCTTGGAACGCCGCTGCATCACGCAGTTGCGAGAGAGGATGAACCGATGGTGGAGTTCCTTTTGGCGAAAGGGGCGAAAACCGATTCGCGTGATCAGCACGGTCAGACCCCGCTGCATTGGGCCTCCAACGAGGGGGGATGCCGGGAGGGAATCCTCGCCCGCCTCATCGGGAACGGTGCTCCGATCGATTCTACCGACGATTACGGTGAAACCCCGCTTTTCAAGGCGGTAAAGGGTTTTTCGGATGAAAAAGCTTCGGGAACACCGCATTTCCTTCTTCTGAAAGGAGCGAATCCGAACATCGCCAACCGGGACGGGGTTACCCCTCTCCACGTGGCAGCCGAAGCGGGAAACGGACCTATCGTCCGGCTCCTGCTGACCCATGGGGCGGACCCTGACCCTGTCGACAGTTGCGGGATGACTCCCCTTTGCCATGCGATGAAATCGCGGTTCAGGGAAGTCTGTGACCTGCTCATCGGAAAGGGCGCCGATCCAGGGATCTGGACCGGAGGAAACCCTTCGCGAAAGGAAAGGGCAGCTCTCGAAACACTCAAATCCTTCGACGGGATATGGGGCCTGCAGGAAAACCCGAGCGGGAGCATGATCGGAACGTGCGACTGCGCAGGAAACTGTTACCTCTGGAATTCGAAAACCCTTGAACTCGCGGATTTTTTTGTCGCCCCCGGGAATTACACACATCCCGCGGGGTGGGTTCCCGGTGAAGTCAGGTTCTTTGGCGGCGGGAAATTCCTGTTCTCCTTTATCGCCCCCTCGGACGGCGATCCATTCCATATCTGGAACACGGAAACCGGTGAAATGGCCTTTTCGGGGGATGATGGGATCGCTTCTTTCATGGCCCCCTTCCTTCCCGATCCGGTTTTTGAAGAATGGATGAGAAATCCACCACGAATTCGTCCCGAACTTTTTCCGACACCGGAAGAAACCCTCCTGCTTTCGAAAACCGGGGGTTCGCTTCTGACATCGATCCCCATGGAAAACGGATGCTTTCTCTCTCTCGTCGAATTCGAGAAACCCCAACAGGCGGTTTTCCGTTTCAACCCCAAGAAGGGATCGGTAGACGAGCTGCTCCGGACCGAAAGGATTCCCTGGATCAGGAGCCTCGCCCTGAGCGAAAAGAAGGACCGGCTGGCCACGGGAGGGCTGTATGGCTCGATCGCGATCTGGGACGTGCGGACCGGCAAGCGTCTGGTCTCCTGGGTTGGCCACCGGGGCCACGTCCGGGCGGTTTCGTTCACGGACGATGACCGGACGCTCATCACGGGGTGTGACACGGGTCATGACCAGCCCGTTTTTCCCCCGGAACTGAAAAAATGGGAATCGTCGACCGGACGCCCGATTTCCAGGTTCAGGACGACGCTCGGCGGCGAATGACCAGGATGGTCCGGTCATCATCCTGCTCGGAACTCCCGACAAACCTTGCCACCCGTCCAAGGATGGAGTCGACGAGGTCCGGGAGTGGGGGATTCCCGCCCGCTTCCTGGCACTCCTTGATCGCTTTCGCGAGATGATCGAGGCCGAAAGGCTTCCCTGCCTGGTCCCGGCACTCGATCAACCCATCCGAATAGATGACGATCAGCGATTCGCCTGGAATGGGGATCGTGGCCGAAGCCAGCTTGACCTTACCGACTATTCCCAGGGGTGTCGACGGAAGCGAAAGGAATGAAGGCTCCCCTGATCCCATGGATAGCCTGAAGGGAGAGCATTGTCCGGCGTTTGCAAGGGACAAGGTCCCTTTTTCCATGTCCAGGATTCCGAAAACCATGGTCATCATCTTCTTTTTCTGGAGCACCGTCAGGAAAAGCCCGTTGAGCCTCCGAAGCACTTCTTCCGGGTTGTCCCCGCTTTCGCGCGCGAACTGCCGGATTCCGACCTTGGCCATCGCGGTTACCAGGCCCGCGGAAATCCCATGGCCCGAGACATCCCCAAATGCAAGGGCCAGATGCTTTTCGCTGATGGGAAAGAAGTCGTAGAAATCGCCCCCGACCGCCTGCATCATGTGATTGGCGCCGGCGATTTCCCAGGGCCCGATTTCGAGACTTCCCGGGGGAAGGATCTCCTGTTGGATCTGCCGGGCGAGCTCCATGTCCCCAAGCCGTTCGAGAGCCTGATTGAAGGCAAGGCAAAGTTTCCCCAGTTCATCCCCCGCCAGGGGGATCAGACGATGCCCGAACTCCTTGCGCTGCATCGCTCCAACGCCGTTCCTCAGCTCCTCGACGGGATGGATGAACCTCCAGTAGAGCAGCAGGGCAAGTCCTGCCCCGAAAAGAAGAAGAGCGAAACCCGCCTGGGCAAGTTTCCGCTTCAGGGAGTGGAACGGCTCGAGGACGATTTCCATCGGGGTTCGCGCGACCAGGATGCAATGAACCAGGTTGCGGCACCTCCTGGCGGTCAGGAGCTCCATCCCCGACTCACCCGGAATGACCTGGTAGAATTCCGAGCTTCCCCGGCTCAGGCTTCTGAAGACCGAGAGGAATCGACGGTAATCCGACATCCCGGGAATGTTGTCCACCATCGGAAAGAGGGAAATGGCGTTCAACCGGACGGAGGGATGCAGCCCTGATCGTCCTGCGATCAAGGGTGCGAGGTATTCTCCCTCGACATTCCTCGAGTAATGTGCCCCGAAAAAGAAGTAGTCCGGCTTCCCCGTTTCGTCGGAAAACAGATCCACGTAGATGAAATCATCCCGGTTCAAGGCTCCGATTCGCAGAAAGGAACCGAGCGAGAGGCGAACCCTTCTCAGGGCAAAGTCGAAATCCTCCATGAAGCTATCCATCACGAGATCAGATGCGGAAGCGGGTCCTTTTTGGGGTGGCGGTTCCGGGCTCCTGAATCCGTCAGAAAGAAAGGTCGACCGGGCGATTGCCTTGTAGAAAGCCCGAAGCTTCTCGTTGGTCAGTTCCCCGCGAAGGGAGGCTTTCTGCCTCCATTGTCCGAAAGCGGGAAGTTCTCCCTTCGAAGAAAACAGATCGCGGAAATCCTCGACCTCGATACTGAAGGTGAATCGTCCGAACCCCTCGGTGGCTGCCCTTGGAATCCGGTCTATGTGGGCTTCCACCCACTGCCGCCGATAATCCCGAGGTCGGCTTTCGAGCCAGGAAGCAAGATCCTCGTCCGGGTCGAAAAAGCGGGGGGGATGTAGGACCTCGCCCCCCGAGGAAACGAGAATCGGGAGATCGCAGATCCGATTCCGACGAAGTCTCGCCATCTCCTCCCGAAAGGCTTCCGGTCTGGAAAAGAGGCTTCTCCAGGCGAACGCGGACTTCCGGTAATCAAGGCTCCTCTTGAGGAAAAAACTGTCGAACCCGTTATCCAAAGCCGCGAGAGCGTCGAACATCTTCTGGGAATGCCTTTTGACGAACATTCCCTCCTCCTCGGCGAGAAAGGAAAGCCCCCAGAACATGGTGAACAGCGCCGGAACCCCGAACACCAACAGAAGGAAACCGACCAGCTTCTTCCGAAGGGGAACCGGAATGCTCCATCCATTCAATGTCGCCCGATAGATGAAAAGGAGGAACACGAAACTTGGGATGGCGAAAACCCCGAGGATCACTCCCAATCTCCAGGGGGAAAAAACCGCCACGGGAGAAAGACCAAGGATGAAATCGCCTCTCTCGAGAGACATGACCACCGCCTGGAATCCGCAATGAAAAAACCTGTTCCCGGGTTCGATCCGGAATCGTTCCATCAGGGAGGCCAGGGAATCATTTGAGAATCCGGTGGGGAAACTCCCCTGGAAACTGCCATGGAAGCGCGAAAGGAGATGGACCTCCCCCCTCGAAACCCGCTCAAGGGAACGCTTCATCAATAAGGTCTCCAGGCGGGATTCACGCCTGACGAAAACCAACAGGCCGCCCACCTCGCCCGCTCCTCCCGGTTCGAACAGGAAGTATCCCGCAATGCAAGGATCCTGTTCCGGAAGAAGATGGACCCGCCCGGGCCTCCCCTTGAGGAAACCGATCTTCCTTTTGTAGTCGGGAAAAACCGCTTCCAGAACCCTGGCCTCCTCTTCGGTAAGCTGCATCTTCTCGTCGAAGTTCCGCCTGATTTCCCTGAAAAGCAGCTCGGCAGCGAGGGGTCCCGAACCGGGAGGGGCTCCGGGCACCCGGCCATTCCCATCGAAAAGGGTCACGGAAAACAGGCCCGGCGGAAAGGACGCCAGAAAGTCGGAACAGATCGACCTGACGAGAGCCGGATCCGCCCTGGTTCCAAGAAGCCGCTTGCGGGAAAGCTCCCCGTCGATGAGAGGGGTGAGGGCATCCTCGATGTCCAGGCCCTCTTCGACCCTCGCAAGAACCTCTTCGATACGGTCGAAGCAACCTTCGGTCATGTTTTCGACCGTTCTTTGGAGAAAGAAACCCGCGCCGGTCCAAAAGAAGAAGGCAGGCCCCCCCCACAAAGCCAGGGAAACGAGAAGGAACCGGAAGTACCGCTCTGGAGCCAGAAAAACCGCGGAATCCCGGGGGGCACTTTCCTGGAACATCTTCATCCAGCCTTCTCCCCCGGCGGGATCGGGTTACCCCTCCCCTGGGGGTTCCGCAGGAGAGTGTTTCGGGAACCCCTCTCAGCCTTCTCCGGCCCTGCGATGCAGAGAAGAACCTGCTCCTCCGCCACCCCGGACGTGCCATCTTCGAACTCGATAGCGGAGAAGAGTTCCCCACCAAGCCGCTCCAGGTCGGCGGCCCTGGTTATCCGAAACAGGGTATCCGTTCCTCCAGGGGAGAGTGCCCCGCAAGCGGGCATTTCGTGCCCCCCCCCACCCGCCGCAAGCCGCCCATTCCCGGAATCCTGGTTTGCCCCCCTTTTTCGGAAAAACCGGGCATGGACTCCAGGGCTACCGATGACGAGTCGGGCCCCTGCGGGAATCTCGAGAGAACGTTCTTCGAGGGGGTTTCCTTCGTTCAGGGATGGAAGCCTGATATCGACAAGTTCATCCTTTCCCCCCGGCAGGCAGCTCAGCAGAAGCCACTCTCCTCCCGCAAGGAAGCGGGCCACGCCAGTCCCCGTTTCCAGAACACCCAGAATCAACGCAGGCAAAGGTTTCTGGCTGAGATCGCCTTCCAGGAATCTCAAGCCCTTCGACAGTATCTCTCCCGGGGGTGAATAGGTATTCCGCTCGAAAACCAGGCGGAATGTCGTCATGAACATCGAGACCAGAAGCCCACGAAGGATCCCCTGCGCCGCGGTTTCCCCGGCCAGCAAACCTATCCGCCCCGACGGAAGGGGAACCGCCATGAAGAAGCTTCCTGCAACCGGCTCGGACCCTCGATGAAATCCCCGGATCCGGTATCCATTGGAGGACAGGGTTTTCTCCGAAAGAAGCTGTTTCTGCACTGCCGATGCCGCTTGAATCTCCGCGAGATCCGCAAACACCGAGTCGAGTCCGACGGCGATCTCCTCGAGTTCATCCCCCGACCGGATCGTGATCTTCTCCTTGAACCTCATCCTCTTCAGGTTTTCGAGGCCTATTGAAAGCTCCTTCAGGGGCCCGAGAAAGCTCTGGGAAAAAAGCATCCCCAATGCGAGCATAAAGATCATCGTGAGGGCTGAGAGGAAGCGGAACCTCGCCCCCAGCTGTTCCAATTCCATCTGGTATCGGTCGAAGGGGGTCAGGAGAAACAGGTGGAAGTTGGCGATCCGGTTCCCCGGGAATATGGTTGCCAGCATCGGTTTTCCCCTGATGTTTCCAAGTTCGGAGTGAGGGGACTCCAAGGTCCTGACTTTTTCGAGAAGGGAACGGAAAAGCTCCACATCCCAAGCTCGGGGCGGAATGTTTCCCATCGGGGAGGATATGGTCTTCGGGGCCGCCCCCAACCGGAATTCAGAGCTTCCGCGCATCCTCCTTCGAACCTTCTTGAGGAAATTCTCCTCGAGGATCAGGTTGTCCAGAACCAGGAAAAAGACTGCCCTCGGAACACCCGCCGGCGTCCTGAGGAAATCGAGGAAGAACAACCCTGTCCGGTTGAGGAAGTTGAAGGTCGTGATGCTGCCGAGAGCACGTTGAAAAATCTCCAGTACATACGGGGCGGCCAGATAACCATCGACGAGAGGGTTCTTCATGACCACTTTCGATGAGCCCCTCAGGGTGAAGTTGAGCAGATTGGAACCGAGGGGTGGGAAAACGCTCAGGTGATATTTCTTCGGGATGATGTGCCCGGAGCTTTTCTCGCGGAAGACCAGATCGAGAATCTTCCTCTCGGCATCGATGAGAAGGGCGAGAAAGAAATCGTCGTGTTTCAGCCCAGCCCGGAAGGTTTTGAGGAAATCCCCGTCCGGAACGCTCAGCGCATTCTTCATGCACCTCTTGTATTCACCCTCTCGGGGAATAAGCGATGGGAAGAACCGGTCATCGACCTTGGAAAGAATCTGCAATGCCCTGGCGTGGCCCCTGTTGACCAGGGAATCCCTTCTCGAAGCGACATACGATATCCCGAACCCATGGAGAGCCGCGCAACTTACCGTCCCCGCCAGGAGGAATACCCCCATCAGCTGCCACCGGACGGAAAGCCTGACAACCCCACCTTTCCACAAATGGAACAGGAAAATCATCGTGCAAAGAGCCCCCACCAACATGATTCCACGCTTCGTGAGAGGAAAAGCGGAAGCGCCGTCACTAAGGGGCCGGATCCCGAAAACCCTCAGATTGCCAGGCAGATCCAGAAACCGGACATGAAATCCCTCGAACTGGTATTCTCCTGGTCGGTGGACTTCCCCCAGCCACCTTTTCAAGGTTTCGGAGCACGACCCCACCCCCTCTCCATTCAGGTCCTCCGGATGTTCCATGTCCACCCACCCGAGCGTGATTCCTTTCCCTACCAGCTTCTGTTGACGCGCGACGGTTTCCCGCAGAAAGAAATCCTTCGGAAACCGGCCAAGATCGAGCCAGAAAACCAGATCGCCACCTTCCAACGGCTTTCCCTTTCCGGGGACCTTCCTCTGGGATGGAAGCGGAAACCATCCTCCCAGGCTCGCCAGACCGGCTTCCATGAAGTCGAGCACTCGACCGGGCCTCTTGGCCATATAGAGCACCTTTTCGAAGCCGCCGCAGAAAGAGGTCAGGAATGATCCCTCTCCGGAACCCGGTGGTCTGTCCAGATCATCCCTGAACTTCTTCAACAGCCTCATGAACCGCTCGGATGCCGAGCGGTGCTCCGTTTGAACCCCCTTGAGGTCGAGTCTCTTACCGTTCGGAGCGAAAAAATAGACGTGAAGGGACCCCTCCGGGAACCGGGCCAACCAGTGGGAAATGCGCCCTCCCCATCTCCATGCCTGCGTCAGGTGACGCGCCAGGTCCTCGCACCTGGAGTCGGCCCGTGATTGGCGGGCGGTGGATATGAGGATTTCATCGAGCCCCTTCGTGTCGGCCGCTTCACGAGCCTGATTGGCTCGTTCCTCGAGCTCTCCAAGAACCATGAATGAACCGACGAATGGAAGAACGACCATGACCAGAAACAGGAGGATGCCGAGGAAAGGGGAACTTCTTGCGAAAGTCATGGTCTACAGCTTTCGAGACCCGGAAAAGATCGAATGAAGCGCATCCCGGAAATGATCTCGATTCCTCCCAAACGGCATCGCTCGCCCCGGGTTTCCCGTCGTGGATGGGGAAATTGGATCCGGAACGTTCTCGACCATAATGGTAGCGGGTTTGTTTTTCAATTTCCATTGCATGGAAGGAAAACAGGAAAGGTTCCCTCAAGGACAGCGCCATCCTGGCTTTTCGGGCACATTGCCCCGTCGTGGGGCTCGTGTTCCGATCGGGGAGTAAGAACATAAAAAATTCCCGATTTTTCGCGAAAAAAGGTTAATCTTTATAGAAAAATCGCGAAATAGCTCGAAAAAACCAATATTTCCATGAATTTGCCGAATTTTCGGAAGATAGATTTCGACCATTCGTGACGATATAAAATAATAGAGATTAGGAAAATCTCGCAAATTTTTCGAAGACCAATGAAAGGCAGGTGATCGGACGACCGTAGAAACGGATGATTTCAAAAGTGAGTGAATCTCACACAAGGATGTGTGGGAAATCAGATTCAAGGAGGAATCGAAATGTCACTCCGCATCAATCAGAACATTCTTTCCATCAAGGCTCACGCGTCTCTTTCGGTCACTTCCGGGAGACTCGAAAAGTCGATCGAAAAACTGAGTTCCGGATTACGGATAAACAGGGCGGCCGATGATGCTGCCGGTTTGGCTATTTCCGAAAAACTTCGGCGCCAGATCAAAGGCCTGTCCCGCGCGATATTGAACGCCCAGGACGGGATTTCGATGCTCCAATCCGCAGAAGGGGCAATGTCGGAATCCCACAGCATCCTTCAGCGGATGCGTGAACTGGCCATCCAGGCCAGCAACGACACCCTCACGACGAACGACCGGCTCGAAATCCAGAAAGAGATCAACCAGCTTCGCGACGATCTCGACCGGATCTCGAGAAACACCGAGTTCAACACCAAGAAACTCCTCGACGGAAGTCAATCCGCCATTCTGACCAGTTCCTCCACTTCGGTGAGAGGAGTCACCTGGGCCGCCTCGGAAACGACGGGCGACCTCACGGTCAGCATGACCCTGAAAACCGGCGGCATCTCCGAGATCCAGAGGTCCCAGATTTTTACCGTCAACGACGGAACCGGGAACCTGGCAAAAGGCAATACCAAGCTGGAGGACGTTTCCCAATTCTACGATGCCAACGGCTCCTTCGTGTTCGCGACCGCCCAGACCCTCACGGTCAACGGGAATTCGCAGTCATCCTCCGTCACGCTCGACGCGCAGATGACCCTCGACCAGCTCGCGGCCGCCATCCAGAACATCACGGTCAGCGCAAACAAGCTGGATATCGCCAACACGAAAGTTGGAGTGGTGACCACAGCCACCACGAACATCGCCGAACTTGGCGGATACCTCGAGATCATCTCCGGCCGAATCGGAGACACCGGCAAGATCCGTTTCTCCGGTGACCAGGCATTGATCAACGCTCTGGGCATGGCCGTCACCCGCGAATCGAAGAACAACATCGTCGAAATCACGGCAATCGACAGCACGGGATCATTGTCAAAGGTCAGAACCGAATCGAACCGGGTGACCGGGCTCATCGACGGAATCGATCTCATCTACGATTCCCAGGCGGCCCAGATCGCGGGAACCCAGGGGATCGAAACGGGGTTGAGTCTGGTGGCAGGTGTCGCCTTCTCCCTCGTAACCAGCGTCGCTGGGGCCCAGGTTGCCCAGTTCATCTCGCTCGCGGCCGGAAACTGGACCATGAACGGAATCGCCCGTTCCATCAATGACCAGATCCAGACCGGTGTTTCACTTGGGGGAATGACGGCGACGGTGGTCGACGGGGAAATTCGCCTCTCCTACGAGCCTGGGAACGGCTCCGATCCCACCAGGTTCGCCATCGCCAACATTTCGAGCTTCTCGAACCCCGTGGGCTTCATGAACGGAACCTACAACGGCTTCGTCACGGGGGCGAAGGACACCGGTTGCGTCAAATACGGTATGTCCCGATTCATCGACGGGGTGAATGCGACCCAGTCGCTGACCATGAACGACGGGTTGAATTCCGTCACGGTAACCCTCTTCACGGCGACCTCGCTTGCATCGGTCGCCGACATGGTTACGAACTACCAGCTGACTTCGACCATCAGCACAGCGGTCGCGGCGGTGGGCTCGGTCGCCATCCGCGGGGACGTTGTGGGTGACACGATCGCGTTCACGAGCACCAGGATAGGACGAGAGAACCTGAATGCCGCAACCGCGCGGGAAAGCCTCGTTGCCTTGACCTACATCAATACCAACCTGATAACCAAACTCGACATGAACACCGCATCGGTCAAGGGGACGGGGGACAAGAACTTCCAGGTCCACGTTGTAAACAACCAACCCCAGTTCCAGATAGGTGCCGACCAGGGTCAGACGATGAAGATCGCCATCGGGAACATGTCTTCCGAGGCCCTCGGGGTGAACAACCTCGACATGACGAGCATCGAGGGTGCTCAAGCCTCCCTCTCGAAGATCAACAAGGCGATCGACATCGTTTCGGCGGAACGGTCGAAACTGGGCGCGATCCAGAACCGCCTGGAATACTCTATCAACAACCTGACCAACACGCACAGCAACCTTGTCGCCGCAGAATCGCGAATCCGCGACGCCGACATCGCGAGTGAGATGATCGAGTTCACACGCGACCAGATCGTCTCCCAGAGCGGAACCGCCATGCTGGCCCAGGCAAATCTACAGCCGCAGGGGGTCTTGCAGCTGCTTCAATAATTTCTCCGAACCAATCCCCGAACGAAGGAGGTGGTCGCCGAATCCCGAGCCAAGGTTTTCTTGAGCATGGATGCTCAGGAACGTAACTTCAAGGAGGATGAAAATGTCCCTTCGAATCAACCAGAACATCCTATCGATCAAAACGCACGGAACTCTTGCCCAGACATCCTCTCGACTCGAGAAATCGATCGAGAAACTGAGTTCCGGACTTCGGATCAACCGCGCGGCTGACGACGCGGCAGGCCTCGCCATCAGCGAGAAACTGCGCCGGCAGATCAAGGGCCTTTCCCGCGCGATCCTCAACGCCCAGGACGGCATCTCGATGCTTCAGTCCGCGGAAGGGTCGATGAGCGAATCCCACAGCATCCTTCAGCGCATGCGCGAGCTGGCGATCCAGGCGAGCAACGACACCCTCACCACCAACGACCGCCTCGAGATCCAGAAGGAGATCAACCAGCTCCGGGATGACCTCGACCGGATCGCCAACAACACCGAGTTCAACACCAAGAAGCTCCTCGATGGCAGCCAGTCGGCAATCCTGACCAGCTCCTCCCAGTCCGTCCGCGGAGTCACTTGGTCTTCGTCCGATGTGGTCGGCGACATCACCGTCAGCATGACCCTCAAGACCGG
>CAYRYU010000081.1:0-32064 GCA_964428355.1 uncultured bacterium
AAAAACACAGTCTAATGTATTCCCTCCCGCAAATGCAACCCGGCACTCTGCCCGTGGCCTCTTAGCCATTGACAACGCCGATCGCACTTCATAGAATGGCTGATGAAAAAGAACCTGCCGCTCGCTCGCCTCTCTATCGCCGCTTTTTTGTTGCTTGGTCTGTTGTTGGTCGGTTGCCGATTGTTCGGGCCTTTCGATTCGGGGGACGTGGCGGGTGTCGCACTTTCCCCGAAAGCATCCGGCAACGCCAATGTCCGCTTCAACCTGGTGCTTCCCGATGCCTCCCTCGGGAACCAGCCTTATTCGTATGTCATCGCCGACACCGGGGCGAATTCAAGGGTTACCTTCCGGCTTTTCCTTTTCGATCGGTCTGCCAACCAGAAGATCACGGTTCTTTCCAAGACCGTGGACGTTTCCGGTGGTGTCGCCGAAGTCGATTTCCCCTCCATTCCCGCGCTGACAACGGTCGCCGAAGCCGAGATGGAGAACGGTAACTACGGGGGATACTCGTTTTTCCATGGTTCACACGATCTCATCGATGGGGAAAACGTGGTAACCCTGGCTCCCAAGGGAAGCGGGCACCGCGCGGACCTGGCCGCCAACGCAGTCATGCGGGTCATGTCGGACCCCGCACTCCAGTCGGCCTCTCCCCTAAACCTGGCCACGGTCGCCGACTTCGGGGTCAGCCTCATCGCGACGGGCTCGATTTCAGGCTTGTATGGTGACCTTTTCGACCGATTGGTCGGCACGAGCCTGCGGGATGTCACCTACCCTGCGATCACGAGGACCCTTCCCAGGGACGGGATAACCTGGCCCGATGCCGGCGTCACGAGGTCTGCGAACGTCATCACCGATGCCCAGTATTCAGCGAAGTCGTTTCAGGTGCAGCAGATCGTTCGCCAGCGCACCGGAAGCGTCCTGGTTCTCTGGCGGGCGACGGACGGGTCCGCTTCAGCCCTGACCGCTCTCGCTCTAGATACGCATCTTCCCCTGGCGACGCTTTTCTGTGACGGTCCCTGCGGCCTTGTGGTTCCGGTTCCTGGAGGCGGTTTCCTCGTGGGCGGCTCCCTGGGGAATGTTCCCGTCGTTTTCAAATGGGACGGGACCACATCCGGAAAGGTTTCGGAGCCCGGAACCGCTGGGGTGGCCTGGATCCAGCGGAGTTTCGTCGAGGCGGGGGGAGCGGTTTCCCTGCCCGAGGTCGGATACCTCGAGTTCGTACCCGCCGATTCCAACCGCCTTTTGTGCACCGTTCGCGATCCTCATACCCGGTTGCCGCGGCTGTTCAGGATCGATTTCGCAAGTGGGGCCATCCAGAGAAACTTCCCTGGAAACGGCCTCCTTCCGCTGTGGGCGATTCCCGGAGACGGCACGATAACCCTTGGCTGGGATCCGATCCCCGGGTCGGTCACCTACAATCTATACTGGCATTCCCTTTCGTCCGTTTCACCGACCCAGAACTCGGGCAGCATCATCAACGCCACTTCCCCTTTCACGCATTCGGGGCCGACCCTGTCTTCGCCCACTTTCTTTCTCCTCACCTGGCGCACGCAGGATGGGGCATCCGGAACCTCCTCCATCGTCCGGGCCTCTCCCTTCGCCCCCCCCGTCTTTTCAGCCTCTTTCAAGCTCGGAACCGGGAGCATCGATCTGACCAGCCAGGGAAGCGCGGTTCAACAGACCCAGGTGGTCGGCAGCAACACGATCTATACCGCCCCAGTGGGCTTGGGAATCGCCAGCGGCTCGATTCTCCTGGGCGGAGCGACCAACGGGTACCCGAAGAAAGTCATCGGCGTCGCGACCGCCGGTGGGGTGATCACGATCACCACGGTGGATGCGAACCTCTGCGACGTCTACGAAACGGCTTCGTTCTCCTACGACGGCCCCCTGTCGCAGTTGACCAACACGACCGTCGCCGCCACTCGCGCCATGAAGGGGATGCCTCCCATCGCCCCTTCCATTCTTGCCGCAATCTACCACGGGGTCGATTCGAAGGAAAACGTCGATGTGGTTGGCGCTGGGGACCCCAACCTCTCGGTCACCCTCAACAAATGGAATTGGTCATTCTCGCCCATGGCCAAGCTTTTCTACGTGATCGACGGCCATGAGCTGAAGTTCTTCAGCTTCGGGTTATCGGGGAGGATTTCGAGTGAAATCGAAGTGGCAACGAGCCTTGGGGGGGAAAAGAGCGTTCCCATGGTCAAACTCCCCCTGGCCCTTCTGGTCGTTCCGGGTGTCGCCGGAGTCGTCCCCTTTACCGTCGAGGTTGCCGTCCCCTTCGAGTTCTCGGCGAAAGCCGGGGCAAAGGCAACGGCAACCATCGGGAACAAGGGAGCCCTCAATCTCCAGTTCCTGACGATGTACCATCCGGAACAGGGCGGATGGAAGACGAGCGGTTCCCTGACCTTTTCCGGATCCCCCACCCTTGCATGCAAGCTCGAGGGGAATCTCTCGGAGGAAGCCGCCATCAAGGTCCAGACATCCTTGAAGGTAGCGGGGTTGCTGGGCCCCCAGGCCGAGGTGGGAACCGGTCTCGAGCTTTCCGCCACGGCGGACTCCGTCAAGCCATGGCTGATTCCCGTTGCCTTGAAGCTGAAAGGGACCGGGAGCATCAATGTTGTCGTGGAGGCCTTGACCTGGACCTTCGTGAAGTTCACGACCAAGTTGTTCGAAGACAAGGAATGGCCACTGGCGGAACGGCTGATCGATCTCAATACGCCTCCGACCGTGTCCATTCTGGACGGACCCACCACCATCACCGAATTCCCCGTCGAGAAGTCGATCACCTTCCAGGGAGAGGATACGGGCCTCTTTGCGGGAATCGACCGGTACTGGGTCGGGATCGACGAGAACCCCCCGAAGACCGACAACAAGTTGTTGAAGAGCTTCTCAGTTCCGGAAACCATCTCGAACGGGAATCACGTTTTCCGGGTCATGGCCCAAGACAGGTGCGGTGCCACATCACCTACCGCCCTGTTCAACTTCACCGTATCCAAAGCTCCCCCCGCATGGGAGATCGGGGGTTTTCAACAGAAGCAGCAGCTTCTGTGGCCCGTGAACACCGCGATCGACAAGAACCTCACGGACAACTTCGACCGGGCAAGTCCGGTCAATTTCTACGCTTCTCCGCCGATCAGCGGAATCAAGAACTGGGATTTCGGCGACGGAATGGGCCTCGTCCAGGACGAATCCCCGAACTATACGTTCCCCATGCTTTCACCTTTGAAGTCCCTTGCATACACGGTGAGATTCACGAATCTCGAAGGGGTTGCGACGACCCTTGGAAAGGGCCGTTTCAACGTTCTCGAATACGTGAATGTCGAGTTGTTCGTCAAACTGCAGTATGAGGAGTGGGATTATTTCAGGGGCATGAAAGTGACCAGGACGTCTCCTTGCGGCAGCTTCTCGGCTCAAATCTTCCATAAGGGGCGCCTGTTCACCGTGGCGGAGAAATATCCTGTCCCCGGCTACCCCAGCAACTGGTATGAGAAGACCCCCTTCTCCGATCCGGTCCTTCGCCTCCCGGTGGATGATTGTACCTATACCATCACCTACCGGGACAAGGATGGGGCTACGTGGTCCACCTCCGGTAACCTGGGCCTGGTGGCGGACGGGATAGCCTATCCGCCGCCAACCTCCCCGGCCCCGGCTTTCATTACCGTTTTAACCCCGGTGACCCCCCTCCCCTGACCGATGGTTCTGGCTACAAGCATGATGTAGCCGGAGTCTGCCGGACGCGGCACCAGAGGAAGCCTGGGGGTTCATCGTCTCTTCCTGGAATACGGAGGTTCCGCTCCGGGAAAACGTTGTTGCGTTCTGACCCGGGAAGAAAAGAATGCCGGCGTTCCTGGAAGAGTGTGGGCCCCATCCATCGCCGAAAAACGGGTGGTTGAAAAGGGGAAGGGAAGACTTTACAATTTTCTCCGAACGATTGCTTTCCTCGACCTTCCCTGTGCGGTGAATGATCCCCTAATTTTTGGAGGTCCCATGAAGAAACTGGTCTTTGAATTGCTCGCCGTGGTCTGTTTCGCCCTCATCTGCGCCGCCCCCGGCCACTCGGCCGCGATCAGGGACTCCGAGTCGGCGTCCCACGGGGATTCGGCCTCGAGCTACGAAGTGGTGCAGACATATGATGGAAAGGGATTCCGGATCGTCCAGTTCAACCTTGCCGTCCTGTCCCACTACTCTTACATCCTTTCCAGCGATGGGGAAGCCCTCGTCGTGGATCCCGGCCGCGACATCCAGGCCTACCTGACTTTCGCTGCCAGCGAGGGGCTCTCGATAAAGGGGGTCTTCCTGACCCACTCCCATGCCGATTTCGTGGCGGGGCACACGGAGTTTTCGAAACTCCCCGGCTGCCGGATCTACGTGAACAGGAAAACCGGCGCAGGATATGCTCATGAGCCTCTGACTGAGCAGTCCGCCCTGAGGGTCGGCTCCGCGGTCGTGAAGTTCCTCGAGACCCCGGGGCATACCCCAGATGGAATGTGCGGGCTCGTCTGCGACGGCGAAAGGCTCTTCCCAGCGGGGAAATCCTTCGTTTCGGGTGAGAGTGAGGCGTCCGCGCTTTCGGTCCTGAAGCCGCGGATGATGTTCTCTGGAGACACTCTGTTCGTGGGCAGTCTCGGGCGCCCCGATCTAATGGGAACTACAACCACGGCGGAAAGCCTTGCCCGGATGATGTTCTCGACCTGGAACGACAAACTCGCGAAGCTGCCCGACGATCTGCTCGTTCTTCCCGCCCATGGAGCCGGATCACTTTGCGGAGCGCACCTCAGCGACAATCCCTCATCGACCATCGGCGCGGAGAAGGCATCCAACCCTTATCTCAAGCACGCGGGAAACGTCTCGGCCTTCATCGCGACCGTTCTCGACAACCTTCCCGATGCGCCTCAGTATTTCAAGCACAACGCGGCAATGAACCACGATGGTCCGCCCCCCGTAGACTGGAACGCCGCTCCGGGACCGGGGCTTCCGCCGGACGTCTCCCTGGCCGACGCGACGAAGACCTGGGTTCTCGATCTCAGACCCGCCGCCGAGTTCGCTTCGGGCCATATACCCAATTCCGTCAATATCGCGGTCAGGGGCCGACTCGAAACATGGACCGGGATTATGGTCCCCTGGGGAAGCAATCTCGTCCTGTGCGGTAACGACTCCGAGACCAGGGAGGCATTGCATCGGCTCCACCGCGTGGGTTACACAGCGAAGTCGCTCACATGGGATTCCTGGAACCGTGCGGGCCTGCCGGTTTCACGCAATGGGATGGTCAAACCGGCCGATCTGTATTCCCAGATGCAGTCGGGAACCTCCCCCCTGGTCGTCGACGTCCGGCTTCCCGCCGAGTGGATGGCCCTCCGGATCGGAACCGTCCTCAACATTCCTCTCAACCGTCTGACCGAGATCGCTCCCGCCAAGCTCGAGAAAAGTGAACCGATCGTCGCCGTCTGCAACTCTGCTTTCAGATCGAGCATGGCGGTGGGCCTCCTGGAACGGGTCGGCTTCACGAAAGCCATGAGCCTCGACGGAGGAAGCGAAGCCTGGATCCAGGCGGGCTTTCCCACCATTTCCCCCGAGGGAGCGTCCCCCCACACGGCACCGGGAACCGGAGCAGCGGCTCCATCCACCCCGACAGATGAATCTGAGGCCAATCTCCCGGACCGGATCTCCCCGCCGGAGCTCCACCGGATGATTCTCGACCTTCCCGGAAGCTTCGAACTCGTGGACATACGTCCCCCGGAAATGTTTGCCGACTACGCCCTTCCCGAATCGAAGTCGGTCCCGATCGATCGGTTGATCGGAGATCGGATCTTCACGGAGGGCCGGACCCCGCTGGTAATAGTGGACAGGGACGGCTCCCTCGCGATGATCGCGGCCGGAATTCTATCCAGGAAGACATCCAGACGCGTGAAAGCGCTTCATGGAGGCCTGGAGGCATTCTGGCGACAGATCGATGCCCCAGGGCGCTTTCCCATCCCAGGGGGACCCGGGGCCGCACCTGCAGGCAGTATCCCACCTTCTCTCGGGAACTCCTCACAGGAAGCCCCGAGACGACCCTCCACACCAGGGGTTCCATTGTTGCTTCCCAAACCCGCTCCTTCCGCTCCGCCGTCGGGAAATCCGCAGGGGGCCCCGACCCCGGCTCCCGCTGCACCGAAGAAAAAGAGCTCGGGGTGTTGAAAATGACGGAAAACCAGAATCAAGACCGGAACGGTTCCTTCGTCAATCCATATCTTGCGGGGACCGTCCTTGGACTCGTCCTCCTGGCTTCATTCGTCCTTCTGGGCGTCGGGCTCGGAGCATCCGCCGGCGTGGCCCGCCTTACGGCATTCTGCGGCCTCTGCATCTCCCCCGAGGGAATCCAGCAGTCGGAGTATTTCGGAGCTTGGGGAAATCAGCCCCTGAAATACTATCTGGTCTTCATGTTCCTCGGAACGCTCATGGGGGGCCTTCTTTCGGCGATCCTCGCGGGCCGGATGCAGGTCCGGGTGGAGCGTGGTGGAAAGGCGAAACCTCTTTCACGGCTGGTCAATGCCCTGATCGGGGGAATCCTGGCGGGGTTTGCAAGCCGGCTGGCATCGGGCTGCACCTCGGGGCAAGCGCTGACCGGAAGCGCAACGCTGATGACCGGCAGCATTCTCTACCTGCTCTGCGTCTTCGCATCCGGATACCTGTTCGCTTTCTTCTTCAGGAGGCAGTGGCATGATTGAGACGCTCTTCCACGCCAATGCCCTTTCCACCCCTCAGGCATTCCTGACGAGTTTCCTGATCGGGATCGGTTTCGGAGCGGTTCTCGAACGCGCAGGGTTCGGAAGCTCCCGCCGCCTTTCGGGTATATTCTATTTTCGCGACATGAGTGTCCTGAAGGTCATGTTCTCGGCCGTGATCGTCGCCATGATCGGACTCGCGATCCTTTCCTCGCTCGGATACCTCGGTCCCGATTCGATCGGGTTCCTCGAAACCTTCTACGGCCCCCAGATCGTCGGAGGTCTGCTTTTCGGCCTCGGTTTCGTGATGGGGGGCTGGTGTCCGGGCACCGCCGCCGTCGGTTTGGCCTCGGGAAGCATGGACGCGCTCGTTTTCCTCCTGGGCGCGGGAATCGGCAGCTTCGTTTTCAACTTCGCCTATCCGTCGTTGAAGGATTTCATGGTTAACGGGTCCCAGGGGGTCGTGACGATCTACGACACCCTTGGAATGGGTCGCAATATCTTCATAATGCTTTTCACGATGGGCGGAATCGCCTCTTTCTGGGCCGCAGAACTGATCGAAGAATACAACGGCACGGGTGATCTGGTGAAACGCCGCAACTTCCTCTGGGCCTTCTCGATCATCCTCATAACGGGAGCTCTGAGCCTCTTCAACCTTCCCACCCCCTCCCGGATCGGTTCCCCGACTCCCCTCACCGCATCCACCGGGGCCCCGACAGTGGTGCCCGAACCCGCGGTACCTGCCGCAACACTTCTTTCAGAAATCGACCAGGGGAAGGACCACGTCGAACCTGAGGAGCTCGCCGACCGCCTGATGTCGGGAGACCAGGGACTGATGCTGGTCGACGTCCGTCCACCCGTGGAATTCTCGGCTTTTCACATCAGGGGGGCACAGAATATCCCCCTGCCCGATCTGGCGGGCGCTATCCCGAGTTTCCGCGGCAGGGAGACGGTCGTCTTCTACTCGAACGGGATGACCCACCCCGCCCAGGCTTGCGATGCGCTTCGGCGCGAAGGACTCACGAACGTTTTCCTCCTGACCGACGGTCTGGAAGGATTCATGGAACGCTGCCTGAAGCCCGTTTCCCTACGTGGGGAGCTCGTTCCGGCGACTGAAAGGGAGAGGATCCGGGCATGGCGCTCCTGGTTTCTCCAGGGCACTCCCCCTTCCCAAGCCCCGATCACGGATTTCCCCCCTTCCGGGGTGGTGGGAAAACTTCCTGGACTGATTGACCCCGCCTGGGTCGAGGCAAACCTCGGTAACCCGCTTCTGAAGATCATCGATACCCGTCCGCAGCCCGAATACAATTCGAGCCACATTCCGGGAGCCCTGTCCCTGCAACCCGACAACCTCCGGGGAATGGTCGGCGGAGTCCCCTCGATGCTCCTTCCGGGGGGGCTCCTGGTCCGGCATTTTTCTTCGCTGGGGTTGGCCCCGCGCGATTTCGTCGTCCTGGTCCACGGTGAAAAGCTCCATGACGCAACCCTCGTGGGGTTGGCTCTCGAGCGGATCGGCCATGACCGCTATGCCGTCCTCGATGGCGGATTCAAGCGATGGACCGGAGAAAAGAGAAGGGCCGACAACGTGCTTCCCAGGATCGCCCCATCGGCGTATCCCGATTCTTCCGTCCTCGACCCCTTCACCATCGGAGGGGGCGAGGTCCTGCAAACTGTGAAGAGCTGTGTCGGCTGCATTCTCGATGTCAGACCCGAAGAGGCCTATCTTGGGAAGAAGGTCGAGGAAGCCCGAGGCGGACATATCCCCGGGGCGATCAACAGGCCCTATACTACCGATCTCGATGGAAGGACCGACCGGTTATCACTCCTTCCCCTCGACCAGCTTGCCGCAGCCTACGGTGCGAAGTTCCCCGACAAGGAAAAGGAGATCATCGTTCACTGCCGCACCGGTCACCAGGCCAGCCAGGCATACTTCATCCTGAAGCACCTTCTCGGATACCGGAAGGTGAGGTGGTATGACGGTGGCTGGACGGAATGGGCGGCCCGACTGGAGTTCCCGGTTTCCACCACCCCCTGAAATGTCTCGGGCTCAGTATTCGTACCCGGCGCGGATGCCCACCTCCCGCTGGAGGGAGTCGTCCTGGCCACCCGTGATCGCTCCGAAACGGGCCTCGTAATAGCCCCAGTCGACCCGGCGTCGAAGGGAGCCTTCCAGGTTCTGGATCGATCTTCTGCCGGTGTCGAAACTGGTCGTGGTGACCGTGATCCCCAGGGTGGTGTTCTTCGAGACGGCGCGCTCGGCGTGGCCTGAAACCGTCTGGGATGTCGAAGCAGGAGAGGTTTCGTAGATATAACCCATGGTGAGCGAGTCCTTCCCTTTGCGAGGACTTCCCCAGGTGACGCTGCCCTCGTAGAACATGCTCTTGGGCGTCGGATCGTCGCCGAAGGGATATCTACCCCCGACACCCCCTTCCAGGTAGCACTTGTCGACATCGAGGGCAACGAGATTGCGCATGATCGCCACGTTGTTCCCGTTGTTCATCTGGACCCGGTAGTCGGAAGTCAGATCGCACCGGTATCCGTCGAAATACTGCAACCCGAGACGCCATGATTCGGTAGCCCCCGTTGAGGCGAATTCCCCGAGCAGCTTGAGGGATTCGATGTTGTAGCCGAGCAGAAAGGATGAGTATTTGGTCGAGGCCTCCTGGTTGGCCTGGAGGGCGAAAAAGGCCTGCTCGTTGAACCGGTAATGGGCCCGGCCTTCGAAGAAGGACGGATGACGGGTTCCCGGGTGCTGCTCGATCCGGGGGACCGCCCCGATGTTGAGGGTGGTAGAGAGCCGCTTCCCCCAGATGTAGTTCCAGGCTCCCCCGTCGAGGGGAAGAAACCGTTCGTTTCCCGCCCAGACCCGGCCGACCTTGAAGGTCATCGGGGCGCCGAGGTTCCGGCCCTCCAGCGATGCCTGAAAGACCATGTCCTGCTTCGGGGCCAGGCCGTAATAGTCCTTGAAAATCACGTGACGGTACTCGAACTCGGTCACGGTGTGGGCGTTGCGGTGGTTGTAGATGAACCGCTGGTCAGATCTTTCCCTGAACGGGCCGAAGGGAGAGGTCATGCTCAGTTCGGTCCTTTCGATCTGGGGAGTCCGGGACAGGTCGGCCCAGACGGCGAAGGTCATGAGAAATACGAATACTCCGGCCAGGATGGCCGGTTTCGAAATCCCGAAAACCGGTTGTTTCTGCCTCCGAACCGCTTTCTGCAAGGACCTTTCCTTCCGCCCGCCATGGAATCGGCAACCGGGCGAAAAATCGCCGTGAGAATTCCCGGTGAAGAGAATCCCCAGGTAACTGATCGGCAGAAAAAGAGGGAGGCAGTATTTTTTCCTGCGGAAAAGATACTGCCTCCCTCCTTTTCTGAGTCTTTCTTTTCAGCCCGTGGAAAAATGCTTAAACCGCGATTTTGGACCCTGGAAACCTGCTGGGAATAAGGGTCGAAATCTCCGAAAATGTCTTTTTCCCCGGGCTGATATGATAGAATTGCTCGCTCACAGGTTACACTTTTTGAAACGGGAGAATTCGATGAAATCAAGAGTCCTGCTTTGCCTGGCAATTGTCGCGGTACTGTTTTTGGGCGTTCAATCGGTTTCGGGGATTCCGGGGGTAAATTCCACCTTGAATTCGTTGCTCATGAAGTGTCATGAAATTCACCTCTACCACTATCAAACCACCTTTTCCAAAGAAAACTTCGCAACGGCAAACTTCAACAATGCCCTCTTGGCCAACTGCACGTTTTCCGAATGCGATCTCAGTTACATCAATTTCGTAGGGGCGAAACTCGTGTCGTGCAAATTCACGAAATCGAACCTCATCGGGGCGAACCTGGCCAATGCGAATCTGGCCAATGCCGACTTCTCCGGCGCCGACCTGACCGGGGCGAACTTTGCCGGCGCCAACCTCTACAAGGCGAAACTGACCGGGGCCAAAATCGATGGCGCCAACTTCACCGGTGCCAACCAGAACGGTGTGATCAAATAAAAAGGGGGGGACACACGACCGGTTTTCTCCGAAAACCGGTCGTGTGTCCCCCTATTTTGGGAAAAAGCTGAGTTCGCGGCGGATTTGGGCGTAGAGTTCTGAAGTCCAACCCGGGAGAGGGGTTTCCAGGGCGGGAAGTTCGCGGATACGGAAATCGACCGGAGAGATGATCACCTTGACGTTCTCCCTACCGGTCCGGGCCGCGAGAACGAATAACTCCTCGGCGGCTTCGTCCCCGACGGCAATGCAACCGATCGATACGTTCTTCCCGTGGATCATGATGTCCCCGCCGAGGTTTTTCCGGCCCTCGCGGCCGGCCTGGAGCCGGTCGAATGCGTTGGGGTATGAAACCCTTATCGAAAGATGGAAGCGACTGTTGGGGTTGAGAAAATCGACCCCATACACTCCTTCGGGAACCTGGAGATCACCCTCCCGGAGTTTGGGGCCGATCTTCCCGCTTGCAGCCAGGATCGGATACTCCTTGATGAACGACCAGGTTCCGCTTCCCGATGGGGCGTAGAGTTCGAGGCGTTTCTCCGTTTTCAACCCGACCAGGCCTATCCTGGCAGGAGGGTAGACCGCCCCGGCACGCAGGAAAAGCGGCTCCAGACGAAGCCTGACCGGCCCGTCGAACTCGTCCAGACGCGCAATGACGTTCTTTCGATCCGTTCCCAGATAGTTCCCCCAATCGACCGGAGCGAACCAGAATACCCCAAACCCCACCGCGACGACGAGGATAAAGAGAGCGAGAATAACGGAAAGCCGGACTTTCCCGGCAATAAAAAGCCTATCGATGACCCCAGAATGGAAACGGGTTTCCGGGAAAGCCCCGTAGCCGCGGACTTCAGTCCGCGCGGGTTCCAAAACGCAGGATCGGACGACTCTTCCCAAGACCGGTTCAAGGGTAGAACGAGTAGATCGAGCCGTTCGCGAAGATGGTCATCTCGGCGCCCGCGGAATCCTTGAAGACCACAAAACTCCTGATGTTTCCCCCTCCGTAGTCGGCATTATCGATCCTTGAAACCGTGAACGAGTAGGTCTTCGATTCCGTCGAATTCTGTGGAGTGTGGTGCTTGATCACGGTCATCTCCGCGGACGAATGGAATGGATCGGGTCCGAGACCGGTGCAGGAAAGGGTTATCTCGACCTTGTCGAGGGAAGGGCCGACCGTTCCGGTGCCAACGATCTTCAATCCCGAGGCGTCACCGGATATGGTTTCGATGGTCAGCGAATCGGGAATGCCGGTTCCGCTGATGGTATCGACCTTTCCCATGAAGCTTCCCATGTTGACGGCTTCTCCCTTCCAGGAATCGCTGGTCGCGCCCAAAGCGCTGGTCACGCTGAGGGTCATCCCTCCTCCGCCGGCAGGAAAAACCAGTTCGATACCGGTCCGGCTCCAGGTGCGAAGGGTCCCGGCTGAGATCGTTCCCGTCGCCTCGGTCATGAAATCCCCACCGACGTAACCCGGCCCGCCGGGGATGAACCGGAAAGTCGTCGTTTCCTGCTGCGGAGGCCAGGGGGTGGCGCTCCCGCCCACGCTGCGGATTCCCGGTTCGATCGTGACCGGAAACCGGTTGGAGAACAACCCGCCGGAGGTCTGCGAGTTTTTGACGAAAATCCAGCCGGATGTTGCCGTGATGTTGTCGTTCCCGGCCCTGACGCATTCGATACTGTTGGCAGAGACGGACTGAACGGCGACTCCGGCAAGATCACCCGAGGGTGACTGGAAAAACACCTGGCAGGAGTCGGGTGAGAACCCGCTTCCGGAGATCGTGAATCTCGCGCAATACGGAAGGTCCGAGGGCGTGACGGCTCCGATCCCTGGCCCGGGCCAGATGAGCGGCAGGAGGGTAGCCTTCTCGTTCGTGGGAAGCCTGGAATCGATCAAACCCGGAAAGGTGGCGACGGATTTCCCCAGAGCCGTCTCGGTCATAATTTCCAACGTGAAGGAGCCGGGGAAGCAGCGGGGAATGAGGAAGCTTCCGAAAGCGTTCGTCGGGACGAAGGGGAAATCGGCCAGAACCGTTCCAGTCGCCACGATAAAGGGTCTGACGTTGAACCCCGGAAGAAGCTCTCCACCCTGGCCCGAGACTTTCCCCGTCACCTCGTAACTCCACCCCATTCGTTCCATCAGCATTGCCAGGGTCTCATCGGGAGCGGTGCGGCCGAAGCGGCCCAGATACCAGGTCAACAGCTGATCGATGGTGGAAGCTCCCGAGGAAAAAACGTAGTATCTCTGTTCCCTTTCCTCGAGAGGCCCGAGCAGCGGTGTGGCTGAACCAAAAGCGTCCATCCCCACGGGGCCGCCATGCTGGATCGAGGCCATCAAACCGCATCCGAACCCTTCGACGCTGGGATAATCCATTTTCCTGGGACTGGACCTCGTGGTGAAGTTGGAGGGGTGGGCTTTACCGTTCTCGATGTTGGGCCTGATCACCCTCGGATCGGTCTGGGTACGGTCCCCGATCAGGCCGGTCATCAGGTATTCGAAGTAGTAGGCGTACTCGTCGGTGATCGTCTTGCGCGGAGGGAACTCGATCCCCAGACCGTGATCTTCGAGCGCGGCGTTCATGATCGGGATGAAGTTGTTCCCGGTCAGAAGATGGTTGAGGCAATGTCCGACCTCGTGGATCACTGTTCTGGCAGGCACCTCCGTCGAAGGGGGCTGGTCATCCCTTCCCCGCGAGAAGCTGAAGAATCCTGAAGTGGTGTAGAAGAACGTGTAACCAAACAGGCCATGACCCCCGAAAGCCACATAGGATGAACCACGCGTCTCCCCGTTGACGACATCGAGATAGACTTCCGGCAACCCCCCGATGTCGGCGATCGTGGAGCTCGCGATCGCCCTGAGATCGCCGGGAAGCTCGGCCAGAACGGCATTGATCGCCGCGTGAACCCTCTGCCGGAGTTGTCTTTCTTCGAGCGCAGCCTGGGCGACTCCTTTTCTGAGGATGTTCAATTCACGATTACTCAGCCCGTCCCCCTTTCCCCTTGCCATGGTTCTCCCGAGGCGGGCACGGACCCTCGCGACAACGGAGGGGGAAGGGATCGGCAACTCGACGAGTTGCCCGGCCGGATCCTTCCTGAATGGCGGAATCGGGTTCCAGCCAATATCGCAGTTGTTGTGGTTGAAGGGGGGACCGTAGACCATCAGGCGGTTCTCCCCCGCTTCCGAAACAGAGGGCATGCGGATCGCCATAGGGGCCGAACAGTCGGTCCTCACGAGAAACCCTTCCCCTGCGTCGATTCCCGGGTCAGGGTATTCTGAAAGCCTGGTTACCTCGATGGTACAGGATGCCCCGTCGGGAAAATGGAAAACCAGCCCCGTCGTGGGGTCCGTGACTTCGCCTCCGGAAGCCACGACGGCTTTCAGAATGGGTGATGTGCCGGCTTCCACCCACGAAGCGACGGCAATGTTCTTCTGGAGCTGGGTTTCAACTCCATACGGGTCCGAAAGCCGGCAGGTGACCGTCACCGACGCCGCATCCATCGGAGCCAGGAAGAAAGCCTGTGTGGCGCTTTCCGAAAGGCGGGTTCCGGATGTCTGCCCCCAGGTCACTGACACAAAATCCCCATCGGGATCCGAAGCGAAAACCGAAACCGAGAAGGTTGCCCCGGAAAGGACTTCCGTCGGGCCCATCAGTTCGCCCTTCGGAGGAAAATTGGGGGGCATGGGAATCGCTTTCACGATCGGGGAAACAACGGGCGGGGTCAGGCCTTCGGCCCGAACGCGGAAAAAGTGCGGGATTCCGTTCTTCAGTCCGGCCAGACGGCAGGGCGGGGAGGCAACCTGCAGAGAAAAAGACCCCGACGATGTCATGGCGGAGGACGTCGCCCACATGACCGTGTATCCCAAGGCACCGCCGACGGTGTCCCAGTTCAGGTCGGCCGCTCCGCTTCCCGTGACGACAGCGAGCGAAAGGGAAACCGATGAGATCAGGGCCTTGTAGGTCCCGACTTGCGGGTCTATGGAGAACAAACTGAGGCTTCCGGATGCGGGGTTTCGGATTCCGCAAACCGCCCGGTCGGGTCCGAGAACCCGGAGGAATTCGACGTTGGGGATATTCGCACCGGAAGCCGGGAACGCGTCGAACGGGATGGTCCAACTGAGTCCTGCGGCCGCTTTTTTCGGTCCAGGGGTGTTTCCGTCTGCTGTTCCCGGCCATTTGAAAAGAACCGGGCAATTGTGGAGGGAACTGAAACCCCCGACCAGGATCCCCCCCGGCATGATGCACAGGCACGAGACCCGGCCATAATGGAGTAACCTCGCAGCAACCGTCCCGGTATCCAGAGCGTGGCTGGCAATGACGTAGAGAGTTTCCCCGGTGTTTTTCCAACCGGCCAGTCCCCGGCCGTCAGCTCCCGGGAGGAAAATCCGATCGGGCCGGAAAGCGGCGGGATCGGAATCACCCAAAGCCCCCGAAGTGAACAGGTCCCCGGCGGATTTCCTCCAGGTGCCGGTCCCTCCAGTGCAGCCAAGAAACGCGGGGTCAGCATCCAAAACGAGTCTCGCGCCTGGGACAGCGGTTCCGAGTTGCCGCAGGAAAGCGCCCAGAACCTGCTCCTGAGGATTTCCAGCCAAAGGGCTGACTTCGGCCAAAGCCGCTTCGAGTTTGGAACCGGAGAATTTGTCGATCACCTCGAGGAGGCCAGGGAACGCCGCCACGGCCATTAGTATTCCGGCTTTCAGGTCTGGAGCTAGATTCGAGCCGACCGGTGCCAGGTCGAGAAGATTGTCACCGATTTCCAGAACGCCGCCTCCCTGGAATTGGGAATACCCACCGATGTTTCCGCCTTCGATCAGGATCTCACCGATCACAGGCCGGCACGGGACATCGGAAAAGCCGGCCTGGGCGGTTCCCCCCTCGTCGGCGAGAACGGTCCGGGACAAGGTCAGAAGTGTGTCGCCCACATTTCCGGGGCGAAGAACGATGAGACGGAAGGTAACCCGCGGTCGGTCTGAGAGATCAGCTCTGATGACGGCGGATTTCCCCTGGGATCTTTTCCCCGAATCGGGTAGAAGGACTTTGAACGCGACCTGGGCATTCCCCGACGTCCCTTCCAAATCCAGCACGGAGCCGATACCGGAATCAGGCAACTCCCGGTTGGAGCAACCGTGAAAAAGAAGCAGGGAGAGAAGGATGACGGCTGTAACTGTAATCGAAGACCGGAAGCGGCACATATTCTGTTTTTTCTCCTCGGGGCGATTCCCGGAAGCGGACCGGGGAAAACCATGGGTTAAACTGGCGAAAGGGAAATATAGCATTCTTTTGGGCTCGAGTACAGTTACCTGATTTATGCGGATTTCGCCCTCCGGGAAGGCTTGAAATGCCTGGACCCGGGTTCCGATCCGGAAACCGCTCCAAATTGATCCAGGGGCCGATATCGGGGCTGTTTCTCTTGATGCCCGGGTCCCCCGAGGATATACTGATGAAAGTATGGGTTGAGTAACCCTTTCAGGTGGGTGCGAGCCCCACGATAAGCCGGTTCGATACAAGAGTAAGGAGAATCCAATGAAAAGGCTGTGTTGTCTGTTCGGTCTCGTCCTGATCGCTTCCCTGATTTCGATACCCTCCTACGCCGCCCAGAAGGAATGGACCTGGATGGTATTCCTGAATGCGGACAACAACCTGGATTCCTGCGGCGTCGACGACCAGAACGAGATGGCCAAGGTCGGAAGCAACGATTTTCTGAACATCATCTCCCTGATCGATCGCGAGAATGGCCCCGCCACCCTCAACTACATCGAGAAAGGCAAGATCAAGAAGCTCAAGGACATGGGCGAGCTCGACATGGGCGACTACAAGGTCATGGTCAAGTTCGTGAAGGACATGGTCGCGGCATACCCGGCCAAGCACTACGCACTCATCGTCTGGAACCACGGCTCGGGCTGGGACAAAGCCAAAGCCGCCACCCTCAAGGGCATCTCCTATGACGACTCCACGGGGAACCACATCACCACGGCCCAGCTTGGAACCGCAATGAAGGAGATCAAGGGGATCATCGGTCACAATCTCGACATCTTCGCGATGGATGCATGTCTGATGCAGATGATCGAGGTGGCTTACGAAGTGCGCGCGAGCTGCGATTTCGTTCTGGCTTCCGAAGAGACCGAGCCGGGTGACGGGTATCCCTACGACGAGATGCTGGCGGGCCTGAAGAAGGGCATGACCCCGGCCGACTTCTGCAAGCACCTGGTCAAGGCCTACTGTGCTTCATACAACGGCGGTTCCCAAGGTTCCGAAGCTTCGACCCAGTCTGCAATCGACTGTTCGAAGCTCGATGCGCTTCGCGCCGCTCTCGACGGGTTTGCCAAGGTCGCGATCGCGGGGAAATTCGCCCCTCAATTCAAGACCGCCCTCGACAAGGTCCAGGAGTTCTACTATTCCGAGAACAAGGATTTCCTCCACCTCGTCCAGCTCCTGAAGGGCAGCATCGAGGACCAGGATTTCCAGAAGGTCGCCAAGGCTCTCGAAGCCGCTCTCAAGGTTGCCATCATCGCCAACGGAAATGTCGAAAGCTCCATGGCCAACGCGTTCGGACTTGCAGTCTACTTTCCGACCTCGTCCTACAGCTTCTCTTCCAATTACAGCCAGCTGGCATGGGCGAAAGACTCCATGTATGACGAGATGGTCCAGGACTATTACAAGAAATCCAATTCCAACATCGTCGACGACGTGGAAAATGGCGACACATCCTCCCTTTACGGTTTTGTCAGCACCGCAAACGCCAATAACCGCGAAGTCTCCGCGGATCTCATCAGCAAGCTCAACTTCCGGCTCCACTCAGAGGGCAACCTCAACCGCTCCCTACTCGACACGGTCTCGGGCCTCGTGCAGGAACTCAAGTCCAGGTAATTCGTTTCGAACCGTCTGAAGACCCCACCTTCGGGTGGGGTCTTTTTTGTGGTTTTCTTTCGAAAATGAAACGTTTTTCCGCGGGAACTGATAAGATATGTGAAGAGGGACGGCCGAAAGCCGGCAAATCCGGATTTTCCAGGGAGGAAAGAACATGAAGGACATTGCATATCTGGGAAAACCCTGCTTCCTGACGATGGGAATCCTCTTTCTCGGATTCTTCCTTTGCGTGGCGCAATCCCCCGTCCTGGCACAGGACGACGAAGGATCATCCTCTTCGAATGAAGAGGCATACACTTCGGACGAAGGGGATTACGAACAGGACCAGGGCGGTTCATCACAGAACGAGGGGGATTTCACCTTCGAAGGCCCCCAGACCACGGTGGGGAATGACGGTTACGAAAGGGACGGCGAAAAGACCAACGGGTATGATTCCACCACCGGTTACCAGGGAGAGAGCGAAAGCTATTCCGGCGACGACGGATACTATGAGGATGGATCCGCCAGGGGAAACTCATCCCCGAAGACCACCGAAGGAGCGATGGGAAAAGCCAACGAGATCATCCAGGATCTCTCGACCTCGGGAAATTCATCGAATTCCTCGTCCTCGATGTCACAGGACACGGAGGACACCTCCGCAACCGCCGACGACCCTTTCGCCCAGACTGAATCAACACAGGTTTCCACCTCCGGTTCAACCGGTTCTTCGGGAACCGAAGGTTCCCCAGGATACTCCGAAAGCCAGAAACCTGCGACCGATGTCTCCGGCAAGTCGATCGGCACACCCAAGGTCCAGGATCCCGCGGTAACGGCCGCGGGAACGGTCAAGACCATCGAAAAGGGAATCAAGGCGGCGAAGGACGGGTGGAAAGGCAAGACGCCCACCGATCTGATAACCGGAACGGCAATAACCCTCGGAGGCAAGGCGATCGGAAAGGAAGACGAAGTCAAGTCGACATATGAAGCGGTCAAAATGGGAATCAAGGGACCAGCGATGATTCCGACTCTTCCGATCAAGGCGGCGGCCGAACTGTTCGACAACGTTTCCAACATGGACAACGTCATGGACGCCTACCGCGATTCCGCCGGAGATTTCTACAAGCAGAACAAGGAGGCGATCCAGGCCGAAGCCGAGAAACGTGGTCTCAAGGTCGACGAGGCTACTTTCCGGGCCGGTGCGGGTGATGCCTCCTACGATTACGCGAGGAAATACTCCCAGTACAAGGAGAATATCAAATATTGGGGCTGGCTCAACTGGTTCGGGGACAACGTCGTCCCGCCCCAAAAACCCAACATAACAGCAGACAAGATTTTCGACCGGATCAAGTATCGCCAGCAGAGATAACTGAGCAGGATTTCCATCCTTCTTTCCGTTTCGCCGACCGGGCCCCCCCCTTCCCCCCCCGAAATCGTGCCCGGTCGGCTTTTCAATTCCGCCGCATTCTTCCGGCGGTCATCTGATTTGCCACCCGCCGTTGTTTTGCGGCCGAGACCCGGCGATGATATGATGTCATGGTGAGATCGAAGCGGGGCGTAGTCGAGTATCTGGCGATCCTGGTCCTCATCGTACTGGGGACCCTGGCCGTAGCATTCCACCGATTGGCCCGCCATGCGCAGGCGATGGCGTTCCGGTTCGAGATCAGCGAAACCGTCCGGCAGACCAGCGAGTCGGCGATCGATGAAGCTTTCATGCGCCTTTTGAACGGGACGGCGAAGGCCGAGGTCAGCCCCGAGATGTTCTCCTGGTTCCTCGATCGTCGGAACTCCGACCTCTCGATCCCGGTTCCCATGACCGAGGAGCAAGCGAAGCTCGCGATAATCCGTTCGGATTTCGAGCCCGTGATAAAGGCTTCCGCCCGGCATATCGACTTCAGGGGTGAGGACAGCAGAGGCAACCGCTACTTTTCACGGGAAGGGGTTGGTACCATCGAACTGACCGTTTCGACCAGCTTGCGGCGGAACGGGAAGGCTTCCCCCATCGCCTGTACGATTTCCAGGCATCATGACTTCAAGATCGTCTCGGTCGTTTCTCCTGCCGACAATTCCAGTGCCCGCGACTCCTATGTCCAGAACTTCCTATTGGACTACGCGCTTTTTGTCAGGAAGGGTCTCGCCGAGTTCCGCCGCGATTCCGGAACGAGCCTCAACAATGCCTCTGTCAGGATCACCCTGGACCAGGATGGGCTCCCCGCTCCAAACCGGGGAAAGGTTTTCATCGGGGGGACGACCAATCCCGAAGGTCCTTCCAGCGGCGCCCCGAATGAATCACCCAAAGGGAATTACGCATTCCTGAACGTCAACGAGAAGTTCCAAGCGATGATTCCGCGTTTCCCGCAAAAAGAGATACTACGCATCAACCTCGACGAGTGCCTGAAACTCTTCCCCGAACTCGCCCCTTCCCGGGAGGCGATCCAGGGCATGGAGGGGGTCTTCCTCGCTCAGTTCGAACCCCTGGTCAAGGATCCCTCAAAATACGTTCAGGGAGAGCTTTCGGGCCAGGAGCTCCGGGCCAAGAACGCTTTGCTGACTTCCCTTTCCGGGGCGGAAGCCAACCTCGACCCGGGCCTGGAACTTCTTTCCCGGGAGCCCACCTTCGCAGCCACTCCCGAGAACGCGAAAGGTATCTTCGAAGGAGCCCTGCGCCAGCGGTTCATGTATTTCGTCCATTTCTATCTCGACGCGTCCAAGGTATCGGGAGTGGTTCCCCAGGCTATCGAAGACCTGAAGAACCCGGGGAAGCACCTGGTGTGCGTTCCGATGCCCAACCCTCCGCCCCCGGAGGAACGGACCCGGAGTTTCCTCAGCGGCCTTCAGCAGCTCGAGGCGAAGAGAACCCCAGGGCAACCTTCCCTGCTCTCCCGCTTCAGTTCGGATTTCCTTTTCCAGGGCGGCCAGGACGGCGGAACGACCCCGATCAACGCATGTTTCCAGAAACCCCGATTTTTCCAACTTCAAGGCGAGCTTTCCGACATCACCGTCACGGGGAAGGACGGATTCCGCCCGTTCCGCCATGTCAATCTGTGGGCACGTCGCCTGAATGCGCCCCAGGAACTCGAGAAGTTCGGTTACATCGACAAGGCGAGGAACCGGCTCAACCTGCGTGGAATCGTGACCGTGAACGGGTATGTCGAGCTGGGCGAGGCCGGCGGGCAGCCCCTGGAGATCTGTGGCCAGGGAGTCATCATCGCCGACGGTTTCCGCATCCTGTCGGGCCTGAGAAAGATCGCTCCCAACGACATAGCGGTTCTCTACGCCCGTTCGGGGATGATCGAGATAAACACCAGGGAGGAGATCGAGGCCTCCCTTTTCGCCATCAACGACAGTCTCAACGGCATGGTAAAGCCCCTTGTCCCGGTGAAGCTGAAGGGAAGCCTCGCGGTCGATCTCCTTGATACCAACCGCTGGTCGAGGGCGGGGGAGAGCCTGCTCCGGTATGACCCGGTCTTGAAGCGGACCGATCCCATCTTCCAGATCAACATATCCCGCTGGGTGACCTTCACCCGCGTTACCGAAACCGACGAAAGCGGCTCGGTCTCCGGAGACACGCCTTGAGCAGCCAATTCCGCCGGTATTTTTCCGGGAGCAATCATGTCGACTGAGCACCTTTCGTCACCAACCGCAACACTTCTCATCCATTGCCCAGATCAAAAGGGAATCATCGCAGCGGTGACGAACTTCATCACCACGAACAAGGGAAACATAGTCTATCTCGATCAGCACGTCGATCCCGACGAGAAAGTTTTCTTCATGCGCCTGGAGTGGGAACTGGCTGATTTCGCCATCCCCAGGGAAACGATCGGGACAGTCTTCGGAAAGGCGATCGCATCTACCTTCGGAATGGAATGGAACCTTTTCTTCTCTGATCAGAGGCCGCGGATGGCCATCTTCGTCTCGACGAAGCCGCACTGTCTTTATGACCTTCTTGCACGCTCGGAATCATCCGACTGGAAGGTCGATGTTCCCCTGGTCATCGGGAATCATGAGACCCTCGAGCCGGTTGCACGCCGTTTCGGTGTCGAGTTCCGCTGTTTTCCGGTCAAAGCCGATTCGCGGGCAGAGCAGGAGAAGGCCGTTTCCGCGCTCCTGGCCGAGAAGCGCATCGATTTCGTCGTCCTTGCCCGATACATGCAGGTCATTTCACCATTCCTGATCGACCTTTTTCCCAACCGGATCATCAATATCCACCACTCGTTCCTCCCGGCGTTCCCTGGAGCGAAACCCTACCATTCCGCCCATCGGCGCGGAGTGAAGATCATCGGTGCAACCAGCCACTACATCACCCCCGTCCTCGACGAGGGGCCGATCATCGAGCAGGATGTCGAGAGGATCACACACCGTGATTCGGTCGGGAACCTCGCGCTGAAGGGCGAAGAGCTCGAGAAGCGGGTCCTTGCCAGGGCGGTGAAGCTCCATTTCGAGCACCGGATACTCGTCTACAGCAACCGGACCATCGTCTTCTCCTGATCATCCACTGCCCCGGTTCAGCGGTGAAGGATCACGGGAGCAGGTCGCACATTTGTGGGACATTCTGATGACCTTTTGCTGAAATTCTTGAAAAAGTGGTCGTCAAAATGGCTATTTTTTGATTTTTGTATTGCGTTTTTTCAAATTTTTCTTAAAATTAGGTGAATTCCGTTCGACATTCTTATCACGACATCTATTCACGAAAGAGGAGAAACGAATGGCACGGGCCACGAAAATTTTCGGGGAACTCACCTTCAACAAGGCTGTCATGCGGGAAAAGCTCAGCCGGGATGTCTACGACAAGCTGATATCCGTGATAACAACGGGACTCCATCTCGACGAGTCGATCGCCGAGGACGTGGCCCACGCGATGAAGGAGTGGGCGATAAGCCAGGGAGCCACCCACTTCACCCACTGGTTCCAGCCACAAAGGGGTGGAACCGCCGAAAAGCACGACGCGTTCATTAACTATACCGAAGAAGGAGATCTCATAGAGTCCTTCTCCGCCAAGCAGCTCATCCAGTCCGAACCCGACGCCTCGTCCTTCCCTTCGGGCGGAATCCGCTCCACCTTCGAGGCACGCGGCTACACGGCCTGGGACCCGACATCACCCGCTTTCCTCCTCGAGACCGGCAAAACCAGGACCCTGGTCATCCCCTCGGTTTTCCTTTCCTGGACCGGGGCCGTTCTTGACCAGAAGACCCCGTTCCTGAGGTCGTTGCGGGCACTCAACGATGCGGGAATCCGCCTGCAGAGAATGCTTGGAAACCGGCTGGCAAAGAAAATCGTTGTAAATGCCGGTCCGGAGCAGGAGTATTTCGTCGTTTCACGGAGGCTGTTCGAATCCCGGCCTGATCTGAGAATCTGCAACCGGACCCTCTTCGGGGCAAAACCCGCGAAGGGGCAGCAGATGGAAGACCATTACTTCGGTTCGATCAACCGCAAGATGCTCCGGTTCATGGAGGACCTCGACCACGAGCTCTACCGCCGCGGAATTCCGGCCAAGACCAGGCATAACGAGGTTTCCCCGAACCAGTTCGAGATCGCGCCGCTCTACGAAGAGGCCAACCTCGCCATCGATCACAACCTCCAGCTGATGGACATCATGAAGAACGTGGCCCAGAACCACGACCTGGTCGCTATCCTTCACGAGAAGCCATTCGCCGGGGTCAACGGCTCGGGAAAACACGTGAACTGGTCGGTAGGCGACAACACCGGGTCCAACTATCTCGAACCGTCCGCTTCCCCGCTGAAGAACATCACCTTTCTCATCACGCTCGGCGCAGTCCTTCTTGGAGTCGACACCTACGGAGGGCTGCTCCGGGCATGCGTTGCCGACGCGGGAAACGATCACCGCCTCGGTGCGAACGAGGCCCCGCCAGCCATCATGTCCATCTACCTTGGGGAATACCTGACGAAACTACTCGACGAGATCCAGGAACTCGGAAAGATCACCGAGGCTTCGGTGGCGCACATCAACATGGGAGTCCGGAACCTTCCCCGCATCGCCCGCGACTACTCGGACCGAAACCGGACATCACCGATCGCCTTCACCGGCAACAAGTTCGAGTTCCGCGCCGTCGGCTCCTCCCAGAACACCTCCGAGGCATGCACGCTTCTGAACCTGCTTGCCACATACGGTTTCTACATAATCGAAAAGAAGATGGCGGCTCTCGACAACCAGATGGAGGTGAAGGAGAAGGCCATTCATGTCCTGAAGGACGTTTTCAAAGCGACGCGCCGCGTCCGCTTCGAAGGAAACGGATACTCCCAGGAATGGCACAGGGAGGCAAAGAAGCGCGGCCTGCCGAACGCCCCGAACACTCCCGAGGCACTGGAAACCTACCTCGAAAACGACGTGATCCAGCTCTTCGAAAAGTCACGGGTGCTGAACGAAAGGGAGATAAAGGCCAAGGTCGAAATCAAGCTCGAGACCTACATAAAGACCAAGGAGATCGAATACAAGACCGCGATGAACATGGCCAGGACCCTGATCATCCCAGCACTCACCAAGCAGATCGGGCTGACCGCACAGGCCGCGACGATGTCAAAATCAGCCGGAATCGGATTCCCCCTCCTCGTGAAGGAGCTTAAGCAGTTCGAAAGCCTTTTCGTCAGGGTGAAGGAAGCCGCTGCTGCGCTGGAAGCCGTCCTGGAAAAGGCCCACACGGGAAAGCCCCCCCACGATGCCGCCCGTTTTCTCGCGAAGGAGGGTGAAGCCGCGCTCCGAACCTTGCGGGAAGCCGTCGACACCGCCGAGGAGGTCGTCGCCGCGGAGCTCTGGCCCATGGCGAAATACCAGGAGCTCCTGACGGTTCTCTGACAAATTGGATTTCCCCAGGCCCATAAACCGCGCTGGAAGATGCCCTTCCCAGGAGGCCCGGCCTCGGGGCTTTCGGATGGGCATCGGCTGGGCTGCGCCGGGTGACATTACCCGGCGCAGCCGGGTCGGGGAATACTTCCTGCCTCTTCCCATGACCCCGGATTACTGAACGGATATGGACAAAAATCCGTCCGGAAGCTATCATCTTCCAGACCCGCCCAGGAACTGGCGGGCTCTGGGAGGGGTTTCTTCATGAGCGGGCATCTCGCGGCGGGAATGGAAATCGCTGGCTGCCGGATCATAGAGAAGATCGGGGAAGGCGGGATGGGAGCCGTTTTCCGCTGCCGTGACGAGAACCTCGAACGCGACGTGGCGCTCAAGGTCATGCACCCCGCCTCTGACTCGGAGACCGCCCGGCGAAGGTTCCACCAGGAAGCGGCAGCCATCGCCCGGATAGACCACCCCGGAATCGTGAGGATCTATTCCTTCGGGGAAACCGAGGGTCTTCCATTTTTCCTGATGGAGTTCGTCCCAGGCAGGCCGCTCAAGACCTTCATCACCCGCGTCCGGACAATCCACGGCGGGGGATCCGATCTTGCAGAGCTCCAGGCGGCGGGCTACCTGAACGCGGACCCTTCCCTCCCTTTTTTCCTCCGTGATTCCACCGTCTCTCCACTCCAGGACCCGGAGTATCCCCGCCGGGTCGCTGACCTGGTCGGCGATCTGGCTGACGCGCTAGCGGCCGCCCACGCTGAGGGGATAATCCATCGCGACCTGAAGCCGTCCAATATTCTCCTGACGCAGGCAGGAAGGACCAAGATCGTTGATTTCGGCCTGGTAAAGAGGGAAGGCGGGATGGACCTCACGCGCCAGAACGCAGGCGGATTTCTGGGGACTCTCCGATATGCAGCCCCGGAGCAGCTTTCGACAGAAGCCCCCGTAACCGTTGCAGCCGATATCTTCAGCCTGGGGATCGTCTTCTACGAGCTTCTTTCCTTTCGGCATCCTTTCGGTGAGGAAAACGACGACTCCCGGAAGGTGATCGCCGGGATCCTGACGCGCACTCCACCTTCGATCGATGGCTCCTCCCCCCACATCTCGCCCACAATGATCGAACTTCTCGGCCGCTGCCTGGACAAAGACCCTGCAAAGCGCCCTTCCGGGAGCGAACTTTCCCGGGCTTTGCGGTCGATCCCCTCCCAGACCTCCTCCTGGATGGGAGGAATCTCCCGGTTTTTCCAACGATTCGTCCAGACAATAGTTTCGGGTGAACCAGAATCGAAGCCGGTCGCTCCCCCGCCCCCGACGCTCCCTTCTCCGAACCGCGACGGATCACATTCCCCGAGGCCGACCGAAGAGCTTTTGCAAAGAGCGCGAAAGGCCTTCTTCGGGGAATTTGCGCTCCAGACTGCCATCGAGGGATTCCGTAAGGTTCTCGCGCTCGATCCGGAAAACGTCGACGCGGTTTTCCCACTGGCGCTTGGCCTGAGCTCGATCGGGGAACACGTCGCGATACGGGAGGAAATCCGCCGGCTCCCGTCTTCCGCCGGAAAAAGAAGCGACAGGGAGGAGCGGAAACTCGCCCTCGTGAAAGCGCTCTTTCTCGACCGCGACCTTCCCCGGGTCGAAAGGGAAGCCGAGGCCTGTCAGAGCCTGTTTCCAGACGACCCCGATTTCTTCTGGGCTGGGGCATACGCGGCGGGAATGCAGGAAAAGGACGAGGAAGCGATCTCGATAGGCAAGGAGATCGAAAAGAGATGGCCGGAGGCATTGTATGCCTCATTCCATCTCAGCGAGGCCTACGAGGGCTCGGGAAGGATGGACCTGGCAGCCGAAGTGCTCGAAAGAACGTTCCGGAAAGCTCCCCAGGTCAGGAACCTCCGGATGAGGATGATCGGTCTTCTCCTTTTCAACGGGCGGCTCGAGGAATCCGAACGGCACCTGAATGAGGTTTTCCAGCAGAACATCCATGAGGATTTCGGCGTGATGTCCCTCCTGAAAGTCCGGCTCCACCTCTTCCGTGGGCAAAAGAAGGACGCCATCCGCGTCCTAAGGACCGTAATCGGATCGGTCGCAGGAACCGCCCTTCGCGGATTCGCCACTTACGTCCTCTATCGCCTCCTTGCCGGAGCCCCGGAATCCGGGAAGGCCGCGTCGAACGCTCTCGAGCAGGCCCGGGCGCTGCTTCCGAAGGGAGGATTCCGTTCACTCGAGGAAGCGCGAACCTATATCGAGGGGTTCGATTTCTCCGGCCTGCTCGCCTCGGTGGCTGATCGCCCCTGGATGCCTTCAGTGCTGAAAATTGCCCAGGAGGTCTGCCTGGCATCTCTCGAACCCGAGGTCTACACGCATGGGAATTTCGGGCGGCTTCCATGCTTCGTGTTGTCTGCCGACGGCAGCTGGAGTTCCAGCTTGATCTTCATCCAGTATTCCCTTGAGACGATCGACTTCCTGGTCGGCTGTTTCCGCCTCCCTGGGCCTCCTGCCCTCCCGGTTATCGACTCCAGAGGCCGAATACTCCAGGCCGAGATTCGGAAACTCCCCGCCTGCAGCAACGGAAATGGCGTCAAGGTAACCGCCAGGCTGGCCGAATCGCTCCCCCCCGGACACGCGGAGTTCGTCCTGGTGGACATGGAAGACCAGCCTCCCCAAAAGACCGGCCCCCATTCCTGGCGATTGGGAGCCCCCGGTTTCCTTCTTACATCCGCCCGTCGCCACGCCGTCGTTCTGGTGATTCCCAAATGTTGGCACGTCACCTCCTCTTCAGAGGAGATGGTCAAGGTGATTCCCTTTCCCGAAGGGACAATGGTGGTCTTCGAGCGCTTCCTCTATGCCGGAAGCCAGTTCGCACCCGAGGTAACCCTTTCCAGGGACTGATTTCCGAACCGATCCGAAGGAGAAGAACCATGATCGTGTGCTTCAGTGGAACCGGAAACTCCCTTTCCATGGCTCGTGACCTCTCGAGGCGGCTCGGTGACGAGCCCGTGATTTCATTCCCCGAATGGACTCGGAAAGCCCCGGTCGATCTGGGCGAAAAGCCGTTGGTTCTTGTCTTTCCGGTCTTCGCCTTCGGCCCCCCGAAACTGGTTTGGGAACTGATCCTTCGCGGGCCCTTTCCCGCCGTGAAACCGGTTTACGCTGTGGCAACGTGCGGCGGTGAACCCGGCGGGGCTCTCCAGCTTTTCGAAAAGCGGATCCATGGCCGGGGCGGACGTCTGACGGGCGGTTTTTTCATCACGGAATGGGACAAGTGGTTCGGACGGGTCCCCGCAGTCCTGGCCCGGATCGAAAAGACCATCCGCGAAGGCGGTGAAACTCGTATCCCACATGGAAATGCCTTCATTACCTTCCTTTCTTCCCCTTTGTACAAAGGTTTCTGCAGGCGGGTCGGGGATTACGGAAGAAAGTTCCGGGCCGACGAAAAGTGCACGAAATGCGGCCTCTGCGCCAAGGTCTGTCCTACCGGGAACATCACGGTTTCCCCCGAAAGAGGCCCGGGGTGGGCGAGGAAGTGCGAAGCATGCCTCGCCTGTTATGCCTGGTGCCCCGCGAAAGCGATCAACCTCAGCTGGATGAAGCGCCTGCTCCCGGTGAGTTTCCCCAAGGACGTGAAGGCGTCCGACGTGGCGGACCTGAACGCGGAAAAAACCCTTCCGCTGATCGGCCGGAAAATCCCGAGCGACTATAGTGGAAACCAGGGATGAACAGGCGTTTCTTCCTGATCATCGTTGGAGTCGTCGTTTTGTTGCTCCTGGCTTCCTGGTGCTGGATCGGTGCGCCGGTATTCGTAGCTGGATCGTATCATCCCACCACCTCCGGTTCCCCCGATTGCACATGTGAATTCAGGGATGGCGTGATAACGGTGGCCGATTCCATGGGTGAGGCAAGGGTCGGGACCTATCACGTTGAGGGTTGGTCCGTTGTAATCGTTTTGGATGATTCCCCGGATGTTCCCCCGGTGGAAGTCCGCTCGACACCCTTCGGTCTGGTTGCGGTGGGATCCGCTTCCAGGGAGGTCGCGGGAGGGGGCAAAGACTACCTTTTCCGGCGAAAATTCCCCTGGGAATGATCCTCTCGGTTTTCTTCCCGAAGCCGGTCGGGGGGGGCAATCCCGCCGTCCGTCCGGAGAAATGAGGCCACGAAAGGCGAGGGAAAACCCGTCCGTGACGTTTGAAGGATACCGGTTAAAAAAATCCCGATCCAGGATCACCTGAAGAAAAACAAGACGGCACCGATCGCGCACAGGGAAACCAAACACAACGCGGAGGCGATCAGGCGGATTCTCGCCCTGGTTTTCCTTTCCGCGTCAAGCTTTCCAGCTTCTTCAACCTCTCGTTTTCTCTCCGTTTCCAGGCGGTCCTTTTCGCTCATGTAGATCCTGAGCTGGCTTGCGAGGGCGGTGCAGGCGGCAACGATCACGGTCGCATCGTCCGACAACCCCAGAACCGGAATCGGATCGGGAATGGCGTCGAATGGGGAAACGAGGTAGAGCAGAGCGCCGATTGCCATCGCCTTGCTCGTCCAGGCTGCTTTCGGATCCCTGATCATGGCCCACAACGTTTCCACCTTCTCCCAGATTTCCTCGATCCGGCCACGCTTCATCGTTGGAAGCTTCTCCCCGATCACGACCAGGTCCTTTTCCGAAGCCTGGCCTTCATACTGCCGAAACAGTTCTTCCCTGTCCATCTTCAACCTCCTTTCCACTATCACTATCGGCGAAAGAGCGGAAAAGTGAGCGATCGGGGAAAAATGGGAAAAGCGGCGTCATGGCAACCTATTCTCGATCCTGTCGAGCCTTTCGAACAATTCCTGCCAGGTTCCGGACCGCATCCGGTTCTGTGCGTCCTGCCGCTGCATCCAGTTCCATTTGTCCATGACATAACCCACCGAGAGCAGGATGAAGAAAATCAGCGGAGGAAGCAACAAGGCGGGCCAGAGGGCCCGGCAACCAAAATACTTTCCGATGGTCGGAGACAATGCTGCAGACAGCATCAACATGTTTATCGCCTGCCCGCACAAACCCCAACCCATTTGAAGCCTCAGCCACCAGCGCATGCCATTCCTCCCGTTATCATCGTCCTCTCAATCTATCGTCACGATTCTCCGCCCAAACCCAGGAAATCATGGAGTCCAAGCGCCGGGGAAAAATTCGGGACACACGACCAGTTTTTTCATGCAATTCCAGTCAGTGCATCCTTCAGCTCGGGAAGGGGCCACCCGGCTTTCAGAGAGCTGCTTGACCGGGGGAACTTTGAAACACACCAGCTGTCTTCCGCAGGGGGGGTGATCTTTCCGGGAAACAAGGTGCTTCGGATGCGCACGCGATCTTTGGCCATGGGGATCCGTTGCAGCAGAATCAGGGGATGGGGTAGAATATATTGGTGGGGGAATCGACCCCGGCGTTTTTGTGACCATGATCGTGGAGTATCGAGTATGAGAAAACCGGTTTTCGTCTTAGCTATGTTCCTGCTCTTCGTTGGCCAGGCCGATGCCTCGGGAATCAAGGGCCTGGTGGGCGAGTACATTTTTGCCGTCCAGAGCCGGATCGCGGCCCAGCCCCAGGTTGTCTCCGGAGCCTTTTCCGAAGATGGTTTTCGACTCCTTTGCGATTCCGAAGAAGCGCTGGAAACGCAGCTTCAGGGGATCTTCCGCGGAAATGACGACATAGCCGAGGTTGCGATGGGTTTCCTCGACGAAACGATAGAGGGAGATTCGCTCCTCTACTTCCGGAACTTGATTCCCACCGACACGGGAAGCCCCGCGGCCCAGAAGCTCATCGAGAAGATGAAAAAGCTCGAAGCCATGAAAAGGGCGGGAAAGAGTTTCCCCACCGTCTCCCGTGATCGAAACCCCGCTCGGCCCCTTCCGCAAGGGATGCACAAAAAAGAACCGGGAACCATTCCCGACATCGATATTCCCCCCGATCTGGCAAAGTTCACGCGAATCACCGACATGAAGCCTACCTTCTACGTCACGGCCCGGGAAGAGGGTTTTCCCACCTCTGGACCGCTCTTCGGCCACTCCTACAACGGAACCGAGCGGAAGGAGATCAGGACCCCCTCCGGTGACCTGATCGCGGAAACGAGCGGCCGATATTTCGCCGCCCTTTGCATGGAGGGCAGCGGCGTGATCCTCGACGGGCGCACCGTCTCCTTCGTCTCGAACCAGCGATTCCACGTGGCACCCCAGGGTTGCCTCGGAATCACGGCAACGGGGTACTGGGTCGTTCCTTTCCACACCCTGGCGGTCAACCGGAACGTCATGCCATACAAGGGGGTCTATTTCATCCCCGGAACGCGTGGCCTGAAGCTTCCCAACGGTGAAACCCACGACGGTTACTGGTTCGCCCACGACACCGGGAGCGCCTTCACCAACACCACCAACCGTATGGACATGTACGTGGACCGGGATGAATACTGGAAGTGGATGGAAGCCAATTTCGTCCCCTCCTTCACCCCGATCAAGGTTTACAAGGTCGATTCGGGGACTTCCCAGAAAGTCTATTCGAAGTACCAAGCGGTTCTCGGCAAGCCCTGATGGACCGGGACCCGCCCCGGACAGCCAGACCCCGCCGCTCCGGTTGCCTGCCCGGGCTTCCGGGAAGTTGTGCATGCCCTGAAAAGCCCCGCCGGCTGACGTGCCCTCAAGGACTGCGCCCGTCGGGCCAAGGCCGGGCCATCCGTGGCCCTGGCCCGACACTGCCGCATCCTGCGGTTCGTCCTGGCGATTCGGGCACATTCGCCCCCTCGTGGGGCTCGTCCCCGCATCCTTTCGTGAATCGCGAAGAAGCCCCCCCTTCACGGCGCAATCGGTGGGCAACAGTTCTCCTCTTTCTATTCACCCTTGCTTGCCCGTCCGGCCTTTTCGGGGGCGGAAGGCTCGGTCCCATGGAAAAAGAGCCCCGGATCAGTGGAAATGTCCGGGTCATCCGGAAATTCCATTCCCGGTTTCTCGAGAATGACAGGGATATCACGGTTCTTCTTCCAAGTTCTTACGACTCTCCCGAAACCGCATCGAGAAGGTATCCCGTTCTCTATCTCCAGGACGGAAACAACCTTTTCGATCCCGCCCGCTCTTTTCTGGGAGTCGATTGGGGTATCGACGAAACCGTCGGTTCCCTGACCTCGGCCGGACGAATCCAGGACCTGATCGTTGTCGGGATCGACAACACCCCCGTCCGGAACGATGAATACACCCCCACCCGCGATCCGAAGCACGGCGGCGGCAAGGGACTCCTCTACGGAGCGATGCTCGTTTCGGAATTGAAGCCTTTCATCGACCGCTCCTTCCGCACCCTTCCCGACCGGCAGAATTCCTTCGTCGGCGGTTCCTCGCTGGGGGGGCTGATCTCCCTCTATATTCTTCTCCGGAATCCCGATACGTTTTGCGGAGCGATCGTCATGTCGCCTTCCTTCTGGTGGGCGGACGGATGGATCATACGTTGGGCTTGCGCCCTGAAGACAGACTGGTCACGTTTCCGCGTCTGGATCGACATCGGATTGGGGGAAGGCGACGAAGCGATCGATTTCGTGCGGCTTTTCGAAAAGACCATCCGTGACCGACATCCCGACGCGGCCGGGTTCTCCTTCCGGGAGTTCCCCGGAGCACAGCACAACGAGAACGCATGGCGTGACCGGATCCATCTTCCGCTCGGGTTCCTTTTGGGGAACCCCACCCGGAATCCGAATCCTTGACCGAAGGGAGCGAAGAGTGGAAGACGAGAC
>CAYRYU010000082.1:0-31946 GCA_964428355.1 uncultured bacterium
CGACAGTGGCTCCCGAAGCCGCCGGAACCGATTCGGAGTTCAGCGGATTCCAGGAGCCTCCTCCCCCCGCGGAAACCACGGGACCGAGACCTTCCAGGAGCCCTTCCCCCCTTTCCGTCGAGCTCGTCATGGGGGGAATCTGGCCGTGGGAAGGCAGCCTCTACCCCCATGACCCCGCGGACGCATACCGGGAGCCCGACAACGCCGACGGACTGGTTCCCCGCCGGGAACTCAACGGACGGGCATACCACGGAGGCCAGGCCCGAATCCGGCCAGGCAACAGAGTCCCGATGGACCGGTTCAACCTTCCCCAGGGGCTCGTCTGGAAGGATCCAAAGACGATCATCGTCTGCGACACCGGGAATCACCGGGTCAAGGCGGTTTCCCTCGAAGGCGAGGTCCTGTGGGTCCTCGGGCAGGAGGGATGGAAGGATGGCTATTTCCATTCCCCCCTCGGAATCGACATGGACAAGGACGGCAAGTTATACGTGACCGAACCCCGGTCAAAGTACATCCGTGGACTGGGCCTCGATTTCCTCCAGCGCCAGCGGGTACAGGGGAACCGCCTCCAGATCTTCGGAAAGGACCTGAAGGTCTCAAAGCGGCTTGGCCACATGCATCACATGTCGGGCATCGACCGGAGACAGCTCAAGGATCCAGTCCGGGTCTACGTCTCACCGGCCGGGGACATCCACCTCACCGACAATGGAAACCATAGGGTGATGGTCTACGATGCCTCGCTCAAGTTCAAGAAGATGTACAAGGAATGGCCTTTCTACAAGCTCCGATACCCGTTCGGCATAAATGGAGACGGGGCGGGAAGATTGGCGATCGCGGATACCGGAAATCACCGGGTCGTGATCGTCGGGCCGGACGGCGTCATCAAGCAGATCCTGGGCGGTTTCGGAACGCAACCGGGGAGGTTTTCCTTCCCGCGGGAAGCCCGGTTCGCCCCCGATGGCTCGTTGTATGTCCTCGACTCCCAGAACTGCCGGATCCAGGTCTTCCGCCCCCAGGCAAGTTCGGAGGATTCGGTAAAACCCCAGTAGGTTGGGACTTTCCCACGCTGTCACAAGTTTGCTGATAGGATTGCCACGGAGACACAGAGCCACAGAGGTTGCCGATGAATCGGACAGGTTTGTTTCCCCTTTTCGAAAGTCCCCAGCTTTCTCTGTGCTCTCTGCGACTCTGTGGCATCCTCGTCAGAAACTTTGCTTCGGTCTCGATTTTTCTTTAACCGGGAGGTGGAGTCTGGTAATCTTGGGAGGTTCCTGGGGCAACCGACTCGGGATGCCCCGATTTCCTTGATGAGGTGAATCGGATGGGTGAAGAAGTAATTCGCGAGGGCAGCTGGATCTGTCCGAACTGCAATACCAAGAACCGGGGTTCCATGGAGAAATGCTCCGCATGCGGGGCGGTCCGTGGGAACGTCAAGTTCATCTATGAAGACGACGGAGCCGTTGTCTCCGACGATGCCGGCAAGAAGAAGGCACTCGGTGGAGCCGACTGGATCTGCGCCTTCTGCGGAGTGAGCAGCGCTGCGGATGCCACAAAATGCAGCGGCTGCGGAGCTCCTCGCGAGGAGGGAACCCAGCGGTCGGTCCAGAAAGTTGATATCCACGCCAAGGATCGCCCCCAACAACCCGAGAAGGTTTCCCCCCACGGCCATTCCCAGCCCACTCAATCGGGGCAGGCCGGAGTTCCGGGCTGCTTCAAGTTCGGGTGCGGAGGATTGATCCTTCTGCTGCTCGTGTTCATGGGCTTCGAATGCATGACGTTCGAACAGTCGATGGAGGTGACGAGCCGGGAGTGGGTTCGTACGATCGGGATCGACGAGTATACCACCGTCCAGCACCAGGCATGGGAGAACCAGGTTCCCAACGATGCCCGGATAGTGAACCGTGAACAGAAGATCAAGGAGTACAAGGACGTCCTCACCGGCTACAAGAGCGTCGAGGAGACCTATACCGAGCAGGTCCAGGTCGGGACCAAGAAGGTCAAGACCGGAGTCGAGGACCTCGGAAACGGCCGTTTCAAGGAGATCTACGAAGACCAACCGGTCTACAAGGACGTGGAAAAGACCCGGATGGTGCAAAAACCCCAGTATCGCAAAGATCCCGTCTATGCCGATTACATCACCTACGACCGGGATGAGTGGAAAGAGGTCGAAAAGAAGGAAGCCCGCGGGACGGTCGAAGAGGTCAAATGGCCCGAGACCGGAGTTTCCAAAACGGCGGACAACCAGATTGGCAACCAGCGCGAGGGAACTCGGACCGAGTTCTACATGGTCATCCTGAAGTCTCAGAAGGATGGAAAAACCTACGACATCAAGGAACTCGAAGGGAAGCCCCTGGATTTCGCGAGTTTCGAAAAGATGAAAATGGGAACCAAGGTTCCCGTCGAACTGAGCGGCCTTGGGAACATCAAGGGACTGAAGCTCGACACCCTCCCCCAACCCGCGCACTGAGACTCCCCCCGGTCTCCTTCCATGTGTAGATGAAGGATGGGAGCCACGATAACGGATCCAACGGATCCGTATCATGACTCCCGATTTCTTGAACGCCCACCCCGTTCAGTTCGGAGGAGAAGGGTTCCAAAACACGGTCAATTCCCGGATGTCAGACCTGGACGTTCTTTCCGCATTCACGGCAGGGGATCTTGCCTTCAAGGAGATCTCCCGGTGTGGGGTTCAATCTTGCCCCGCAGAATGGGCAAAATCGGGCATCCCGTATGTCCGGGAGATCCCTTGTATCGGAATCGGGATCACCCTCCTCACCATCGTCATCATCGTCATCATCGTAATCGTCGGACTTGGATTCGGTATCCGGATCCGGGGGGAAGTCCGGGTCTGACTCGGAATCGGGACCAGGTTCTTCGGTCGCCTCCGCCAGCTCCCGCGGAAGCTCGGAATAGACAGGATTACCCTGGGAAGAAACTTTGTTGAAGTCATCCAGAAGGGCTTGGGTTTCCTCGGCGTCATCGGGAGAAACCAGTATCCTGGTGGGGATTTCCGCGGCGGGAATTCCGGCACCGAAAATTGCCGAAGGACGACCTTTTCCGAAACCGGCACTCACGACGGAGAATTCGATGCCTTGTTCGGAAAGAAGGTCTCCAACCGCCGTGACCAGGAAGGGATCGGTGGTTTCGAAAACGACTACGCCATCCAGGATTTCCACACCCGACGAAGCCTGCAGGGAAGCATCCTCGGAGGGATCCCCTGCGAGGAGGAGGTCCTGATAGTCTTCGGATCCTGGCTCGGGGGGAAGGTCCTTTTCCTCGACCAGATCACAATCACAACTCCGGCATCTGGTAAAACCCTCCCGGAATTCCGATCTACAACGCGGGCAGAACATTCATTTTCACCTCTCTTCGACCAGGTTCAAAGACCGCGTGGAAAGGGCTGTGTCGGATTCAGGCCCCCCGCCCGAAGGTGGCAGACATCCCCCCACGTGTTCAGACGCCAGAGGGTGCCGTCTATCACGATCGAGTTAAGGGCAGTGTTGAATATGGAAAAGGCGCGGGGAACATTCAGCGGAATCCCCAGGATGATCCTCATGACGACGTCAAGGACACCCCCGTGCGTCACGACCCCGACCCTTCCTCCCTTGTTCCTTGAGGCAATTGCTTCCAGACAGGGTTTCACACGGTTGAGGAAGTCGTTCGCACTCTCGCCGCCGGGAATCCGGAAATCCGGGTCACGACTCCTGAAGCGTGCATTCTCCTCGGGAAACTCGCGCCGGATCCCGTCGAAATCCAGCCCCTGGAAGCAGCCCATGTTGCGTTCCCGAAGACCCTGGTCAGTTGCCGGGGAAAAACCGACCCTTTCCCCGATGATCGCGGCGGTTTCCATCGCCCGGCCAAGGTCGCTCGAAACCAGGCATGTGAGCCCCTCCTGATCGAGCCGGGAGGCGATTCCACGGGCCTGGGTTCGGCCGGCTTCCGTTAGGGGGCTGTCCCCGTGGCCCTGCATCCGGCCCGCCAGGTTCCATTGGGTTTCACCGTGACGGACCAGGATCAACTCCGTCCCCTTGAAATCGTTGGGGAAAGTCGGGATGGGGGAAGGACTCACTCCCTTTTCACGGCCAGAGTCAGGCCGTCCCCCACGGGAAGCATGCAAAGGTGGATCCGGGAATCGTTCCGCCTCGCAGCATTGAAAGCCCTTATGGCATTGGTCTCGGGATCCCTTTCCTGATCGTCGAGGAGGCTTCCACCCCAGAGAACGTTGTCGACGGCGATCAATCCGCCAGGTCTTACCAGGGCGAGGCAACGCTCGAAGCATTCTTCATATTCGGTCTTGTCAGCATCGATGAAGGCGAAATCGAAGGTCCCTTCCTGGCCTTCCTTCAGGAGGTTGGCGAGAGTTTCGAGGGCTGGAGCGAGCTTGAGGCTGATTTTGTGGGCCACCCCGGCCATGTTCCAGAATTTCAGGGCGATGTCGGTGAACTCTTTCGACATGTCGAGGGCAACGACCCGCCCGTCATCGGGAAGCGCCTGGGCGACGACAAGCGAACTGTAGCCGGTGAAAACCCCGACGTCGAGGGTTTTCCTGGCCCGCGTGAGCTTCACCAGCAAACGGAAAAGCTGCCCCTGGATCGGGGAAATCTGCATTCCCCCACGGGGCATCTTCCTCGTTTCCTCGCGCAGGAGCTTCAATTCCCGGGATTCCCGGACAGAATGTTCCGAAATATACCGGACCAGATCCGGAGTGAGATTGATGCATTGCGATGACATGGGTTCCTCCTGGGAATTCTTGCACTGGCCAATTCTATACTCAGTGTGCCCGCGGGGGCAAGGCATTCCGTAAAGCACGTTCCCATCCCGTGCACAGGCTCGGCTGAATTTCACAAGCTTCCCTTCGTGGAACTGCGTTCCTGAGCATGGCACGAAATTTGCCAATTGATGCGGTTCATGGTATGCTTTTTCCCCTCGGGAAAGACTACATGATTTTTCAATTCTTACGTTTTCTGCTGGTTATAACGGGTACCGTAGTTGGAGTGGCCATGGGATACGGTATCACGTCCCAGTATGAAAACGTTCTCGAGACCGAAAACCCGGAAATCAAGCTTGCCGCCCTCCTGGGCTGCCTGGGGTATCTCATATGTTCGATGGTTGGTCGGGAATTCCAGGGATGGCTGGAAGAGAAGCTCGAAAACACCAACAGCTACGACCTGGCATGGGGAACCGCGGGCCTTGTGGCGGGGCTCGTTTCCGCCAACCTGTTCTTCATCCCCGTCTATTTCATCCTTTACCGGGGTCTGGGAGACTTCCATTTCGAGAACAAGTATTTCGACTCACTGGTACCGCTGTTCAACCTCGTATTCCCGCTTTTCTTCAACCTCCTGTTCGGATATCTGGGGATGCGGATCATTTCCCGCTACCGGTCGGTCCAGAGCCGGATCTCGCCCTCCAGCCTCGCCGTCCCGCCCAAGGTGGTCGACACGAGCGCAATCATCGATGGCCGCTTCGCAGAACTTTTCCGCCTGGGTTTCATCGAAGGACAGCTGCTGGTCCCCCGTTTCATCGTGAACGAAATGCAGTTCCTGGCAGACGCCGCCGATCCGATGAAGCGGTCGAAAGGCCGGCAGGGCTTGAACCTCCTCAACAAGTTGTACAAGGAATTCCCAGACCAGGTGGTCATTTCCGAGTTCGACAACCCAAAGGTCCATCAGGTGGACGGAAAGCTGGTCGATTATGCGAAATCATCGGGCGCCTGCCTGATCACACTTGACTACAACCTCAAGCGGGTTGCCGAGCTTGACCAGATACGGGTCCTGAACCTCAATGACCTCATGAATTCGCTCAAACCGATCTTCCTCAGCGGAGAGGAGGTCGAAGTCAGCATAATCAAACCCGGCAAGGAACCGAACCAGGGAGTCGGCTTCCTGACCGACGGAACGATGATCGTGGTCGAGGACGGCGGAAACCACATCGGGCAGAAGGTGATGACGACCGTAACGAATATTCTCCAGACAGCAGCGGGAAGGATGATTTTTTCCCGAATCAATGCGACTTCGCCGGCGAAGAGCGAGGGAAAACGCAGGGAACCTAGCAAGTAATCTATCAGGGAGGACAGTTTTATGAGCATGCGCGTCAAGGATATCCTTGATCCCAACCTGGTCACCGTCGACCAGAACCAAACGGTTTTCGGCCTCAGGGAGCTGATGATCCTCAGACAGCCCGAATGCGTCCTGGTTCTCGACTCGAGCCGGAAACTCGTGGGTATTCTGACTCCCTCCCATCTTGCCACCATCAACGATTTCGACATGGATGAAAAGGTCTCCCGCGTCATGATCAAGAAGTTCAAGAAGATCAACGCGAACGAGAATGTCCGTGAAGCGGCGTCGCTCCTTTCCGCCAGCGAACTCGAAGCGCTCCCCGTCGTCGACAACAACGACGAACTGGTCGGAGTGGTGACCTACAAGGACATCGTGAAAGATCTTGTCGAAGATCATTCCAACCAGAAGCTCACCCCCGAGAGTGCCGTCATCTACCTCGCCATGACCAAGGATGCGGAGCAGGAGGAATACTGGCTCCAGAAGGTCACCAACGCCGGGTTCCGGGCGGCCATAACCCAGGTCGGGGCCACCGCCGAAAAGCTCCCGATCAAGCTCAGGGAAGCCACGATCGTCGCCGCGATCGCAAGAAGCGTCATCCGGGAAGACCCTCGCGAAAAGTTTTCCGTCAGCAACGCCGTGAGGGATATCTTCAGCCAGTGCACCGTCATCAACCCCGGGCTGGGCGGCGGATTCAAGGTCGCCATTGTCAGGGGAGAAGGACGTATCGCCGTTGCCGCATTCGGACGTTGCGGTCACGCACTCGCGAACGGCAACGAACAGATTTTCATGGGAGGGAACATAATTTGACGCCCACGTCTCGAGTCAGGGTCAGGTTCGCTCCATCCCCAACCGGGCACCTCCACGTCGGGGGCGCCAGGACCGCGCTTTTCAACTGGCTCTTCGCGAAGAACCGGGGAGGCAGCTTCATCCTTCGGATAGAAGACACTGACCAGGAGCGATCTACCGCCGAATCCGAAGAGGGCCTCCTTCGCGATCTGAAGTGGCTGGGCCTCGACTGGGACGAAGGCCCCGGAGTGGGCGGACCGCATGGCCCCTACCGCCAGTCGGAACGCACTGCAATCTACCAGGAATATGCCCAACGGCTCGTCAAATCCGGTGCTGCCTACCACTGTTTCTGCTCGGAGGAGCTGCTGGAGCAGAAGCGCAAGCAGGCGGAGGCCGAGCACCGCTCCCACCACTACGACGGAACCTGCAGAAACCTCTCGCCCGACGATGTCCAGGCACGGCTCGCCAGGGGTGAGAAAGGCGCGATCCGGGTCCGCGTCCCTCAGAAAGACTGCCGGATCGAAGACCTCGTCCGGGGGACCGTCGAATGGATGGGCGATACGCTGGGCGATTTCATCATCCTGAGATCGAACGGGATGCCGGTCTACAATTTCTGCGTCGTCGTGGACGACTCGCAGATGGAGATAACGCACGTCATCCGTGCCGAGGAGCACCTTCCGAACACCCACCGGCAGATGATCCTTTACGAGGCACTGGGAATCAAGCCTCCGGTTTTCGCGCACGCATCGCTCATCCTCGGCCCCGACAAGACGAAGCTTTCCAAGAGACATGGTGCAACGTCGGTAAACCAGTATGCCGAGGACGGTTTCCTGCCCGAGGCGATGGTCAATTTCCTCGCCCTCCTGGGCTGGAACGAGGGAATCGACAAGGAGATCTACTCGAAGAACGAGCTGATCGAGAAGTTCTCCCTCGAGCGAATCAGCAAATCCCCGGCGGTTTTCGACCATGCGAAGCTCAACTGGACCAACGGAATGCACATCCGCGGCCTGGGTCCCGTGAAGCTCGCCGAGATCCTCGACCCGGTTTTGCGGGAAACCTTCCATGGAAACCCGCTTCTTGCAACGGAAACCGGACGGCTGAAGGCGGCCAATCTCCTTTTGAACGCCCTGACGGTGATCAAGGATGCTCCCTCGATCCTGAAGCCGATCATCGAGGGAGGACAACCCGAAAACGACGAAGCCCGCGCCTTTGTGGCCGATCCGAAGGCCGCGAGCCTTTGGCAGGCCGTTCGGGAGGAGCTGACGGGGGCGGACTGGCAGCGGGTTCCTCTCAACGATGCCCTGAAACGGGCCGGAAAGAAAGTTGGAATGACCGGCAAGAACCTTTTCATGCCGGTGCGTGTCAAACTTACCGGGAGCTGTCACGGGCCCGACCTATTGGGGATCCTCGATTTCCTCGGCCGGGAAGAGGTCCTGAGGCGCTTCTCCTCCTGACCCTGATTTCACCGCCAAGACACCAGGGACACAAAGACCCGGGAGTTAAAAAAGGACGCCCGGGTCTTTTTCTTCGTGGGCTTCCTTTACGTCGCTGCTTTGTGGTGATCCTTCAGTTCGGGAGGGTGTCCGCGAGGGTCTCGAGGCGCAGACACTGTTGGATTGCGGTCGAGATGTTTTCCCTGTATCTCTTGAGGTAGAGTTGTGATTCGGGAACCCGGTCGTTCCAGATCATGATCGAATAGGTCTTGAAATTGTCGATCGCCTTGGAAAAACAGTCGGTGAGGGTCGACAGGGTCGAACGAAGATCCTGCTTCACCTGGTTGTCCGAAACCGATCCGATCGACACGCCGATCGAGTTCACGATCCCCTTGTACCGCGCGACCGACTGTTCGTAATCCGCCAGCGTCTTTCCGATGTTCTGGGCGAGATTGAGGGCGTTGACGTAGGACGCGAACTTTTTGACCGTCCACTCCATCTGGGGGCGCAACAGCCCTGCGAGGGTCCGGATCGAATCCGCGGCCGGGGTTTTCCCCTCGAAGGGTGTGTTGGAAGAGGCATTCCCGAGGCGCTCCTCGATCTCCAGCCGGCTTTCCCGGCTCTGGGGAATCACGGAGGCGGCGCTTTTCGCCGATTCGACGATGGTCTCGGCATCGGGAGGAAGGCTTTCCCTCTCCGCAGCCCGGGCCGGTGAAACCGGAACGCAACACATCAGAATGACCACTCCTGCCATGATCTTCGCAAGCAACATCTGCATCCTCCTTGGGGTCTTTTTCCTGGAGGATAAAACGGTGCCCGGACCGGAACCGTTGAACTTTCGAAGGCCGTTGGGGTCAGTAGGGGATCAGGTTGCCCCCGCCAACCAGGGAGTAGGTCTGACTCGCAAGACCCGCGTTTCCCGAAAGTCCGGAAGCGTAATACAGGTTGAAACCGTTCCCCTGTTTCCATGGAGAGGAAACGATTTTCCAGCCGTGCGCAAAGAAGTGTTGCAGAAAGGCAAACTTTTGCTATGCTGTCCAGGTCTTTCAACGCTCGCTGTCGAGGAGGAACCATGAAACGCATTCTCGCAATCGTGATTTTGTCCGTGATCGCGGGGTTTTGCCCAGCCCTGGCCCAACCCGCGAAGGGGGATTCTCCCGAAAAGGTCTACCAGATGTTCATCGATGCGGTCCACCGCGAGGACGTCGATATGGTCCTTGCGTGCGGAACGAAGAAACCGGGGGAGAACCGGAAGGTCATCGAGCGCTCCCTTCCATTTCTCAAGCTTTCCACCCCCTTCCGTTTCCGCCCGACCGAACAGAGGATATCGGGGGACCGTTGCGTGATAGTGGCGAAGGGATTCTTCACTTTGCCGGGGCTGGCCAATCTCACCGAGAGCCCGAAAGATCCGGAGGAATGGTCCTGGGTCACGATCGTCCTTGTCAAGGAAAAGAAGGTCTGGAAAGTGGACGAGCAGGAGATCACGGAGAAGGGGAAGTCCCCGCCGAAAGCGACCGACCGGATGTTCTGGTAGACTTGCGACCGGGTTTCCCGGTTTTCAGTCCTCGGCGTTCGCTTGTTGATCGCGAGGTTTCAATATCCCGGGAAAATGAAAGGGAACCGGATCCCAGGTCACCCCACGTCGGGGCCGCCGGATCCGGTTCCCTGTGTTCTTCCCTGGATCAGACTTTGAAGGTCACCCAGGATGAGGCGGGATCGGTGCCCGAGGCATCGACCGCGGCATAGGCACGCCATTCGTGGCGGGCAAGTTTCCCCGTATAGGTCGGCTGGGCATCGGGGGGGATCCGGATAACGGCTTCCCATGCGTATCCCTGTTGTTTGGCCATGGTCTGCTCCGGAGCGACGACCATCTCCTGCTCGTAGGTTTTCGAGGTCTCGACGTGATCGGTGGTCATCGTGCTGCCTTCCTTCTTGAGCTTGACAGTCACCGTCTCCGTTCCTTCGATTTTGAGATAGACCTTGGCGATCTTGAGGTCGTTCTCCGCCACGCCCGTGATCTTTGCGGGAAAGCTGCCATCCGGGGCCCTCGGCCCGATTTCCAGATTGACCTTGGCGGCCCCGCCCGTCACGAAGTTGACCGCGGATTTCAACGAATCGAACAGTCCCATTTCATCCCCCTTCAGTTTTTTTCCGGAATCCGGGAAGGCTGGCGGCGAAAGGACCGATTCCAGCCTGCCGGTCCGAAACGATTATATCGGATTTTCCTGGGGGGGTGCAATCAGGTTGAGAAGCGGCCATGGGACAACGGGGTTCAGTACGACACACGAATCGGGGAAGAATTGGAATTCAGACCCGTTTGCGAAAAATGACAGGCAAAGAAAAAGCATCGATTCCGGTGCGAACCTTGGGGATCGGGAGTGCATCTGCACGGCATCTGCACGGCTTGACAGATGGCATTCCCGATGTTATTATTTCGTTGTTTCGAGTTTTAACGAAACAAGTTTCGGAAGATCGATAGATTTCCAGAAATGACGGGGGAGAAAACCATGTCCGAGAAGAAAACGATCCTGCTTCATCCCGACCAGGTCCGGATCTCAGTCCGGGAAGGCTACGGCCGAATCGCCCGTGGCCAGGGCTCCTGCTGCGGCCCGGCCAGCACCACCGCTTCATCCTGTTGCGGGTCCCCGGCTCCGGCCAGACTGGCCCGTGAGCTCGGCTACCAGGATACGGATCTTACCGCACTTCCAGACGGTGCCAATCTGGGTCTCTCGTGCGGCAACCCCACTGCCATCGCCGCCCTGCAGCCCGGTGAGATCGTCCTCGACCTGGGCAGCGGCGGGGGTTTCGATGTCTTCATCGCCGCCCGGAAGGTTGGGACGGCCGGCCGGGTCATTGGAGTCGACATGACCCCTGACATGCTCGCACGGGCCCGCGGCAACATCCCCGGCTTCCGAAAGAGCACCGGCCTCGACAACGTCGAGTTCCGGCTGGGGGAGATCGAGCATCTCCCCGTGGCGGACAAGACGGTCGATGTAATCATTTCCAACTGCGTCCTCAATCTTTCCCCCGACAAGCCCCAGGTCTGGAAGGAGATCTTCCGGGTCCTTCGCCCTGGGGGCCGGGTGGCGATATCGGACCTGGCCCTCCGCAAACCCCTTCCCCAGGCCATCCAGCAGTCCGTCGCGGCCCTCATCGGGTGCGTGGCTGGTGCCCCCCTCATCGAGGAAACCAGAGCCTGGCTCAACGAAGCGGGCTTTCGTGAAATCCGTCTTGAAGAGAAGCCCCAGGCCATCGACGCCATGCTCTCCGGAAACGATCCGCTTTATCGGGACATCCTTGCCGCTCTACCTGAGGGGGGTTCCCTCAACGATTTTGTGACAAGCCTTTCCATCAGTGCCCGCCGCCCCTCGAGCCCCACCCGCAAGCCCAGCGCAAAACGCGAGAGCCAGAAATGAGTCCCGACATGCGCCCGTTCCTGAACATCACCAAGGCGTTGGCGGACGAAACCCGCCTTCGGATCCTGATGGCTCTCCGGAGCGATGAACTGTGCATCTGCCAGATCGTCGCCCTCCTGAAAATGGCTCCCTCCACGGTTTCGCGCCATGTCTATCTCCTTTCCCAGGCCGGCCTGATCGACAAGCGGAAGTGCGGCAAGTGGATCTACTGCCGCCTTCCCGGTTCCGGCGCCTCGGCCGTGGTCACAGCGGCCCTGACCATGACCGTCAAGGCCTTGACCGGGGCTGCCCCCATCCTCCGTGACGTGGACCGTCTTTCGGAAATCAAGACCCTCAGCCTCGAAGACCTCTGCTTTCCTATGAACCAGAAACGCAGCCGCAAGGCGAAGCGATGATGCCCACGAAACCCCGCCTCCTGTTTCTCTGCACCGGGAATTCCTGCCGCAGCCAGATGGCCGAAGCATGGACCCGTCATCTCTGGCCTGGGACTTTTGAAGTCTTCTCGGCAGGCATCGTCGCCCACGGGCTCAATCCTCACGCTGTGGTCGTCATGGCCGAGCGTGGCATCGACATGTCTGGCGGGCGGTCGAAAACCCTGGCCGATCTTCCCATCCGCGAGTTCGATTTCGTGGTCACAGTCTGCGGCCACGCCGAACAGGCTTGTCCCGTCTTTTCCGCCCGCACGAAAAGGATCCATCAAGGTTTCGACGATCCTCCCAAATTGGCGGCCACGGCCCCGACCCCCGAAGAAGCCCTCGGTCATTTCCGGCGCGTGCGTGATGAAATCGCCGACTTCGTCCGTTCGCTGCCGTCCATCCTTTCCATAAAGGAGAACCGATCATGAGCGACGGAATTTCCCAGAAACTTTCCTTCCTCGACCGCTATCTGACCCTCTGGATCTTCATGGCCATGGGAATCGGAGTGGGCATCGGCTATTTCGCTCCCGCCGCGACCGAGTCTTTCAACCAGGCTTTCTCGGTCGGCACCACCAACATCCCCATCGCCATAGGCCTGATCCTGATGATGTATCCCCCCCTCGCCAAGGTGAAGTACGAGGAACTGGGGGATGTATTCAAGGATTGGAAGGTCCTCATTCTCTCCCTCGTACAAAACTGGATAATTGGGCCTTTCCTGATGTTCTTCCTGGCGATCTTCTTCCTGCGGGATTATCCGGAGTACATGGTCGGTCTCATCATGATCGGGCTTGCCCGTTGCATCGCCATGGTCATTGTCTGGAACGACCTGGCCGAGGGTGACACCGAGTATTGTGCGGGCCTCGTCGCCTTCAACAGCATCTTCCAGGTGCTCTTCTTCAGCGTCTACTCCTGGTTCTTCATCACCATCCTGCCCCCGTATTTCGGCCTGAAAGGGGCGGTGGTGGAGATCAGCATCCGGCAGATCGCAGAGAGCGTCTTCATCTACCTGGGAATCCCGTTCATCGCCGGCCTCCTGACACGGTTCATCCTCATCAAGGCCAAAAGCAAGGAGTGGTATCACTCCTCGTTCATCCCCGTGATCAGTCCCGTCACCCTCATCGCCCTTTTGTTCACCATCGTCGTGATGTTCAGCCTCAAGGGCCAGCTCATCGTCCAGATCCCGATGGATGTCCTGCGAATCGCGCTTCCGCTCCTGATCTATTTCGTCGTCATGTTCTGCGTGAGCTTTTTCATTGGGGCGAAGCTCGAAGCCGGCTACAAGAAGACCGCCACCCTCTCGTTCACGGCGGCCAGCAACAATTTCGAGCTGGCCATCGCGGTTGCCGTGGCCGTGTTCGGCATCAAGAGCGGGGCCGCCTTCGCCGCGGTCATCGGACCGCTCGTGGAGGTACCGGTTCTCATCGGCCTTGTCAACGTCGCTTTCGCCTTCAGGAAGAGGTGGTTCGCTCCGAAGCCATCTTCATGAGCCGGAACAGGCTTCACAAACCCGTCTCCTTCCAGGTAGGGCTTGGGTGCCCCTTTGCCCCGACCAATGCTACCCTTTCGGGATCGGGATTCCCCGGAATTTCCTATTCCGCGGGATCTTGGGATAGCTGGTCTTCGACAACCCGGAAAAATGCGTCCCGGTCGGGAACGTCACCCGGGCTTACTTCGGCGCCGTTCACGAAGACACTGGGGATCTTCTTGAACTTTCCCGTTCCGCTCCGGGCACGCCGAAAACCTTCAGTCGGGGCAACCGGGCAGGCGGTCCCGGCCTCATACTCGTCGACACGCAAACGCCCGGGATATCGTTCCATGGCTTCCGCCCCCAAGGCCCGGATTGCCCGGCACTTCTTGGTCGTCGGGCATGCCAGCAACATCTCTATCCTCATCGGTTGTCCGCTCATGAAACCTCCGGAACAGGTTCCCCAAGGTTCAGAACGCGGTTTCCGTACTTTCCCCGATGCAGGACGAGGGCCTCCTCGCGCTCACCCGCAGAGAGTTTTCCCCTCTCGAAGTTGATACCGCGTTCCCGGGCAATGGCCGAAACGAGGCTCTCGGTGACCTCCCGGACCTCGAGGTGCCGTTCGAGGCACTTCCTGAGGGTGGTGATCCGTTCTGCGATCCGCTTCGCACCATGCCGTTCGCGCTTCTCCGGGGATGGCATTAGAACGGCTTCCATCGCGGCGACATCGGCATCGAAAAGGATCGCCCCGGAAAAAGAGCGAACTCCATACCAATCGGTAAGCGTCAAACCCGCAACCTTCCTTCCGCCCACAAGGATGTCATTCGGACCCGAAAAGCAAGCCTCGGCCGACACACCCATCATCTGGAAAGCGCTCGCGATGATTCTCCCCCAGACTGCCAGGGCGGAATCCGGTGGGTCGCCGGCCCTTTCTTCCATCAGGAAGATCGCGGAAAAAACCAGGCAATCACGGTCGCAGTAAACCGCTCCGCCCTCACTGGGGCGGCGAACCACCGGAATCCCCCTCCGGCGACATTCATCGAGGTTCACTTCCCTGGCGGCATCCTGGGAGGCTCCGATCAAAACACATGGCTGAAGGCGGCGCAAAAGAAACGTGTTCGGGGAAGATCCCTCGTCGATTGCCCGCCAGATCGCCTCAAGGCTCGAAAGGTGAAAAACGGCATCTTCACAGTCATCAACGATCAACCGCCAGCGTTTATCCATTGAAAACACACCCTGACTTGCAATCCGAAACCCTTTTCGAAAACCGGCACTTCAAGGAAATCTTCTCGAGTGGGAACCCCAGTTCGCGACGCATCAATTCCCAGGCGGTTTCGATCACCGCCAGCCCGCTTTGCCTGCAGCACCTGCCACCCGGATGAGTCGCGATCTGCTGCAAAGCCCGCGCGGTTCCCGTCAAAACTGCCCGCCGTTCGCGATCACTGAGGGGAGTCGCTCTCGTGATAAGGGAAACAAGCGCTCCAGCATTCGCTCCCGCCCCGCAAACCCCCATTTCAGCGCAGGAAAGGGGAGGGATCTCCGAAAGCCGCTCGACCGCTTTCCGAACCTGATCCGCCGGGAGGTTTTTCAATCCACGGTTCCTCAGCACAGCCGCCAGGACGGGCAGGACCGTGAAGTGAAACTGGGGTCCATGTCCACGGAATGCAATGTGCGCAGTGACGAGATCCCATAACACCTGTGGGGCGGTTTCCCTCGATCTTTCACAAACCCGCGTCACGAATTCCCGCGGGTCGGCGGTTCGGCAGTCCTCGCAGACATAGTGCCCATCGGGACAGCTGAATTCCGCTTCTTCCGAGACGTGGCAAAACGAGCATGACAATTTTCCCTGGGTTTCCTGCCATGGACGGTCGCACAAGGGACACAGCCGCCCGCTCATCCGAAAATCCCCTTGATTCTGGAATTCATGGCTCAACCCCAGACCGAACCGAACAAAATGCCGGCAAACGTGGAGAGAATGACCGTCAGAAGGACAAAGACGAACGTCTTCCTGAACCCCATGAGCTGGTTGATCACCAGCATACTGGGCAAAGACAACGCCGGACCGGCCAGAAGCAGCGCAAGGGCGGGCCCTTTTCCCATTCCGCTGTTGAGGAGCCCTTGCACGATGGGCACTTCGGTGAGCGTCGCGAAATACATGAAGGCCCCGAAAATGGAGGCGAAGAAGTTGGCGAACAGCGAGTTCCCACCGACCATGGATTTAACCCAATCGTTGGGGATGACTCCCTCGTGGCCCACGCGGCCCAGAAGGAACCCCGCGATCACAACACCGCCCAGCAGTAAAGGCAGGATCATCTTTGCGTTGTCCCAGCTGGACGCGAACCAGTCTCTCGGTTCCCCCTCGGAAGTCGAGGTCACGGCACTCAAGGCCACGGTCACCGCGACGAAGGGCACCAGCGGGGAAGCAGGGGCCAACGCGAAACCGACGGCCCCGGCCGCCGCCGTCACCCCCACCCGCCACCATGACATCTTCAGGATCGTCCCCAGGATGACGATCAGAGCAACCGCAAAAACCGCGGTCACGCGCCACTTGTTTTCCCAGATGGTCTTCCACTGGCTGTCGGGAATGGACCTTTGGGCGATCTCGGCCAACGGAACGGCCTGAACAGTATCCGGAGCCCAATCCCGACCCTTCGCGCCGGTGACTTTCACTTTGATATCGGAGCTTCCCTCGATTTCCTCCTGGATGTCCGCGCTGATGACCGCCCCGTCGCGCAGTGTAAGCTCCACGCTCTGCGGTTTTCCCCAGTTGGCGAAGACCAGGACCCCGATCATGGCACCGAAGAAGAGGATGTTGTGCCACAGGGGCTTGACATTCTCGGGTTCGGGCAGTTGCGATGCCGCCAGGACCTTCGCCTGTTCCTCCTCGTGGAAAATCAGGGCCATCAGCCACCCGATGACCCCGCTGAACAGGACCGCACCGATCGCCCGGGCCACCCCGATATCCATCCCCAGGATCCGGGCACTCATGACTATGGCCAGAACGTTGATCGCCGGTCCGGAATACAGGAAGGCGCACGCCGGGCCGAGGCCCGCCCCCATCTTGTAGATGCCGTTGAACAAAGGCAGAACGGTGCAGGAACAGACCGCGAGGATCGTCCCGGAAACCGAGGCTACACCATAAGCCAGGCCCTGGTTGGCGTTCGGCCCGAGATACTTCATGACGGAGGCCTGGCTGATGAAGATCGTGATCGCACCCGCGATGAAGAAGGCGGGAACGAGGCAAAGCAGAACGTGTTCGCGGGCATACCATTTGACAAGGTGCAGGGCCTCCATTATCGCGTTGTCAAACCGCGGGGTACCGACGGGGAGAAAGTAGCACCCAAGAAACACGGCGATCATAGCCAGAAGCGTTTTCCACTCATTCTTCCAATTCATTGTAAGCCTTTTTCACTTGACAAGAGTTTCGGTTGCCCATTGAAAAAAGAAAGCCAAAGTCACTTTCAATCGTTCCGGGATCAAGTTCCCCACGAATTGCAGGATTGCATAGAGACAGCCCGCATAGTACAAACCCACGATCCAGATCAGGATGCCCGAGCACTTTTTCAGGATCCTGACCAGTTTTTCCATGCCCTTCGAATCGGCCAAGGCCTGAACCGTCCCGACGGAAACCCCCGCGATGATAATCAAAAGAGAATGCCCCAAGCCGTAGAGAAGAAGCAGGGTTCCCGCTTTCGGAACACCTATTTCCGGAACCAGACTTGCCAGGAGCATCAGGACAGGCCCCGAGCAAGGCATCGAGACGAGACCGAACATGAACCCCAACACGGTCACCCCGAGTATCCCGCCCCATTTCCTTGCCGGCACATTGGCAAAGGCCGGGATCTGGAATTCGAACAGAAGGTGCGCCCCAAGGAAGAAACAGATCACGGCAATCACGTATTTCCAGTACGGTCCGCTCAGATAAGGCGCGACCGCGGCCGAGACCGAGAAAAGCACCGCCAGTTCGAGCGCGAATCCGAGGACGAAGAAGCAGCTGAACCCGACCGCCCTTCTCCAGGCTCCTTCACCCTGTGCGTATCCGCCCACAACACCTATGATCAGGGGAACCGTCGCGATGACGCAGGGGTTGAGCGCGGTCAGGACGCCGCCGCCGAATGCCGCCGCTGGCGCAAGCCAGGTTGAACTTGCGATAACGTCAGCCAGCTGGGATTCAAGCGCCAGAAGGTCCATGGTCACTTATTCTCCAGGACAATACCCATCGATTCGAACTGCTTCTGTATGTCTTCCAGAGGAAAGAAACCTTCATGCCTGAAAACCTCTTTTCCCGAAGCATCAAAGAAGATCTGGGTGGGAATCATCCGGACTCCGTATTTTCCGCCTTCGTCGCGGTTCTGCCACACATCGATGAAAACGACCTCGGCCTTCCCCTCGTAGAGTTTTTTCGCCTCTTCGAGGATCGGGGCCATCCTCTTGCACGGGATGCACTTTCCAGCACCCAGATCAACGAGCCTTGGCAATGGTCCCGAGGCAACCGCCGGCGCGGCAGCCGCCAGGCCGCTTCCCACTTCGGAAGGATCCGTAGCTTGCGCGGGAGCGGAGGCTGCCCCACTTTCACTTGCGCCGCTCTGCGCGCTTCCTGGATAACTACCGAACAGGACGGTGAAAACGATCAGGAAAACTCCCATCAAACGAAAGGATGTGCCCATGAAACCCTCCTTGTATCGGGCCGGTCAGCCGCAACAGGTCGATCCAGGATTTGGTCCCGCGCCCGCAAGCCGCAAGATCTCCTTCCTGCAGGCGGTTACGACTTCCTCGATCTGGTTGGCCGGTGTCTTGTTGACCATGTGTTCCTTCTTGATCCCCAGGGCGGTGATCTCGATGTATCCGTAACCCTTCATCCCCAGGTGGTCGAAGGTCTTCTTTCCGCAGGCGATCGGGCATCCGTCAACCACGAGCACCGGAACCCCGGATTGGGCTGAAGCAACCATTCCGGAGATGTGCCCTCCCAAACCCGCAAGACAGGACATGGTTCCCGCGCCCGAAGAATCGAGCACCTTGGCGGCCTCGTTGGACAACTGCCCTACGTTAGACCCGCCCGAACAGGCATACACCAGGCATTTCTTTTCGGTCCCGCAACAGTCGCTCATCTCTTGCCCCCCGATCTACTTCTGAAGCAGCTTTTTAACCTCATCGAGGCTCGGGACCTTTCCCGCCACCCTTACATTCCCGTCAACGGCCAGGGCGGGGGTGATCATCACCCCGAATCCCATGATCTCGTTGAGGTTGGTAACCTTAACCAGCTCATAAGAAAGCTTCAGTTCGTCCGCCGCCTGCTTGGCCGTCTCGGCAAGCTTCTGGCACTTCGCACAACCGGTTCCCAGAATCTGGATCTTCATCTGATCATCTCCTTTTCACATCGATTTGATGTGGTTTTCAAATGCCTTGTCGGCGCATTCGAAAAAGTCCAGGATGCACGGAGTCAAAAGGGAATAGAAAACCTTGAGCCCCTCCTTCCGAATGCTCACCAGACCATAATTCCGCAAGACGAGAAGGTGCTTGCTCATGATCGGTTGCTTGCACTCGAACTCTTCAACCAGCCTGCACACGCAGGTGGACCCGTGCTCATTGAGGTATTCGATGACCCTCAACCGAAGCGGGTGCGCCAGGGCCCCCGCGATCGCCGCCCGTCGTTCGAACCTTTTGAGATCTCTTTTCATATATTCCTTTATACCCTTTAAGGAATATATTGTCAACGACATTTCGCTTTCGATCCCGAATACCCTTGCGGATTGACAATCGCCCATCCAAAACCTATCATGTGGCGAAACTTCATCAAATCGGGGTGCACAATGGCTGAACGTTACGATTTCAAACGCCTCCAGGAAAAATGGAGTCCGGTCTGGAGGGAGCGTCAGCTCTACCGGACATCGGAAGACAACGACAAGAAGAAGTTCTACTGCCTCGATTTCTTCCCCTATCCATCCGGAAACGGCCTTTCGGTGGGCCACCTTAGGAACTACGTCCCAACCGACGTGATCTCCCGGATGAAGCGGATGCAGGGGTTCAACGTCCTCCATCCGATGGGCTGGGATGCCTTCGGCCTTCCCGCGGAAAACCACGCAATCCAGCTGGGGGTCCACCCCTCCGAGACGACGGCGATGAACACCGCGAACTACAAGCGGCAGCTTTCGCTCGTGGAGTGTTCCTACGACTGGGAGCGGGAGATCAACTCCACCGATCCGGATTACTACCGCTGGACCCAGTGGTTTTTCCTGCTCCTCTTCAAGCGCGGACTCGCCTACCAGGCGACCGGAGCCCAGTGGTGGTGCCCTTCCTGCCGCACCATACTGGCGAATGAACAGGTCGAGCAAGGCCAGTGCTGGCGTTGCGAATCCGTCGTCGAGAAGAAGGACCTGAAACAGTGGTACTTCAGGATAACGGAATACGCCGACCGGCTCCTCGAAGACCTGAAGACCGTCGACTGGCCCGACAACATCAAGAAGATGCAGGAGAACTGGATCGGCCGCCGCGTTGGAACCGAGGTCACCTTCAAGGGCCTCGCCCCAGAGGGCCAGGAAACGTATGACATTCCGATCTTCACGACCCGGGTGGACACGATCTTCGGGGTGACGTTCATGACCCTTGCCCCCGAGCATCCTCTCGTTGAGAAGCTCACCCACCCCTCCAAGCGCGCCGCCGTCGAGGAGTATGTCTCCGCCTCCCGCCGGAAGAGCGAGATCGACAGGCTTTCCACCGACAAGGAAAAAACCGGCGTCGAAATCGGAAGCTTCGCGCTCAACCCGTTCACCGGCGAGAAAGTCCCCATCTTCATCGGGGACTACGTCCTCTACGGTTATGGAACCGGAGCGGTCATGGCGGTTCCCGGTCATGACGAGCGCGATTTCGCGTTCGCCAGGAAGTACGGGATTCCGGTCAGGGAGGTCATCACCCCGGACGGAGAGAGCCAGGGAACGCTGAAAGAGGCTTTCACCGAGTACGGAAAGCTGATCTCCTCGGGCGAGTTTTCCGGGCTCTCCTCGCAGGACGCGATCGAGAAGATGACTGCCTGGGTCGAGGGGAAGAACCTCGGCAAGAAACGCGTAAACTACAAGTTCCGCGACTGGTTGATCTCGAGACAGCGGTATTGGGGGGCTCCAATTCCGATCGTCCATTGCGAGGCATGCGGCGCTCAGCCCGTCCCCGAGCATGAGCTTCCCGTCAAGCTTCCGGCGGTCAAGGAGTTCAAACCCGCCGATGACGGGCGTTCACCCCTTGCCCGTATCACCGACTGGGTCAATACCGCATGTCCGAAGTGCGGGAAACCCGCCAAGCGCGAAACCGATACGATGGACGGGTTCGCCTGTTCGTCCTGGTATTTTCTGCGATTCCTCGATCCGAAGCTCAGGGAAGGCCCGTTCAACCTGAAAAAGGCCGCCTATTGGCTCCCGGTCGATCTCTACGTCGGAGGAGCGGAGCACGCGGTGATGCACCTTCTCTATGCCCGTTTCTGGACCAAGGTGATGCAGGATGAAGGTCTGGTGCCGTTTTCGGAGCCTTTCGCGAAGCTCCTGAACCAGGGGATGATGCTGGCCGCCGATGGAAAGAAGATGAGCAAATCCCGGGGAAACGTTATCACTCCGGACGAGATGGTCGAAAAGTTCGGCGCAGACACCCTCCGTGCGTTCATTCTTTTCCTCGGGGCGTTCGAACTCGAGGTTGCCTGGTCCGACGAGGGCATCCGCGGAATGTCGCGTTTCACCAACCGGATCTACGAACTCGTCCAGGAGTTTCCGGGAGGAAACGGGACTTCGGCGGGCGACAAGGCCGTCGAGCTGAACCGGATGATACACAAGACGATCAAGGCCGTCACCCTCGACATCCAGAGTTTCGGCTTCAATACCGCGGTAGCACGCCTGATGGAGTTCACCAACCTGCTGTCGGATTTCGCACGAAACACCTCGCTAGCAACCACCGACCTCTGGACTAAGGCGATCCGGACCCTTCTCAAGCTTCTCGCCCCGATCACGCCATTCCTCGCCGAAGAGCTTTGGGAAAAGGTCGGGGAAACCGGTTCGGTCCACGAGCAGCTCTGGCCGACATGGGACGAGCGCGCATTCGTCATGGAGACCGTGACGCTTCCTGTCCAGGTCAACGGGAAGCTCCGGGACCAGGTCGCGCTTCCAGTCGAGGCCACCGAGGACGAAATCCGTGAGGCATGCATGAAGAGCGAAAAGGTGCGCAAGTATCTCGAGGGAAAAACGATCCTCAAGTTCATCCATGTCCCCAAACGGATGATCAGCTTCGTGGTGAAGTAGCCCGGCTCCGAGATGGACGATCCGGTTCCGACGCTCGATTCCGAAATCCGTTCCCGGATCGTTTCCGTCACGAAGAGTTCCATCGGACTGGTCAGCATCCTTCTCGCGTTTCTCTTTCTGTCGGGCGAGGTTCTGCCACTCGTGAACCGGGATGGCGGCGTCTGGAGCCTGGTTTTCCTCGACCGTTCCCAGGGTTTGCTCCCAAAGCTTGGGGCCATCCTGCTTTGGGACGTCATCCTCTTCCTTGGGATCCTGACCGGCCTCAACCATGGCCTTGGGAGGGACAGGCGTACCTCCTCGGTCCTCGCGCTCGTGATGTCACTGGTTCTCTGGCGGGTCCTTTACGGGATAGTGGCGGGCCTGTCCGCCCCCGACCCGGATCTTGCGCGGGCCGCGATCCCCAGGAACGTCAGCGTCCTGATCTCGTTCATCGGTATCCTCGCCGCCTGGAAGGAGACCATCTTCCGAAAAGCGGCAACCTGGGAAAGGAAGTTCAAAACCCCGATTTTCGGCGTGATCGCCTGGCATCACCGGAAGGACGCTATCTTCAACATTCTCTTCCTGGCGGGCTTCGGGATGGTCCGTGTGGGCTTCCCGCCCGACCTGTCCGCCTTCCTTCTCGCTTTCCTGAAGCTCGGACTTTTGGGGAACGCGGTGGTGGGAATTTTCCGGTCGTGCCTTCGGGAAGCTGCACCCGCCCTGACAGCGGAGCCCGGAAATGTTTGAAACCCTCTTTTCCAGCCGTCCACTTGCCTTGCTGGTTCTTCTTCTAGGAAGATGCCTGTGCTCGTTCCCTGGAAGGGCGGAATTGAAGACCGGCCTGGCATCCCATGACCATGACGTCGAGGGAAAAACCCAGCGGGATCCTCATCCCGTCCCGATCTTCCTGTTGACTGCCGGAGCGTACCTTTGGGGAATCCTCCTCACCAGGTTGGTCCCCGCCCTGGACGTCGACATCCTCTCGGATGCCGCCCAGGTCCACCTTTTGAACGGCCAGAACCCCATGTTTCTCGCGCTGGTTGCCGTCTGGATCATCCACCGCAACCCCCGCCCCTGGTTGGGGTTCGCTCCCTGGATCGTCCTCGGGGCATTCCTTGCCGATCCGGTCCTCGGACGCGATTCGCTTCTGGCAGGCCGGATTCCCTTCAGGCCGGAAGAAGGGGTCGCCGTCCTGGGCAGTTTCGCACCCCTTGTGCTGGTTCTGGTTTTTCCCCCAGGAGGAGCCGGGAAAGCTATTCCCCTCAACATGATCAAGGGGATTGCAGGCATTTTTCTGTTCGGATTTCTCGGGATTCTTCCGACCCTGTTGATATGGGTATTTTGTGAACTCGGGTCCGGAAGTGATAAAATGGGATTTGCCGAATCGCTCGTCGTTTCGGGTGTCGCGGTTTTTTCCCGGGAATGGCTCGCCGCGTCGCCCGGTTGGGGTGAGTTTCCCGGCAACTTCCTCGGAGCCGCCACCTTCGGTGCCCTGGTGTTTCTTCACGGGGTTCTTTTCCGGAATGAAATCGACCGGCCCGGCAACTTGGAGTGGTCCAGGGTCGAGCAGATGAACAGAGGATTTCCTGAATGACCGACTATATCTCCTGGCGGTCCTTCGAGTATTTCCTGATTTATCTGGGGGAAAAGATTCTCTCTTCCGGTGCGGCCTACGCGTTCCTCTGGACCGCCATCGCCCTGCTGATCGGAGTGTTCCTCGCCTTCATGACCCTGATACTGGTTCCACGTATCATCGAGGATTACGTCAAGATCTACAACTGGTACGTCAACTCGGATTTCTACATCATCCTCGAGGAAAAGGTCGACGTGAGGATGATCTTCAAGGTTCTCGGCCTTCCGATCCTGCTGGTTCTGACCTTGTTCTTTCTGACCCTGAACCTGATCGTCCGGACGGCCTATCAGCTCGCGGCCAAGCTGAACCTTCTCTTCTGCGTGAATTGTGAATCCCGGATCGACTGGCGGGAGGGAACGGTGATCTGTCACGTCTGCTCCGAAAAGGTGACGGGAACCCCGACAAAATCCTGTCCCGGATGCAACTTCAAGGCGAACTCGGTCCGGTGCCCCTATTGCGGATACGTCAACTTCGTGGAGTTGTTCGGCCACCACCCTTCGGGCCGGGCCGGAAAGGGGCGCTGAGACGTGCTGATCCGCTCGAAGAACCGTCTCTACTATTTCGACCGCCACATCTCCGACGCGGTACTCAGGCTTCTCGTCGTCCTTGTCTGGGTTTTCTTCGGATTCACGAGCTATCTGCTCGTCCTCCGGACCAACTCCTTCATCGACGCCGTCTTCTGGCCCAAACTCCAGGACGAGATTGCCGACCTCACCGGTAAGGAGACCGGAAAACTCGGATCCTCAGAAAAGACGATCTTCACCCAGGCGATGGAAACGATGAACCAGGATGGAGCGGGGATCACGGCTTTCCCCGAGTATGCCTACAAGATCAGCCCGGGGAACCAGGCGGTCTATACCGTCGAGCTCAAGCTGGTGCATCTCAAGATCGCCGTGAGAGCTGCAGGATTGGCACTCCTGGCCATTTTCATTCTTTTGCTCCTGGTGGTCCGGGTGATCTACGGGAAGAGCGAGCGACGCTGGAGACTCTTCCGATGGCTTTTCCGGTTCTTCAACAAGGATTCCACCGAACGGCAGCCGTACGGTTACGTCCATTCATTCAACCCCTTCCAGCGCAAGATCTTCGAGATGTGTTTCGCGGCTTCCAAGGGAAGTCCCGAGGGAAGGTTCGACCTGGACGTGGAGAAGTTCGCCTCGCACCTCTGGCCGGGCGAGGAGCAGGTTACCGATCGCCGGAGATCCCTCATCGCGACGGCGTTTTCCGACCTTTGCGAGGAATACTTCTACTTCCAGATCCCATACCGTAAGAGCAATATCATCAAGACCTATTGCCCCTTCCTTCCAGAGAGCGAAGAGAACGTAAAAAGGGAGTTCCTCCGAGACCTCGCGGGCCGGGAAGTCCAGGTATTTACTGCCGGGCAGTTCCGGTTCTCTCCCCCGCTCTACTTCGAGTTTCTCAAAAGCCGGTATCACAAGCTCCCCCACTCGGTGGTCTACTCGCTGGACGACCGCAAGCATCCTTTCGCCTTCCGCATCTACCTGACCCTCTGGGAGATCTGGTGCGACCGGAAACAGGAGTCCGAAAAGGACGCCCATACCATGACCGTGTCGATAACCCTGTTCGATCTTCTCGACAGGGCATGCCTGGAAATGTCCTACGACCATGATTCGAAGATCCTGGAGCAGACCCACGCCGATATCGCCAAGCTCAGGGAGATGGGTTTCATCCGGGGATGGTATGCCGAAGAGAACGGTGAGAAGGTTCACCCGACCTGGTTCAAGGGGGTCGAACTCTTCGCTTACGATTCCCAGCGGAATACATACCACCTTCAGACCTCGCTTCTGGCAAACAAGATCTACTACTTCGACCTGACCCCCTACTCGGAACTCGAGAAGGTCAAGATCTCCCGAAGGAAATGCTCCTATATCGACAACCTCAACACCCCCTGCAACCGGCCGGCTCTTCCCGGAAGTCCTTATTGCAAGCGGCATGCCCGGGCACTGGATTTCGAAAGCCCCAAGCTTTTCTACGAGAAGGTCAAGCAACTCGCCCCTCCCGGAAAAGGGAATGAATCGGCTTCCCCCGGGAACCCCGGAGATCCGCCTCAGGATTCCAACCGGGTTTTTGACAGTCAGGCAAGACCCGTGAAACCCGAAAGCCCGCCTCCTGAAACTTCCGATGCGGAGAAGCAAGGTGGGGAGCCCGCCGGAGAGGCTCCGGAAGTGGTGACTCCCGTTTCCGCCCCTCCCGACGTCGTCATCACCCCCCCTCCTCCGTCCACTTCCGACAAACCCGATGGGGGGGGGGCTCCCCCGGACGCATCCTGAACCGCTTCTCCACGCTTTTCCAGGAGACCCGAATGGCTGGTTTTTCTGCATCCGACCCCCTTTGGTGGGACGCATTTCTCCAATGAAACCAGGCGGTCGTGAGTTGGGAAATCCCGGATCACCGGATTCCATGCTGACCCGGGAGAATTCCCCCCATCCTGACCGCCGCAGGGGCCTTTCAGGGGAAGAGGCGGCAAAGCGCCTCGATCTGCAACGACGGCGGTTTTCTCCGGCCACCCCGGCAGGAAAGGTGATCCTGGATTTCCTTTCCCGCTTCCGGGACCCGCTCATCGTTTTCCTGCTTGCAATGGCCGGTTTGACCTCGTTCGCGGGTTTCTGGACGGGAAGCTTCTTCGACGGCATCGAGATCATCCTTATCGTCCTGCTCGTCACCCTGGTCGGCTTCGTCGCCGAGCGAAAGGCGATGTCGGAGTTCCTCGAAGCGGAACGGTTGGGCAAGGATTTTTTCGCGGTCCTTCGTGACGGACGTCTCTTGAACGTCCCCTCCCGGAACATCGTCCACGGAGATTTGATCGAGGCCAGGGCAGGAGACAGGTTCGCATTCCCGGTAGCGGCAATCGATTCAAATGGCCTCGAACTGCTATCCCCCGGAGAGGACCATCCGCATCAACCCGCAGAGAATGAGATGTTCCCTGCCGGGACTTCGGTAACGGGTGGAGTCGGCCACGTCCTGGTGCTGGAAACCGAAAACGTCGCCCAGGTGTCACCCGAAACCGGCCGGACCCTCGAACTGGGGGACGAATCGCCATTGACAGCCCAGATGCGGAGGCTTGTCCAGTTCCTCTTCCTGGTATCGGTCACCGGGGGATCCGCCCTGCTGGTCCTTTTTCTCACCAGGGACGCCATCCAGGGAAACCTTTCAGGAACTCGGGAACAGTTCTTCCTTGTCGGCACGGGTTGTATCCTTTTCCTGGGCGTAATCTCGCGAAGACTCCTGACGACCGCAATGAACGCGCTCGAGACGGTCGGGTTCGAAGTGACGGGGGATGGACTTTTCCACGAGGTTCAGTCGGTTCCCTGGAGGGGACTGCTGGGGTTCGCAGTGGTTGCCCTCCTTACCGGATTGATCGGAATTCAGTCGGGTTTCTTCAGCTCCGGCGCAAGCGCCTGGTTTGGGGGGGGCTTCTTCTCCCGTCTCATCGACCACCTCGTAGTGGTACTGGCGATCGTGGTGGTGATAAGCCCTGACGGGTTGAGCCTAAATGTCATTCTCAGCCTTGCGCGGGGAATGCTGGGAATGCACCGCTGGGGCGTCTATCCCAGAAACCTCCATGCCGGTGAAACCCTAGGAAACATTGGAATCCTGTGCATTCAAACGGATTCCCTGATCGACCGAAGCCGGGAGGAGGTGGGAATCGCCCAGTTCGGAACCGGAGACTCGAGCGTTCCTCCCATTCCGCTTTCCCCCGACGATTTCCTGACCATGGGCCTTTTTGCCGGAATCCAGGCCAGGAAAGGAACCAGAACGGGCGACTCAGCCGGGGTCGTGATCGGGAAGCCATTCGACAAAGCCATGTATTCATGGTTTCGCGAAGCCGGGGTCGATCCGGACATGATCAGGAACCGCTTCGAAATCATTTCCACAACTGACCTTCCACCGTTCCCGGCAACGACCGGACTGGGAAAAGGCGGATCCGCCGATGGCGGGAGTGAGTTCACCATTGCCCGCCTGCGCGAAAAGAATCCCCCAGAATCCACGATTGGAAAGGAATACTTCCTTGTCCGGGGGGATGGCGAGTGCGTGTTCTCACGATGTGATAAGGTTCTCCAGGGAAATCCCCGCGGAGTTTCGCGCTTGGAAGAAGCCGGACGGGTGGCCATCGTTCGAAACATGTCCGACGGAAGGGGAGATGGATTCCGCATAGTTGGTTTCGCCGTGATTCCCCTGAACGATCACGGACAGGAAAGCCAGGAACTGGAAGTCCCGGCGAAGGGTTGGTCCTGGCTCGGATGGATCGGGGTCGAAGCTTCCGTCAGGGATGATGTCGCGAGCTTCCTCGAAAGCCTGAAAACCGCCGGAATCTCTTTCAAACTTCTTTCCGGGTTGCCCCACGCCCAGCTTCGACGCCTTTGGAAACATCTTGGGAACGCCGCCCGGGAGAAGAATACTCCCTCGATCATCGAATGTTCAACGTTTTCCAAGGTGCCCCTGGCGGAAAGAGCCAGTGAACTGGCTTCACATGACGTGGCCCATGTTTCCGGAGAACCGGGAGAGACCCAGGACTATTTCGAGGCACTCAGGTCGGAAGGTCACCTGGTTGGCACGATGACCGCATCGACAGAAAGATCCGGGGCGGGCCCCGATCTTGTCATATCCACGACTCCATCCGGGCAAGTCCGCCCCGGTTCAGGCAATCCCCCAAGCCCCTCCGGGCCGGACGTGGTACTGTGCGGCGATTCCCTGCCGTCCCTGGTGAAAGCGATCGCCCAGGGCCGTTCCATATCCCGGAACATCAAGAGGTTCATGGTCTTCGAGTTTTCCGCCAACCTGCTTCTGATGGGTCTGAGCATGATCAGCCCCCTTCTCGGACTTCCTGCAGCACTGACCGCCTTGCAGATCCTCTGGACCCACCTGCTTCTCGATTCATCGGGAGCTATCGTCCTTGCGCTGACTCCGCCGGGCGGGGATATCCTTGGCCACCCGCCGCGCCGCCGCCACGATTTCCTTCTCACGGCGGAGATGGTGGAATCCATACTCCTGTTTTCCGTCCTTTCCCTGGCGGCGTTGTTGCTTCTTGCACACGGGCGCGAAGTCCCTTTGTTCCAGATGTTCTTCCTTGCAGTTTTCTGGAGACTCGCAGGGGCGGTCTTATCCGGATCCCGAATGACCGGAACGGGAATCGACGATCACGGCCGGAAAACCCTGTTCCTGCTCATCGGAGCTCTCGCGGGACACGTTCTCCTTACGCAGAACTTCGGAGCAATCCTCCGGACGGACCCGCTTCCCTACTGGGAATGGCTTGTCCTGATCCTTGGAACGGCTCCACTCGCTTTCGTGGGAATGACAAGGGAGTCTGCGGCTATTTCTGGTTCAGTGACTCAAGGAGTTTCTTGAGGTCGATCCCATGGACCTGGGCCGCCTGGCCAATGCTCTCCCCGCTCGCGACCGCACATCCCAGACAGTGCATACCGAAGCTCATGAGGATTTTTGCGGCTTCGGGATTCTGCTTGAGGATGTCGCCGATCTTCATGTCAGCGGTTATCTGATTCATCGGTATTGTTCTCCTTCCTGTTTTGTTCCGGTTCGTTCTCGGGAAAGGTCTCGAAGTTGTCTTCCCTGTGATGCTTGTCCTCCAGTGCCTTGTCGGACTCGAAAAGGAGGACCCAGATCGTCTGGAAGACGATTTTGACATCGAGGACCAGGTTGAAATGGTCAAGGTAGAAATAGTCGTAACCGACCTTATCGGTCAATCTCAGGTAGTAACGGGCATTGACCGCGGCCAGGCCCGTAACCCCGGGCCGCACCGACAGCCGCCGGCCCTGGAACTCGAGGTGCTTCTTGACGAAAAAGGGCCGCTCCGGCCTCGGCCCGACGACGGACATCTCCCCCGTCAACACGTGGAAGAACTGGGGGAACTCGTCGATCCCGAGCCGCCGGATTATCTTTCCCACACGGGTGGTGCGGGGGTCGTCCGAAGTCGCAATCTGGGGTCCCGACTGGGCTTCTGCACCCACCTTCATCGAGCGGAACTTGATCAGATCGAATTCCCTGCCGTATCTCCCGACCCGGCGTTGTTTGTAGAAAATCGGACCGGGGGAATCGAGCTTGATTACGAAAGCGGTGAAGGCCATAACCGGGGAGGTGATCAGGAGTGCGAACAGGGAGAAGAGGATGTCGAAGGTCCTCTTCACGCCCCTCCCCGACCTGCTGATCGGAAGAGAATTGATGGTGGTCATGGGAAAATCCTCGAGGCTCGAGATGTCGATGTTTCCCATTGAGGAGGAGGGGTTGTAGGCTACCCGGACGCGGAAGGGGTGGGGTTCTTCCTTGCGGTGGAAGAAGATGCTTGCCCAGAAACCGTCGAGAGGTGTGGCCGGGTCGGTGATGATGACCTCGTGGATGTGCCTGAAGATGACCTTCGTGGCGACCTCGTCGATCTTTTCGGGAGGGTAGATGCCGAGAAGTTTGAACCGGCAGCCGCCCCGCCTGTGGAAATGTTTGAGGATCCGTCTCCCCTCGTGCTCGTTCCCGATGATGAAAGCCCTCAAAAGGATGGGTTCGGTCTTGAAGACCCTGGAAACCAGGATACGGAGGAAAAACGTGACAAGGATCGATAGACCGGTCGAAAGCAGGATGATCGGCCGGGGGAATGAGTGGGACTGCATCGCAAGCGGCCTGTACAGGAAGACCAGCAGGTTGAACGTCAGGAAGGTCGAAAGAAGCGTCGCAACCGTGTGAGAGAAGATGTCGGAAACGGCCTTCAGGGCCCGGAGCCGGAACATGTCGAAGATGAAGCCGAAGATCAGGAAAATCGTGAACAGCAGCACCCGGACATCGAGATACGCTGCCACGTACAGCTTCTTTTCCGGAATAGAGGAAAGCCAGAGTTCGAAAACGCCCAGAAAGATGAGATTGATGAGGATCGCATCGAGAGCTATCAAAAAGCCCGAAACCAGCCACTCTGCCGATTGCGAAATCCTGAGCTTGAACCGCCAGCGGCTGCGCCGTCGGGAGATCTTCCCCGAGCTCACGCCCGGGCCCCTGTTTCGGGAGGGTGGCGTTCAGGCATGGCTCTGGCGCAACTCCCCCATCAGGGTGTAGAGCTTCGCGATATGGATCTTCTCCTGCCTTATGAGTTCCAGAATGACTGCCCGGTCTGGAGAGTCGGCCGGCAGGAGATCGTGGAACTCGTGGAAAAAGACGATCGTGTCCTTTTCGAATGAGATGGCATGCCTGACCGCATCCTCGTCGGAATGGATCTCGGCCGCGATTTCATCGACCGATGCAAGACTCGGATAAACCGACCCGTCGGCCAGGGATTGAAGATAACCCGCGATTTCGGGAGAGAGATACTCATCCGGAACTTCGAGATCCGTGGTCGCGAGGGTGGTTTCAATCCGCTGAAAATCCTTTCCATGCTGGATCTCGGCCTCCGCAAGCAGTTCGAAGACTTTCCGGACACGGCCGTTTTGGGAAACCTTCGCCATGCGGGTATAATAGTCCCAGCCGTTCTTTTCTATCCGCGCGGCAAGTGTGAGAAGTTCACGGGGGTTGAAGTGTTGTTTGTTCATGGTTGAATCGGCTCTCTCGCAAAGGATTGGGGTCGGCGGTCCATGGCCCTCAATTTATCACAAACTGGGTCCTCCTGCAATCATCGGACCCCTGTCTGATCAGGCTTTACAAAGGAAAGGAAAAGTATGATCGGGTTCATTCTCGAGGGAATCCCGGGTTCGGGAAAGACCACCCTCCTTCGGGAGCTGGTCTCCCTCGCTGCCCGCTCGGCGCGCGGGTCGATCTGGGTCGCGACAGAACATATCACCGAGCGAACCCTTGAACCCTTCCTCTCAGCCCGGCCAAAGCAGGCAAGGGACCTGGTACGGCGCCACTTGGGAATTCTCCGGGAACTAGCCTCCCTGGAGGATGCCGGTCCGAAAGGGGAATGCCACCCAACCCGAAAAGGCATTCCAGCGCGGGCGCGGAACTTTTTTGAAGCCGGAGACCCGGCTCTTCCCATTTTTGAGGGCGTGAGTCCGTTGTTTTTTATTGAAAGGTTCCACCTGAGCCTTTCGGTCCACATCCCCGGTCTCGGACCTTCTGATTTCACCGCATGGGAGGCCTCGCTTTCGAGGGCAGGCGCCCATCTGGTCTGGCTCCGGATCCCCCCCGGAAAACATCCGGGCCTGGACCATCAGTGACACCCTCAGAACGCGCCCCAAAGGCTGGAAAAGATTCCTGTCCACGCTCGGAAGGACCCCCCTCATGCAGGCCGATCATTTCGCCAAGGAGCAGGAAAGCTTCCAGAAGCTTTTCGAATCCTCAAAGCTTCCCAAGCTGCGTTTCACACGTGGTGAAACTGACCCGAAAGAGATGGCCAGGGAAATCCTTTCAGGTATCGAGGCAAACCTCGGTTTTCCGGAAAAACCCAACCGGGAAGAATAGCCCCCCCAACCAGGATTCCGCTTCTCGCCTGCCCATTACCGCTTGCCGGGATGGGGTCGGGTGTCCTCAAGGACTGC
>CAYRYU010000083.1:0-24486 GCA_964428355.1 uncultured bacterium
TTCATTTGGGGAGCTTCCAGTATCTGTTGATTCCCCCGATGAAGTCCAATAGCCCCAGAACCGGGAATGAATCACCTTCCTTGATGTTCTTTCTCATCCAGACGGCTTTGATTTCTTCGTGTCTTTCAGGTTCATAACCCTGGAGGGTTTTTGAGAGTATCTCATCGGTGAACAGGATTTCTTTCTCCCACTCTTCGGGTTCGCCAGCGGCCGACAACCATGAGTAATCGTTGTTGTATTTCAACCGCCGGATCAGTTTGCCTTCAATCCAATGTTCGTAATGAACGAATCCGTCGTTCTCATTTTCCGCTAGATAGATCACGTCATCGTTGTGAAGTGAAAAAAGCTCGAAATCCTGGTCCTCGAATGGAGGGGAATCCTCCAGGATTGCCATGATCCGGTATGCCACGGAAGGGTTCTTTCTCGCAAACAAGCTCGAATAGCGCGAAGACATTTTCTCACGTATCCTCCTGTCAAATTCAGTCTCGGGAAAAATCCGTTTTCCAATCTGTTTTTTGGGGCCTCCCCCTCGAGATAAATCATGAAGCGCTGCGCGGAAAGGGAGGTCTTGCCGATGGAATTTCGGGCAAGCGCCGTGAATGCATTCTCACATCGGACTTCCCTTTCCGGATGGCGGAGTTTCGCTTTCCAAAAGGCTTCCTGGTCGGTTTTCCAGATAATGGGCACCGATTCCCAGGCCGACGGCAAATCCCACAATATGTCCGGGCTTGAGCCCGTGATAGAAAATGAGATCCAGACCCACGGCGGGGACAAGGGCGAAGAGGACCGCCAGTTTCAGGGATCCCGAAAGATCGACTCGTTTCCAGAGCATCCAGACCCCGAATGCAGCGACGCCCATAACGGCTTGTGAGGCCCCGGTTCCGAGGTTCCAGGGAGGTTTGACGGCCAAAGTGCTGACCAGCGTTCCCACTGAACCGGAAACGAACCAGAGAATGAAGAACCGTACCGCTCCGACGTACCTTTCAAGAATCGACCCGAGCCAGGCGAAGGAGAGAACGTTGAACAACATGTGCATCTGCTTGACATGAATCAACTGGGAGGCCAAAAGCCGCCAGAATTCGCGATGCCGGATATGCTCGAAGACGATTCCGCCAAATGGCTCCAATTGCGTCACTTCAACCTTCCCGAAAAGGGAACCGGAGATGGAATGATTCACGTGGAAGGAATACGCCACCGTGGCAATGGAGAGCAAAATCGTCGTGAATGGTATCTTCCCCGACATCATGGTCTTTCAGTGTTACCGGTTTTGCCGGCAAGGAAACCGCTGGAAAATGCCCATTGGAGGTTGAAACCACCGCAGGGGCCGTCCAGGTCGACGATCTCGCCGCACAGAAAAAGCCCACGGCAGATCCGGCTCTCGAGTGTCTCTGGGAAAACCTCCCCAAGCGGAATTCCACCCCGCGTGATCATGGCGGCGGGAAATCCGTCGTGCCCCGTCACGGTGAGAGGCGTCCAGGTCAGCAGCTTGATAAGCCTGTCCCGGGCGATCGGAGGAATCCGGGAGTGCGGGGATTTGGGATCCACACCCGAAAGACCGCAGAGTTCGGTCGCCAACGGGCCAGGAATAAGGGGTTCGAGTTGCGCGACGGTCGGGTTTTCCGGGGAGGTCGAGGCTCTTTTTTTCAAGAACACCCTGACCTCCTCCTCGTTCATCCCCTTTGTCAGGTTCACGAGAAGCGGCACGGATCCGTGCTTTTCGAGAAGCGGGGTGATTTCGCGCGCGATATCCAGCACGACCGGGCCGCGGATTCCCTGGGCGGTGAAAATGAGATCACCAGTCGCCCGCAGCTTTTTCGCTTCGGGAAGATCGATCCGGACGATCGCTTTTCCGATGGTATCGGCTCGGCAACGCTCGACCCATCGTTCACGCGTCTTCAAGGGAAGCATTGCGGGGAAAAGCCCAGTAACCTTGTGGCCCACCTCCCGGGCCATGGAGTATCCATCCCCTTCGGCTCCGAGTGAGGGATAACCCAGTCCTCCGGTTGCCAGGATCACCCCTGCGCGACCGGTGAAGGATCCCGCGGGGGTCTTCACTCCGATCATCCGTTCTCCAATGAGATTCAGACATTCGACACGCTGGGAGGTCATGACAATTACCCCCAACCTTGCGAGCTCGGCCTCGAGGGCGGCAACGACCGTTCCGGAATCGTGCGTTTCCGGGAAAACCCTGAAACCATCGGGAGAATGGCATGGCACGCCTATTCCCGCGAAAAAGTCCATCAGCGCTTTATTCCCGAGGGCATCCAGGGCGGAAGACATGAAGCGGCCTCCACGTCCGAAACGTGCCATGAACTGGTCTTTTTCGAGGGTGTTGGTAAGGTTGCACCGCCCGCCGCCCGAAGCCCGAAGCTTTGATCCAAGGAACGGGAGTTTTTCGAGCAGCAAAACCCTCCGGCCGCGCTTTCCTGCCGCGATCGCAGCCATCATCCCCGCCGGCCCCGCCCCGACCACGATGATATCGAAGGATTGGTCCATCATGGTTTCGGCTTCACCCAAAAACGCCCTCCCTACCGGATCGCACCGGCGGTGATTCCTTTCAGGTAGTGGCGCTGGGCAAGGAGAAACACCAGAACGCTGGGAAGGACCGTCAGCACGGCTCCCGCCATCAGGAGACCCATTTCCCCGCCTCTCTGCGTATTGAGGCTCGCGAGCGCGACCGGAAGAGGGTATCCGCTCTCGCGTAGCATTATCACCAGCGGCCCGAGGAACTCGTTCCAGGTGCCGACGAACGTGAAAACAGCCATGGTGGCCAGTATTGGCCTGCACATGGGCATTACGATCAGCCTGAACAGCTGGAGCTCGGAACAACCGTCCAATCTTGCCTGTTCCAAGATCTCCTGGGGAAGATCAAGCATGAACTGCCTGATGAGGAAAATCCCGACGACCGTGGCACTGGCAGGAAGAACAAGCCCTGCGATCGAGTTCAGAAGCCCCAGGTATTTGAGGGTCAAAAACAGCGGGAGAAGCGTCACCTGCAAGGGCACCATCAGCGTCATCATGAGAAGCGTGAAGAGCTTTTCCCTGCCCGGAAACCTCAGGCAGGCGAAGGCGAATGCAGCAAGGCTGTTGAAAAAGAGAGAGAGGATCATCACCCCGCCAGCGTAAAGGAGGCTGTTGAGGAAATGCATCGGGAGGTTGACCGAGCTGAGGAGCAGCCTGTAGTTCTCGAGGGTAAGCTTCGTGGGGATGAAGGGGTGCGCTTTCCTCCCCAACTCAACCGGGTCCTGGAAGCTCGAAGAAACCATCCAGAGGAAGGGGAACAAGGTGACGCAAAGCACGCAGGTGAGAAAAGCCAGGAAAAACCAACGGTGTGCGCGCTCCCTCGGGGAGTTCTTCATTTGAGGATCTCCATGTTCCTTCGCAAGCGGGAACGAAGGGAAACCAGGACCAGGGAACACCCGAAAAGGGCGAAAGCGATGGCTGACGCATAGCCCACCCGGAAAAACCGGAACCCGTTGTTGTACAAGTACAAGACGAGGCTCAGAGTGGCGTCGGTCGGCCCTCCGCCGGTCATTATGTACGGTTCGGTGAACACCTGCAGGAACCCGATCGCGGTAACGATAGCGGAAAAAGTCGTCGCCCGACGCATCATGGGAAGGGTGATGAACCTGAACATCTGCCAGTCATTGGCACCGTCGATTCGCGCATTTTCATACAGGGTTTCGTCAACGTTCTGCCGTGAAACGAAAAAAATGACAAGGTTGTACCCGAACCCTTTCCAGACTGCCACCACCACGAGAGCCAGGAGGGCGATCCGGGTATCACTCAACCAGAGAACGGGCGAGGCTCCCATCCATGTCAGCAGCCGGTTCAGAGGACCGTGCTCGAGGTCGAACATCCAACCCCAGACAATCGCCGCAACGACTATCGTTGCCACCACGGGCAGGAAGAAGAGAGTTCGAAGCGCGGTCTGGGCCTTCTCCAGGGTCCGGTTCAGCATCAGGGCCAGACACATCGCGATCCCGATATTGAGCGGAACGCCAACGGCCGTGAAAAGAAGGGTGTTCCTCAGTGCTTGCCAGAAACGCGTGTCTTCTCCCAACGCACGGAAGTTGTCGAGGCCCACGAACATTATCCGGTCCGGGTTCGCCACTCCGTAGATGTTCCAGTTGGTCAGGCTCGAAAGGAATGACCCCAGTATCGGGAGGAACCGGAACACAGTCAGGATCAGAAGGGCGGGGAAAAGGAAGCCTGCGGGGGTAAGGATCCTCCCCCACCCTCCCGAGGTCCCGATGGCTCGGATGTCTTCCCTGAAAGCCCAGGCCAGGCCAAGGCCCAACCCTGCAACGACCATCAGCAGCATTCCTCCGCGGTGCAGGGGCGACTGCCAGACCGCGCCCTTTTCCATGATCGAACGTACCCTTGATTCCATCAGTGGAACGGTCGAAGCAAGGGTCTGTTTTCCCCTGAAGAACTCGGAAAGAGAGAAGGTCACGCTGTCGGAGATCTGCTCCCATTCTGGGACGCAAGGGGGTTGTCTTGCCTCCTCGAGCTGCTCCCGGAAAGCGGTCAGGACCGTGTTGGAAGCGATCAGAGGGGCATCCCAGACCCGGCGGCGCGATGGAAGGCCACGGGCGGTCTGGAACCAGACGAGCTGGTTTTCCGGACGGAGAAGGAACTCGATGAAACGCCACGCGGCGGGTTTGTCCCGACACGAACGGAACATCACCAGGTTGCTTCCCCCCAGGAAGGAAACCCCGTTCTTTCCCCTGGGAAGGCGCGCGGTAGACCATTTCCCCTTCAACTCCGGAAGCCGCTGTTCCATATCCCAGATTTCCCACGGGCCGCCGATCCAGGAGGTGTATGACCCGGCAGTGAATGCCTCGTAATGGTCGAGGCCCCATTCATCGTTGCCGAATGGCATATAGTCGGCATCGCGCAGATGCTCCATCCAGCGCAGGGTACCAGCAAGCGCATTGGGAGGACCGATCGTGCCGGGGGCGGAATCTCCGAGGATGTCACCTTCCTGTTGTCTGAGGATGCTCAGGAAACTGAACGAATCCTCGATGAAATAGGTGACGGGAAATCCCCCGGGGCACTGCACCTTGCGTCGCTTGCAGAACTGCTCGAACTCGGCCCAGGTGCGGGGAAAGACGGGAAAACCCGCCGAGGCGACGAGATCCTTCCGGTAGAAAAAAAGGCGGGTGTCGACATACCAGGGAAGCCCGTACCACACGCCCCCGATCTTGTTCGTTTCGAGGCTGCCCGGGAAGAAATCTTCCTCCAGTATGGTCGAAGAAGCGAGAAAGGGGTCCAGGGGTTGGAGGGCGTCCATGGCCAGGAGTTCCGCCATCCAGGTGGTACCCATTTGTGAGATGTCGGGGGTCATCTCGCCCACTACGCCCGTGACCAACTTCTCGTGGGCGGCCTCCCAGGGTACGATCTGGAGCTTGATCTTGATTTCGGGTTCTTCCTGCTCGAAGAGCCTGATCATTTCCGAAAGAAGCTTCCCCTCCATGCCCATTCCCCAGATCGAGACCTCCGAAGTTTTCCCGAAGGCGGCGGTGGAAAACACAAAAGGGAAAAGGAAAAGGAAAACCCATCGTCCTGAACGGGCGATGATGCCCGGGCGGAGAGCGAAGTTTCGGCTTTTCCGGAAGTTTCCCGGTTGCATGGTTATTATCTGGAAAGGATATCATGTTCCCCTCAATTATTGAAACAACCCCCGTTCCGGTCGGACGCACGCGGGATTCACCCAAAGGCCCGCAAGGACACGAAGTTCACAAAGAAGACCGGGGTTCTTTTCCCCCTCTTCGTGATCTCGGTGTTCTTCGTGACTTTGTGTTGAGCCCCCGTCCTCCAGGGGAAAGCTCACCACCAGAGGCAAAGGCCACAAAGCCAAAAAGTGAAAGGAGGGTGCCTTGGTTTCCCAGGCACCCTTGGTGGTCTTGGTGCTCTTTGTCCCTTGGTTTGATCTCCGTGGGAAGATTTAGGGTTTTGACCTCATTTCAAAACTCATGTTTGCCAAAGGACTGGTCTTGAATCAGAAGTGGTCAAAGGCGACGGTGGTGGCAGGGCCGGTGAACTCGAAACGGTAGTTGTCGTTTTCGTGGTTCCCGTCGCCGTCCCAGCGCCCGTTGGCGAAGAATTTGAGGGCGACCTTCACATTGCCAAGCTGGGGGAAGTAGGGGGCGTTTCGAAAGAGAAGGTAATCGACCATTTCGTCTTTTCCAAGTTCCCTGAGACGGTTCACGCCGTCCTCCAACACGGAGGGGTGAAAACTGAGTATCTTCACCTGTTGCGAACGGTCGGGAAGCTCCGACAAGGTCACGAATTCCCTCTGGATTCCGTTCACTTCCAACCAGCAGTTTACAGGTCCTTCCTGGGTCAGGTATCCGAAGTAATGGATGGTGAGAGCGAACTCCCCGGGCCGATTGAGGAACTCCAGGGTGACGGTCACCTCGCCGTCCTTGTCGGAGATGGTTTTTTTTTGCGATTCGAGAGCCACGTCAGGGCGGTCCTTTTCCGAAGCGGGGACCCCGCCGAAAACCGATCCCGCAATTGCCAATGCCGAGACCAATATCGAAAGGAGAACTTTTTCCATTTGATTCAAGCGGTTCATTTTTGTACCTCCTGGGTTCCAGATCGTTTACTTTGAACCCACGGGGCAGCATAACGCATTTTCTTTGCCAGGTCGGCGGAAAATGACCTGAAAGCAGCTCCGGATGGCATGTTTCGGGCCTCAAACGACTCCTCCCTGTGCGCTTTGTGAAAAATTGCGCGTATGAAAACTGTACGGAATGCTCACTTTTTGAGCAGAACCGACCTTTTTCTGTTTCCGGGTTCACCAGGAAGAATATGGGGTTCCGTCCACGGTGCTCTCGGAGGAAGTGGAAAAGACGTCGAAAACGTTGAGTGAGTCGGTATTTGAGGCACCAATGGGGTCATTGGTCGAGACGGTTCGCCAGTCAGGCTTTCCGGTCATGGGATCGCGGGGGATCCGGCGCAGTATTCTTTCCTGAACCAACTGGTCGAGGTCGCGGGGGTAAAGCATTTCCTCGGAGAGCCCTGGGTTTTTCTGGGACATCCTCTCATGGTACCGGTCGATTCCCTCCCTGATGTTCCTGAGCTCCTCTTTCAGGAGTTCCTCTTTTTTTTGGCGGATTACATGCCGGGAAAGGGGAAGTGCCGTTGCTGAAAGAATTCCGATGATGACGGTGCACACGATCAACTCGATGAGGGTCATCCCCAGTGTGGAAGGTTCGGCTCCCTCTCTGGAATCGGGGTGGAATTCAATACTCGGCATAAGGTCTGCCTTTGCTGTCGGGGGTGGAGTCGGGCACGCTGTCGGAGGTGTTGAAAAGAGAAATCCGGCCGGTCTCGGGCTCGTAGTGGTATTTCCCCTTGGATCGGGCGCCGCTCCAGGAGTCGGTCTTCCGGGAGATGAATTCTGGGACGAGGTCTTCCAGTGTTTCGGGAAAACGGCCGCCGTGAGCGAGGGAAAACTGGTGCACCGCATTCCTGAGGTGCCCGATCTCGACCATGATCGCGGCATCCCGCGAGCGTTCGAGAACCAAGGTATTCCGACGGCCCATGAAGGAAAAGAAAACCCCGATGATCGAAATGACGACCATCAGTTCGATCAGGGTGAAAGCCGTCTTGCGATTCTTACTTGTTCGCTGGGCTTGCATTTTCCGTCCCGGCTCGGGGAAACGTGAACAGGTCACGAGTGGGGATGTCGAAATCCTGGAGAAGACGCGGCCCAGGAGATAGCGGGGGGGGATCGATCTCCGTGGGGACAGGGGCCTTCATTAGCTTGAGAAGCGACGCAGCTTCCTCCAGGATGGCCTGGAGGCTCTTGTCTTCGGCATCCCAGAGAGGATTCTTCGCGATCGTGAATATCTCGGTGACGGGTTTCTTCATCTCCTCGATATCGCACCTACGAGCTTCGCCCGAAGATTCAGGCTTTTCGGGAGGGAGGATCTTCTCGACCCAGGGCCGTAAAAGAACTCCCGCCTGGGGAACCCGGGAACCGAAATCCGCAACCGCCTTCAAAAGGCGTTGCGCGCGCTTGATCGGGATTGTCCGCTTCCCGATGCGCTCGGCGGGCTGAGCGATTTCGCCGGACCCTCCGAAAAGCCATTCGAAGACCATTTCGTTGCATTCATAGCAGATGGTTCCCAAGAGAAGTATCAGGAGGAACTTCAAAGCCTTGGCTTCCTGCTGGTGCTGGAGAACGGTGTCGATGATGTCGGAACGGTTTTTAAGAGGAATCTGGAGCGTTTTTTCGGTCATGGCTTCACCAACTGGATCAGGGATACGGTAAAGGTCCGGTTCTCGTTCGCGACGACCTCGGTGAGGATCACCGGACTGGGAAGAGCCTCGAGAGCGGTCAGGAACACCTTCATCCCCCGATAGTCGGCGGAAAGCTGGATGCTGATCGATATCCGCGGAGGAAGGGGGTCATCGGGGGCCCTTTCCGTCCGGTAGGTGGTCGAAAGGATCTTCACCGAACAGATCTGGGCCAGTTCGTTGACCTCGTCAACAAGTTGGGGAAGAAAGCTTTCGGCCGGCACCCAGGAGTCAATCTTGCTGAGTTCCTTCCCCATCTTCTCCATTTTGATGGAAAGGACCTGGTCATCGGCTCTCTGCTTGATCGAAGCCCTTGCGGCATTGATTACCCTGTCAAAGCCTTCCTCCGTCGTCTGGAGGTTGTCGCTCTGGGGATCGACTATGAAGGTCGGAGCGAAGAACATGATGATCGAGATAATGAATGGAAGGGTAGCGTAATCCTTGAGTCTCTTGATTTCCTTCGGGTTCATCATGGCCGTGTTTCTCCGAACGGGAAATAATTAACCTCGAGGTTGAAGACGATCTCCGGGCCGGAGGCGGTCGTGGCAAGAGTGTGGCGGGTCAGCCTGGGGTTCCGGAACTCCGGGTGATCGAAAAGTTTCCGGAGAAACTCGGTCACGTGGCCCAACGCTTTGGAATTCCCTTCGAGGGAAAGTTTCATGAACGATTCCGGTTTGATCCGGACCCTGACAAGGCGAACCTGGTCGGGGATGAGCTGTTCGAGGCTGTCCAGAAGCCGTGCCCAGGAGAAGGAGATTGCCGTCATCGCGCGCTGATATGAGAGCAGGCGGCGGTTTCCCTCCTTGAGTTCATCCGGATCGGGGCGGCCTTCCGACAAGGTTTTCCGGAACTTCTCGTGATGTTGCTCGAGCCTCTCGGACGCCTGGTTGAGCTGGCCGATCTGGCTTTCGATACCCAGATACTGAAAGGCCATCCACGACCCGAGGAGGATGGGAATACCGTAAAGGAGGGAAAGGATGGTCTTGAACATGAAGCTGCTTCCCTTCCGGTGCTTCACGGTCGGTTCGAAATTGAGGAGATGCTTCATCTTTCCTCCTTCACCGGGCCAACAGCCCGATCGAGGGGGCGAACATCGAGCCGGAAACCTGGTCTTTGGGGTCGACCCGGGAGGGGCTGGGGATGTCCACCAGGGGGTTGAACCGCTCGCAGACGGTCTCGAAATACTCTGAAAGAAATTCCGGAAGCCCCTCGAAAAGGCTCGAGCCGCCGGTGAGGTAGATGCGGGGTAGGCGGATGACCTTGAACTTGTCCTGGTAGAACCGGAAGGTCACGTTCAGCTCCCGCAACCAGTTTCCAAAGACCTTTTCCAAAAGGTTCTTCTGGGGGATCGCGGAAAGGAACTCCGCCTTGGTCGTCGGGAAGAACTTTCTCTTCGTCTTGAAAATCTGCGCCTGATCAGGGGGGATCCCCTCGCACTCGCTGAACAGCTTTCCGAACTCCTCCCCCCCGACCTCGATTACCCGCTCGTAGATCAACAGCCCGGACTGGTAGATCTTCACCACCGTCGTCTCGTGGCCGATATGACACATGATCATCTGCAACCCGAGCGAATTTTCCGGATGCGCATCCTCCATGAGGTTGTAAACCCCGAGGGAGGAGGTGTCGAAAGCCATGACCTCAGCGCGGAGTTCCGAAAAAACCAGCGAAATCGTGTCGATGATGTCGCGCCGGACAACCCCCGCGAGAATCTTGCATTCGAGGCCATCCTCCGCCTGGCTCATCGAAAGAATCTGGTGATCGACGATCAGGTCGACCCCGGTCGGAAGAGGAAGCAACTTCCGCAGTCTCCAGCTGAGGTAGTCGGGGGACTCGGCTTCATGTGGTTTCAGCTTGATCTCGACGAGGTGAAGCTTGACCCATCTATCCGGCAGGCCCACTATGAATCCTGATTTGTGGCTCTTGAGCCGGTCGAGCTGCCGGTGGAGGAGTTCGGTCAGTTTGCTGACCGGCTTGATCGAGGGGTTCGTGAAACCTCCCGAGACCAGTCCCGGGGGAAGGACCTCCCAGAACATGTCCGAAACCGAGTATCCTTCGGCGTTGGGATTTACCGAGAAGAATTTCACGCTGAAGGTCCCCAGATCTACCGCAACGTATTCGGTGAAAAGTTTCATCCCAGGAGTCCCTCCTCGAAGGTGACCCGGTTCATCTCATCGAACGTGGTCTCGCCCGACTTGATCTTCAGCCACCCAGCCTTCCGAAGGGGGACCATCCCGTCCTCGATCGCGCTGCGGCGGATCTGGAGGGGAGATTGATGGGTCAGGATCATCTGCTTGATCTTGGGGGTCATCTCGAGAACCTCGAAGATCCCCGAGCGGCCCTGGAAACCGGTCTGGTGGCAGTACCGGCAGCCCGTCCCGCGCATGAACTTGTGGTCGGCGTGCTCGTGGAAGTCGATCGTGAGCCTCTTCTTTTCCTCGGAGATGGTGGTGTCCTCGGTCTGGCAGTTCTTGCAGATCAGCCTGATCAGCCGCTGTGACATGATCAGGTTGAACGAGCTCACGAACTCGTAGGGGTCGATCTTCATGTTCGTCAGCCGCGCGATGGCGTCGATGACGTTGTTGGCGTGGATGGAACTGAACACCAGGTGGCCGGTGAGCGCGGCGTTAACCGCTATCTGGGCGGTTTCCGGGTCGCGGATCTCCCCTACCATGATCTTGTCCGGGTCCTGGCGGACGATCGAGCGGAGACCGGAACTGAAAGTCAGCCCCTTTTTCTCGTTGACCGCGATCTGGACGATATCGGGCAACTGGTACTCGACGGGATCCTCGATGGTGATGAACTTGTCCTCCTTGGTGTGGACGAACTTGATAGCGGAGTAGAGGGTCGTTGTCTTTCCGGATCCGGTGGGGCCGGCAACGAGGATCATACCGTAGGGTTTCAGGACGTTCCGCTGGAACATCACGAGGTCGTTGCCCGCGAGGCCCAGTTTCCGGATATCCAGGCCGAGGGCCGATTTGTCGAGGATGCGCAGGACGACGGTCTCTCCGAAGATCGAGGGGAGGACCGAAACGCGGAAGTCGATGTTCCGCTCGTCGATCCGGAGCTTGAATCTTCCGTCCTGGGGGACGCGCTTTTCCGCGATGTCGAGCTGGGCCATGACCTTCAACCGCGAGATCACGGGGACCCTCATCCGGGGCTCGACGTCGGAGAGAACCTCGAAAAGGACACCGTCGATTCGGTACTTGACCTTCAGCTGGGACTCGTAAACCTCGAAATGGATATCGCTAGCCCTCTTCCGGACCGCTTTCAGGATGATCGAGTCGACCAGCCTAACGACGGGGGCCTCCTCGTTGAGTTCCTGGTGGAAGGTGACTCCCGGCGCGGGAGCGGTGTCTTCGGGCTCCTCCTCCACAACGACCTCGAGAGGGGGGAGGTTGTCGAGGTCCGAGAAGACGACCTTCGAGTCGAGGCTGGTCTCGACCATCAGGGCAAGCAACTTCTGGATGGCCCTGTGGGAGGCGACTTTCGGAATGATGGGGAGGCCGAGTTTCACCTCGAGATCCTCGATCGCATCGACATTCCCGGGGTTCGCCATGATCAGGACGATTTCCTTTTCGGTCTTCCGGTCGGGAATGAAAGAAAAGTCCCTCATGAGGGCGACATCAACGCTGTTGAAAAGCGCGTCGTCGACCTGGTAGGAGGAGAGGTCGATGTATTCGAGGCCCAGTTCCCGGGCAACCGCCCTGGCGCAGTCCTCTTCTGAGATGATCTTCCTTTCGACAAGGACGGCCCCCAGATTGGCCGGGATCCCGCCGAACTCGTCGAACACCTTCTGGACGGTAGGAAAATCGACCATCTTCATGTCCACCAGGACATGGAAGAAGGGTTTCTTCTTGAAAAGCGAAACGAAGGCTTTCCGGAGGGCGGGAAGTTCGAGGGAAACCTCGTCGGAAAACACGGTCTGGAAGTCCCGGCCCGTTTTCGCCGCGCTCTCTTCCAACCGGGCAAGGCGGTCGGCGTCGAGGAACTTCTGTTCCAGGAGGAATTGTTTCAGCGTATCCATTTGTTCATCCCGATTTTCGCATTCTAGTGGATCTGGGTGGCAGCCGTCAGGATTGGAACCAGAAGGCAGATCACGAAGGCGCCCACCACCGTCGCCATCATGAGGAAAAGGGCCGGTTCGACCAGGGCCGTTATCATCGAGGTCAGGTTGGAGATCTCCTCGTCGAAATGGTCTGCAAGGTTGGAAAGCATTTCGCCGAGGTTTCCGGATTCTTCCCCGACGTGAACCACCCTGGTCATCATCTTCGGAATCCCTGGGACCTCCTTGAGAGCCCGTGCGAAGGAGTCACCCTGCTCGATCTCCTTGGGCAACCTGCTGAGCCGTTCCGCCAGGGCCTTGTTCTCGAGGCTCTCCAGAACCACGGTCAACCCCTCCATTAGGGGAATTCCACCGCCGATCATCGTGGAAAGCGTGCGGGAGAACTGGCTCAGGGCAAACTTCCCTTCCAGGTCGCCTATAAGGGGAATCCTCAACTTGACCCCGTCGACCGCGAGCCGTCCTTCCCGGGTTTCGACGAAGCGGCGGTAGGCATAGACCCCGGTCGCGAAAACCAACAGGAAAACCGGCCACCAGGAGGAAAGGAACCCGGAAAACCAGAGAAGCAGTTTGGTATAGATCGGAAGGGGGACGTCAAGGGCCTTGAAGAGATCGACGAACTCCGGAACCACCCTCAGGAGCATGTATGTCACGGCGGCGGCGGAGACGCCGAGAAGGATCACGGGATAGATCAGTGCCCCGATCAGCTTGGCCCTGATCGCCATGAGGTTCGCGAAATACTGGCACAGCCTGCCCAGGACCGCCTCGAGCGCTCCAGCCCGTTCGCCCGCCACGACGGTCCGGACGTAGATCTCGGGAAACACTTCGGGGTGGCGGGACAGGGCCTTCGAAAAGGAGATCCCCTCCTGGATGTCGGAAACCACCGTCGAAACCGCATGGCTGAGAGGGGTTTCGCCCGAATCTTCCTGGAGCAGGTCGAGCGCATCCTTCAGGGGGAGGCCTGCTTTCAGGAGGGTCCGGAGGAGCTTGGTGAAGTCCAGGAGTTCCCTGGTCGAAACTCCCCGGCCGATCGGAAGGACCGAAGAGAATCTTTCCCAGAGCGTTTTTTCGAGAACCTCGGTGGAGAGAAGGAAATACCCCCGCTCCGTCAAGCCCTTCTCGAGTTCCCGAATCGACGGGGTCTCGAAAACGGCCTCCCGGATCCTGCCCTTGTCGTCCGCGAACCGGACGGAGACCTTTTCCATTTCGGAGGAACCTCCGTGGTGTGTCCGCTACAACCTACCCAATTTCCCCACCAAAATGCAACTTTTATGGAGGTCCCGGTTGTCTAGTGGGGGGCCTGGGTGCGGGTAGCAACGCCGGCGGGGCGCGGAGGCCCGCGATGCAGGTCAGGTGTCATCATCTCATCATCTTCGGGGCCGTACGAGGAGCGCTTCGTAAAACCAATGGGAAGGGGTGGTGGAAACGGCATAGTCGTATGACTGGGCTCCGGTATCGAGGTTGACCGACCAGACAGTCGTTTCGTCCCAACCGGTGGCGGGATTGTCGGTATCCTTGAAATCCCCGGAAACAGAGGATCCCCAGTAGTTGAAGAATGAGGTGGTCTTCCTCGCATCCGGAACCAGAGTCTTCAGCTCCGCCACAGTTGCCAGACGCCATCCGCCGCTGGCGGCGGTAACCTGGGAAACGAGCGTCCGGAAGGGGTAGAAGTCCGTGGCGTCAAGAGAGGATCCGGCCAGCCCATACCATTGCAATCCAGTTAGCTTGTCCGTGATAACCTTGTCCGTTCCAAGAGTGAATCGCTCGAAAACGGTCACCTTCAGATCCGTCTCCGCTTCCTGAAGATTGGCGCCTGCGCCTTCTTGATAGGTGCATTTCACGAAATAGTCACCCTCCTCGATCGGGGCGGTGAACACGGTGCCGGACACCTCCGGCGAAGTCCAGCTCACGGTGGAAAGGACCGGGAATGCCTTCGCGGTCTTGGTGTAAAGCCGGACAACCTCCTCCGCGAGGGTTTCCGAGGTCTGGGAGCCATCGGGCATCGTCAGGCTCCTGACAACGGGCTTGTAGGTGATGCGCGTTCCGATGTTCGAAAGGTCAAAGGTCTCTTCGGGTTTGATCGTTATTGCCGACTTCTCCAGATCGATCTTTTTTATGTCGCCGACGGGGAAGAACCCCTCCCGCTGGAAGGCCCTTGTCACGACCACATCGGGGTCCTGAGCCAGCGACTTGATGATGAGGACCAGCTCCACCGATTCGTACGCAACCTGGCCCAGGGTGACGGCCACCAGGAGTTTCTTGTACATCGCCCGCAGGATGGTTTTGGCCCAGGAGGATTTCGCCGAACGAAACAGGATGACCGTTATCCGCCGCATGATCTGTGCGCTTCCCAGGGCCAGCTTCAGGAAATTCCCCGCGCCTTCCCGCAGGCTGTTCGAGGTCACCGATGCCTTGAGGGTGGCCCAGGAAAGCGCTAGAGTCGCTCCCAGGTCGATCACGTCACGGTTCAACGGGGGTTTGGACAGGCCCGCGCAGGTTACCACCAGTCCCAGAACCCCGTCGGCAAGGGAAAGGCCAACCTGCTTGTCGAACTGGCTGTTGAGGAGGCCATCCCCCGGCCCGGGGTTCATGACTCCCGTCGAGGCAAGCCATTCGACCATCTTGTCCAGAAAGACCTGCCCAGATGCCCAGAAGCCCGAGAACAGGCTCCTTCGGCTGGAAAGGACATCGTTCCACCGGGTGTTGTTCTTCCAGATCGTACCGGAATAATGACAATAGGAGTTGTTGGCAAGCTGGAGTGCCTCGCCATCGACGGTCATGTTGGGTCCCCGACCCGCCACCTCGGCCCGCCGGATCGAAGCGGGGGGAAGGACCGTCGCCAGCACATCCGCTCCAATGCGGGATGCGCTTTCATACAGGGAAGTCTGCGCCTCAGGGTCGAAGGGGTCGTCCGGGTGCTCCACTATTGCCGTGCGGACGGCCGTGAGAAGGGCGGGGAAACCGGCGTGGTCGCGAATGGCCTGACGCGCCTGCCCCAGTTGGGCCGCGGTCAGTCTTCCAAGGAACGGATCCAGCAGGATCAGGGCTTCGGCGGTCGTTTCCACCGACATCGCCCGGGTCGGGTCAACCCCGGAAGCATCCTGCATTCTCAGAAGAACCGCATTTCCTGCTGGGTTTTCGCAGACCTCGAGCATCGCGGTGTCAGTGGCAAGGCGCTCGAGCGTCGAGAGCGAGGCTGTCCCGTCTGCCCCAACGACAGCTTCGGAGAATGGGGTGACCACTTTCAGTGTCCCGGTGCTGAGGGACGAGCCTGGGGGAAGCGCGACGCTGCGTGAGGACAACGAGGTTTCCAGGGGAAACCCTTCTTCGAGCGAGGCCCGTAGCCTCGTCAAAGCAGCATCGATCACGTTCGTGGCTTTCAGGTCCGAATCGCGCAGCATGAGCCGCAACCACTCGGCGAGCCAGGTGGGGAGTTTGGCCAGGACCGTGGCGTCGGAAACAGCCCGTCGGGTGACGCGCACCATGACATCGTCCAACATCCCGGAATCCTTGGGTGCAAGGAAGAGAGTGTTGGACGCCGTGGCATCAAGATCTTCCATACCCTGGAATTCCCTGAATCCTCCGATGTTTCCCCCGAAGATTTCGATTTCTCCGACGCAGGTTCTGGCAGGCAGGCCGGAAAAGACGACTTCGGCCGTGCCTGAGGCCGGGTTCACCAGGACCGTCCTGGAAATGGTTTTGGTGGGATTGTCGGGAGTCCCCGGGTCGATCAGGGTCAGGTGGAACGACACGGAGGCAGCTGCCAGGTTGTTGGAAACGACGGAGGCAAGGACCTTTTCCCGCAGGTCGGTCCCCCCGCCCGCTTTCGGGGGAAGAACGATCTGGAAGGAAACCGGGCCGGCCAGGGGCGCTGATGTTGACGGAAGTTTCCCAACTTCCAACCCTGTAGTGACGAACTCGGAGTATTCGGATCCTTGGGGAAAAAACCGGCACCCAAAGGTTGCCAGAAGGAAAACCGCGAAAACGATGGATAGGAAGAGGCGCTGGTTAGAGGGTCGATTTCCATTGGTCGATGCATGATTTGGGCAAGAAATGCTCACTTGTGTAACTCCAAGCTGGGATTCGTTTCCCCGAGGAATCCGGAATCATGGGAAACATCAGGGAAGCAATGGTGTCGATCGATGTTATCAGACCGATGGAGGGATGGCAACGGGCAATATGGAGGCATTTTCGATGCCGGTCCTTGTTCCAGGAATGACCTCCGCCGCCTTCAGGTGCGGGCTTTGCTATCTGGTCGGTCTTTGCCGATACTGGTCCGCCTGTTTGGGGAAGGTGACCCGTGGACAGGCCAAAATGCTTTACTTCCCGGAAGACAAGGGGCTATACTTTTCGGGACTGTACAACCGAAAGGCGGAGTTGGGAATGATGCCCCTGTTAAGGCTTTGGTGGTCCAAATTCCAGCGTGACCTTCTTGTTCCGGCCATTCCCCTCTTTCTCGCGGTTTTCGGGTTCCTGTGCTGGAACGAGAGCAGGGCGGTGAAGGTCGACCGATCTCTCGAAGAGGCCAAGCGGACGGTGATCTCCGTTTCACCCGACAGGGTCGACCCCGCGAACGAGGGAAAACTCGTTCATGTCGTGGGTATGATTACGGCTTCGAATACGGTCGGGGATCTCGAATTCGGGGTCGACCCCAAAGCCCTTTTTGTGCAACGGAAGGTTGAGATGTACCAGTGGGACGAGACCTGCCACCAGAAGCTCGAAACCCGGGGCGGCGATACCACAGTCGTTTCACGATCCTATTCCCTGGACAAGATCTGGCATGACGAATGGATCGATTCCGGAAAATTCCATGCCCCCGAGGCATACCCCAATCCCGCAAGCTCGAGTTTTACCCCTTCCACATGGTCAACCACGGCGGAAGGAATCACTCTCAACGCCTTTTCCCTGAGGCCCGAACTTCTGGTGCGAACACAGGTCGTAGAACCCCTCGTTTTGGAGGAGGTTCCGCAAGCCTTGTCGAAGTTGTACACAGCAGGCCAAGCCCAGCTTTCCAAGGGAGTTGTGTATTTTGGAAAGGACCCCTGGGATCCCCAGGTCGGGGACCGCAGGATTTCCTACAAGGTTATCAAACCCGCGAAGGTATCGGTGATTTCGATGCAGGTCGGAAACGGGTTCAAACCATTCACCACGTCCAACGGCTGTGAACTGGAAATCTTCGACCTCGGATCCAGAACCGTTGATGAGATGGTTTTCTGGGCCAGCATGAGAAACCTCTTTCTGACCTGGCTTTACAGATTGGGGGGGTTGCTGTTACTGCCCTTTCCCTTTTTCCTTCTCCTTCATCCTTTTTCCGAGAGAAAGGTCCAATTCAGCTTTCATGAGAAGCTTCCCGAAACCTTCACTGGACCTATGGCCAGGTTCCCCGCTTCCTTAACAGCTTTGTTGACCTTGGGATCCGCCTGGATCTATTACCGCCCATTTCCCGTCAGGATCTTCATGCCGGTGATTCCCGTCCTGATCGCCTTTTATCTCAGGAATCGGGAGAAGAAGGAGGTTGGCGCCGTTGAACCGACAGCAGGAAAATAAGACCCGGGCCTTGTCGCGAGGCTTGCGGCTCGCTTTGCTGGCCCAGACGATACTCCTCATTTCCTTCATCCTTCCAGGGGACCCAGCCCTGGGGAGAGCGGGAGGAGGTCAATCCTATTCCGGGGGTTCGAGCAGCTCAGGCGGTTCGAGCAGTTCGGGCGGCTATGATTCCTCTGGGGGTTCGAGCGGCTCGGACTACTCCGGCGGGTCCAGTGGTTCGGATTACTCGGGTGGGTCCAGCGGTTCCGATGACTCGGGCAGCTCGGGCAGTTCGCACAGTTCGGGAGGATCCCGAAGTTCAGAGCCATCCGTTTCCTACTCGAGCCGCTCATTTCCGACCGGCCGCAACCCTTCAGGAGGCAGCTGGGGCGGATACCCGACCGGGTTCCTCTACCAGGGTGTAGAGGGAAACGCCGTTTCATCGGATTGGTTGGACTTCTTCGGAGCCCTCTTCATCGCCCTGATTTCTGTCTGGGCCGTGGGAAACGCTCTCGTGATCCCCATCCATTCGGTATCAGCGGAATCGACGGATTCCCCGACCGAAGCCGGGCATTCGACCGGCTCGGAAGGCGAAAAACCGCGACGGAAGGCGAAAAAGAAGAAGGAAAAACTTGCACCCCTTAGGGAACAGGATCCCGGGTTCGACCTGACGGCCTTCCTCGCAAGGATGAGCCGGGGATTCACCATGATCCAGAAGGCCTGGTCGGACCAGGATCTGACCGCAGCCCAGGCATTCCTTTCGGACGGGGTTTTCGAGCGGTTTTCGCTCCAGATCGACGACCTGAGACGGGACAAAATCAGAGACGTGATGGAGAATCTCCAGGTTCTCAGGGCCAGGGTCGTTCGGGTCGATTCGGATCCCCTCTTCGATACGGTCCATGTGAAGGTGGACGCGAAAGGAGTGAACTACCGTGCTGACCTCGAGAGCGGAAACTTTCTGGAGGGTTCGAAGGAACCCCAGGAGTTCTCCGAGGTCTGGTCGTTCATCCGGCGCATGGGCTCAAAGACTTCGGGAAAACCCGGCCTGATCGAAGGGTTCTGCCCGAACTGCTCCGCTCCCATCGAGATATCGCGAGCCGCCTCCTGCAAGGCATGCAACTCTTTCCTCCGGTCCGGGGAATACGACTGGGTTCTTTCCGAAATCACCCAGACCTCGGAATGGAGCGACAAAGAGCCGGATGATGTCCCGGGTCTAAAGGGTTTTCGCTCCTCAGACCCTGGTTTCAACATCCAGCACATCGAGGACCGGACCTCGGTGATCTTCTGGCGCAGAATGGAGTGCTACCGGCAAGGCAAGGTCGAGCCCCTGAAGAAATACGCCCACGACGATTTCCTCAAGGAATTTGCGCCAGGCATCACACCCGATTCTGCAGGATCCCATTCCGGTTTTTCCAACCCCGCGGTGGGGTCGGTTGACGTCAGGTGCGTTTCGAGCGGAGACCCGATGGACCAGGTCTTCGTCGAGGTCCGATGGAGCGGCGAGAACATCACGATCGATTCGACGGGGAAAAAGTCGGGTGGTTCCGGAAATCCCAAAAACTCCCATGATATCTTTCTTCTGAAAAGGAAACACGGAGCCCAGACCGATTCCCGGCTTTCGCTTGCAAGCTCCACCTGCCCCGGGTGCGGCGCCCCGGAAACCAGCGCCGCCGACAACGTTTGCCCATTTTGCAGCACGGCGTTCAACGATGGTTCCAAGGATTGGATCCTCACCGGAATTCACAGGCCGGATTCCCCCGAGTACACAAAAGCGCTGGAAGCCGTCTGGATCCGCGAGAAAGACCCCGGGGCCCCGGGTGCCTGAATTGGGCGACCTGACCATTTGCGTTGAAATCTTTCCCCGTTGAGTCAGCGGCGGATCTTTTCCGGGTGAGGGAGAAAGAATGTACGTAAGAAAGGGTTGGTGGAAGAACCTCGGATGGGGCGTTTTCCCTTTGGCGTTCGTCTTTCTCCTGGTCTTCTCGATGGTCTCGTGGAACGAAGGAAGGGCGGTGAAAGTCGAGGATTCCCTGAACGAAGCGCTTTCGAAAGCGATTTCGGTTTCGCCGGACAAGATCGATTCCGCAAACGAGGGAAAACTCGTTCATGTGGTCGGAATGACCGTCGCTTCGCAGACCATCGACGATGTCGAATTCGGGGTCGCTCCAAAAGCCCTTGCGTTGAAAAGAACGGTGGAAATGTACCAATGGGACGAGATTTGTGAGGAGACTACGGAGACAAAACCCGACGGCAGTCGGAAGGTTTCCAACTCGTACTCTTTCCAACGAATATGGTACGACGGATTCATCGACTCCCGAAAGTTCCACGAAGCCGGACAACACCAGAATCCTCCCAATTCGGATTTTACCCCGACTTCCTGGGCAAGGGCCGCTGAAGGAATCACGCTGCAGGCTTTTTCCCTGAGGCCGGAGCTTCTCCAGAGGGTTCTCGTCGAGGAACCCCTGACATTCGAGCAGGTTCCCCAGGCCTTCGCCAGGGTTGCCCGGAACTGCTCTCCAAAGGTTTTTCCGGACGGGATTTTCCTCGGATCAGACCCGGGTAACCCCCAGATCGGGGATAGGCGGATCATTTACACGGTGACCAGACCCCGGAACGTATCCCTTGTTTCCATGCAGGCCGGGAGCGGGTTCACTCCTTACAAGGCGAGCAACGGTTGCGAGGTGGAAATCCTCGATCTTGGTAACCTTTCCGCCCAGGATCTGATTTCAAGGGCACACGTTTCGAATTGGAAATTCACATGGTTGATCCGGGTCATCGGGTGGGTGCTTCTGACGCTGGCTTTCAAGGGGGTTCTCAACGTCCTTTTCCAGTGCGGTTTCAATTTCGGCGTTCCCGCGGAGGTTCCTGGCAGGGTAGCGAAACCGATGGAAGGAAACCCCGCAGGTTCGCTGGCTCTTTTCACGGTGGGCCTTGTCTGGGTCTTGTACCGCCCCTTTCCTTTTCGGATGATAGTGCCGGTGGCGGTCGGGATTCTCTTTCTTGTTTTCAGGCAGAAAGCGAAAAAGGAGGGAAGTCCGGATGGCCCGACTTCATGAAGCGAAACGTTCACCATCGATTTGGGGATTACGTCTGGCTTGCCTGCTTGGGCTTGTCTCCTTCATCTTTTTGCTCATTCCCGATCGGCCGGTCCAGGGAAGAGCCGGCGGCGGGGAGTCCTACTCGGGAGGATCGGGCGGAGGCGGGTCGAGCCATTCGGGCGGTTCGGGAGGGTCCCACAGCTCGGGTGGATCGGGGGGATCAGGCCACTCCGAGCCTTCCTCCACCTTTTCGACGATCAGGTATCCTACCGGACGGTCATCTTCGGCGGATATCGTTTCCTACGCACCGAAACCCACGGGTTACTACTATATCGGCGAAATGGGGAACTCAGGGGCGAAGGATTGGAGCGACCTTTTCCAGTCTCTTTTCGTCGGAATCTTCTGCCTTGGACTTCTTGGCCGCATTCTTGCCAAACCCCGCGGGGGCGCCAGTCTCGAGTTGACGGATTCCCCCCCGAAAAACGAAGGCGGTCCTGATTCCGGGCGGACCATCGATTCCCAGGATCCCGATCTGCAAAAAAAAGCGCTGGCAAAGCTTCGGGAACGCGATCCCCAGTTCGGTGAAAGGGCTTTTCTGGAAAGGGTCGTGAAGGGATTCGCGATGATCCAGGGAGCATGGTCGAACCAGGATCTGAAGAACGTCCAGGCTTTTCTCTCAGACGGGGTTTTCGAAAGGTTTTCCCTCCAGATCGAGGACATGAAAAGGGAAAGGATCAAGGACGTCATGGAGGATCTCGAGGTCCTCGCCGCAAGGATCGTCAGGATCGATTCCGACTCCCTCTTCGATACAATCCACGCCTTCGTGCAGGCGGAAGGGGTGAACTACAAGGCGAACCTCGATTCGGGGGCCTTCCTCGGGGGTTCGAAGGATCCGGAAAAGTTCTCCGAGGTGTGGTCATTCATCCGGCGCTTGGGCTCGAAGACGTCAGGGAAGCCCGGTCTGATCGAAGGTTTCTGCCCGAACTGCTCCGCCCCCGTCGAGTTGTCGAGAGCGGCGACATGCAAGGCGTGCAACTCGTTTCTCAGGTCCGGGGAATATGACTGGGTTCTCTCGGAAATCACGCAGACCAGCGAGTGGGAAATCCAGGAAGCGGAAGAGGTTCCTGGCCTGAAAGAGTTTTGTGTTTCCGATCCTGGTTTCAACGTCCAGCACATCGAGGACCGGGCTTCGGTCATCTTCTGGCGCCGCATGGACGTTTTCCGGAAGGGCACGGTGGAACCTTTGCAGAAATATGCGACGAGGGAGTTCCTTGAAGAGTCCAAAGAGGACCTGGGCCCCGGTTCCGATGGTGAGAGGAAAAGCTTCGCCAATCCCGCGGTCGGTTCGGTTGAAACCCGGATCATCAAGCAGGGGGAACCGATGGATTCGGTTTACGTGGAAATCAGATGGAGCGGGGAACTTGTCTTCCTCGATTCATCGGGAAAGATGACCGATGATTCGGGCGAGCCGAACAATTCCCACGACATCTACCTTCTGAAGAGGAAGCACGGCGTCCGGACCGACACGAGGCTTTCCCTTTCCAGTACAACCTGCCCCGGGTGCGGGGCGCCGGAAACCAGCGCTGCCGACAACGTTTGCCCATTCTGCAGCACCGCTTACAACGACGGTTCGAAGGAATGGGTCCTCGCGGGGGTATTGGGAGCCGATTCCACCGAGTTTTGCGAAATTTTCCTGACAGGCGGAAACAAACTGGATAGGGGCTGAATCGGGATCAATGTTTGAGACCAAGATTCAAGAAAACTTTTTCGGAAAAGGCCCCCCTGGATACCCAAAGAAATCAGGCGTCCCAACAGGATCTAAAGAACATAAAAAGGGATATCCATTTTGCTCACACACAACTTTCGATCATCTCTCGATGACACTCGATTCTTTCAAGAAAGCAACTGGGTCTGGTCAGGAATTGGGGAATATTCCATGAAGAAACTACCACCGCACGAAAGCGCATCCGGGCTCAGAATAATCGAAGAGCCGGGGGAACCGTGAGGGATGACCGGGTGGTGGACTTCGGCCGTGCATCGAGGAAGCTTTACCTGGCAGGGAATCCATTGTTATACTTCCTTTCGAAACCACATTCCGTGCCCGCGGTCGCCGGCGACCACCCGCTCGGAAGACATGGCAGGAGCTGAACTTGAACGGACAAAGCAAAGTGGGCAGAAAAGGTTTCGTCTTGGACAACCTCGGGTGCGGGGCGATTTTGGGGGGTATTCTCATACTGGGCTTTCTCGTCATTTTCGCCGAGGAGGAAGCCAGGAGCGACAAGCTGGCCAGAGCATTGAAGGAATGCAGAGGAAAAGTGGTTTCGGTGGCTCCGGACAAGATCGACCCCGCCAACGAAGGGAAGCTGATCCATCTGGTCGGAACGACGACGACAGGATCAGGAACCGTCCCGACCGACGATCTGGGAGTTACCGCGCAATGCCTGGTAATGAATCGGAATGTATTGACTTACCAATGGGACGAGATCTGCGAAGAGACTACCGAAAATTGGTCGGATGGAAGGGTTTCCACGAATCGCACATATTCGCACCAGAAGATCTGGTGGCACGAGCCCATCAATTCCGCGAGCTTCAGCCAGCCCGCGGGACATGAGAACCTTCAGGCTTCGGATTCCCTCCCACCTTCATGGTCGAGTGGGGAAAGTCACGTTTCTCTCGGCTCATTCACCCTTGACCCGGTGCTTCTCGAGAAGGTCCTCCTCCAGGACTTTCTCCCGCTCGATTCGGTTCCCCCTGCGATCCTGAAGATGACCCTCAACGCGAGCCCAACCCTTTTCCACGGGTGGGTTGTCATCGGAAGCGACTCCCAGAACCCCCAGATCGGGGACCGGGGTATCTGCTATTACGTCGTCAAACCCCGGACTTTTTCCCTGGTCGGAAAGCAGACGGGCACGGGTGTTTCCCCCTTCAAGACGGAAAACGGGTGCGATATCCTGATCCTTTCGGAAGGGGTTTCCACCCCTGATCAGATTTTCTCCAAGGCCGAGAAAAGGATCCGGTTTTTCGCCGGGTCCAAGATGATCGAATCTGGGATGGTTATTGCGTTCGGGTTCTTTCTGATCTTCTGGAGCCTGGAGGTGACGGACTTTTCGAAATTCATCCCAGGCAGGATTCCCCGCTTGCTGTTTGGGTTTGTTTCCCGGTTCCCGTCTTTGACCGCCGCTGTTCTGATGATCATGGTCCCTTGGGGCTACTTTCATTCCCCCAATTTCAAATACATCTTCCCCGCCATCCTGATGTTCTTCCTGATCATCAGGGTGGTTCAATATCGACAGGAGGGGGTTTAGCGATGAAGGTTGCATTCCATCCCGCCGTGAGTTGCCGAATCCGGCACATTTTCCTTCTCGTGGCTTTTGCCTTTCTGCTCGCTTTACCGCATACATCTGAAGGGAGGGCGGGAGGCGGGGAATCGTACTCCGATGATTCGGGTGATTCCGGCGGTTACAGCGGTTCCAACGATTATAGCAGCTCAAACGACTACAGCAGCTCCGATGATTCAAGCAGTTCGGGGGGCTACAGCAGTTCGGACGA
>CAYRYU010000083.1:24586-30558 GCA_964428355.1 uncultured bacterium
TCCAGCAGTTCCGGCGGATACAGCAGTTCAAACGATTCCAGCCCAGCACCGGCCAATTCGACCATCACCAAAAAGACCTTTCCGACGGGGCGAGCCGCTCCGGATTACGGCACCGGAAAAAGGTCCGGATGGGAAAGAGGACTCTTCTTCCCCGCGGCGGAGGAAAAGCCCGGAATGTTGGAAGACCCTGTCCCCATCCTGCTCTCCCTGCTTCTGGGATTATCGTTTTTCTTCATTTTCGCAAGGGAACCCCAAAACCCCTTGTTGGTGAAGGATCGCCCGCTTCCAGCCTCGCCCCCACCGCCGGTTCCCCGACAGGATGAGGAATCCGCGAAAAAGGCCGCGGCAGCGCTCGGGGCAAGAGACCCGGGTTTTGCCCTTCCAGCATTTCTCGAGCGGGTCAAGACGGCCTTTTCCTTGATCCAGACCGCATGGTCGGAGCAGAATCTCGCCCCGGTGCAGGCTTTCCTCTCCGACGGTGTCTTCGAGAGGTTTTCACTCCAGATCGACGACCTCAGACGGGATCGGATAAAAGACGTTATGGAAAAGGTCTCCGTTCTCGGGCAGGAAGTCGTCAAGCTGGATTCGGACTCACATTTCGATACGTTCCACGTTCTGATAACCGCGAGCGCCGTGAACTACCGGGCGCATCTCGATTCCGGCGAGTTCCTCGGCGGTTCGAAGAATCCCGACCGATTCTCCGAGGTCTGGTCCTTCATCAGACGGCTGGGGTCGAAGACCTCGGGCAAGAAGGGCTTGATCGAGGGCTTCTGTCCGAACTGCGGCGCACCCCTGGAGATTTCAAGGGCTGCAAGCTGCAAGGCGTGCGGTTCGTTCCTCAGATCCGGGGAATACGACTGGGTCCTTTCCGAGATCACACAGATCTCGGAATGGAATGTCTCGGAAATCCGCGATATTTCAGGCCTGCAGGCTTTCACCGCCAACGATCCGGGGTTCAACGTCCAGCACATCGAGGACAGGACCTCGGTCATCTTCTGGAGAAGCATCGACTGCAGGCGTCAGGGAAAGGTCGAGCCGCTCGGGAGGTATTCCACGGAGGGCTTCCAGAAAGAGTTCTCGAAAGAAATCGCCCCCGATGCATCGGGAGAACGTCCCGGTTTCGCAAATTCCGCCGTGGGATCGGTCGAAGTCCGAGGGGTCGTGCAGGGAGACCCGATGGATAAGGTTTTCGTGGAAGTCAGATGGAGCGGGGAACCGATCAACATCGATTCATCCGGAAAAGTGGTCAAGCGCGCCGGCCGTCCGAAGAACTCCCATGACATCTTCCAACTGGTCAGGAAGCATGCGGTCAGCACCGACACGAGACTTTCCCTTGCGAGTTCCACCTGCCCCGGATGCGGCGCCCCGGAGACCAGCGCGGTGGAGAACCTCTGCCCATTCTGCAACACCGCCTACAACGACGGTTCGAAGGAGTGGGTCCTTGCCAGGATTGAGCGCCCCGATTCTCCCGACCAGCCCCCCCAGCGGGAACAGCCTCAACAACCCCGCAAGAAGCGCAAGGACAGAAAACCCCGATAGGCCGCCCGAGCCACCAGCTGGGAGGGAAAAACCGGAAAGATGACGGCCCCACCCCGTGGCACTGACCATTGCGGTGTCTGGGGATTCCAGAAAACTTTACTTGGTCTTGGCTTGGGAATTATACTTCGCCAACCGTGTTTCTTGATCGGGAAAAGGGAAACATGAAAAGCAAGGGCTTCCTCGGGAAACTCTAGCAGGAATGGAACGGAAACCATGAACCGATGATAGGAAGAAAAGGGAACGTATCGGAAAACCTCGGGTGCAGCGCATTTTTCGGGACCATCCTGGTCCTGTCCTGGACCGTGAGCATCTGCGCGAGGGAAGCCTGGAACGCGAGAATTCCCCAGGCGCTGCAAGAGTGCCGGCAAAAGGTGGTGTCGGTCGGCTCCGACATGGTCGATCCGGCCAACGAGGGGAAGCTCGTCCATGTCACGGGCATCTTGACCGGCTCGGGAAGCAACAAGGTCGACGATCTGGGCATCGGGACAGAGTGCCTGATCCTCAAACGAAATGTGGAGATGTTCCAGTGGGACGAAATCTGTGAGGAAAAGACGGAAACCTGGTCCGACGGACGGTCGTCAACCAGCAATTCCTATTCCTATCAGAAGATCTGGTGGCCAGAATCCATCGATTCGGCAAAGTTCAATTCGTGTGCAAGCACCTCCAATCCACCACCGTCGGATTTCGTTCCCCCGTCCTGCTCGATCAAAGAGGGTGTGATCACGCTTGGCTCATTTTCCCTGAACCTGGCACTTCAGGAACAGATGATAATCGAGGAACGGCTTCCCCTGGCCACGATTCCTCCAGGCCTGATGAAGGTTCTTCCCAATGCCAGCCAGACGTTGCAGAATGGGGTTGTGTTCCTTGGGGCCGAACCAAAGGCACCCAGGATCGGCGATCGGCGAATCTCCTATTCGATAGTAAAACCCCGGAAGTACACCATTATGGGTATGCAGACCCATGGAGGGTTCACTACCTTCAAAACGGGGAATGGGTGCGATATCCTCCTGATCTCCCCCGGAGCCCTCACCCCGGAAGAGATGTTATCGGGATCGGAAAAAGCGACCCTCATGCTCGTGAAAAGCGAGCGGATCGCCGAGTTCCTGATGATTTCCTTGGGGTTCTTTCTCATCCTCTGGGGCCTCCGCAAAGCTGATCTCGAGAACCTCATCCCGGGGAGGATTCCCTATCTGATACTGAGATTGATTTCTCGCTTCCCCTCCTTGTTTGCCGGGTCCCTTGCGATGATGGTTGCCTGGACCTACTTCCACCCCCCCTGGTTCTATGTGTTTTTCCCGACGGCTTTGGTGTTCCTTCTCGTGATCAAGTGGGCACAGAAAGCAAAAGGAGACGTGTGAGATGATTGCTCTGAATGCGAACCTCCTTCGAAACCCGACGATCTCCTATCTGGCTTGTACTGCTTTTATTCTCGCCACCTGCCTGCTTTTCCTGGGGCTTCCACAACCAGCTGAGGGAAGGGCCGGCGGTGGGGAATCCTATTCCGACGACTCGGGTGATTCGGGTTCGGACTACAGCAGTTCGAATGATTCGAGCAGTTACAGCAGTTCGGACGATTCGAGCAGTAACAGCAGCTCGAACGATTCGAGCAGCTACAGCAGTTCTGATGATTCAGGCAGTTACGGCAGCTCGAATGATTACAGCAGTTCCAACGACTCTGGAGGTTCAGGGCACTACAGCCCGGCCCCGGTAAACTCCGTCACCACCACCCGGACCTACCACACAGGCAGAAGAGATCCAACGGAAGTTCCCCGCCCCGCAAAATCCAGGAGGTTGGGAATGCATCTCCAGGGTTCAAATGATGATGAGGTCAGCATGGAGGATCCAACGCCCTTTTTCCTTTCCCTTGTCCTTGGATTCCTGTTTCTGAACCTCATCGCAAGGGCCCCGATCCGCTCCCCCGAGGTCCGGAAAGAACCCCCCAAGACTCGTCCCCGGCGGGAAAATCCCGTCCAGGACGAGGGATCCGCGAGAGACGCACTTTCAGCCCTCACCGCCAGGGATCCGAAATTCGACATGGCGGCCTTCCTCGAGAGGGTGAAGAAGGCATTCTGCATGATCCAGACCGCCTGGTCCGAGCAGAATCTCGAGCCGGTCCAGGCCTTCCTTTCGGATGGGGTTTTCGAACGGTTCTCCCTGCAGATCGACGACCTCAGGCAGGACCGGATCAAGGACGTGATGGAACAGGTTGCCGTCCTGGACCAGAAGGTTGCCCAGCTGAGTTCCGATTCCCACTTCGATACCATCCACGTTCTCGTTTCGGCGAGCGCCGTGAACTACCGGACGAACCTCGATACCGGGGCCTTCCTCAGCGGGTCGAAGACGGCGGACAAGTTCTCCGAGGTCTGGTCTTTCATCCGGCGCTTGGGTTCCAAAACTACGGGGAAGGATGGCCTTATCGAAGGATTCTGCCCCAACTGCGGAGCTCCTCTCGAGATTTCCCGGGCTGCCTCGTGCAAGGCGTGCGGTTCTTTTCTCCGTTCCGGCGAATACGACTGGGTTCTCTCTGAGATAACCCAGATCTCCGAATGGAAGATCGTCAAGGCTGCCGAGATCGCTGGTCTGAATGCCTTCGCGGCTTCCGATCCTGGTTTCAACGTTCAGCACATCGAGGACCGGACATCCGTGGTCTTCTGGCGAAGCATAGACTGCTGGCGACACGGGACGGTGGAACCCCTGAAAAGATACTCTACCGAAAGCTTTCTTAAGGAGTTTTCGAAGAGGGTCGCCCCCGACCTTACGGGAAGTCGTCCGAGTTATGCCAATGCGGCCGTGGGCTCGGTGGAGGTTCAGGTGGTTTTCCCGGGCGAGTCGATGGACCAGGTGTTCGTTGAGATCCGATGGAGCGGAGAGGCCATCGAGGTCGATTCCTCAGGGAAAAAGCAGAAGGGCCGGGGTCGTTCCAGGAACTCCCACGAGGTTTTCGTCATGAAGAGGAAACACGGGGTCCAGACGGACACGAGGTTGTCCCTTGCCAGCGCCACCTGCCCTGGATGCGGAGCCCCCGAGGAGAGCGCGACGGACAACGTCTGCCCCTTCTGCAACTCCGCCTACAACGACGGTTCAAAGGAATGGGTCCTCGACCGGATTCTTTCAACCAACGACAGGGACTACCTCGCCTCCCGAATGGCGGCCTGGAAAAGCTGAGAGGACTTCTCAGTATCCGACGGAGAGGCGTTTGATCAGGATGTCGGGGAAGTTCTCGGCGGTCATCTTCACCTGCGTGGCACGAACGTCATATGGAGCGCGCCTGAAGGTGAAGACGGCCTTGTCGTCGCCGATTTCGAGAATCCCGAAAGCCGCGTCGGGGTTTCCATCGCGGGGCTGGCCGACGGAACCGGGGTTGATCAGGAAGAATCCAGGCCCTTTGATCGGTATCTCGGCGGACTTGTTCGGCCCGGTTTCGAGATCGAACACGATTTCCTTCTCTTCCTGGAATTCGTAGAAAGTCGGAAGGTGGGTGTGACCGAATAACCCGACCCGGATCCCTTTCGACTGAAGAACCGAGAAGGAGTCTCCGGACGAATCGGGAGACAGGAGATACTCGTCCGGATCGACCGGGCTTCCATGGTAGAGGCCGAAATCCTGAGTTCCCATTATCTCGTCGGGAAGTTGGGCCAGCCAGTCCTGCTCTTCCGGGGTGAGTTTTCCCATGTTCTTGTAGACGGCGGCGATGGCGTGGGAGTTGAAACCAAGCGGGGGAGCCTGCTTCGAGACGACCCGGTCGTGGTTTCCCTTGATCACCTTGCGGTTTTGAAGCCCCTTGACCAGGTCGAGGCAGGCCTTGGGATCCGGGCCGTACCCGGTGACATCGCCAAGGATCCAGGTTTCATCCACTTTTTCGCCCGAAACGGCGGAAAGCACCGACTGGAATGCTTCCAGATTCGAGTGGATGTCCGAGATCAGAAGGATTTTCACCAGCGGTTTCCTCGAGTCCAATTATGGGACAACCAATTTCCCACCTTCACTATCGGCAGGGATTTGAGAAAGGTTGAACTAAAGAGAGCTCATGTCGTAGATGCAGGATATCGCCCGAAACGAAACACACGCGGAAACGATCAGAAAATGTTTCCGCGTGTGTTTCCGCTGGGATTGGGGTATTAACCCCACTTTCCCGAAACGAATGTATTTAATGCGGCCTGGGGGATTTCCAGGAAAATGAAGTTCATCCAATAATCGAAGTCGCTCTGCCCGCCCACGACGGATTCCAGCTCAGAATCGCTGATCTCATCGGAAGGTTTCGAGGGCAACACGAAGTAGAATGTCTTGGGATCCGATTCCTTGACCTGGATGGTGAGGTCCTTGGGAATCTCCGCCCCGAACTCCTTTTGAATCGCCTTGCGCGGATCGGCGAGAAGCTGTTTTTTGAAGGTCTCATCCTGCCAGGTTTTGGAGACGAGAAGTGCCATGTAGTG
>CAYRYU010000084.1:0-9545 GCA_964428355.1 uncultured bacterium
AACGAATAGATTCCCATGAGCCAGTCCATATGGTTTTCCCTTCTCGCCCGCGTCAGCGTCCCGATTTACGCAGATAGTAGTCGTAATCCCCTTCGTAGGTCCTCAGCGCACCATGGTCTATCTCGAAGACGCGGTTGACGAGATGGTGGAGAACATACCGGTCGTGACTGACGATGAGCACCGTGCCATCGAACTCCTGCAGGGCTTCCAGGAGCACTTCCCGGCTGGCGATATCGAGATGGTTTGTCGGCTCGTCCAGGACGAGGAAGTTGACAGGCTGGGTCAGCAGGATTGCCAGCATGACCCTCGTTTTTTCCCCCCCCGACAGTATCGAAACCTTCTTGTCGGTGTCGTCCCCGGAAAACTGGAAAGCTCCCGCGAGGTTCTTGATGAATCCGATGGTGGCCATGGGAAGGCGCTCCTGGAGTTCCTCGAAGACCGTTCGCTCGGGTTTCAGCGCATCGCAGGAAAACTGGCTGAAGTACCCGAGCTGGACACTCGCCCCAAGGACGCAGGTCCCGGAGGTGGCATCGGTAAGCTGGCTCACCACTTTCAGGAATGTGGACTTTCCCGCGCCGTTTACACCGGTCAACGCAATCTTGTTTCCCCGGATCACTTTCCCCGTGATCCCGGAGAAGACCGGCAGGGGTTTCCCGTCGGGAAGGATCCAGGATTTCGCGAGGTCCTTGAAATCGACCACCACATCCCCGCTTCGTTTTACAGGACCGAAATTGAACTTGATCACCTTCGGGTCGGGTGGAACAACGATCCGCTCGATCTTCTCAAGGGTCTTGACCCGTGACTGGACCTGGGCTGCATGGGAAGCCCGCGCGGCGAACCTGGCGATGAACTCCTCCTCCTTGGCGAGCGTGGCCTGCTGTTTCCGCTGAGCCGCAAGAAGCTGCTCCCGCCGTATCACCCTCTCCTTCAGGTAGAAATCGTAATCCCCGCTGTACGTCGTGATCGTCTCCCCAGCCACTTCAACCGTCCGGAAACAGATCCTCGTCATGAACTCCCTATCGTGACTGGTCATGACCAGGGATCCCTTGAACTCCTTGAGCCAACCTTCCAACCAGACTATCGACTCGACGTCGAGATAGTTCGTGGGCTCGTCGATCAGCAGCACGTCGGGATCCAGAAGCAGGATCCGGGCAAGGGCGATCCGCATCTTCCATCCCCCCGAGAACGTCTCCACTGCGTGGTCCCAGCGGTCGGGACCGATCCCGAGGCCGTTCAGGATCGTCTGTGCCTGGGTTTCCTTCTCATACCCTCCGAGATGGAGGAACTCCTCCTGGAGCTTGCCATAGCGGTCCATTTCCGCGTCCGTCAGCCCATCCTCGGGGTCCGCCATCCGGTGTTCGAGTTCATGGAGCTTCCTACCGACGTCGTGGACCCGCCCCGCCCCGGCAAGCACTTCTTCGAGCGCGGAACGGCCGGAGATCTCCCCCACTGTCTGCGAAAAATACCCGATCACGATCCCGGAGATGATCTGGACCTCCCCCGACGAAGGAGCTTCCTCCCCCATTATGAGTCGGAAAACGGTGGTCTTCCCCGCCCCGTTCGGGCCTACGAGGCCGATCTTGTCCTGGGGGCGTATCAGGAAACTTGCATTGCGAAAGAGGGTCTTCTTTCCGAAGGTGACTGTGACGTTGGAGAGGTTGATCATTGGGCCTTCCGGGGAACCTATCCGGGATTCCCGTCGCGCATCTTCCGAAAATGGCCGGGAGGGGACGAAGAGGGTTTCACCCCGGGCTTCCCCGAGGCAGGGCCTATTTGCTGGGTTTCGCGGCAATCGAAGGTCACGGAGAGCTTTCCGGAATCGCAATCCCCGATCTCGAGGGTCACGCCGTCCCCCGATAGGGCCTGGATCAGGTGGTCTTCGAGGCCGCCATCGACGAGGTAGGTGAAGAACCTGCCAGCCATTTCCCCCGACTTGAAACCACTGAAACGGATCTCGACGGACCTCACGCTGGGGGACTTCGAAGCGGACTTTCGCGGGGGAAGCTTTTTCTCGCTCATCGCATCACCTGGACGCCGGAACCTTCGTGGCATCGACGGTTCCGAAAAGAAGGCGCCGTTTCTGGAAGAACCGTTGGGCGGCTTCCCCCACGTCCGCAATGAAAAGTGCGTTCATCGCCGCTCCAACCCCGCCCCCGATGAGGGGAATCGCCTGAGCTGCCTTCCGGCGGGTGATGTTTATGCAGAGCTGCTTGGCGAGGTTCCGGACAGCGGCGGTGAACGCCTCCTTCCCCAGGATTCCTCCCGGGGTGAGAAGCTCGAGCTGGTCCGACCCCTTGGCGAATGTCCGGGAAATCCGGTCCGCTTCCGAGATCGCCTGGGCCTTCTCATCCTTGGAGTTGGCGGCCCCGGCGCTCAGGGCGAGGAGGATGAAGGTCCGCTCGGTTTCATCGGAGGTGTCGACCCCGTAGCATGAGCCGGTTTTCCGTATCGTCCGGATGGCGAGGACAATGAGTGCTGGAATATCCAGCGTCAGCCCGGGAAGGCCTGACATCCCCGTCACCGCACCCTCGGCGGCGGCGAGGCCCTTCGCCCATTTCATCACACCCGCTGCAAGGCCGTCGCAAACGTGGAGGGGAGCCTTCGCGAACTCCTTAACGGATGAGGCTTCGAAACCGAGGTTCCTGGAATCACGGAAAAGGTCGTCCGTGCTCGAAACCGCTCCGGCCGCGTCGAAAGCCATGTTCAGTGCTTTCTCCACCGCGGACTCGGGAATCACCTTGCGGGCAGCCCAGGTCAGGGGCGCCGCGAAGAAACCCAGGGCCTTGGCGAGTGAGGAGGGGGGGGCGGCCTCCCACTCCTCGATTTTGAGGATCTGTTCCTGTTCATAAGCCCCGTGCACGTTTTCCATGGTTTCCTCCGGCGCTTCAGCGCAAAGAAATGCGTCCAGACGTTCGCGGAATTCTACCTCACCCTGGCCCCGATGACAAATCGGTGTTCCACTCGGGACTCAACGTGACGGATCAGGAAGCCTGGGACCCTTTCGGACTCATCGGCGGGGATTTGGATTTCCTTCCGGAAAGCATGGGAAAGAGGATCAGCAGCAGGAAGCCCAGGGCACTGTGAACCAGCGCCCCTTCCAGAAGCCGGTCCCGGTAAAGGAAGGAAATCCTTCGGGTATCCGAACCGACCTGAACCGCGATTCCGAAGCCTGCCCTTGAAAGGGGCTGGGAGGGCTTCCCGTCCGCTTCGATGAACCATCCTTTATAGGGAGTCACGGGCAGGAACAGGAAAGGGAGGGATGCCGGAACAGGGGTGGGGATTTCGACGTCGCACCCCTGGAAACCCCATGTCACCGAGGCGCAACCTACCACCCCGTCGAGATTCCCCGCCCCCCCTTCGTCCAGGAACCGTAACTGGGCTGCCGACAAGAGGGAAGCCTCGTTCCAGTGTCCCGCCTCCCACAACTTCAGGGTTTCGCTTCCGCTGGGAATCTCCCGGCTCCGCGCCAGGTTCCAGTCTTCGCCAGGCTTCCCGTCCCGGAAATCCAGGAGATACCGGATTCCCGAAATGGCCGCGAGATCGGCGAAGATGGGGGTTCCTGACGCATCGTTGAGTCTCGTGATCCAATGTTCGAGAGCGGGATGGGCAAAAGGTGGATTGTAGTCATTCAGCTGAAAGAAACCTTCCCTTGCCGCCGTGTTTGGAAAACCGGACCCCACGACCCAGGTGATATAGCTTCGGAACGTAGTGGGGGTTCCCCCGATCGGGTGGAGGATCTTCTCGAAAAAACCCGGAGGATTCCAGTATCTCCCGGGACGAGATGCGAGGCCCCTGAAAAGCGGAACCTGCATTTCCTCCCGGGATACGGGAGGAAGTGCGGGACGGGCGCCCAGAACCAGATCCGTTCCGTGAAGGATGAAAAGGAAGGTGCAGGCCCCCCAACCCGCCCTGGAAATGGGACCTGAACCGGATTTGATGAGATACCACAGTGAAAGGGATGAAAGGATAAGGAACAGATAGAAAGACCAACCTGTCTTGAATGAGAAATCCCAGAGGGGATGGGCACCTCCATCGATGGCCTGGTCTCCCATCCACTGGTGCCCAAGTGCGCCCAGGGCCCCTGCTATCGCCAGAACCAGGAAGGAGCCCCCGGCCCAACCGGTATGGGGCCCGGCACCGGGTTCCGTTTCCGAATCGAAGATTCTCTTCCAGCCAAGAATCCAGGTTGCAAGGATCGCCCAGACGGTCAACTGGATGAAAGTCGCGGGATGATGGATGTGTTGGGAAATTCCGGGAATACGGGTGACGAGAGCGTTGAACACGAGGTTGATCGCGATCCCCGATCCAAACAAGACAAGGATGCCCACCATCTCCCATCGACGAAGAAGCGTCAAACCGAGGGGGAAGAGCAGGAGTGGGAGGATTCCCAGGTAACAGTCGCGGGTCCAGGAGAAAGACGTCTTGTACCGGAAGAACTTCACGGTTCCATCGGGCATGTGGAAGAAAAAGCTCTCCCCCAACCTTGGGAACAAGAAATGAAGCAGGTGCCGCGATTCGAAGGAGACATACTCCACCGGGCCATCCTCGACGAACCCATGGGGACGGACCTCGGAGGAGAGGCTCAGATAGCCCACCCAGGCGGGGGCGGTCAGCAGGGGGATGAGAAGCGCCATGAGCAGAAAATGCCTGCGGGCCGCGGAAGGGGAAAGAGCGAGCCCCGCAAGCGCAAGAATGGGAGTGATTACCCAAAGATAGGCATTTCCGGACAGGATTCCGGCGGAAAGGCAGATGGCCCAAAGCCGGGGGTGCCCCGAGACCGCCGCCAGGAGGCCCCAACCCACCCACGAGGTTCCGGCAAGAATGGGCATCCATTCGATCGCGGGAATATGGGACCGGGCGGCAATTGCCGTCGAGCCCGCGAGGATGCAGCCCATTAGGCCGACTCCACGGTTCCGCGCCAGGAAAGCGAATCCCAGACCAAGCCAGAGCAGATGGAGGAACTGGTGGGCAAGGAAACCGCTTTCAGGAGGCAGGATCCCGGCCATCCATGCCGGAAGATACCAACCCCCGGTTTGCGGATCAGCCAGGAAGGGCACTCCCGCACCCCGGCGAAGGTTGATGAAAGGCAGACGGCCTTCCGAAAGGGACTCCCTGAGAAACGCAAGATTGGGCAATCCCATCAACTGGATATCCCGGAAGATGAGACGGTCGCCCGCGGTCCAGAACTCGAAGCCCAGCATCAGGGTCACGCACGCCAGGGAAACGACGAGAAGGGCGGTGGAACGGAGGCCGATCATTTTTCCCCCACTCGCCGATCGGTCTTTCCCCGTGCCCGGAACCCCACACCTGTCCGAAAACATGGTGGAATTATACCTTTGGAGACCGCGGCGGACAATCCGGAGCCGATCGGGGAAATGAACGATTGGCGGGAAAACCCGATCGTGGGGATCGCCACGGAGGCTCAAAGAAACCGGCCTCTTTCCAGATTCCATGAGCTCGGAACCTGAATGGGAGCGGGTCCAGAGATCTTAACCCAGACTGGCGGGGAAGACCCCGCCAACCTTCGCCCGCAACCGGAACTCTGCTTCCAGAGCCGCTTTTAGGCTTTCAGATATGAGCTTTTCCACTTGCGACATGCAACTACGGACCAGGGTCGGGTCGGGCATTTTCCCTGTAACGGCCCGCCGGGAGATTGAGATCTGGAGCCGTTTTTCACTTGCCACTTTTTCCGCGGGGAGTTTTCCGGAACCCCGGTGAATTTGAGGCGGATTTGTGGTATGTTTTAGACATGGGAAACAAAACCTGTGCTCAAGCGGATTCTTGCGGAATTTCCGGAAAATCGGACCCGGGGCAACATGCTCGAAGCGGAAAAGCCGGTGCCGGTTTTTTGTCTCGATGCGGGGAAAATTCGGCAGGTTTTTCGGCGATTCCTGATTTGGTGCCTTTTTCCATCTGGTACGGGGCTTGCATTAACCAGGTTGCCTACATTTCATGAACAAGGAGAAGTTATGAAGAGCTACAAGAGACTGTTCGTGATCCTGGCCCTGGTGGTTTCCGCCCCGGCATTCGCGGGTGACATGTTCAACATCTTCGACAAGACCGAGATCGCCCCGGCGGTCGAGCCCGCAACTCCCGAAATCAGGCAACCCGCCGAGATTCCCGGGCCAATGTTCCTCTTCCAGGACCCCACCCATGAAGTCGTGATGAAGCAGCTCATGGACCTGGTCGCCAAGGACCTCCAGCTCTGCCTCACCTCCCTGGAAGGTAAGGGAAAGTCCTATCTCAACGCGTTCCCCGCACTCGGCCACCTCAACCATGCCTGCTGCGCCCTCGGGAAGGTCAATCCCCCCAAGCCGTTCAAGAAGGTCATCTGGGAAATCGCCAAGCGGATCAACTGTGCCAAGTTCTACGTCCTCATGTATAGCTTCGATGAAGCGAAAACCAGGGTCCAGTCCCTCATCGAATATCTCGGGACCCTCGGGTGAACCGATCGGTGGCCTGATTCGTGTGAAGCGCGTGGGGCCTTCGGGCCCCACAGTCCTCCGGAAAAATAGAGTATCGGGTAACGGGTAGACAGGGGTTCATCAGGTGGTCATAAGCATTGAAAATAGAAGAAAAGTAAGGAGTATGACGGATGAATCGGAACATCAGGGTTTTGGCAGGAATCCTCTCGTTTGTTGTCCTTCCCCTTTCCATCGTTTGGGCGATCCCCACCGGCACCGCGGCCGATTTCCGCGATGAAGCCTTCGGTCTTGTCCAGGATTCCTGGAAAGTCACCGACCTGCTTCTGAGCGCGACCGAAAAGAACGACGAAACCTCCCTGCAGGGGTACAATGCCGCTGCAGACGAGTTCCAGCGGAAGAGCCTCGAACTCGGAACCAAGGTCCTCTCCGCCCTTGAAAACGGTGACCGCGAGCCCCTCGAAGCTCTCAGCGCCGTTTACCGCGACCTCGACCCCGTCGGGCGCCAGGCCCTCTATCCCGCTCTTTCACCCCTCATGACCGCCAACGTCCAGGAGCTGCGGTCCCCCGTTTCCAATCGTGAACTTCGGGAATACTTCCCCGGCTACGGATATACGGAGTCGGGATACAAATACCGCAAGGGCCTCGAAGTCGAACGCGAGTTCAAGGGAACCACGTGGCAGGACGAGGAGCAGACGATCAACACTACCGTCAGTGTCGAGCTGGTGATCAACATCGATCTTCTCGACATCCTCAAGGGACTGGCAGGCAGCGGAGCCATCAAGAACCTCAAGGTTGGGAAACCATTCGAAATGGAACACGGTGGCGGCGCTCCCCTTCTCTGTGTCAAGGTTTCCTTCCAGAGCGTGAAGACGATCACGACCAAGACCAATCGCAAGTTCGACGTGAACAAGATCTGGTTCGAACTTCTGCGCGCCAAGAGCGGCTTCTGGTCCAACGGACCGTGGGAGCCCTGCGGAAAGACCTACGTGATCGCCCACGAACCCACGGGTGAGCATGTCGTCACCCAGATCGGTGTCCTGAACTGAGTCCGGTGACCCGCTGAAAATGGGGATGAACGATGTGGGCAGGAAGACCCTCGGCTCCGGGGAACCGGACGCCCGGGGGTCTTTCTTTCCCGCAACCGCCTTCGACATGGGAGGTCTGAAAATGTCCCGCAACCCAAGGCTTTTCAACGCCTTTGTTTTTGCCGCACCCCTTCTCATCGCATTCACGCTTCTTTCCGCGACCGCGGGGGCAATTCCTTACACCGCCGGGAAATACACGGTCGACGTGACTGTCAGAAACCAGATCATGCTGGTAATCCCAGATGCCAGGGTTTCCGTCTGGCAGAGCGGTCAGAGCATCTTCGTGGAAGCTTCTGCCCCCGGATACCAGTCGAAGCGCGAATCCTTCGCCATTTCGGGGGTTTCGACCTATTACAAACAGGAACTGACACTCTCGGACATCACCAAGAAGTTCATCATCGAAGATCTCGCCGGAAAACCCATCGTTTCCGCCTTCGTCGAGACCAACCAGCATGGCTTCAAAGCCAACGAGTACGGGATGAAGATCTTCGTTCCGATCGGAGGCTGGCCCCGCCCCTCTTCAAAGGGCGTCGACGTTTTCGACGAGGTCTGGTTCGCCCCCCTGAAAACCAGCTGCAATCTTTCAAAACGTGAGGACTTCCACCAGGTGACCATCGTGATCCCCAGGAGCGCCCTCAACCTGACCACCCCCCAGATGCGCGTGGTCTTCGACACGACCGCCACCGTCGTCGAGGGAACCGTCCTGAAGTGGGTCAATGCCCTGATCAAGATCGAATCCGTGGTCAGCCCCCCCCTCGGAACGGCTATGGCACTGGCCAAGTTCATCTATTACACCATTCCCGAAAGACTGGTACGAGCCACGGGTCGGGTTCCCAGGACCCTCCAGGCCCTCTACGACCAGCGGGCCCGCTTCAACCAGCTCCACCAGGACCCCGAAGAAGCCGACTTCTGACCTTCCTCCGCAACCTTTCCCCGAACTGCGGGCTTCCGACGGAATCGCGATCTTGGGAATCTCCCCCATGATTGACCCGCGGAACTTCGGGTGGTAGGATCTCCCCCGACATAAGATGAAGGGAAGGTTGCCCGGGAGATGCGGTGTTCGGGATTCTCACCCAATGATTCCGCTGTCGGCATTCCGCGGCTCCTGGTCGGGATTTTTCTTTTCTTCCTTGTTTCTTATGGCCTTGAAAGAGCGCTGGATCTTTCCCTCACCGGCCTGGAAGTCCGCTGGGAGGATGCCTCCGCAACGTCCCGGGGAATGAAGGTCAGTTTCCGCATCCGGTACGGTCTGGAGATCAGCCGCGGATGGCGGCCCTTTTACGATCTCGACTTTCCGGTAGCAATACCCCCCCAGGGATGCATGCTCGATGAAGAGACCAGCGTGAAAGCGGATGGAATTCCCCTACAGATTTCCCGCTCTGAGTCCGGGTTTTCGTTTCTTCTTCCCGCTTCCGGCATAGGCCCCAACGTCCTGGAAGTCGCTTATTCGATGAACTGCCCTGATCGCAAAGCCACATACCTTACACAGAATGCCCGAAACTGGCCCCACCTCCCCGATACCGCCCGATTCCTCCTTGGCGAAGGAATGTCCTCTAACTACGAATGCAATTCCCGCGGGGAATCGGTTTTCACCGGGACCTTTCCCGAAACCGATTGGGAGATCGAATGGAAGGATGGTCCGGGGGAAAATGGCTGAATCTGAACTGTCCGCGCGGCAAGCCGGATCCGCATTTTTGGGCGGCCCGACATTCCAACATGTTCGGCATTCCCTGATCGAATTCTGGGTGGGGGCTTTTCTCCTCATTCCCATCGTGGCGGAGGCGAACTTCGGCATTCGAAGGAGATCGACAACTTCTCCCTGCTTCTTCGGGGCAATTGCCTATTTTTTCGGGATGGCTTTTTTTCGGAAGACCCACCCCACGATACAGATGATTTCCCCAGGGGCATCGGCCGCCCTTTGTTTCTTCAGCCTGCTCGAGGGTGCGCTGGATCCGGCGTACGGTTTGTTTGGTGGCGGATTGATGATGATCCTTACGACCTTTTTCGTGTTCCACCTGTTGCACCCCGGGGTTCC
>CAYRYU010000084.1:9645-26562 GCA_964428355.1 uncultured bacterium
TGATGATGATCCTTACGACCTTTTTCGTGTTCCACCTGTTGCACCCCGGGGTTCCCCCCGAGCAAAGGGAATCCAACCTGGCATTTCATGGTTCTTTTCTTGGCACGCTGGCTCTTTTCTGCTTCCTGGCCAAGCAGAATTTCCGGGCATCGCTCCCCCCCGATTGGTTGTTCAGGATCACTCCGATCGAGATTGCCATTCTTTCAACCACGCTGTTTTTCGGGTTCGCCTTGCCGCTCTACTGGAGGCTGAGTGCGACCCATCCCCCCACCCCAGGATCGGAGCCCGGCCTCGTACCTGAAGGGGAAAGCCTTTCCACAAAGGAGGCCAGTCCGGGTTCTCCGAAGGTCCCGAGAGGATATGAGGCAACCATCCGGGTTCTTGCCGTTTTCGGCATCTTCCTTGGAATCGGGGGACCTCCTCGCATGGTTCCCAAGGAGTTGGTCCTGGAATTCCTTTTCGGTTTCTTTCTGTTGGGAATTCTCCTTCTCAGGATCTACCTCCATGTGGTTTCGAGGCGGAATCCTCCGGACCAGGGCACCGAAAGCCCCGGTTCCGATTCCCCCCAGGAGCTGGGAGGTCGAGCCTCTCACCACCCCACCCTCCGGAAGGCAATCGCGATGATCCTCCTGGGATTGGGGTCAGTCGCGTGGGCTTGGGTTGGGTTGCCCGACAAGTACTCCCTTTCGGAAAACATCAGGTTGAAAGAGTGCTTTTCCAACCGGCAGAAGATCATCGGAAAGATCCCGAAGATCTTGGGGACTGCCCGTGAAAAAGGGCTCCCGGAACCCTCGATCGATGATGAGATGATCGCGTCCCTGGCCGGAGAGGAACGCTCGGAAAAATGCAGTTACTCTTTCCGGAAGGAGCCCATCGCAAGTTTCACACTGGATTGTTCGATCCACGGTGAGATGCCCCACCGATCGAGATAGAAGCCGACCAGAGATAGGCTTGAATTGAACCCTTGCGGTCATCTGCCCCGAACCAGATTCCCTTCAAGAAACCGAAGGGGATCGATCCACCCCTTCGTCCCGACATCCGGGTGCTGGTAACCCGTGATCCACTCTGCGTATGGACCTCCCCGCCGCGGCTGCCAGGTATTCGCCCTGAACTCTTCGAGACCGGTCTCAACGCGCTCACCGTTTATCTCCAGCACGACATTCGCGCCAGTCACCGCCACCACCTTCACGAAAACCCCGCGCCGCTCGACACCCTCCTTCTCACACGTGGCATTTCCCAGCCAGATTCTCTCCCCATTGACCATCCGTGGAATGTACCCACCCTGATGAAGACCGAAATGGAGGTGGGCGGGATATCCGCCGTTTTCGCGACTCCCCGACCGTCCGATGGAACCGATGGGTTGGCCCGCGGTAACGACATCTCCCGCCCTCACTTTCCGATCATCCCCGAGGTGGCCGTAAAGAGAACACAGCCGGTCACCGCCTGGCAGCCGGTGTTCCACGACGATCAGGTTCCCCCAGGCTGGGTAGGAAGCATTCGAAGGAACGATGCCGCTGAACCAGACCAGACCGTTTGCAACCGCGAAAACTGTCTCTCCGGGCCTGTCGTCCAAGGATGGCGACGTGCACCCATTTCGCCCGGATGGCGAAGCTTTTGGGGGCCTGTCCCAGCCGCAGTCGTCACCCACGTGGATCTTGCCAGGGAAATCCCTGGCCTTCCCGGAAATCCGTTTTCCGAAGGATTTCCTGGCTTCGAGAAAGCCCCTGATCGGGGGAGTGAAGGAGCCCACGGGAGGATATGCCTTCGCGAAAAGGGGTTCCAGGAGCCTCGGATCCCTTCCGGGTGCCCCTCCCCTCTGTTGCCCATGTACAGCCAGGTTTCCGGCCATCACCATAAGAAGAAGGAAAACGACTGCGGAAACCGCCCCGCTTTGTTTCCCGCATCCTGGTTCAGGCCTGGATCTGTCCGGAAACGGCCATTCGGGCCTCTCTCCCTGAGTCTTTCCGAGGGTTGGGGGGACGTGATATTTATCCCCGGGTTCGGTATCACGTCCCCCGAATACCGTTGCCGTCCGTCGTCTGGTCACGCAAGCAGCTTACCGCGTTCCCCGACGGCAATCAAACGCTACAGGGTAGTTGGACGTGATATCCACCTCTCGGCGGGTGTCACAACCATCCAATTCACCGGACCAGGCCCGTAGCCTTTGCCACCGATCCCGCGCTGGGGTCCACATTGTCTCGTTGCATCGCCTCTCGCACTGATGATCTGAACCAGTCATTGCAACCCGCAACTCTTCAATGGGGCCATCGTGAAACAGCTTGAGGAAGGGAGATCCGGTCTTTCAAATCCACGGCCGGACCCAGTCGCGACTTTTTGGGCCCGTCGGCCCGTCGAAGGCGACTTTTCTGTGCGGGCAAACCGTGATATAGTCGGTGATCAATACTGATCCCCCTACGGAATGGATGAAAGGAAAGTGCAGATAGCCGAATGGTTCCGGTATACTTTCCTGCCTTCAGGGAATTCCCCACTTTTCCGCCGGCTCCTCCTTGCCGGTGTCCTTATTGCATATTTGTCCGGATTCTCCGCTTTTGTCCAACGAATCCGGTTCTACCGTGAAACCCTGGAAGTAACCGTTCTGGACGACAAGACGGTCGAATTCTCCGGCACCTATTGTTTCGCAAACACCTTGGATCGTCCCGTCCGGAGGGAGTTCCGGTATCCGTTCCCCCCCGAGTTGCCTATGCCTACACGTATCGAAATCCTCGACTCCAGCGGGCCAGTATCTCACTTTCCCGGTGAGGGTAAGGAGATCGTCTTCGAGACCGAATTCGCGCCCATGGAGAAGAAATGGCTGCAGGTTCGCTTTCTCCAGTCGGTCCCAGACCGAACCTTCACCTATATCCTTTCCACGTCGAAAAGCTGGATTCGCCCGTTCGAGACTTTCGATCTTTCCGTCAGCCTACCCTCAGGAATGAGGCTTGCCTTCTGCTCATTGTTCCCGGATTTCGCAAGGGGTTCGGAAAGACACTCATGGGCACTTCATGGTTTCATGCCCCAGGAGGATCTCACCATCGCGTGGAGGCGGGTGCCAGTCCAGGAGGAATCCCCATGAAGCTTCATCGTCTTGCGGCGCCCCTGGGACTGTTCTTCCTTTCGGTTGCCCCTGCGCTCCAGGGAAACATGGGCAACGATCTCAATTTTGAGGATTCCGTTCTCTGGGGATTGCCAATCCTCTTCCTGTCGTTTCTTGGCTTTTCACTTGTCGAACTGATAATCGTTGCGACCATTTTCTGGATCTTGGGGGCGGTGGCTCTCACGAACTTGTATCCGGGTTTCCTGGCCATTGTGGGATGTGCATTCTTCAAGCTTGCCCATTTCGTTCCCTGGTGCCGCTTTCCCAAGCTGCGATACAGGACCGGAATGATTCTCGGCTATCTGGTTTTCTTCTGGCTCGCCTTTCGGGTCTCCTACCCCTTTGGAGGCATCGGGGGGTTGAATTTCGGTCTCGAGCTTTGCAAGGGAAATCTCGTGAATATCGCATCGGGAGTGGAGAGATACCGCGACAGATTCCATGAATTGCCCGGTGCCCTGGCCTCTCTTGTCCCGGAGATCCTGCCCCAACTCCCCACGTGCAAAGTAAAGGGTTATCAGGAACCTGAGGCCTACAGATTTTTCCCCTGTGAAGATGGGGTGAACTACCTTTTGCTCTGCGGCAGGCCGCAGACCTACCATCATAAGGCTCGGGGGATCGCCTCCATGTCGGTTTTCGAAGTTTTCCGCCTTCGGGGAATGCCTGCCCAGGAAGAAGGGCATTCCTTTTCCTTCGCCCGTTGGGAGGAGGAGCAGAAACTCAAACGTGATGTCCCGCAGGAAAGGCTCCCCTTCAGTTACACACCCATCGTTTCCCCCGACGGGAAGGAGTTGGCCAGGATCGAGATGACTTTCCGACCTGTGTTCATTTCTGGACGCGGGCTTTTCATCCCCACCTACGCTACCTTCGAGGACCCCTCCTATTTCAAGTATTTCCCGATCTTCCTTTCAATCGCGCTGTTCCTTTTCCTGTTTCCCCCCATGTTCATGAACGAAATCCTGAGGTAGTTCCACCAACCTTGGGAGCGATGGCATCAAATTGATTGAAACATTCCGCGAGGATTTGATACCCTGTTGAGAGAAGGTTTGAGCCGAGAAAAGCCACTTTTCCGTTGATACTGAGCCAGGTTCGCGCGATCGGTCTCCTGACCGCTGCAATGAAACACAGAATACATGCAGGTGCCCGGTGGGGTTTCTAGGAGGGCATTATGAAGAGCAGGTGGTTGATGTTTCGGGCCGCGGCGTATGTGTGGTTCGCTTTTTTGCTGGCACTCACCGCGGGGGCCGCGATCGGGCAGGAGGCTTCGGAACGCCTGGGACGGCTGGATGCCGCGCTCATCGCGGAAAACAGGCGGACAGAACGCGTCGGGACCCGCCCGAACCTCGTTCCCGCTTCAGAGGAACGGGTCCGCTACGGCGTCAGACCCCCGGCCACCCTCTGGCACTGGACGACGTTCAACAGCCTGGAGCGGTGGGCAAAGGGCATGGAACCCGGCGACACCCTTCCCCTCAAGGTCATCAAGCCCGATTTCCTGATCGTACGCACCTTCCGGCAGCTTTCCGACCTTCCGGGCCTGTTCGCCTGGGTCAACCCCGCCGCGGGGCTGGGGTGCTTCGGAACCGAGATCTACGGTTGGGGACAGGCGGTCCTTCGCCTGAGAATCCATCCAAAGGCCCGCGCCGTCCGTGTCGTTTCGATCGAAAAAGACGCCGAGCCCCTGCAGATCGACTTGTCCCGCACGGACCTGATCTTCCACCAGTTGCAAGGAAGTGACGGAAAGGTCCTCATTCAGGAGTGGATCATCCTGAACCCTGCCGTCGTCACCTCCTACACAGGTACTCCGGAGACAATCGGTCCCGACCTCGAGAGGGAGATCGGCCACCTGCGGAATCCGAAATACCGCCATCCGGCCTCACAGAAGCATTGCCTTCTTCCGAACAACCTTCTCACCCAGAGCCGTGGCTACATCGCCCGGGTACTCGAAACCTACCTGAAGGAAGGTTTCAACAAGGTCCCCGAGGTGTTCCGCCCCGTTCGGTAAGCCGACCCCTTGATCAGGAAGTTCAATTTTCGGCCCAAAATCGGCGAAATTGGCCTGAAAGGGGCCTTTTCCACAGTCGTTTTTGGGAAGCCCACACACACACGCGATCAGTCCAACTTTTGGAGTTGGGGGGACGTGATATTTATCCCCAGGTTCGGTATCACGTCCCCCGAATGAGCGTCAGGGTTCTTTCCGGTTGTGAAGCATCTGGGATCTGATCTCCGAGACCAGCGTATCCAGTGAAGCGGTGGAAGAGCCGGTTGCCCGGACGGAATCTATTGCCGGGGTGGGAGTCACGGCAGGAGCCATGACGGTGGAAGGGGCGGATTCGGCGGAGGAGGCGACTTTCCCGGGGCCCGGGGTCTCCGGCGATCTTCCGGAAATCTGCCTTTTGGCGGTTTCCCTGGCAATCTGCTTCTCGAGTTTCGCATTTCGGCGGGCTCCGGCATGGGAGTTGTCGAAATGGCTGTCAAGTTTCGAGGTTATGCGTTCCTTGGAACGGAAGAGATCCTGATTCGCGATCTTCTTGATATCTATTCCCCGGTTGTCCTTGAGGACTTTGGGGGTGAGAAACACGATTACCTCAACCTTTTCGGAAGTATTGGTGTCCCGGTTGATGAATTTCCCGAGGAAAGGGATGTTGCTGAGCCCGGGGATTCTCTTCCGGTTCAGGCGGTTGGAACTCTGGATGTACCCTCCCAATGCGACCGTCTCGCCGCTCCTGAGGGTAATGTTGGACGTAAGGGTCTTGTGGGCGAAATCCGCCACCTTCTTGTCCGCATCGTAGGAGAGGAGGTCGTTAACCTCCTGGTTGATGTCGAGGTTGATCCGCCCGAGCGTATCGAAGTGCGGGGTGAGGGTGATGTTGATCCCGATCTCCTTCTCCTGGAAGGAATAGGTGGTCACCCCGTTGGCTGTCGTAGAACCCGTCATTATCGGAAGTGTCCGCCCGAGTTTGAAAACCGCGGGTTTGTGATTTGATACGACGAGGTGGGGTGAGGAGAGCACCCTCACCTTGTTAGTCGTCTGACCGGCAAAAAGCAGTGCCTTCAGCTTGTTCCCGCTGGTAACATAGTATTTGAACCCTTCGATCCCCGCCTCTTCGACCTCGATCGAGGAAGCTTTGTGAGACATGCTGATCATCTGGAAGATCTCGTTACCTCCGATCACCGAATCTGCGAGGGACTTGAGGTTGGCTCCCCATTGCCCGATGTCGTTGAGGACGAGTTCGACGATGATCGCTTCGATCATGGCCTGTTCTCCCACCTTGTCGATTGAGCTCATCACCTGCGCCCACTGCTTCCTGAGCCCGGGATCCTTCAGGTCGGGAAAACATGCGATGATGAGGTTGCGCGCTTTGTTTTCGACGATGTTGATCCGTTCATCCTTGATCGCCTTGTCGAAAATCCCTTTGACCGTCTCGATGACGTCTTCCGATTTTGCATTGGCCAGGCGCCAGCTGTACATCGTGCCGTCGTTGATCAGGTCGATCTTCCCCAGATTCTCTCCGAAGAGCTCGACCGGTGAGGGAAGGGGAACTACCGGCTCGGTTGCAACCCCAGCATCGGGTGTTTCCGAAGCCGCCTGTGTGTCTGAGGCAAGAGCCTCGTCGGAAGGTGGTTTGGACTCCACTCCGTCGAGATTCATGGCGGGTTGTTGGTCTGAGGGTGATCCTTCATCCGCAATGGTGGTTGGGACAAAGGTAACGAAAGACATGATGGAGCAAAGCAGTCCCATGAAGAGCATCCGGGAGCTGATCTCATTTCTTCGCGTCATTTTTTTCTCCTGATCAGGGTTTGAAGAGGAAGATCGAGAGCTTGGAAGTGGAGCCCAGGAAGGATGCCGTGATCGTTTCGATCTTGGGAAGATCTGTTCCCAGGGCCGTTGTTGTGGGAATGGAGTCCCCGGTCGGAAGGGTGATTTCCGCACGGATTGACGCCGAAACCAGGGCTTTGGGGGCAACATACAGCGTGCTGACCACGCCGCTGGCGATAACGGCCTGGATCGGCGTGAATTCCCCTCCAAGATCCGAGGTGAAAGTTACATAGTAGGGGGAGACCTCGACCAGCTTGCCATTGGAATCCCTGATCGTGGCTGTCAAGGCCATGCGGCTTCCATAAGGAAGACTTTTCGATGTCGCACCGAGGTTGATCGAGTATCCTCCCTCGCCCGAGAATCCGGTGGAAACCGGGTTCGAATCTTCGCATCCGATCTGACTAAGGACGACCAAGGCGACTATGATTCCCAACAAGAAGTTTCTCGTTTGCACCTGTTCTTTCCTCACTTTCACTGGATCGTGATCGATGCGGACGCGGTTTTGCCGAGGGCCTGAACGGTTATCACCTCCTGGCCCGGAAGCCCCGGTGCGGTGTAGGTGAAGTAAGCGAAACCGTTTTCCGTAGTGTCGGAAGTCTGGTTGAAGGTCCCGCCGATCTTGCTCGTGACCGCCACTTTGACCCCGCCCATCAGGTTGCCACGATCGTCCTGAACCTTGATCGATACGGGCTGGGAAGAGCCGTTGGACATCGAGCCATTGGTGGGAAGGATCGTGATTTTCGGGTTGACCGTCACCTGTATTCCCGTGTTCGCGGAAACCCCGTTGATCGTCGCGGTCAACGTGCAGACTCCTGCAGTCGAGCCGCTGGTGAAGACAGTCGAGAACACCCCATTGCCCGTGGTTCCGGTCGAGGGATCGAACTTGCCGTCGAGGGAGTTCGCAAGAAGGACATTCGCCCCGTTGACCGGCTCTCCGCGCTGGTTGACCACCCGCACCGTCAGGGGTGTGGATTGCCCCTGTCCAAGGGCGGCTAGCGCTGGAACGATGCTGACCTTGATCGAATCAGCCTGCTCGGGCGCAGCTTCCGTCACCGTGATCGTGCAGCTCCCGACCAGTCCCTTGACGAGGGCGGTCAGCCTGCACGTTCCGGTGGCAACCTTGGGAGAGAACGTGGAAGAGAAGTATCCCGATGCCAGGTTTCCCTTGGCGGGCTCGAAAGTCCCGTCGAGGGATTGGAACATCACCACCTCCCCTTCCGCGAGGAAGGCCCCGTTCTGATCAGCTACACGGACCGAAACGGGGAGCGAGCTTCCTTTCGAAACGAGGCCGGCGGCGGGAATCACCTGAACCTCGAATACCGATTGTGGAGAAGGCGTTACCTGAACCGTGCAGGATCCGGTATCCTTTCCTGCGAAACACGTTATCCGCGAGGTTCCGCTTGCGTTCGTCGGAGCCTTGAAGGTCGTGAAAAATACCCCGTTTTCGGTGGCCCCCTGCGCGGGATCAAAGGTGCCCCCGAGGCTCGAACTCATGGCAACCTTAACGACGATTCCATCGATCGATGTCGTCGCGACGCTCACCCGGATGAGAAGCGAATCTCCCTGCATCACCGCAGGCTGGGCGGGCAAAACGTTCACGAGGTTAGCTGCAGAGGCGGTTCCAGAGGCTGTCGTCGTCCCCGTTGTCGTGGCTACGCCGGTCCCCGAGGCATTCAGCTGGGAATCCACTCCCAGGCCTCCCGTTCCGTTCAGGGTCGTCCATACGCTTCCATAGCTCTCACTCCCGCCGGAATTCGAGCAGCCTGCCATCCAGGCGACGCATGAAACGATTGCCAAAGCAAACAGCACCGCGTTCCATCTGGGCATTCCAGTTGTCCTCCCAGGGGGTTCAGGGTTGAATTTGGAACCTACCCCCGCGGAAGAACCTATCGACCAGAAGAGAAGAATCGTTGAAAAAATCCTTCCGGGAAAATTCTACGGTCCGGAAACGAGATTTTTCGAACCCGCTTCGGCCGTCATCCCGGCAATCATTTCCCCAAGGGGCCGCAACGGGACCATCAGAATCGCACCCTCCCCCGAGGCAATCGCGGAAGCCCCCGCACAGATGCCTCCCAGAATCCTGCAGACGTTGACGAACAGAACCTGCAGTTCTTCCTGCGCCCTTTCGTTCTCCCCGGCATCTTGAACCTGTTCTGGGAGGCAGTGAGAGATACTCATTTCCGAACCGGGGTCCGAAATCCCCGTATTCTCGGGAGGCATCAGGGGAGATCTAGGGTTGTCAGCGTCACGGTCCCCGAATGCAGGCCCACAATCCGGAAGACCCCCATCCCCAAATGACCGGGAAGCTTCCTCTTCATCGATTTCATCGATTACATCGGATTGCCCCCCCAAAGTCCCGCGATCCTCATCGGTTTCATCTGAACTATCCTCGAAAACCCACTCCCCCATTCCGTCGGGAGAAAGGTCGGCCTCGAATGTCAGAGGCGAAGCGGTCCGATCGGGCGGATACCCCTGGGCCCCACAGGGAAAAAGGAGCCCGAACAAAGCGGCGAAAATCAAGACCAGGCGGATAGTCACGAGAACTTTCCCTCTTCTTTCATTGCCGTTCACAGAATGCTTTCTGATCGTTTCCGGGAAACTGGACGGCGGCGTTCTCCCATCCTTGGATCAGTTTATCCCAACACTGGTCACAGTGGCAATTTTTCCTGGAAACGCGACGGGAGAGCAATCGAGGCGAACCCACACAAACGTGTCGCAAATCACGCCGTTGGTGGTAACCTGTTTCGGGCGGGGAACCGGAAAGGAGGGAGTCCGTGGGAAACCTCTGGCCCCGGATCAGGCTTTGGGTCTATCTGGGAATCACTGTCCTGTGCTTTTCCGCGATCGAAGTGGTGAGCAACCCGATCCGCCACCGGATCGACCCTTTCGTTTTGACCTTCTGGCGGTTCTTGTTGGGAGCGCTTTTCCTGGCCCCCGTGGCGTTTGCCCGCCCAGGCTTCTCCGCAGGGAAGATCGCCCGTTCGGATTGGATCCGGCTCGCGGCTCTGGGTTGCCTGAACGTCATCGTAAGCATGGGAGCTCATGCCGTCTGCATCAAGTTCGCGAAAGCCTCCACCGCCGCCATCCTGATCGCTTCGAATCCGCTCGCCACCAACCTTTTCGCCTGGCTGATACTTGGCGAACCTCTTGGTTGGAGGCGCGCGGCAACTCTCGGTGTCGGGCTGACGGGAGTCGTTCTCGTCGTCCTCAAGCCAGTTCCCGGGCTGGACACACCCTTCGGGCTTGGAGCCGGCCTCCTCGGCATGACTGGATTCGCCCTCTACACGGTGCTTTCCAAGGGTATCGTCAAGCGTCTGGGAAGCCTTGCCGTCGCCACCCTTAGTTTCCTCCTTGCAGAGGCGGTGTATCTTCCGCTCCTGTTGATGGGGGGTAAGTCGATCCTTCCCGAAGCCGAATTCTGGCCCCGACTTCTGGTGTTGGGCCTTGTGGTTTCGGGCCTTGGTTACGTTACATTCTTCAAGGCACTCGCAGAACTTCCCGCAGGGAGGGCAAGCCTTCTATTCTTCTTGAAACCGCCCGTTTCGGTTGCCCTTGCCTGGCTGCTGCTTGAGGAAACCCTCTCGACCTCGGCCCTGGTAGGGGGAATACTCATCATGGCGGGGATCGCCATCGATCTGACTGCACCATCCCCGCCCTCCGGGCCGGAAGGTTCACGCGTGAAGACAACGCCGGAGGAATCCGAAAATCCCGTCTGAAAAGCGTGCAAGGTGATCCCCGCGCGGGTCAGTATCCTTGCCCTTCCTGGATGACCTCGTCGTAACGTTTCTTCAGTGCCTGGATGTCCTGCCACATCTGCCAGTTCGGGCTTCCGTTCTCCCGCGAAGGATATCGAAGCAGGTAGGAGGGGTGGTAGAGAGGCATGCAGGGCACATCGAAGATCGAGTTGAACCATTTTCCATGGATCTTGGTGATCCCTGGAGAATCTGGTCCGACCACGAACTTGATCGCGGTATTCCCCAGAAGGCCGATCAGTCTTGGCTTGATGAGCGCGAGCTGTCGCCTGAGGAGTGGGGTGCAGGCTTCCATCTCTCCCAACGTCGGCGTGCGGTTGTTGGGAGGGCGGTCCTTCAGGATGTTGCAGATATAGACATCCTCACGCCGGAAACCCACTGCCGCCAGGATCTTGTCGAGATGCTGCCCCGCCCTTCCGACGAAGGGACGGCCGGTCTCGTCCTCGTCCGCCCCGGGAGCCTCTCCCACGAAGATCAGCGCCGCCCGCGGATTCCCTTCCCCCAGGACGAAGTTATTCCGGGTCTTGAAGAGTTCGCAGGCAGTACAAGCCATTCCGTCCTCGCGGATCTTTTCGAAGCTGTCCGTTTGTGCCGCCTGGACAACCTCGACGGAAGGAGCTTTCTTGAGGGCGATCTCCAGCTCGAACTTCCCTTCCCGACCTGGGGGGGTCAGCAGCTGGAGCAGGTTAACGGGACCTTCCGGGATCTTCGGAGGTCCGGATTTCTTTCTTGCCATGGGAAAAAGAATACACCCGCGAAGGTAAATGCTCAAGCTGGAGAGCGTGACAATACTTTACGAAATTCTGACATTGACCTGGTCGGTTTCATGGTACCTTTGCAGCACCTGAATCAACATCAGAAGGGAGGAACATCGAATGCCCCGCCCCGCCCAAGCCGTTTCCGCAAAACCGGCCCGGATCGTTTGCCCAGCTTCCGCCAAGGTCGCACTCCTGACGGTGGTCTTTCTCGGCGCGGTCTTTTTCTGCAACCGGGCACGGGCTGCTGAAGCCCCCCAGACCCCGCTCCGCCTCGACTTTTCCGGCGATGCGGTGGGAACGGCCCCGAAAGGATGGGATTTCAACGGCAAATCGGGAACCCCTCCCGCGACCCTAACCGTGGTCAAAGACCCTGACACCGGGAAAAACATCCTCCGCCTCGAATCCAAGAAAGCCAGCGGCACCCTCATCAACAAATCTCTGGCGGGGAAGATCAATTTGAACAAGACTCCGCTCGTCAGATGGCGATGGAAGGCTGCCCTGCTCCCTGCGGGAGCCGACGGCCGTGACCCGAAACGGGACGATCAGGCGATCGGAATCTATTTCGGATACGGGATGATCCTCCGCAACACCCTCGGATTCAGGTGGGAAACGGATACGCCGATCGGAAGCAAGGGAAAAGCGACCTATGGTGCAGGAATGGTGAAGGTCAAATGGGAAGCGTTACGCAACAATTCTTCCCCGCTGAACGAATGGATCGTGGAGGAACGCAATCTCGCCAAGGATTTCCGGTCTTCCTTCAGGGAAGTCCCGCGCAAATTCGCCGCTTCGGTCTCGATCAACACGCAGTACACAAGCACCGAGGGCGCAGCCTTCCTCGACTACATCGAGTTCCTCCCTTCCCCGATCGCCACCGGAACCAGCCCCAAGGATCATTGAGCCGAAAAACCGCAATCAGGAAAAGGGGTAAGAACAAGGGCAGAAGAAGGGGCCCCCCAAATCGGGATTGAGAAATCGAACGATTTTTCAGGGGTTTCCCCCTATGGAAAAACCCGCGGGATTGGAATAGAATTTCCCGTACCTCCCGTACATGAGGGGGGGGGCCACGGGAAACTCTTTTCCCGTCCGATGGAGAAGTTTTTCCGAGAATCCAATTCCCAAGGAGGTTCCATGAAGAGGTTTTGTGCGTCCAAGATTTGTCTGTTGCTCTTCCTGTTCCTGGTTTTTCACCCATTCTTCCCTGCCGCGGAGGGGTCCTGGCTGGATCCGACCGAGGTGATAAAGGGTTTCTACTCCGATTTCCTGAATAGAGAGCCCAAGAAGGACGAACTGGACAAGCACATCGCAAACCTCGAGGAGCGGAAATGCACGCTTCTCGACATCCTGAACGGGATTGCGACAAGCAAGGAGTTCGCCGACCTGCTGAAGGAAGTCGACGACATCGAGTTTTCCTACTTCGAGATACTCGGCAGACCGGTCGATCCAGAAGGCCATGAGCACTATCTGAAGAAGATCCGCGAGGAGAAGTGGACGATCGACGACGTGCGGACCGAACTCCGGAACTCTGACGAAGGTCTCGAATTCGCGATCCGTCAGGTCTACATGACCTTCCTGTATCGTGATGCCGACGCCCCCGGCCTTTCCAATTATCTGGGCGACCTCAAGAAAAAGTTCAAGCCCTTTTCGAAACCGACAGGGGAGTGGAAACGGGGGGCTTTCCCGAAGTTCCAGAACTGGGACGACGGATACCTCAAGGACGTGAGGGAATCGGTTGAAAAGAGCCTGGAACGCAAGCGGTTCAACCGGAACTGGCTCGAGGTCCGCAAGACGCTCGATTGGATGTACCAGCTGCTCCTGGCCCGGAAACCCGATGCGGAGGGGTTCAAGCACTACCTCCGGCTGTGGTCCCTCTGCGAGAGGCATCTCGTTGGGATCCACGACGAGATGCGGAAATCGGATGAATTCAAGAAGCGGAAGGTGGAGGACTACGTCGAAGCCTATCTTACCTACCTCCTCCGCGCCCCAACTTCGAAGGAACTCGACGAAGCAAAGAACCGCATCGGCAAGGCGTCAGGAAGCACGCGGAAGAACCAGCTCGAAAACCTGATCAGGGACCTCAAGCTCAGCGACGAGGGAAGATTGGTCGCCGTCCGGCGTCTCTATTGGGAGATTCTGAACCGGGAGCCGACCCCGGAGGAGTTGAAGGAACACGGGGAGCGATTGAAGAGGATTCGAGTGAACGAACCGTCCGGGTTCTTTTCCCAGCCGAAGATGGGATTCCTAGACATCCAGAATGCCTATCGCGACATCGCTGAAGACCTTCTCAGATCGAGCGAGAAAAAGGGGCTCGACAGTCTCTGCGCCGAATGGAAGGAAATCAGGGATGAACAGGAGACCCTTTGGAAGGATCTCGCCAAGGGCCGCCTGGACTTCCTTTCGGATGTGGACAAGAAGTTCGACGAAGAGGTCAAGGAAGCCGAGAAGCTTTTCGATGACCTCAAGAAGCTCGCCCCCGCAGAGTTCGCTTCGATGACATACATTCTGGAAACCGCCCTCCAGGGGAAAGATCTCCAGGATTTGAAAGATTTCCTGACCGAGCTTCTCAAGAAGGTCGAGGGCCTCGAACTTCTCACCGCCGACGTCCAGAAGCTTTTCATCGAATTCCTCGGGCGGCCCGCGCCCGATTTCTATTCCGCCCTGAATGCGCAACCGGCCTGGGATTCGACCGATTCCCCCGTTTCCCCGCCCAATGTTCCCCCCGGCAAGCTCCCTCCGGGAGTCAAGCCACCGACCACAATCCCCACGCCGACTCCCACACCGACTCCGACTCCCAAACCTCCCACTCAGGGAAAGCCGTCCGTCCCGGGCTTCTCGATCGAACCCGTCCCTGCTGATGCAAAGCTTCTCGAGCCGCTGGGAAAACTCCTTTGCGAAGCCAAGAACCCGGGCGACTTCAAGGAAAAACTCATCAGCCTTATCGTGGCCTCTCAGGAGTTCAAGGACCGCGAACCCCTCCGAAAGGAAGCAGTCAAGAGCCTTTTCCAGGAACTCCTTCACCGATCTCCGGAAGAGAAGGAGCTCGACGAACTCGTGGCGAAGCTTAACACGGGGAAGTTCCTCCTCGACGACCTTCGGGCCGAACTTGAAAAGAACGATGAGTTCAAAAAGCTCCAGGAACTGCTGCTCACGGGGAAAATCATCCCTTTCCTTCCTGAGGAGAAGACGAAGAATGTCCAGGAAAGCAAGTCTGCGGACGAGTCGATCAAGGACAAGACTCTCAAGCTCATCGACCTGGAGGGCTTCAAGGATTTCGATTTCGCCAGTGAGGTAACCGTCACCGATGTCGAGAAGACCGAGGACGAAAACGGCCTTTGTATCACGGGAAAGACGAAGGTTCCCAGCATGAACTTCGTCGACGATGTCTACTTCTTCGCGAAACGACATCCCTCAGTCTACGGACACTGCGTTTACCTCGTCGGTTTCTTCATCCCCGAAAAGTGGGAGGCAAAAGGCCTTTACGGCTCCGTCTCCCCTGCCATGGACAAGTTCCTGTCCATGCTTCGGTTCGGGAACGGCGTCCTTATACACACCTCCGCTGATGTCGTCCTCCAGCTTGACAGCCTTCCCGAAAGGTTGAAGAAGGAGTTCGTCCCGGTCCTGGAGAACTCGGGCTACAAGAGCTTCCGACTCTCCAAGGGCCGCAACCTCGTGGGAAATCTCCTTCTCGACACGGGCGGAGCCTGCACCCACCTCAAGAAGCTGCTTCCCGATGACGAAAAGAAGCTTCTGATCCAGGGACGCCTGTCGAAGAAAACCGATGAACTCTTCCTCCGTGGCCTTCTTCCCCCCTTCCGGCCCTCCTTCTTCCCGAAGGATTGCAAGCAGGTGGAACCCTCGATCGAGTTCACGGGGAAACCCTCGGTTGGGGTCAAGATGAGCATGGACGTCACCCTTCCAGAAAACCAGCCGATGACGGCCAAGGTCTCTTTCGAGATCCCCATATCGGAAAAGGGGGCAATCGAAATCGCGATGTCCCTTGCGGGTGAATGGAAAGAACCATTCAAGATCAAGGGGTTGATCGTGGGAAACCTCGTCCTGACCGGTAAGATCACGATCCCGGAAATGGCCCCAACATTCGGCCTGGCGGGTGATTTCCAGTTCGGAACGAAGATCGTAAGGGTGGCGGCCGCGATCCCGGTCACGATCCACATGAGCTCGATAGGGCTTCTCGGCGCAATAAACGAGATCGGAACCCAGGACCTCCTGATGCTGTTCCAGAAGATGGGCGGAAAGGCCGAAAGCTTGCCGTTCCCTTCGGATCTGCTCGGGTTCAAGGACGTGGAAGTATCCTTCTCCGCGAAGGGTGATCCGACCTTGAAGATTCAAGAGGGTGTTTGTGTCAAGGGCGAGCTGTATATCAAGTCCGGCGAGATCGCCAACATTGATGCCGTCGTATCCAAGAGCCGGGGAGTCATCATCAAGGGTTCCGCGAAGAAAATCAAACTTGGGCCTCTCGAGCTGACCGGTGACGGCCCCGACCGGAAATCCGGAACCGCCGACGACTGCGCCATCGTGGATATCGAGTTTCCTTATTCCAAATCGGCCCACGCCTTCATCAGCGGAAAGTTGAAGATCTTTGGAATCTCGCGGGAGCTGAAGGTTCTCATCGACAGACGCGGAATGGGCTTCTCGTTCACGGACAAGATTTTCGACTCCTGGAAGTCCTCCGTCCAGGTGCAGGGGGGAGTCGATGGAAAGAAGCCCGACTTCAACGTCAAGGTCGAGATCGAGTCCAACCTCGCCAAGGACCTCGAGGACGCGGTGGACAAGATCACACGCGGTCACACCCCGGGATTCGTCAAGAAGATCTTCCGCAACCTCTTCACCTTGCGCAGAGCCGGTTTCGAGGGTGACCTCGCGAAGACGATCGACGGGAAGATCCCCAAGTTCTGGTTCGAGTTCTCGGCGCTCGGAAAGCGGTTCGACCTGACCCTTAGCCTCGACCTTTCCGGGCCGAAACAGGCGGTCGAGAATATGGCCAAGGAAGCCGCGAAGAAAGTACTCAGCAGGGTCGGCGACTTCGTCAAGGAGTATCTGAAAGCGATCCTGGAGTTCTTCAAGAAGTTGTTCGGCGGAAAGAAGGGAAAGATCGACAGTATCATCAACAATTACAAGAGGGCGGCGGGCGGATCGAAACCCGCGCCGAACTACAGGGCTTTGGCGAACAAGTTTGGGGAGTACTACTCAAAGTAATCCCCGGAGGTTGCAGGAGGCCCGGGCGACGGGAAACCGTCTCCGGGCCTTTCTTTCTGTCGATCGCCTCCGCTCTTTTCCGATCCCGCTCGCTGCGTCCGAGCGGCAGCCATTGCGGGGCGCTTTTTCCCGGCCATTGAGGGGATTCGGCTGGTACTATTCCCTCTCCGTGGGTGTCCTCAAGGACTGCGCCATCCTGGCTTTTCGGACACATTCACCCCGTCCTGGGGTTCGTGTCCTCAAGGACTGCGCCATCCTGGCTTTTCGGACACATTCACCCTTTCGTGG
>CAYRYU010000084.1:26662-30393 GCA_964428355.1 uncultured bacterium
GTGTCCTCAAGGACTGCGCCATCCTGGCTTTTCGGACACATTCACCCTTTCGTGGGGCTCGTGCCTTAACCCTCACTGGGGGCTTTCGACGCGGAAGACCTTCATCACTCCCTGGACGCGGGAGATCGCCCGGATCAGCGTCTGGAGCTGGTTGGCGTCCTTGACCTCGACCGAGAAATCGAGCAGCCCGGTCTTCTTCTTGGTTGTGCGGGCGCTCGCGGAAAAGATGTTGACGCTCTGGTTGGAAATCACGCTCGTGATCGAATTCAGCATTCCCGTCCGGTCGGTCGTTTCGATCCGGATCTTGGCCAGATAGGCGGTCGACTCGCTGTCGAGGGGAACGCCCATGTCCCACCGGACGTCGATCAACCGATCGTCAGCGCCGGCAGTGAGGTTCTTCACGTTGGGGCAGTCCGTGCGATGGACCGTGACTCCCCTTCCCCGCGTCACGAAGCCCATGATCGGGTCTCCCGGAATGGCGTTGCAGCATTTGGAGATCTTGACGAGCGCGCCTTCGAGGCCTCCGACGATGATCTGGGGACCCTTCTTCGCCTTCCGCTTGTTCTTGTCGGGCTTTTGCTGCGGCTGTGACGGTGACGGAGGGGGAGGCGGCGGTGCGTGGGGAACCAGTTTGGGAAAAAGTTTCCCGATGACCTGCTGGGGACGGACCTCTCCCGCCCCGATTCCCGCGAACAGCTCCTCCAATGAGTGGAAGCCGATGTTCTTGACCTCTTCGAGGAACTGGTTCGTCTTGAGCGCCCGCTCCTCTTCCTTTGCCCCGCCCATCCGGGAGAGGGTTTCCATGAACTCCTTCTCGCCCTCGATAATGTATTCGTCCCTGAACTCCTTTTTCAGCCACGCACGGATCTTCTTCTTGGCAGCGGTGCTCTGAACGAACTTGAGCCAGTCGCGGCTCGGCCCCTTCTGGATCTTGTTGGTGATGATGGAGACGATATCCCCGTTCTGGAGCGTGTATTCGAGGGGGACGATGTGCCCGTTGACCTTGGCCCCCATACACCGGTGGCCTACGTCGGTGTGGATTGTGTAGGCGAAATCGACGGGAGTGCTTCCCTGGGGGAGCTCGATCACGTCGCCTTTTGGAGTGAACACGTAGACGTGATACTGGAAAAGTTCGACCTTGACCGTCTCCATGAACTCGCCGGCGTCTTTTACATCCTGGTACCAGTCGATGAGATTGCGGAGCCAGGAGAGCTTTTCCTTGTAATCGGGCGTGGATTCCTTCCCGCTCGTTTCCTTGTAGTCCCAGTGGGCGGCGATTCCTTCCTCCGCTATCCGGTGCATCTCTTCGGTCCGGATCTGGACCTCGAGAGGCTTCCCGTCGAAGATCACGGTCGTGTGAAGGGACTGGTACATGTTGGGTTTGGGAACCGCGATGTAGTCCTTGAACCTTCCCGGAATCGGTTTCCAGAATTTGTGGACTATCCCCAACGCGCCGTAACAGTCCTTGATCGAATGTGTCGTGATTCGCACTCCAAGGAAATCGTACAATCCGTCAACGGGAACGTTGTATTTCTGCATCTTCGACCAGATCGAGAAAACCTGTTTGGGCCGGCCCGTGATGACGGCGGCGAGGTGGACTTCCTTGAGATGCTTTTCGATCTGCAGGATCGCGTCCTGGAGCTTCGATTCACCCTCCAGGCCCCGGCTGGAAAGGTAGTCGAGAATTTCCTTCGCACCTTCGGGGTTGAGGTATCGGAAGGATAGATCCTCGAGCTCGGTTTTGACTTTGTTTATCCCGAGGCGGTGTGCAAGGGGAGCATAGATGTCGAGGGTTTCCTTCGCGACGTATTTCTGTTTCACCGGGGGAAGGAACTGGAGCGTCCTGATGTTGTGCAGCCGGTCCGCAAGCTTTATCAGTATGACCCGGACGTCGTTGGTCATCGCGAAAAGCATCTTCCGGAAGTTGACGGCCTGGGCCGCCGAAGCCGAACTGAAGAACATCTTGTTGAGCTTGGTAACCCCTTCCACGAGCCGGGCGAGAGTCGGACCGAACTCCTTCTCGAGATCCTGGAGCGTTGCCGCTGTGTCCTCGACGACATCGTGGAGCAGGGCGGCGCAGATTGAAGTCGAATCAAGGCGGAGTTCACCCGCCACAATCATGGCGACGGCGAGCGGGTGGATGAAATACGACTCTCCGGAAGCCCGAAACTGGTCTTTGTGGCAGTCCTCGGCAAACCGGTATGCCCGGGTTATCCGATCGAAATCGGCCTCGGGGTTGTATTCCTTGACCGCGGCGATGAGCTTCTCTAGGGAAATGGGACGCCACCTTCCGTGGGATTGAGAAAGCTCTTGTGGGCCTCATCGAGCGTCTGGAACACGGTGAAATGATGGGTGAACTGGGTGATCAGAAAGACACGGCGCATCTTTGCGCTGAGGTTGACCAGCCTCAGATCTCCTTTTCCCTGCCGCGTCTTCTTCAACCCATGGACGAGGACCCCCATTCCAGCGGAACTCATGTATTTCAGGTTCGCCAGATCGATAATGATGCGATTGTGGTTCTGATCGCACAGTTCGTTGATCTTGTCCCTCAGGATGTCGGAATTCTCGAAGGTGATCTCTCCCTTGACGTCAATGACGACGACGCCGGCTTCCATTTCTCGCACTTCGATGGTCAGGCTCATCAGGAAACTCCCTCAACGGATACGGGCAGAATACCACCCGCAACCTTTGATGTCAAACGGATCCAGGCAAAGAAAGGGCTGTACGGGCGGAGAAAAGACCATCGAAACTCGACCACTCCCTCGATCCGACCCCGGGAACCGTCCCCCCCCCCGGAGACCGGCATCAACCCTGCCTCACCCCGCCCGTTTCCTTGAGGTTCAGATGATAACTGAGTGATTCCAGCTCGGTCGCTAAATCCACGTTGTGGACCACGAGCTCCTCGGTAGTTCCGACGTTCACCGGAGCGAAGTTCAGAACCGCCTTCACACCGGAGAGATGGATGTAGTCGAAAATTTCCTGAAGGGCTTCGGCGGGAATGGTCAGGATCAGGATTTCGATCCCCTTCTCCTTGACCACGGCGGGAATCTCCGAAACATGGCGGATGGCCCCGGCATTTCCGTAGACCTGGTTCAGGACGTGGGGATCCTTGTCGAAAAGGGCAACTACCTGGAAATTCCTTCTCTCGAACCCCTTGTACAAGGCCAGGGCATGACCAAGACGGCCCCCCGCTCCGACGATTCCCACCATCCGGGTGCGGTGAAGCCCGAGGATCTTGGAGATATGGTCCCGGAGCTTTGAAACGGAGTATCCAACGCCCCTCTTCCCGAATTCCCCGAAATACGCCAGGTCCTTCCGGACCTGGGCAGGGTTGTAACCCAACCGCTCGGCGAGCTCGTGGGAGGAAATCACCGCAGCTCCTTCCTGACCGATCGAGTTCAAACAACGCAGATAGACCGACAAGCGACGGACGGTTGCCTGGGGCGGCGCGGGTTTCTTGACCACCTGATTCCTCCTGACCGGTTGAACCGGTTACTGGAATTCCTACCACACCTTGCTGTAGGATTCAATAATCCTGGGAAAGTTTTCACAATTTCTGCGCCCGAACCCCGGCATTTCCCGTTCGAAGGCTTCCATGATCTCTTAGGACAGTGAGACCCATTCCCCGCACCCGGGTCCGGCGCCCGTGACCCATTCCTTTTTCAGGGGGTGTCCTCAAGGACTGCGCCATCCTGGCTTTTCGGCCGCATTCGCCCCCTCGTGGGGCTCGT
>CAYRYU010000085.1:0-4245 GCA_964428355.1 uncultured bacterium
ATGATGCTGGAAGCTAACATGTTCGAGTTCATACCAGAAACCTTGTTCGCAAGTTCAGTCCGAATGGGCCAAGTCCCATTGATTGCGAAACCTGAAAGCAATACTGCTTCAAGAAAAGTTTCCCATCCAGTTGATGATGTTCCCTCGATGTTTTCTGTTTCTGATTGCTTGAAGGCGTAGTAAATTGTGACGGGGAAAGCAGGATGGGCCTGTTCTGTAAGGCGGTGCATCGCCTTCGTCATCCCTTCAAGGAAGAACCTTTCGGCCTTCTCCTTGGTTCCGTGGCGATATGGGGTGGCTACCAGCTCCTCGGCTTTGGGAACCGCCAGGGTGGTAAAGAGATCAGGGAAAATAGCGCGCAGCGAGCGTCGTAACCAGACGTAGAAAAAGTCTGAAAGATCGGCATAACCGATGTTGTCATAATATGGTGGATCAGAGGAAACTACTTTGAAAGAACTGATTGTCTGCCGTTGGGCATCCTCTTGAAAAACGCTTCCTGGATTCTGGGCGGGTACCTTCTCCAGCGCTTTTACCATGTTCAACAGACTTACCATGTAGTCTCCCGCCGCTTCACCGAACACATTGTTCTCGGCAAAGTCCCAAAGCATCGGAATTGCCTGACGACCGAAAAGGTTTCGCACCTGGGTCTTCGTAACCTCCCATCGACATAGAGCGTTACATATGTCAGTAAGACGGCTCAACGCAAGGCTCAAATACACCCCCACAGCATCGGGGTAGGCGGTTGCTCCGGTCCCGCCCTCAAGGAGGGGCTTGCCGTCGTCGGGCATCCCCGCCACCAGCGCGTCACGCTTCACGCGTTCGCGGGCTTCGGATACGAGATCGGAGAAGGTCGTCAGCGCCACGAGCTGCCGGGGGGTGAAAAGGTCGCCGTAGGTTACAAGGCCGTATTGCACGGTCCAAAAATTCCTCGGATCGTCAGGTAAGGCGGTCTCTGGCTTCCAAGAAGGTTTTGCCTGCCGGGCGACCGTTGCATGATCCGAAATGGGCTCAAGATACACCCGGCTGCGGTCTCCCTCTGCCACAATCGCCATCAAGCGCTCACCCATGCGGCCAGCCTTGCCCTCTACTTTAATAAAGTCTCCGGCGATGGGCACATTCGACATCAGACATCGGAAGTTTGCACCCCGAGCCAGTTTGGTTCCGTTCTTCGCAGTTTCCAAAACCTTCGGTTTGCCCATCTTCACTGTGAAACGGTAACTGTCACCCTCAATAACAGGCTCGACGTAGGCTTCCTTGCCCTCCTTCGTGGAAAGCATGAAGGTGGAGACAAGGGGAACGTCGACATGAGAGAATGCCGGATTGGGGCTCTTCACAGTTCGTGTCCAGAGCCAGGCAATGACGGTCAGCTCCTTTCCGATATATTGCTTCAGATCGGGACGCTCCTTCGCCATCTCGGCGGTGACCTTCACTTTCGGATACAAGTGGCCGATTCTCTTTTCAGCCTCCGCACGCATCCAGGCACCATACCTGCGAACGTCTTCGGCAAGGCCGGATGCTCCCGGCCAATCCTGAATCATCTTCTTCTGTTTCTCGCCCGGTGGAATCGGACCGACGGGAGGTCTTCCCGCGAACTTGGGCGGGATCTCGATCATGGCCTTGTTGATCAAGACGGCGACCGGGTTCAGGTCCGAGGCATACGATTCCAGGCCCAGCCGTTGCGCTTCCAGAGGGATTGCACCGCCACCGGCGAAGGGATCATGGAAGGCAGGGAGCTTGTCGGGGTTGAACAGTTCTTTGGCTTGGGGATGATTCTTGTTCAGGTCGCAAGTTTCCCGCCAGCTCTTCCGGATCTCCTCCCTGGCTTGGTTCAGCACGTCCTCGTTGGTCGTATTTTCCCACCGGACCAGCTCCCGGATGATATTGAACAGCCGTTCACGCTCTTTCCAGGCGTCCTCCTTCGTCTGCCCCTGGTATGCGCCCCATCCGCGTTTTCCGCCCGGATCATTCACCAACTGCGCGAACAGCACCGCCCGGGCTGCGGCCAAGGGCCGCCGCGCCCACCATAAATGGAGAGTCGAAGGGTGACCATGCCGGATCGACTTCTCCTTCGCAGCTGCAACATTGATGTCATCCAGCGGCAATGCCACCTCGATCAGCTTCTTGGGGACTTTTATGTCGGGCATGTGGTTACTCCTGGTCGGTTCGAATGGACTGTTTGGCCGCTCTCCCAAGGAGAAGGTCGATGTCGAGGTTCATGCTGGAAACTGCCCAACCAGGCTCGACGTCGAAGGGACGGTGGATATAGTGAGGACCCTCCGCTTCTCCGTTCTCATCGACCAGAACGATAGCCAGGATGAACTTGTCGCCCTGGTTGAATCCCGAGAGGATCTCATTGCGCGTGACAGTAACCGTGCTGCTTCCCTTTGCCCGCCCCTTCACCTCGATATGCCTGGCGGCCTTATAACCGCCGTCGGAGGTAGGGGGAAGGCTCGTGATATCCCATCCGCATTTCTGGCTGGAAACATCGATGACGGTATTGCCCTTCGCTGTCTCGGCATCCATGACGGCTTTCATGGCGATGGATTCGATTTTCTTGCGAGCCTCGGCATCGGCAGTTGGTAGCATGCCCCCTTCCTTTTTCACCAAAAGGCCCTCGGGAATGACCAAAGCTCCACCCACGATGACGGGGGTGGCGGAGATGACGTGCCTGAGGGCTGTCAGCTCCTTCTTCCGATTTTCGAGACGGCTGGTCAGTTCATCGATGGTCCGGCGAACGTTGTCGAGGGGAAGGCGGACATCCTTCCCGGCGGCGAGATCTTCGGAAAGCTTCTGATAACGATCGGACTGGAAATTGATCTCCTTGATGAGCCGTTCGTGAACAGCCTGGAGGGTCTTGTCCACATGCCGCTCGCGCCTTTCCTTCACCTCCTGGAAATGCTCAGGGACAAGGTGTTGGGACGCAAAGGCAAGGGCGGTCTGTTCGAGGTTTCCAGTCAGCCAGGACTCGTTCAGAACGTCCTGGACCTTGGCCAAATCCGGTGGGGCAATCGGTTCGAGATCGAGATGAGGAGCCCAACCCGCCAATGACGCGGTCCCTTTGGAGTCGATCGCTACGAACTGCATTCTCCGAGAGGCAACCCGATCGGGCTGGGCACCTTCCTTCACAGAATGGTCGATGATGAACAGGACCTTGGGATCGATTCCAGCATCACTGGGGTCCACAAGGACGCACCCCTGTTTGAGCTTGTTCCGGTGACTTTCCAGTACCAAATCCACCAGGGACTGCATGAGCGGGTGGGCCGGGTGAACCAGGCTGGCCATCGGTGAGCCCGGCTTTTCGAGAAGCCTGACGAACTGTTTCTCGAAGCAAATCCTTTCATATCTTCGCAGGACAGGTTGGATGAAACGTCGGTCCCGCCCGCTGATCTGGCGGTCCCGGTCCCTTATGGACGCAGGGACATGAGTGATTTCCCACCGACCGGCCTCGCGAGGTTTCATTTCCCCGCTCTGCCGATGGAAAGCCTCCTGGAAAAAGGAGCGGATGAAGTAAGGCTGGAGTTTTCTCGCTTCCGCCCGCTCCATCTCCCCCTTCACTGCGAAAAGCCTCTGCTCATCCATGATTTCCTCGCAGAGGGCGTTCCTCGATAGGATGGCTTTGAGGCGCTCGGTATCGAGAGCCCCATCGACCCTTTCGAGAAGGTGCTTCCGATGGCTGGGATCTTCACCGTATAGGATGGCTTCGATGAGGAGATCGCGGAGGCTCTTCTCCTCGAAAACCTCCCCCAGGATGTCGAAGACCCGTCCGCCCAGTGCTTTTCGCTCGATCTCGATCTTCTCGAACAGACGCTGGAACACGTCTCCTTCTCGGGTCTCGCTGGCAACGAGGTTCCAGAGGAAACAGATCTCCGTCTGGCCGATTCGGTGAATGCGGCCGAATCGCTGTTCGATCCGATTGGGATTCCAGGGAAGGTCGTAGTTCACCATGAGGTTGGCGTTTTGCAGGTTCACGCCTTCCCCGGCGGCATCGGTGGCGATGAGGATGCGGACGCTCGGATCCATGCGGAATGCTTCCTGGGCTTTCCGGCGATCCTCCCGCTTGGTTCCTCCGTGAATGTTGATCACGGCTTCCTCGGAGCCGAGGAGGCCCCTGATCTTCACCGTCAGGTAGTTTAGGGTGTCACGATGCTCCGAAAAAATGATCAGCTTGCGTTGGCGCCCCTGGGAATCTCGCATCTGGGGCGTATCCTGCAACAAACGCGAGAGTTCGTCCCACTTCCGGTCCTG
>CAYRYU010000085.1:4345-11307 GCA_964428355.1 uncultured bacterium
CGTCGCTGGAGTGCGGTGAGAGCGAAGCCGACGTTTCCCTTGCGGCGCTGGTCTTCAAGCCGCTGCGCCCGGTTCATCTCGTTGCGGACGTATTCGGTAACCGCGTTGTAGAGGGCGGCTTCGAGGTTGGACAGCTTGTAGTTCACCGTCTCCGCCTTCCGTTCCGGGAAGAGTTTGCGCCCCTCGAACGTAAGCAGGTCTTCCTTTACCATGCGTCGCATGAGGTCTGAGACATCCACCTTGTGGGCCCCGTCCCGGAACTTGCCGTAAAACCGGTCGGAATCGAGGAGTGACAGGAACAACTGGAACTCTTCCTCCTTGCCGTTGTGCGGGGTAGCGGTCATCAGGAGAAAGTGCCGGGTGAGGGATCCGAGCAAGCGCCCCAGCTTGAACCGCTTGGTTTCATCGATCTTGGACCCATACCACTTGGCGGAAAGCTTGTGGGCTTCGTCGACGACCACGAGATCCCAGGAGGAGCTGACCTGAAGTTTCTCATGCAGCTCTTCCCGTCGCGACAACTGGTCCAGACGAGCGATGAGGAGATCCTTCTCATCGAAAGGGTTCCCGGTATGCGAAGCTTCCTCCATCTGCCGGGAGAAGATATCAAAGGAGAGCCCGAACTTTTCGAAGAGTTCTTCTTCCCACTGTTCGACCAGACTGCCGGGAGCGACGATAAGCACCCGCCGGGCATCTGCACGCATGATGAGTTCGCGAATGTAGAGCCCGGCCATGATGGTTTTGCCTGCCCCAGGATCGTCAGCAAGGACAAATCGAAGAGGTTGGCGGGGGAGGAGGGAATCGTAGACAGCCGTTATCTGGTGAGGGAGGGGTTGTACATTGGAGGTGTGAACCGCCATCATTGGGTCGAAGAGGTAAGCGAGGTTGATGCGGTAGGCTTCGGCAACCAACTTGAATTCAGCTCCTGGGGCATCGAACGCCCAGGGTCTTCCGACCTCGGCCAGAGCAAGGTTTTGCTCGTCGGATCGAAAGAGCATTCTTTCAAGGGTCCGGCCATCAGCGGTCTTATAGTAAAGTGTCAGGGAATCAGGACCCGCTGGTTCGGTGGTAATTACCCGAACCACCTGACCCGGTTCGATCCCGGTCAGCGTCGCATTCTTCTTTATCTCTTCGAGTCTAACCATTGGAGCCGGGCTATTGTGACCGTCAGCCGCCGATCTCCTTCATGAGCCATTCGAAATCCTTCTTGGAAATCTCAACGAAACCACCCTTGCACATCAGGTAGTTCCCCGGCCCGGTGTTCACTTCATTGAAAGGGGGAATGCCGTGAAAGAGGTCACCGCTTGGATGTGCCAGCCCGGTCTTCTCGAACTTCACTTTGCGACGGCATGGGAACCACTTGTCCTCATGAAAGACCTTCGTCTCTTCGAAGGTGGCTTTCCCGGAAATGCTCCCATGACCATCGAAGATCATCTTCTTGGAAACATAGATGACAAATCGGTCTCCCACCTCCATGTTCTCCGAAAACGTCTTCCAGACATTCGCCCGGACTCCGATCATTGAGTGTTTCTTCACCATCTCATATGTTTCGGGCGTGAAGAGAATGGTCCAATGCTTCATCTCAGGTTCCTCCCCCCGTCGGGCTGTGCTTCCGCACAGGTTACCACATGACGGGTGGTTCTTCCAGATTTTGACCGGGAGGCCGCAGCTTTGGGGAGCCGGGGTCTTTGCCTTGCCATTGCTGGCCAACATCCTCTACCATCTCCACATCACCACCAAAGGAGCAATCACCATGACCCGATACCTCGCCATCGCCATGATGGTCCTCATCACCTCCACGATTTTTGCGGGTGACACCCCTTGCCAGGCCAGGCGTATCGAGATCGCATGGAAACGGCTCGTCGATACCCAGGGTCAGACCTGCCCCAGGTGTCACGACACCGGAAGCAGCGTCGAGATCGCTGCCAGGAAAATCAAGGCGGCGTTCGAGCATCTCGGAATCGTGGTCATTGTGAAGACGACGAAGATCACGCAGAAGGACTTCGAGGAAGCTCCGTTGGAATCGAACACGGTCACGATCAACGGGAAGACCATCGAACAGTGGGTCGGTGGAAAAACCGGTCAGAGTCCGTGCTGTGCTTCCTGTGGTGACAACGATTGCCGGACGGTTGTCGCAGGGGGGAAGGAATATGAGGCGATTCCCGTCGATCTGATCGTGAAGGCGGCGATGATCGCAGGGGCGAAGTTGTTCTGAAGATGATAACCCGGCACGGCGGCATGAAGGTCAAATGGAAATACAGCCCATGTCCATCAAGCAGGAAGTCTTTAGCATCCCCATGATTGAGATCCATGAGGTAGTAGCCGCCGTCTTCGACCACGGTGACGAACACGATGTCGCCGGATTTTTCGTTTGAGCTGCGATACCCGTTACAGAACCTCAGGGGATCCTCCGTTTTGAATCCGAATGGTAAATCTATGCCCATTTCCAGAATGAATCCATCAAAGGAGCATTTGAAGGCCCCTGCAGCATCTCTGATTACCTGTGGAAGGATGAAAGGAAGATAGAGCCGGGTTTCAACCTTGGCCTCCTTTTGGAAATATGGCTTTCCGTACCGATTGGCGTGGAATTGATCAAAGTGAGCAAACGAGGAGTGGGTCACTGGCTCCAAAAATGGCTCATCGGTGCCTGCAAACGGCTGGGAAAAGCTGAAAAGGTCGGCCATGATATACTGAGCTTGGAATCAAACGCAGCCTCTACTGGAAGGAATCCTTATGACGATTACAGACCGAATCGAGATCAATCCAAAGGTGATGTTGGGAAAACCTGTCATTCGCGGAACCAGAATCACCGTCGAGCTCATTTTGAGGAAACTCAGCGAAGGTGCCAGGTCAAAGGAAATCCTTGAGGCGTATCCCAAGCTGACCAAAGAAGATATCCAGACCGCCATTCGATATGCCGCTGATGTCGTTGCCCACGAGGAGTTGGTTATCCTCGACTCTCCCAAAAGAACGGCAAAGCGGTAACCGATGGTTCGATTCCTGGCAGATGAATGTTGCGATTTCGCGGTAGTTAAGGCTCTGCGGGAAGCCGGGTTCGAGGTCCAAACCGTTTCGGACTTGCACCCTCAAGCCTCCGACGCTGAAGTAATCCGGCTCGCTCTCAAGGAGAAGTTCATCCTTCTGACCGAAGACAAGGATTTCGGCCAGTTGGTTTATTCCCATGGGCAGAAGTTCCTGGGGGTGGTCCTGCTTCGTTTTCCTTCCGCCGCCGCCAAGCAAGTGGCCCGAGATGTGGTCCGGTTGGTAAACAAATTGGGAGACACCTTGGCGGGATGTTTCATCACCGTTCAACCGGGAAAGATACGCATGACACGCCCAATCAGGAATCAACCCAAGAAGTAACGAACACGGAACCTATCCTGGAAAACTAAAGAGAACTTCAATCTTCACCCACCCCGAACCCCCATTTGACCCATCGCCCCTCCCAACCTGCCATTTCCCCATGGAAGCCCCAGAACTCATCGCCGCTTTCGTAGCCAACAAGGGAATCCTCGAAAAGAACCGAATCCCCAAGCACCTCCGTTCCCTCATTCCACGTTACGAAGATGCGGGACCTCTCGGTCGGCTCATCTGTTCCTCAGCGAAACGTATTCTAATGTAGCGGCGGGCAACGGTCGGAGGGTTTCCAAAACAAAACCGCCACACCGATTCCCCTGGAAATGAAAAACCCCGCATCCCATCACGGTTTGCGGGGCTCTTTTCGGAGCGGGAGACGAGGCTCGAACTCGCGACCACCTGCTTGGAAGGCAGGGACTCTACCAACTGAGTTACTCCCGCGGTCTGCCAGGGTCGAGGGTGCGAAGGGCGGGACTTGAACCCGCACGGTGTTACCCACCAGATCCTAAGTCTGGCGCGTCTGCCAGTTCCGCCACCCTCGCGCAATTGGCTTTTGTGGGTACAGCATACCAGATCCACCGCCTGAATGCAAGGATTTTCTGGATTCCCGCGATCGAAAACATTGACAATTGGATGGGGGATTGCTAGACTAACCCACCACTTGCGGTTCGATAATCTCCAAAAGGAGTACTCCATGATTGCCATTCTGGTGAAGATCGTACATTTCATCGTGTGCATCGGCCTGATCGTCATCGTTCTTCTTCAGGCCGACAAGGGCGAAGGCCTCGCCGGAGCCTTCGGCGGCGGTGCCTCCGGAACCCTCTTCGGGGAACGCGGAAGCGGCGGCCCGATGGCGAAGCTCACCACTGCCATGGCGGTCATTTTCATGATCACCTCCCTCATCATCTCGATCTACCTCCCGCAGAACGTGGACAAGACCTCCTCCCTTTCCAGCCCGACACCCCCGATGGAAGCCCCGGCTGCACCTCCCATGCCCGGCTTGCCGATCCCGGGAGGCGCGGCGGTTCCCGGGGGCCAGTAACCCCCTCCTGTGCCGGTCGCAGCTCCCCTGCGGCCCGCTTCCGGAAATCCGATCTTCCGCAGTATTTTCAGACAGCAAAGCGGCGAGCGATCGCCGCTTTTCCATTTCGGCCCCCTTTTGTCGCTATTCCCATCCCTTTGAAGATGTGATAGACTTTGTCCGCCCCATGAATGAGGGCAAATCATCCCAAGGAGGCTTCCATGTCCGTTATTGATGCGATTCAGGCCCGTGAGATTCTCGACAGCCGAGGAAATCCGACCATCGAGGTCGAGGTCATCCTCGAGAGCGGCGCCTACGGTTGTGCCGCGGTCCCTTCCGGCGCTTCCACCGGAGAGCATGAAGCCGTCGAACTCCGTGACGGTGACAAGAAACGCTATCTCGGAAAAGGCGTTCTGAAAGCCGTCGAAAATGTCAACAAGACGATCGCCAAGGAACTCGAAGGGATGGATGCCCTCGAGCAGAGGGAGATCGACCATGCCCTCATCCGCCTCGACGGTACTCCCAACAAGAAGAAGCTCGGAGCCAATGCCACACTCGGCGTCTCCCTCGCCGTCGCCAAAGCCGCGGCCGAACTCGTCGGATTCCCCCTCTACCGCTACATCGGCGGAGTCAACGCCTCCCTGCTCCCGGTTCCGATGATGAACATCCTCAACGGCGGATCCCACGCCGACAACAACGTCGATTTCCAGGAGTTCATGGTCATGCCCGCCGGCGCAAAGAGCTTCTCCGAAGCCCTCCGGATGGGCGTCGAGACCTTCCACTCCCTCAAGGCCGTCCTCAAGGCCAAGGGCCTCAACACCGCCGTAGGCGACGAAGGCGGCTTCGCCCCCAACCTGAAATCCAATGAGGAAGCTATCGAATCCATTCTCACCGCGATCGAGAAGGCCGGATACAAAGCCGGAAAAGACATCTACATCGCCCTCGACCCCGCCGCCTCCGAATTCTTCCAGGACGGCCACTACGTGTTCAAGAAGTCCGACAAATCCAAGAAGTCTCCGACCGAGATGGCCGACTACTGGCTCGCCTGGGCGAAAAAGTATCCCATCATCTCTCTCGAAGACGGAATGGCCGAAGACGACTGGGAAGGCTGGAAATACCTGACCGACAAGAATGCCGGAAAGATCCAGCTCGTTGGTGACGATCTGTTCGTCACCAACGTCGAGCGTCTCCAGATGGGCCTCGACAAGGGCATCGCGAACTCCATCCTGATCAAGCTCAACCAGATCGGAACCCTGACCGAAACCCTCGACACCATGGAGCTTGCCAAGCGGAACGAGTACACCACGGTCGTCTCCCACCGCTCGGGGGAAACCGAGGATACCACCCTCGCTGACCTCGCGGTCGCGATGAATGCCGGCCAGATCAAGACCGGATCCGCCTCCCGCACCGACCGGATCTGCAAATACAACCGGCTCCTCAAGATCGAGGAGGAACTCGGCGATTCCGCACAATTCCAGGGCCTCGCCGGCTTCTACAACATCAAAGGCAAAGCCTGACCCTTACCCGGCCCAACCACCGGCTGAATAAAAAAACCCCCGCCTCGTCGTGAGGCGGGGGTTTACCTTTTCTGGGGGTTATTCGCCTTCCCGGGGCTATTCGCCTGAATCGATGGCGTCTTCGGGGTTGTCGCTCGAAGTGGTCGAGGTTACATCCGAATCAGATTCGGACCCCGAAGCGATCTCATCGGGGGGAGGGGGCGGAGGAGGCATGACCGGGTTGCCGTTGCCGTCTTTGATCACCAGGCGACCGTCGGTATCAGTCGCGACGGTGTAGCCGTTCGCGTTCGCCCATTCCTTGAGCTTTGCCTCCATCTCTGCCTTCTGCTCCTCGGTCAGCTCGGGAGGCTCGGGAGGAAGGGGGGGCATGCTGGCGACATCGGATCCGATGCCGTCAGGGGGCGGGAACATCCCCGGAGGGGGAGGAGGCCTGTGGCCCTTGCCATGCCAGGGAGGAGGAGGTCGGTGGCCCTTGCCGTGGATTCGGCCGCTGCCGGTGCCGATCTCATCGGAGCCGGACGCGATTCCGTCGGGCGGGGGAGGAGGACGATGACCGGGTCCGTGACCACGTCCGTGATCGCGGCCGCCATGTCCGGGGGGACGGCGGATTCCGCGAGGCCCGCTCGCATTTTCAGTTCCGGAGCCGATTCCATCGGGTGGCGGAAACATCCCCGGAGGGGGAGGAGGTCTGTGACCCTTGCCGTGACCCCGACCGATTCCCATGGGCCCGCTCGCGGGTTCCCCGTCGGGGCGGAAGATCTCGGGAGGTGGCCTGACGATCTTGCCGTTGCCGTCCTTCGCTACCAGGCGGCCCCTTTCGTCCTTCTCGGTGGTGTAGCCCTGTTCAGCGGCCCAACTCGCGATCTTGGCCTCGATCTTGGCGATCATTTCGGGGGGAAGAGGGGGCGGCCTGATCCCGGGTCGCTCTCCATCGGGGGGTAAAGGTGGAAGCTGAGCATCGGAAGAGGCGGTCTCTTCCGCGAAGAGGCCTCCCGACGACACCAGGACGAAGAGCCCGAGGGCCAGTACCAGAACCTTTTTCATGAATTCCTCCTTTTGATGATTGATCT
>CAYRYU010000085.1:11407-25922 GCA_964428355.1 uncultured bacterium
CCGAGGGCCAGTACCAGAACCTTTTTCATGAATTCCTCCTTTTGATGATTGATCTGTCGGGGTTTGGCCCGAAAGAACTTCGCCATCCGGGCGAAAGGCCCCTTCAGAATTTTTGACGCATCAAAAAACACGATTCGTGACGCGGAATTTTCAGCTTTACAAACCTTCACACGCTTCTTTCCTCAACAACCTAAGGCAGGCCCTTCACCAGGAAGGAATGGTTCAGCCGCCGGTTCAGGAAGACCGGCACCACATTCGTTCCTATCATCACCGGAGCGGCCTGGTCCCGGATGTTCAGGCGGTTCTCGATTTCCATCTCGACCTTGAAGGAAAGGGTCCCCGGAAGCCCGTTCTTCTGGGTGTTCCGTGATTCGGTCTTGACCGAAAGGCTCTTCAGCCTCCCCCTGATGAGCGAAACGCTCTTCCCACCTTCCTCCCGAAAGAGATCTCCCGTCCCCTGGTCGATCCGGTAGCGAACCTCGACGAGGGAATCCCCCCTCCGCCTGACGATCCGGAACCCGGCGGAATCGCTCTGGACCGCCTCCGCCCACCTTCCGGGGTCGCCGCCGGGAAAATCGGCGCAGAAGAGATCGTCGTTGGCAACCCGGAGCACCTGCCATGACTCGGAAACATTCTCGAGCTTGTCGTCGATCGTCGTGTAGGATCGGAAATAGTGCCGGAAAAAGGCGTAAACCGTCCCGGAGATGATCAGGAGAAGTCCCACGACCACGAGGAGTTCCACCGTGGTCAGCCCCCCGGAACCCCAACCAGAATCCCGCGTGATCGAACCACTTCTGATGGACTTTCCCCGCGGAGGGATGAGTGTCTGGATCACGTCATCTGCCTCCATGATTGCTCCCAACCGTCTGCTGAATCTCGATATCGGCCCGGGGTTGGTCGGCAGACCTGACTTCGATGTTGATGCTACGGGTGTTTCCGTTCCGGGGTTCGACCCTGACCTTCCGCGAGTAGTCTTTGGGAACCGCCGACAGGACTATGTCGGTAAGGGGGTCCCCCTCGTAGAGGCGGAAAACGCCGCCCTCGACGGGAAGATCGATCGAATGGTCTGGAACGAGACTCGAAACCGGAATCAACTCGACCTGGGTCATGATCTCCCTGACCGCGGAAAAAGTGATCGCGCGGGCCTGGATAACCTTCGAGTTTTCGATGTTGAAAGAGAAGATGCTGATGATCGGAAGCGCAGCCACGAGAAAGCAGACGATGGCTATGAGAAGCTCCACCAGCCCGAATCCTCGGGCCTCCGGTGTTCCTTCAGGCAGTTGTCGGGTCATTGGGTCACCGGCTGGAAGGAATCGACCGACCATGTTTCGAAGAAGTCGGCCAGAAGCGCGGTGTAGAATTCCTCACCCGCCTGCGAGGGATCGTACCGGGTATCGTAGGTTATCCTTGCACCTGCCGGCCAGTCGGTCGGCTTCAGTCGGGAGACAGCCATTCCCCCTTTGATCTTCACGGGGGTGTTGAGCTTCCCGGGTTTGATGGTTCCCCCGAGGGCGACCAGAAATGCCTGGACCTCATCGTTCCCGCTTTCCAATACGATGTCTCCCCCGAACGAAGCGAGAGTCAGAAGGACATCGGTGGTTTCACAAGTGATCCCCCCAGACACCTTGATTTCGCCTTTGACCACCAGGATTCCGCCCTTGCTGACCTGAAGACGCGTGGGGAGTTCCAGGGGCCCCTTCTTCACCATGACCGCCCGTCCCCTCAGATCGAGCTCTCCGTTCACCAGGTATTGGGCGGAAAACTGGGCGGCATCCTCGACTACATGGGTGATCCGGTCCGTGAGCAAGGCGGATTCATCTATCTTCTTCAGGTTTCCCTGGAAAATCGATCCTCCGGTGGAGAGGTGGGAGAGCTTGAAATCCTCGCCCGTCTGGAGATAGGCCCCGTAATTCTTCGTCTGGAACTGGGTGGGAGGCGGAAACTTCCGGCCCTGATCGAGAAGATAGTCGTAGGCCCGGTTGGCTTCCTCCTTGACAAGGCGGCTTGAATTTCCGAGGTAGTTCTTCTCCGTTTCGAAGATTTTCTGCATGGAAACCGAACCCAGCCCGACCTGGACGTTCTTCTTCTTGCTGAAGAAGTTCGCGGGGAGTTTGAGCGTGTCCCAGAGTGCGGCTTTCGTTCCCCCTGAAGTCGTGTATTCGGCCGGGGCCCTCAGCATCGTCAGGATCCCGTCGCTGCGCCCGTCCTGGTCGAGGTCGGCGGTCAAAGCCACATACTGAGGATACACCCGTTTCACCCTCCCCAGAACGATGGTCGGAGACGGATTGGCAATGTTTCCGAAAAGGTGCAGGGACGAGGACTTCATCCGCCTCGAGTTGGCGGAGCAGAAATACTTTTCCAGGGTGTTCTTGTAATTCATGTCGGCCGGAGGGTTGGAGTTGTCGATCACGTAGAACCCGAAAAGAACCCCTTGAAGACCAAGCTTGGCGGTAGTGGGCGGGGAATCGCTGAGCCGGAAGTCCTGTTTGAAGGCCAGGGTATCGGGAAGCGTGTTCAACGAGAAGAGCGGGGGCTGGATCTCGGGCTTGTTGATGTTGAAGAAGTGGAAGAACTCCCCGTACTCCGAATCCCCGCCCGATGTCACGTGGAGCTCCAGATCCTTGTCGCCGCCCAGGAAAACGTATCCGACCTTCCTCAGATCGATCTGCCGGTAGTCCGGACTGTTGAACAGGATCAGGGGGAGGTTCTTCGTGCTCTGCGCCGGGCGGCCGTCGATGAAATTCTCGAAGCAGTTGTACCCTTCCGCCGTTTCGGAGGTATCCTCGGGTTTCGAAACGAAAAGGGTGAACTTGGATACCACGGGAAGAGTCATTCCCATAACCTTGCACGGTTTCCCGAACTTGTAGGTTTTCCCAAGCCTCCGCATCGGCCGTCGGCCCAGGGAAATGTCGATCGTCAGGTCGAGCCGGCAGAGCTTTTCCCTGGAATCCTTCCATTGGCTAAGGGCGGCCAGAGGAGCATACCCGTCGAATCGGGCGTCGATCTCGCAGGAAAGCCCCGCGAACTCCTTCCTTCCCGAAAAGGCGAACGACTTCGCCCATGTTTCATCAAGTCCGCTGACCTTGACTGGAAAGTCATCCGGCCCGGCCCGGACCAGCTGCTTGAAAAGAGCTCCGGAGGGGTTGGCCAGCTCTGCCCCGATCGACTCGAAGACTACGTTGGATACCTCGAAAGCCGCGAAATCCATGAGGCACGACGTGGTGTGGGCGTTGACGAAGCTCGCCTTCTCGCTGATGGAACGATAAAGGGAGAAACCTAGGACTCCCAGGACGATGATCGATCCTATCACGATCAGGAAGATGATGCTTCCACGTCGCGAACCCACTGAACTTCTCAAGGGGATTCCCATGGTCCGTTGCCGGTTTTCATGAACCCGAACCGGATGCCGGAATCTCAGGAGGCGGCGGCTCGGGAGGGGGTTCTCCCGGAGGAGCGGGCGGGGGAGGCGGTTGCGGAGGCTGCGGTGGAATCGGCGGGCCATCAGGCGCCGGCTCCGGGGGCAGGTACGGAGGCCGGGCATCGGGTGGCCAGTCCACCGGCGGGATCGGGTTTCCCGCGGAATCCTTCACCACGGGCATTCCCTGGGCATCAGTATCCACCGAGCCTCCGGCCCGTTCGGAAAATCGCTGGAGTGAATCGAGCGCCCTCGGAAGTTCGTTGGGCAGGACTCCCGGGGGAAAATTCCGCACGACACGATGTTGTTTGTCCCTCACCAGAAGCCGGCCACCCGGACCACGGGAAGTGGTGAACCCGTTCCTGTCGGCGAAATCCTGGATCCGGGATTCGACCTCGTCCTGCGTGAGAAACCCCGGCCGCTCGGGAGTAGGAATCGGAGGGGGAACGTCCGAACCGGGAGCATCTGGCCCGGAGTCGGTTCCGGGAAGGGAGGCGGTCTGGGTGGACGCAGCAGAAGGGGACTCGACGGGAGCCTGGCCGGTCGGGTAGGGAATTCCCTTCACGTAGCATTCCGTAATCCTCTTGATGTTCTGCTTTTTTGCGACCTCAACGGTGGAGGGGACATATTCGGAGATAGTCAGAAAGCCATCCTCATCCTGATCGTGATTCTGAAGATAGGAGTCCGAATCCTCGTCGGTGGGAAGCCTTTTGTCCGCCGCGATCCTGGATAACTCCGTCGAGGACAGCTTCCCATCGGGACGACCGGCATACTTCACGAAATCCCTGCGGATGCTCTGGCGAAAATCGTAGATCGCTTCGTCGCTCTGGTCCACGAGTTCCTTCACCACAACCGGGGTCGGGTTGGGAAGGGGGTCATTCTCCGGATCGGGGCTGGACTGAAGGGTACCCTCGGGGAGTTCCTCCTTCCCGACCTCGTTGAAGGCTTCGAAGGCCGCAGGCAGGTTCGTCAGCCGATTCGGGATGTTCAGGAGCACATTGATCGCGGTAGCCAGGTCAGAAGGGGCTTCCGTTCCATCGACGGGGATGGCAGGAAATGTAAGCCCCGCGAACGCAAACAGGATGACAGTCAGGAAACCCAGCTGTCGGCCACGGATGGCGGCGTGTCGGGGACGCCTGAGTCCCGTTTTCGCCCGGATGGCGAAGCTTTTCGGGACCTGTCCGGAAGAAGAATTCCTTCGCGTCGGTTTCATCATTATCGTCCTCCCTCGAAAAAGGCATGGCGTCTCGAGGAGACCTTGCCTAACCTCTAAGACGCCCCTTTCTCCTCCCTGCGTGACAAAATATACCATGAGTTGGGGGGAGGATACCTTGAATCCCGAAAAATGCCCCGAGGAAGGTCTGAAAACTGCTGAAGAAAGAGGGTTTCCATAGTTCGTAAAGATTTGTTTGGACTTTTCCCAAAAAGCGGATGGTCCGCAGGAAGATTTGCTCTGAAATCCAAGGGGGCAAGCATTTTGATAAGGGCAATCAAGCGTGGATCTTCAGTTTCTCCATTGTCCTTTCGAGCGCATGGAGCCTCCCGGACTTGACGGTAGAAGCAGTCCAGGACGGTTTCGATCGCTTCCGCGCTCTTGTTTCCATGGAGACAAAGGTCGAAAGTCATTTTTTCCTGACCAAATCGCGTATCCCAGGACCAGGAGCGCGATGATCAGCTTGGCCAGCGATCCCGCCAAAGTCAACCACATTTCGTACCTCCAGAATACCGGACCCCGGCCCCTGACATTGGCGAAATGGGACGTCCGCCAAGTACCGATTCGCAGTGCCGGAAATGTTTCCCTCTTTCTCCGGTCGCGGAAGCGCAGAAATGGTGACAGACCAATACCATCCGAGTTGCTGGCTTGGGGGGGAAAACTGGTCGGGTGTCCCCGAGTTTCCGAGTTTCTTTACCAGCTCTCTTGGGAAGGAAGCCCTGGCCGCTGGCTTCCCTGCCCGGGAGCTCCGTGGCCGCGGCGACCCTCCTGGCCTTTCGGAGAGCGGCGGATAACCTCTGGGGGCGGACGGACGATGTTTCCGGCCTGGTCCTTGGCGACCAGGCGGCCCCGCTCGTCTCTCACGGTCGTATAACCGTTCCTGGTTGCCCATTCTTTCACCGCGGCCTCAATCTTTGCGATCTCTTCAGGCGTGGCATGGGGCTTTTGACCGGGGAATTTCGGAAGGAGCTCCTGGGGGATACGGACTTCCTTTCCCGACTTGTCCTTCACGATGATTGGCCCCCGCTCGGCCTTTTCTGTGGTATAGCCGTTCTTGGTTGCCCACTCCTTGATGGCGGCTTCGGCCTTCTCGATCTCCTCCCTGGAGGGCCCACCTCTTCCCGCGCCACCACCACGGACTTTCGCAATCACCTCGAGAGGCGGGCGAACGATCTTGCCGGTCTTGTCCTTGCCCACGAGCCGCCCCTGTTCGTCAGTAGTGGTTTCCAGACCTTCCTTCTTTGCCCACTCCTTTATCGCGGCCTCGATTTTTTGTTTGGTCTCCTCGGTGGGCGGGAATCTGCCGCCACCCCGCCCGCTCTTTCCGAAACCGCCCTGGCCGAAACCTCCACGGTTTCCCGCACCGAAACGATCTTTCCCGGGCCCCATTCCGCTCTTTCCTTCCGGACCGACCCCCCCCGGACCGCCCGGACCGCCGGGACCGCCGGGGCCGCCGGGGCCTTCATCGAGGGGATCACCGTCCCCGGGCCCGAAGCCCTCCGGGGCGATCACCTCGGGAGGAGGGAGAACGATCTTGCCGGTCTTGTCCTTGCCCACAAGCCGTCCCTGCTCGTCGGAGGTGGTTTCGAGCCCTTCCTTCTTTGCCCACTCCTTTATCGCGGCCTCGATCTTCTCGATGACTTCCCTGGGAGGCGGCCGCATCCCTTCGCCCTGGGGTCTTTTCTCTTCGGCAACCAGGCCGGCCGCAAAAACCAGAACCAGAAAAAGAAGGAATCCCGAAACCTGCGAAACGACCTTTTTCATCGTCTCCTCCTGTTCTTGCTGGGGGAAAAATGAAGCATCCGGAATATTTGAGCCCCCCTCCGCTCCAGGGGTTACACCCGAAGTGCCTTGAAATGGCTGTTTCCCTTACTCCTGAATGGAAATGTATCAGAACAACCGCGAAATTTGGGAAACTTTTTCCCCATTTTGTCGTAAAATGTAGATATCCCTGCTTTTGCCAGGGTTATTCGTGTATCGGGGGAAAACATGAATCGAAAAAACATCCTGGGTCTGTTCTTGGTTGGAATGGTCATTCTTTCGATTGCTTCGGTCCATGCGGAGGATTGCCAGATCGATTTCTACTTCCAGAAGGTCGAGGAGGTGATCGACCTCAGGAGCAACCAGCCCGAACCCACCCATTGGTGGGACAAAGCCAAGAACTGGGTAAAACAGGGAATCCAGTACGCAAAAATGGCGATCAGCCAGGTGAAACTGAGATTCTTCCCCTCGGAAGGCGAATTCTATGTCGTATCCACCAAAGATCCGAACATCGTCTATAAAGTCAGGACGGTCAAGGTGAAGGATGAAGCCCATCTCAAGGAGTTGATCGGGGGAGACAAGGCAACATCCGATCAGAAGCGGCTCCTCGAGGCATACCAGTATTCGAAGAGCGATGCTGTCAAGAAGTTGATGCCATATCACCCGAAGAAATCGGTTAAAGCCGTTCTCACAGACCTTACCAAGTACCAGGACGACCCGACTCACGGTTCGCGGATCAAAGACGACTTCTGGCCGATGTCCCTCGGTTCGATCCAGATGAACACTTCGTCTGGCGACCCACAAAGCACGTTCCTGCACGAGTTCGCACATACTCTCGATGCAACGATACCCGGCGGACTGATTACCGAGAGCGTCAAAACCCTCCGTAATGGCCAGGGAATCCTCTACGGCAAGGACATGAGACACTCCGGTAACGAGGTGACCACGCAGCGTGTGGCCTACATGGAGGGGTGGGCGGAGTTCAATCAACTCCTCGCCGAACCCTCGCGGGTTTCGGGAATGGAAAGCGCCCTCAAGACCGTTCAAACCGAAGATTCGAACGGGAAATACACCCCACATGATGCTGACGGTTCCGACCTCACCGGTATCGATCTTCTTAAGGTCGAAGGCATCAATGCCCTGGTCCTGTACAAGATCGCAAAACTCCAGGACGGGAACGAAACCAAGGTATTCGAGGCTTTCGCGGCCTCGAACAAGTCTTCCCACGATCTGAGCACCTTCCTCAAGAAGTTCCTGGAACTCAATCCCGCCCAGGCCGCCCAGGTGGGGGAAATACTCGATGCCCAGACCTGGGGGAAACTCTCCGACGCCGATCTGCTCGATTACCTGGGAAGCTCGCAAGGTGTAAAGGATTTCCTGAAAACCAGGAGCGAGAAAAAAGCGGCCGCGGCTGAACCGCAAACTGCCACCCCCTCCGATAACCTGGGGTCAGCAACCCCCGTTGCCCCAGTATCGGTCGACCAGAAGGGCACAACCCCGTTTTCCGCGGAGTGATTCCAAAACCCCACATTTTCGAAGACGAAAAACCCTACCCCCCCGGAAACTTTTCCGGGGGTTTTTTTTAACCTCCCTCGCCCAAATGAGCAGAAACTCATTGTGAAATCCTTCTCTTCCTTTCGTGATTCATGAAAACGGGAATTCACCGGAAGTGATACAATTTTTCCCGGGAATAAACCCTATTCAAGGAACGGCGGTATTTGTATCCGGAAATCCTAAAAAGCGTGGTTTTCCGCTCCTCAGATACCGCAGACAGGAGGACCGAAAAATGAAATCCCTGCTCCGCTTTCTCCTCGTGATTTCGATCATGGTTTTCGGATTCGCCGCCCGACCGGTCATTGCCGAGGAGGATGTCCCCGAGAGCATCACCGATTCGGTAACGGGAGGCACGACAACCGAGGGAACCACAACGGTCACCAATGAAGATGGTGATTCAATCGAACCGGACGACACCGAAACCCCCGAAACAACCACGGTGCCGCCCAAGAACATCGGGATTCAGATCACGGGAGCTGGAGCGGCAAACGCACTTCAGATCCTTATCTCGTTCATGAACGAGCTGCTTCGCCAAATCCTCTCGATCTTCACCGGCGGAGTGACGTCGGGTATCAACGTCACCGCCAATCCCACCGACAACACAGGTAACACAGGCGGTCAGACGACTACAACGACCAACGCCCCCAATGGGAACACCTCGACCACGGTTTCGACAACCCCAACCACCCGAACCACCACCACCATCAGGATCGGCAACGGCATCAGGTCCGTCACAACCGTCACGACCAGCTCAAACGGTGGAACTCCCGTCACGACAACCACGACCTCGGGTTCCGGTGCCACCACTCCCACGAACACCACGACTCCGACCAACACGACGGCCCCCACCAACACCACAACCCCGGCGGGAACCAACGACCAGAACCTCGAAGAACTCAAAGCCAAGGTCAAAGCGGACTTCGACATCGAAATCGTCGGGGACCTTTGGACCGCGAAGCAGGTCCAGGCGGCGATCGATGCCCTGGCAAAGCTTCCGGAGTGTTTCCGGAAATTCTGCAAGAAGATCGTTCGGGAACACGGCCGGCAGGATGGAACATTCGCTTTCGTCAGTTTCGATGAAACCGACAAGGTCCACATGCTCGATCTAAGCCTTACGCGAGGAAAAGACGGTTTCATGCGGATCCTCACACACGAGCTGACCCACTGCTTCCACGAAGCCAACCACGCCCTTCTGCAGGAATACGCCAATAAATTCTGGGCAAACGGGCGCCCCAATCCTCTCCCCTCCACCCAGTACGGCTGCAGCAACCCGATGGAGGACATGGCCGAATCCGTCCGTGATTACGTCTACTTCGCAGCCGATCTGAAGGCAAACAACCCACAGCGCTACGAGTTCATCAAGACCAAGATAATGGGCGGACAGGAGTTCTAGGAAGAGTAATCCAGGGAAACGGAGCTTCCCGCACGGGCCGGTGATCGATACCGGCCCTTCTTCGTTTCAACGGGTTTCGGGGGAACCCGGAAGGGGCTCCGGAACCTTCCCGAAATGCCCCAAACTCGTCTGGATCGTGAACGCCATGAATCCAGCAACCGCGGAGCCCAGGAAGACAAGGGCGACCGCCATCGACAGAATCGGCCAGATGTCTGTCCAGGCAATCATCTCCCTGAGCTGCTGGACGGTCTTGTCCGGAATCTCCTGGAAACAATAGGCGATCATGGGAACACTTGTGAGACCAGTAACCAAAGCCAGATTGAAGATGGGAACGATGACCGTGGTCAGCCCCACCCCTCCGAAAAAGGTGAACTCGGTGAGGCTGGTTTCCCATGTTAAATCCGGGGCACCGGAAAGGGATTCGCGGGACTTGGAAGAACGCCGAAGCGGCACCAGGAACAGCAGCCCAAGCAACACCTGGGTTACCAGGAAAGCCTTGAAGGTAGGGTTGGGAAACACGAACGGGGCAATTCCGGCGAGTATGAATGTCGAGGGAATGATGCTCCCGACACTCCGTCCGATCTTCTCGAGGCGGGGCCCGAAGTCGAAAAATACGGTCCAGATGAGTGCCCCCAAGACGATAATGGGAAGGACGGACAATCCCAGGAGAACCGAGATCGGAAGCTCGTGAACCAACCCAAGAGAAAAAAAGCCGCTTCGGAAAGACCTCGAAGTTGGCTCCATCGCAGCAATGACAGTTACCTCCACCAGTGAGATCCCGGAGGCGAGGAAGGCCAAAAGGAGAACCCGGGCCGGGTGGATCTTGTTCCCGCCCTCTACTTGCCCGGATGGGCGTGATGGCGAGGGGTCAGAGCGCAGGCTTCCCACAATACCGACCAGAAGCGGGAGAAACACGATGGCCCCGTTTCCCAGAAACAAGCGGGTGGACATTTTCATCAGTGCGGTCATGTTTTCCCCGATTCGCGGGGCGTTCGAGGCGAAGATTCCCTCCAACCCCAGAGGAACCGCTTGACTGTCGAGCAACGGGGTCCCAAGCATCGCGAGAGGAATCCCGCCGCAAAGGAAACCTCCAAGAAAAGCCTCCCCAGGGGTTCCCCCCCTTTTCCGGATCCATGCGACAAAGGTCAAAGCGGCACCCGCAAGGCAGGCCCATCCGGTCGGACCCAACCCGGGAAGGCCCTCGGGTGAATTGTTCGCCGCGGGAAGAAAGAGATGGAAAACGGGAAATATCAGGAACAGCGCGATCAGGCTTCCGGCCAACCCACCCCGTCGAAGGGTTTCCGAGCCGAAGGCGTGGCTCATGAAAGTCAGTCCAAGGGCGAGAAGGGCAAGTATCCAGGGAGTGGCGACCATCCTTCCCACGGTTGGTTCCTGGAGGAAAGGCTTGAACTTGTCGAGGTTGCCGATTACAACCGCAAGGATCGGAACGAACCCCGCCATGAAGAGTAACCTCCTGCGAGGCACTTTTTCGGCTTCTCCCAGGTCGGGTTGTTTTCGAAGCGCCATCCATGGCTGCAAACCCCCACTTCCCGCATCGTGCGGGTCGGGTCCGGAAAGGATGCGGCTTTCGGTGCGTTTTTCTGGATTTTCCATGTCGGTCATGTCTCCTCCCCGCTCATCGTCCCGGAATTTCCGCTGCAGAACCGATCGGAACGGCGTTTTCCGGAACGGTTCCGGAAGCCGGTTCCCCGCTTACGGGGCCGGAAAGCAACTTCACCACAAGGCCCTCGCGCTCCAATGAGGCGGTCAAGGTTGCAAGGGAAGGTTTCGCCAGGAGAGCCCGGGTTTCGGAGGCCGGCACATGCGTGAAAGCCCCGAGGTCGACAAGCAGCTTCACCAGCTCAAGGTGCCGTTGATCTTCGTCAGGACGCTTCGAAAAATTGTGGGGATTGTCCAGGGTCATTTTTACCAGGGCAAACGATTCGGAGGCATTGAAGGCAACCCCGTTTTCGAGAAGGCAACGGACCATGGCGGGAGAGATGTTCGCCGCCGCCCATCGGAGAAGCTCCGGATCGGTGGCCAAAGCCCTGATCTCCGGCCGCGAAAGCAACGTCCCAACGATTTGGGGACGATCGCAGTGAACGGCAAAATTCAGGAAATGGACCGGGTCTAGGCCGATTGGCGAACCAACCGTGGACAGCGCTTTCGAAAGCGTCTCCCGATCATCTTCCGATATCGCCTTCTCGAGACGCCAGTATCCGTAATCGTCCCGTATTGTTCCGAACCAGGCTACGACCGCATTCAGCCCCAGAATGAGGAGAAACACCATGATCATGCCGCGAATCGACGGCATGGAAGCCGGTGCAGCTGCTTCTTCAGGTTCCATTTTCCCATCCCCCTGTTCAACCTTTCCCAAGAGCGGAATTCTACGCTTTCTCATCACTCCAGTCCAGCCACGGATCAACCTTCTCCATCTTTTTGTCCTTCGGGTCCTTTGTGTCTTCGTGGTGAACCCAGGGTAGGTGAACGCTTTCCCGCCGTTTTCCATGGCCCGGGGTTTGGGTTATACTTGTCCCGCGCGCTCATGGAGTGTTTTCATGTCAGGTTCATGTGAGCGTGGAAATTCTTTCCCGGGAAAGGAAACGACCAGGAATGCCTGAACGACTTCAGGAAACCAATCGGGAAACACTCCCGGGAATTCCCTCGAACCTTGTCGAGGATCTCCAATCGGGAATTCCGGGGATCCGTCTGGGGGCATATCTTCAATTGGAGCGGTTCCTTCACCTCCCGGAAGTCCAGAAGCAACTCAGGCTCCACCAGAAGACCGAGGGGGACGAGGAGTGCTCTCTGTTTCTTCAGCAGCTGCTGGACAGGCTCCCTCCCTCTGCCCCGGCAAACTCTGTTTACTCAGCTTCGCCCGGGGAAGGGGCGATTCCCGCCCACACAGGAACCGGGATGGCACAAACTCCTGCCAAGGCAGATACCGAAGGTCCGGAGGGTATCGAAAAGGCGGGCCCTACCGCTCCCCCCGACAGGGAAGCCGACCTGGACCGGCTGCTACTCGAGGATATCGTCGGAAAGCCGCTTCTCCAAGTCCTCCAGGCTTCCAAGAACCTCTCCTCGCCCGAACGCCATCTCCAGAGGATGAGGAGTTTTCTGGTCCAAGCCCCGGCCCGAAGGATCCTCCAGGTTTTCCCCCCGCTATTGGATATGGATCCCCAAGCGGGAATACCCTTTCTCCCGACCCTTTTGCGGCACAGATCCCTTCCGATCCGGGTGATGTCGGTGCGGGCGCTCTACCGGCTACTTCCCTCCGAAGCCATACGTCTGGTGGACGAAATGGCCTCCAACCCCCAGGAAGTCCTGAGGATGATCGCGATAAGCCTGATGATGACCTTCCCATTTCCCGAGGTCTCATCAATTCTTTTCCGGATGCTCGAGGAGGGACGGATTCCCCCTCGTATCATGCCTCTCGCAACCGAATTGATAAGGAACAACCCCGACCCGGCCTTTTTTCTGAAGCTTGCGGATCTTTTCGCAAGGCGCGGAAGCGAAATCCCCGACGCGAAAATGCTGATGAGGACCGTCGCCGAATCCATGTCGATGCTTGGAATCGAGCAGGGAACCCCCGGAAGCATCCTTGCCAGATACATCCAGACCGCCCGGGAGAACCTTTCCAGGCTGACTCCGGCCGCCGTTTCCGGCGAGGAAGGGTATTTCGGACAATCGGACATTGCCGGAGCCGGTGCTCCTGAAACTGCGCATTCCCCGGAATATTCCCCAAACCAGATATCTCCACTGAGTCCGCTTCCGGTGGGAAAATCCCCTGAGGCTGCAACCTCCCAGGAAAGACCGGCACCGCCCCCCGTTCAAACCGTGCCTGGCCCTTCCAAAGCGGAGAAGCTGGAGCCCCCACCCGTTTCACCAACCCTGGGTGCGGGTCCCCAACCACCTGAAAAGGAGCGGGTTTCCCCCACCCCCCCGGCCTCCGGGGCCGGTCACGAGCCAGGTCCAAGCCAGGACAGAAAGGCTTCCCCGGCTTCACAGGAAGCCGGTCTTTCCGATGCCGACCTTTGCGACGCAGTCTCGAGGCGTATACCGTTTCCCACCCTGGCCGGCCGGATTCCACAATCCCCAGGAGCGGCCCATCTCCGCGCCCTGGCTGCGGCCCAGAATCTTTCCTCGACCGACCCCGATTTCCTGAAGTGGCTTTCACGGGGCCTCGAGCAGCCTGACCCGGGCGTGATCGTTCTTTCGATGGAACTCCTTTCGCGGCTGGGTCCGAGGCAACTCCTTCCGCACCTCTCCGTTCTCTGCTTCCATGCTCACCCGCTCGTGATGAACCAGTCGATCCGGCACTGGCGCAGGATCAACCCCCAGGGTTTCGCACAGTCCCTGCGCCGCTGGATCACCCAGCCCCCCAATCCCCGCGCTCCGGAAGCCGCTCTAACGGGCCTGGCACAGCTGCCGTTCTCCCAGGCAAGGCCGTTGATCCTCCTTGGCCTGAAAACCTTCCCGGACTCCGCAACCTGCGAGAAGTTCGGCCTCCTTCTGCTCATGAATCCGGAAGCCGAAAGCATCCTCGCACTCGAGGAAATGTCCCGGGACGTTTCGAAAACCAGGAGCGACCAGCTTTCCGGAATTGCCCAGCGATGCCGGGAAGCCCTCGGAATGACCCGCAAAGACGACGGGAAAGGTGTGATGGGCCCGCTAATGCGGTTCCTGCCCAAGGACCAGATCGAACTCCTGATGGCCCAGATCAGCCGGATCCATTTCGCCCCAACGGCATCCATCACCGAGCGCATGGCCTGGATCAGGCAGAGGCCTTCCTTGATCGCCGCCGGGGCCCTCGCCGTTTTGGCCCTCTTCTATTTCTTCGTGCTCTCGGATCCCTTCCAGTTTCTTTCGGTATCCGGCAGACCGGGGGGAGGAAACTCCGGAAGGAGTTCTCCGCCCGTCCCGCCCAGAGATTTCGCCCCCCTCGATGGCTCGCTCCGGTCAGGAGTCGTGATCGGCTGCGACGAAAAGAACTCCTTCTGGGTGGTGAAAACCCAGGACAAAAGGGTGGTCCAGGTTTCAGTCCCGAAGGAAGCCCCCGCGGCCCTCAACGGCAAGTACCGGTTCAAGCTCCAGGCAACCGGGAAGTTCGTAAAGGGAAGGCCTGTGTATTCCGCCACATCCTGGGAAAAAGCCGAATGATCAGCAAGGAAACCGGGTG
>CAYRYU010000085.1:26022-30318 GCA_964428355.1 uncultured bacterium
GTGATGCGGAACCGCCGGTTCCGTTGGGGAAACCCGAGTCACCCTGAAGAGCTGGGGAAGGGAATCTCCCTGGCTATTTGTTGATCCCCAGATCCTGGGGGTTCGTTCCTTCGAACATCGATTTCCGCTGGACGGGGTCGACCGCCTCGGGCTGTGAGGGTGGCTGACCGGCAGCGCACACCAGTCGTTGGCCGTCGGTCACGATCACGGCTTCGCTTGCGCCTGCCGGCTGGAACGAGACCTTGCCCTTGTCGACCAGGAGTGTCGTCGAGGTGGAAACCACATCGAGAAGAAAGACCGTTCCCAAAACCGCCGTCACGCCATGGGGGGTTTGGACGGTCGCCTTCTTCCCTTCCTGTTGGGTCTTGAACCTGTAGATCACCATTCCCTGGTTCTGGAGACCCGTAACCTCTTTCTTTCCAACCTCGAAATAGGCTTCGGCCTTGACGGTACAGTCGCTTCCGTCGGCGAAAACGAGGTCGACTGTACTCTTCCTGCCTGTCCTGACGGCCCCGCCCTTTTCCAGAGCCTGTTTGTCCTTTGCGGGGGAGAAGTCTCCCGCCTCACCGGCTCGCGAGTCCACGGTTCCCTGCGGGTTCTTCACCTGGGCCACAGGCTGGGAGGGACCCGAACCCGAACAACCCTGAGAGTGAATGATCGCAAAGATCCCGAAAAGAAGAGCCGCCCCCACGATGACGAGTTTCCGCCCTTTCATGGAAACCTCCTGAAAATGGATTTCGGTCAACCCCTTGCGGGAGAGCGGCGCTCCAGAACGACAAGGGTGACGTCATCCTGGAACTCCCGGCCCTTCGCGTGCAACCGGAGAGCCTTCAGCAATCCTTCCCAGGTTTCCTCGAATTTTCCGGGAGGGATTTCCTCACAATACTTCTTCCAGTTGACGAACTCAAAAGGTTTATTCTGCCAGTCAACTGCTTCGACAATTCCATCGGTGTAGAGGATCAAACGATCGCCAACCTCCATTTTGAAGGTGAAGGGAACGAAGGAGAGGTTGGGGGTTGCTCCAACGGGGAAGGAGGGCTTGCACACTTCGGAAAGAGACCCGTCAGCCTTGACAAGGAAACCGGGAAGGTGGCCGCCGAACGCCATCTCGGCATCGCCCGTCTCGGTATCGATGCGCCCCGCAGCCAGGGTGATCATCTTCTTTCGCTTCATGATCTCGAAAACCACCTTGCTCAGGGTGGTCAAAAGGCTCCCTGTGGAGAGGGAGGCCGAAAGGCGGAACTGGGTAACGACGGCTTTTACGAGAGTGGTGACCATGGCCGCCGAATACCCGTGACCGGTGACATCCCCGATAAGGAAGACGAGGGTTTTGGGATCGAGCTGGAAGTAATCGAAGTAGTCCCCTCCTGCTTCATCGCAGGGGAGACACCGGCCCGAGCAGAGGAAATCCCCCGATTCCAGGGGCCCCGGTGGGAAGATCAACCGCTGGATCTCTCCCGTTGCCGCTCCCTCCGCCCTCATCAACTGGACCGACATGAACTCGTTGAACGAGATTCCGAAAAAGATCACCAGTGACCCGATCAACCAGGCGAGTATCAGGGGACCGATTGGAATCCACAACCCTTGCAGGATGGCGGCCCCCTGGATCGCGGCAATGGCCAGGATCAGTCCCCCAATGCTCCAAAGCCAGGATTTTCGGGTTTTTCGCAGGAGGATCAGGAACCCTGCAACCACCCCAAAAGCGACAAGGGGAAAACGCCAGGCGAAGGAGAACCGCGGTTGGATCACCCGGCCGTTGGCCATGGTATCGATCGAGGCTGCCAGTATCTCGGCACCCGCGGTAAGGCCGTAGGAGGAAGGGTGATAATCGTGGAGAATGGTCGCGGTCACACCGACCACGACCACTTTTCCGGCGATGGTCTCTTTCGGAAGCTTTCCTTCGAAAATGTCCTGGGCGCTGAAAGCGGGGATTCCTCCATTCTTCCTGGGGATCACCAGGAGGCTTCGGGAAATCCCGTCGTCGCCGGCGGGTGGAATCTTCAGACCTGGCTCGATCAGCTGTGCAGCTTTCGCGGCGCAGCTTTCGAGGATGAGCCTCTGGTCACGGACCGCGAAGGAGCGTACGGTTCCGTCGTTGTCCACCAGAGCCCAGACGAACCCCTCGAAGGAGACGGCATCCCGGAAGATTTCCAGGCTGGAAATCCTCTTCACCTCGAGCCCCTCCGGGGACTGGACCTCCTCGATCAAACAGACCAATCCCACATTTCCGAACCTTTTCAGCTCGTCAGCGAGAAACCGGTCGCCTTTCCCGTCATCACCCCCCTGGGGGTTCTGCAGCAGAGTATCGAGGATAATCGCTTTTGGTTCCAGGTCGGCGACCTTGGCGAGAAACCCCGCGAACTTCTCTCGGGGCCATGGCCACCTGGTTCCCGCCGATTCGAGGGTTTCGGAATCGATTCCGACGATGGCTATCTCGGGATGGGGAGCCCGCCAGGAGGCGAAAACCCGCAGGAACAGATCGATTCCAACTCGGTCGATCCAGAGGGAGGCCCATGGAGCGATCGAGATGAACCCGAGGAGAACGACGATCCCCCCGATGATCAGAGCGGCTTTCCGGCTTCCGACGATGAAGACGAAGCGGCTCCATATCTCCCGGATGTTCGTCGGGCGCTGGGGCGGCTCCAGTGCTTCCTTTTTCATTCCACGCTTCGCGCGGGGGAGGAAGGCCCCTGCGGGGTTTTCAACCCTTCAGGAAGGTGAGCGCCTCTGCCCGGTTGGGAAGAATCTGCGCGTAGAGGGTGAAGCCCACCGACTGGAAACAGGCCTGGACCGTATTGGACAGACTGCAAAAGCAGATCTTGAGTTCGGGCATGGAGAGGGTCTTGGAAACGACGTCGATCAGGTCTCCCAGTGCGGCGGAACTGACGAGAGGTGCGTCGGCGAGATCGAAAACGAATTTCCTCGTCCCTTGACCGATCAGGGACTCGGTCTTGAGCCGAAGGGCTTTGCCCGCCTCGATATCGAGATACCCGTGAAGGATGAGGATATGAACATCCCCTTCCTGGGCAGAATCCAGAGAAAATGCCATGACCCGGACCTCCTTCGGGAGTGAACGACGTTCAGGGGCAAAACTACCCATCGACGGCAGAACCCCGCCAGGAAGAAATTGTAACAAAAACCAACGTTTTTGGCCAACCCAAAACCCGTCACATTGAATCCCGATCATCCGGGTCGGCAAAGCTTGTTTTTCCTCCGCCCTGGAAACTGGGGCAACCTTTGGGAGAGGAAAAATCCGATGGACCTGAGAACGAACGGAGTGGTACAATTCAGGGGTTATAAGAACAATTGTTGAGATGATCGGAGATTGCGAGTCTTTGGGTTTTCTCTCCGGAATCGGAGGTGAGATCATGGCCATTTTCAGAGCATCCGTGAGCTGCTCAGATGATGCTCTTCGGGAAGTCGATGCAACATCTGGGATGATTTCCGCCACAGGAGAATCCACCCTGAAAAGGCGGAGGAGTGGAAAACATGGCTGGATCTAAAATTGACCCTATAGACCCGGTGGTTCCCCCGAAGGGGGCCCCCTCTATCCAGAATGTCACGAACTCCGGGGATGCCATTCCCATCGAAAAGCTCGAGAACCTGCTGGCTTCCGACAAGGAACCCGACCGGAAAAGGGGAGTTCTTCTTCTTTCGAAACAGATCACGAAGGAGTCTCTTGTCCGGCTCTTGAAAATCGCCGAGCTCGATCCGCAGACGGAAGTCCGGTTTGCCGCACGGAAAGCCTTGAACGTGGTCAAAACCGGCCTCAAGCTGAATTTTTCCGCCAATCCGGAGGCATTGGCGGAATTGAAGGGAAACATCGATTTCGCCCACTGCCCGTTAGAGAAGAAAGTGGCGGTAATACAGTGCGTCGTGAACGAGAACATGCGCGGGAAGATGCCATTCCTGGTTGCCCAACTCTCTTCCGAAAGCGATCCCCAGGTGCTTTCCGCCCTGCTGGTCGCCATCGGGAAGTTCGGTAACGAAAGCGAGATCGGGGCACTCATCCCTTTTCTCCAGAACCCGTCACCCAGGGTCAGGGCAAACGCCATTGAAGCTTTGGAATTGATCGGAAGTGCAAAAGCCTATCCGCACATTTTTTCCTGCCTGCAGGATTCAGACAACCGGGTCAGGGCGAATGCCATCAAGGCTTCGAAGCACCTCGACCCCGCCCACATCCTGAAGCTCCTGAAGGAAATGGTCGAGTCAAACCAGGATTCCATGAAAGCCTCGGCGGCTTTCGTCCTCCAGTTCTTTCCAGGCCAGAAAAGTCTCGAGATGGTCATATCCCTT
>CAYRYU010000086.1:0-5274 GCA_964428355.1 uncultured bacterium
GTGTTGGACACCTGCTGCTCGTGCATCCTGCGCGTGTTCCAAAAGAACCTTACCACGAAGGCGGAGACGATGCCCATCACAAGCATGAAAAGGACCAGCTCCACGATCGAAAGACCGCGCCCCGATCCCGGGAGAAAGCCTCTTTTCCGCGCTCTAGGGGTCATCGAACACGTATCCACGGAGGGAAACCCGCCGCTTTGGGGCGTCGTCGGGAGCACCGGGAAACTTGAAGAACGATTCGATCTCGATCGTCGCCATTCTGGGCTCCGCAGCGGGCCGGATGGAGATCTTCGTCTGGATCGGAAGACGGTTGAAAATCCTGTCGCCTTCGTATTTCTGCAGGATCCGCGTAAGTGTTGCCCCCGGCGGGGGAAGGATGCTCCGATATCCCGCGAGTCTGATCTCATCGACGCATGAAGACTGGAAGGAGTTGACGATGACGGCATCCCGGGCCGCAAGAGAGACTCTCCTGACGCTCGTGAAGTGCCTGATCAGGGGGAGCAGGAAAACGGCGAGCACGAACATCGCGATGACGATCTCGGTGATCGTGAACGCGCGGCTTCCGTTGCCGGTGTCAGGGAATGCCCTTGCGGAAGGGACGGCCATCAATGTTTCACAGTTTCACGATATCCACCCGGCGGTTGGCTGCCATTCCCGCTTCGGTTCCGTTGTCCGCGATCGGCTGGGTTTCACCCCGCCCGACCGTTTCGATCCTGCCGTCGTTGATACCTCCGTTTACAAGCCAGTTCTTGACCGACTCGGCCCGCTGCCTGGATAGCAGCATGTTGTAGGCGGCGTCGCCGGAGTTGTCGGTGTGTCCCTCGAGGAGGATCCGTGTGGCGGGATTGTCCTGGAGGTAGCTCAGGATTGCCTCGAGAGCCGGCCGGGACGAAGGTTTCAGGGCGGTGCTCTCGAAATCGAACTGGATCCCGTTCGCGGTCGCCCTTCCCGTCGTGTCGAGCTGGGTCTTGATCTCCTCGGGGGTGATGATGCCAAAACCGCCAGGAAGGTCGAACCCGTTTTTCCTGGGTGTCTCGAAATCGACCGGTTCCCGCTGGGTGGAAGGCTGGGGAGGTGAAGCCGCCGGAACGACCGTCTGCCCCGGGGTGGGCGTGGGAAGGGATGAATCGAGCTCGGGTGCGAGAGGGGCGGGCATCGTTCCGTTTTCAGGGGCTTTCCGGCCCGGGTTCACCTGGGTATCCATCTTCTCGTTCTCGTACCCGATCGTCACCTTGTATGTCTTCGCGGACAGGGGGTGCGATGAGCCGGCAATGACGAGAAAGGCGACTGCGGGCAGAAGAAAGGTCCGGAATTGTGATAGGCGGTCGTTCCTCATGGTGAAACCTCCTCAACTTGAAAAAAGAACGGGACGTCCTTCGGGTTGGGGTTGGCGAAGTAGAACAATTTGCTCTTTCCCCGGAAGGATCGCTCGATCTCGCTTCCCTTTTTTGAATACCTGATCTCCTCGATTCCCGATTCCGTGCAGAGCACTAGAACCACGCCGTCGGGTTTGGGGGCGATCTCACGGGCCATGGCCAGGTCGGTCTGGAATGTGTCGAAGAACAGGCCGAGGTCCTGGAAGTATTTCGAGGACTTCTGGTCCCCCATCGCAACCTGGACCTGCCGGTCGTAAACGCGGAAAAAAACGGCCGAGATCAGTCCGATGAGCATGATCGCGCAAGCCACCTCGACGAGGGTCACCCCGCGGACGTGATTTCGGGCCGCGTTCATGCTATTTCCCGCCCTCCACGAAATACTCCTCCTGCTCGGAAAGCTGGTAGAAATAAAGATCCTTCCGGATTCCTCCTCCAGGGTCGGAATAGGGGTCGTGGGCGGGTTCGAAGGTGATCGATTTCGGCGCGGGGTGGACCATCTCGGAAAGCCCGAGAGATCCCGCGGCGAGTCCGCCCTTGATCGTGAACCCCCCGGTGGCGCGAAATGATCCGCGGAGGCAGATCAGATGGGCTTGGATGGGGGCGGGAGTCTCCAGGAGGATGTTTCCCAGGGATACGAGCGTGAAAGGAAAAGCGCTGGTTATCTTTGCCTTGATGGTTACGTTTCCGCCGCAGATCAGGATCCCCGGGTTCAGGAGATGAAGGGGAGTCTCGATGGTAAGGTTTTCCTTTCCGACGAAGACCACTCCTGGAAGGCGGAGACCTTCCGGGTGCATGAAACGTGCGGCGAGCTCCGTGAACGAGGAGAAGACCGCCGTGATCTTGGACTGGAACTCCTTGCACCCTTCGATATCGGCGAGGTTTCCGAAGAAAACCGGTTTTCCCGACGGGCCGAATCCGCCCCTGGCCTGTGCGAGGGTTTCGGGGCCGCCATTCCAGAACGGGATGGTCTGGAAAATCGCGGGCGGGGGGTTGGAATATGCCGTGCTTACCGGCGCTTGAAGGGTTCCGGTTTCCTTCTGGCCGATCGACAGGAAGTCCAGGGCGTCCATAAAGGTTCCCGTCGCGAGAGTCGACATGGTGCGCGAGTAGGATGTCCAGGCGGGTCCTGCATCGTTCCGGTCGGAGATTCCGTACAGGACCGAGTAGTAGTGCATGTCGGAAGTCCGGTCGATGGGAACCTTCAGGACGTTCTTCGGCTTGAAGGCGGTCACGAAGCTCTCCTTGTCCGGAAAGGCGGGGACGAGAACGTCGTTGAACCTTTTCTGCCCAGACCCGTTGGCGAAATTGAGAGTGACGTCCAACCCGCGGAGGATCAGGTAGGCGGTGAAGGCGGGACCCAGAACGAGGGTGGGGGAGAATTTCGTGTTGCTTCCAAAGGGGCGGACCAGGGAAACCCTGGGAGGATCGCCAGGGAATAGGTAGTGTATCGCGAGGGTCTCGCTCGCAATCTTGACGACTGTATTTCCGCTCTTCTCGAAGGTTTCGTAATCGGACTTGAGGCCCTGGTATTTTTCCCGAAGTTGGTGGATTATCTCCCCGGAATCAGGTCTCATGTTCAGGTTCGATTCCAGGCTCCGGTTCCTGTAGAGGCCAAGACGGAGCAGGAACCGGTCGTCATACTCGCCGTTCGCCCCAGAACCACAGAGGTTGAAAATCCAGGGTGATCCGCCGGAGTTGAAGAAGTTCCAGCCGGAGGTCCGGGCGATTTCCTGGAATGGGGGAATGGGGGTGAGATCGAAGCGGTTGGAGGAAAGGTCGACCAGGGAGATGGTCTTCCCATCGCCCTGGTTGTTGAGAAGCACCGGCACACCGTTTTCGAAGCCGGTTCCGGCGGTTTTCCGTTCCAGAAGGTTCATCTGTTGCCCGGGAAGCTTGTTCCGGACGAAAAGTGTGAACTTGGATAGAACGGGGTGGACGATGAGGTTTACCTTGAAACCTTTTGTGACACGGATCTTGCGGCTGGCCTTTCCGACCGTTCCGATGGCGGTGAACTCCATTTTCCCGGATTTTTCCGCCGGATGAGCCTGGAAGCCGGGGCCCAGGAGGGGAAGGGGGGCGATGTCGAAAACCTTTACCCGGACGGCAAGAGTTCCCTGCAACTGGTCACGAACGTAATCCAGGAGCTCGATTGGGGGTTGGAGTTCCCCTTCAAATGGATCGGTCGTGTCACTGAAAAGGGTGTTGAAGAACGCCTTGGGGGCGATGACGGGGTTGCTCTGGAAGGTTCCGCTCGCGAGCGCGGTCAGTGCCCATTCCGACCCCGCCTTGGCGATCGTGAGGGAACGCGTGGAATCGAGAAAATGGCTCGCCCCCTGGATCTGGCCGTGAGACATCAGGTTCATGACGCCGAAGAAGAGCGCGAGAACGACCATCGCCCCAATGGCAAGCGGAAGGATGAAGCCCCGCTTCCCACGGTTCAACGCAGGGAACTTCCCTGGCCAGCCGAACAAACCTTTCCCCCCCCCCTCACGAGATTGCGGCATATCATCCGAGACGAATCGGGGACGCAGTCCCACCATCCCATTATATCGTACTCGGAGAATGGAGATCAGGAAGCCCCTATATCGGACCTGAACATCACGTCGGCCAGCCGGAGTTTCGAAATGTCTTCGTAGGCCACCCGGCGTGCTTCCTGAAGGGTTTCTCCAACGGAACAGACCGAGACGAGTCGGCCGCTCTTGAAAACCCATTTTTCTTCGGCGGATTGCCACCGGCAGTCCGAAAAGAAGACACGGGAGTTTTTGACCGCTTCGACGTTGTCGACGCTGGAAGTCGCCGATTCATCGGTGGGGTATCCCTTTCTCGCGAGAACTACAGCCACTCCCGAATGCTTCCCAAAAGCCACCTCAGAGCCGGTCGCATCGAGGCGGCCAAGTGCGCAGTCGAGTAGAAGGGCCGCAAGGTCGCCCCGGAAGCGGACGAGAATACTCTGGGCTTCAGGGTCGCCCAGTCGGGCATTGAACTCCAGGACCCGCGGACCTTGGGGGGTCAGCATCAACTGGATGGAAAGGAAACCCCGGTAGAGGAGCCGGTCGGATTTCAGCCCGTTGACAGTTGGAATGACGATCCGGGTGCGAATCTTCTCCTCGAGTTCGGGGAAAAGCCCCGGAAAAGGGCTCACCGCGCCCATTCCACCTGTGGTAGGGCCTTTGTCGTTGTCCAGGGCAAGGTTGTAATCGCGGCAGGAGCTGAAGGAAACCCATTGGTTACCGTCCGTCAGGATCGAGTAGGAAAACTCGATTCCTGAAAGCTTTTCCTGCAGGATGATCGGGGGGCCGTATTCCTTCAGAAGCCGGATCACGGCACCCAAGGCGTCCTCACTCGAGTGGACTACCGCCACCCCGGACCCGCGTGAAAAACCGTCACATTTGACGATTCCCACCCAGGGGTTCTCCTCGAGGAACTTTTCTGCCTCGAACCGGTTCGCCACGACCTGGGTAACGGGGGAGGGGATATTGTGCTTGGCCATGAACTTGGCCGAAAAAGCCTTGCTGGTTTCGATCCGTCCGGCATCGGCGGCTGGACCGATGACGGGTATTCCGGCGGTATTGAGCGCATCGACGGTCCCCTCGGAAACGAACCGTGAAGGGCCGACCACGGCGAGGTCCACGTTCTCCTTTGCGAACCTCACGATATCTATGTTCGAGGTGGCGGGAATAAGGGTGGCTTGTTCCTTCATCCCGGAGTTTCCCGGGCAGGCGAAGATCTTGTGTACGGTGGGCGAGCGCGCGAGCGAATCGACCAGCGCGTGTTCCCGTCCGCCCGATCCGAGGACCAGAACCTTCACGAAATCCCCCTCAATGGTTCCTAATCGAGCTTTTACTGTACTACGGGAAGTCTCCCCCGTCAACATGCAATCCCCGCGTACACACCCGCC
>CAYRYU010000086.1:5374-14061 GCA_964428355.1 uncultured bacterium
ATCCATTTGGCGATCTTGGAACCGATGATGCCGCCAACGATGCCTCCGATGATCGGCCCGATGATGGGGATTGGGGCTCCGAGGGCCATACCGATGGTGGATCCGACTGAGGAACCCACCAGGTCGACGGGATCGATGGCCTTGATCGCCTTGGTGATGGAGAACTGGCGGTTCTTGATGTCGCCGCCGAGGGAGGAACCCATGATGCTTCCGGCGGAACCCATCATGACGGGGGCGAGGGCTCCCGCGATGGCGCCGATTGGGCCTGGGATGATGGTCTTGACAAGGGTGCCGACGAACTGGCCGCCCGCGGCTCCGAGGGCGCCGCCCACGACGCTGCCCGCGAATTCCGCGCTGGCAACCGATTTTACCGCGGCCCCGATGGAAGGTTTTTCACCCTTGATGACCTGGAGGGCGAGGTTGGTGCCGACTGCTACTGTGGTTGTTACGGCCAGGTTGGTGAAGGAGAAACTGTTCTTCAGGGACTGCTTGGCATTGGCCGTTCCATCCGAGATTCCCTTGCTCAGGCGTGCCGAGAAGGTATCCGCCTGCTGGACCCCAGTGGTCTGGGCCGTGGCCTGCTGGGCTTCCTCGGTGTCCTGCGCGGATTTCTTGCCGGACTGATCGTTGTCGGTCTTCTTTTTCATGAGACCGATCTTCTGGGCGAGGGCGATGATTTTGGCTTTGATGATGGAGATGATTGCCTGGAGCTTCGATTTGATGGCATCGATGATTTGCTTGAGCTTGCCGACGGCGACGTTGCCCTTGCCATTGAGAGGGAGTTGGCCGGCCTGAACCCCGACTTCATTCAACCCCACGCTCAGTTCGCCCTCGAAAGAGGTATCCGGGGTGATCCCGTGGGCCTCGTTCCATTGCGCGACCTGGGCTTTGTAGGATTGGGCCCCGCCGTTCACGAGGCCCTTGGTGTTGTCGACGATCGCGCGGATGCGTTCCCCGATGGACATGGTTTCCATGTTGGTGGGGGCAACCTTGTTATAGAGGGGTGCCGCGATGTTCTCGATCTTGCTCAGGGCTCCCTCGATCACCCCAACGTTGTTCTGGAGCTGGGTAATCTCGGGGCTGGCTCCGATGAGGTTCGCGATTCCCGACAACGCATTCGATTGGGGAGCCGTCTGCGCGGTTGGAATGGGGATGGTCACCTCCTGAGCGTAGGTTGCAAGGGTGGAGCCGAAAAACGCCAACAGCGTGAACAGTGTGACGACCCGGATCCTCAACTTGTTCCTGAAATTCATTTGGCACCTCCGATAATGTCGACGTCAGGTTTTTGGGCATGACGGCGTACAATTTCCTCAATTATAAGAATCGATCGGGTTAGTGTCAACGAAGGAAGAGGGCTTGCATCGGTCGGGGCCGATCCATGGGGTTCGAGAAACCGGGTTGGAAATCCTGGTTGCAGGGGTGGGAGGGAAACACCTTTCGGCCTGCGACGTCGCATGGCCGTCCGGCCATTTTGGGAAATCCTTGTTCCGAAGCTGTTTCCAGGGTGGTATTCAGAAGGCACGAAATTTGCTAAATTTCTATGTGACAATCAAGGAGGATTCGCAATGTCCAACGCAATCAAGGCTTACATGCTTCTTGCCTTTCTGGTCGCCTTCACGCTTTTCATTGGACAAGCCCTCGGGGGCAATGACGGGCTGATGGTGGCAATGCTGATCTCTTTCGGAATGTCCTTCGTCAGCTATTGGTTTTCCGATTCGATCGTGCTTGCAATGTATGGAGCCCGCCGGATCCCGGAAAACGCCTTTCCGGAACTGCACCAGATCGTGCAGGGGTTGGCCAGGTCCGCTGGGATTCCAAAGCCCGCAATCTACCTGATCCCATCGTCGTCGCCCAACGCTTTCGCCACCGGCCGGGGGCCCTCCCATGCCGCGGTGGCAGTCACGGAAGGTATTGTCGGGATGTTGAGTCGTGAAGAGCTCGCGGGAGTTTTGGCCCACGAGATTGCCCATATCGCAAATTACGATATCCTTCTTTCCACTATCGTCGCTACCATTGCGGGTTCTCTTTCCTTCCTCTCCAGAATGTTCATGTTTGGAGGAGGATCCAGGAGAAGAGACGGTGAAGAAGGGAGTAACGCCCTGCTCGGGTTGGTGATGGTGATTCTGGCCCCGATCGTGGCGATGCTCGTTCAGATGGCCATCTCCAGGTCCAGGGAGTATCTGGCGGACGAAACGGGGGCAAAATTCTGCGGAAACCCCAAATGGCTTGCAAGCGCTCTTGCAAAGATCCACGATGGAGTAGCCAATCGGCCCATGACCAATGCCGAACCCGCCACTTCACACATGTTCATCGCGCACCCCTTCAGCGGCAGGGGATTGGCCAACCTTTTTTCAACCCACCCCCCAATGGAAGAAAGAATCCAACGATTGATGAGCATGACAACCCGGGCTTGAGTCTCATCTCCATATCTCCCCTCCCCTGAATGGGAATTTCCCGTTCCCATTCAGGTTTTCTTTTTTCCTTCTGATTTTCCAACGGTTCTTTTCGATCTTGCGTTTCATTTTTCGAGAACACCAAAACACTTCACCCTGAGAATTGGTAGGGAAAAGGGAACCGGAGGAAGGAAATATGATGAATCAGAACGTTCTGAAGGCCCTCTCGACCGTGGCGGTCATGTCTGCCCTCGTTTTCGGAACCGGATCCGCGCAGGCTGGCAACCCCTTCGATGAGGATTCCGCCGTAACACCCTCCAAGGAAACCGAAGTCAAGGCTTCCGCCGCGGCTGCGGGAGAGATCCAGGCCATCAACGGACTGAAGGAATCCCTGAATGCCAGGAACCAGTACACCGGGGTTTACAAGGCCAGGGTTCTGGGCTTTGCCGTTTCGAAGGGGACTGTCAAGTTCGACGACCTCACCGACAAGATCAAGTATCAGCGGGCGGACTGGTTCAAGAAGATCCTGAGCGAGCACGGCTGCCAGACCGATTCCTACAGCGCTACCGAAGCCCAGAAAGGCAAATGGGGAATCTTCAGCGGGAAGAAGATGGTGGTCAGCTCAGTGTTCCGGGGTCGGGAATTCGTGGTCCAGGCGATCTCGAGCCACTACGGTGGATCGGTCGATGCCGTCCAGGCCGCGCCCGTCACCCCCGCTCTGCCCGGTTTGGAGACTGCAATCAACCTCGAGAACAAGAACATCGAGATCGAAAAGGCCATTTTGGGGCTCGAGTTCGAGATCGATCAGCTTTTCAATGAGCTGAATGAATACCAGGGGATCCTTGAAGGGAGCAAGAAATCCGAGGTCGAAAAGAAGATCGATGGCAAGAAGAAGGAAATCGCCGCGCTCAAGGGCTCGATTGCCAAGAACCGCGACGAGGTTTCAAAATCGCTCCTCAACTCCGCCCTCGCCCTCGAAAACAATGGAGAATACGAGAAAGCCATCGCTTACCTGAACTTCTTCGACCTGTGGGACAACAACACCCGCACCCATGCCGCAAACTGCTATGAGCACCTCGGGGATTACGATTCCGCGATCGGAATGTACGAGAAGCTTTCCCCCATGACCGATTCGATCAAGATGGACATCGCCAACTGCTATGAGCACCTCGGGGATTACGATTCCGCGATCGGAATGTACGAGAAGCTTTCCCCCATGACCGATTCGATCAAGATGGACATCGCCAACTGCAACCACCTGAAGGGTGACGATACCAAGGCGGTCAAGGGCCTGCTCGAAGTCCTCGGAAGTTTCAAGAGCTCCCCGGACCAGCTTGACGCCCTCGACAAGATCGACGAATGGAAGCTCCTCTCGAAGAAGTCCGAGTTCCCCGAGCTTCCCAGGAAAATCTCCGATATCTATCTCCAGAAGTCCTTCATCGACTCGAAGGATTCCGCCAAGGCTTCCGAGGATTACCGGAAGGCCTGCTCGATCCGCGCCGATGCGGAATCTTCGGCCCCCAAAGCCGTTTCGGACACCATCATCGGGGGATATTACAAAGCCTACCAGAACGCTGCCAACGCCTACCAGTCCGCTGTCGAGGCTACGGGAAACCGGTTCATGGCCGAACGGACCGAGGCCGAACGGATGGTCGGGGTCCGAAAGGATGAGTATCAGAAGAAACTCGATGCCGCTCCGGGAGCCTACAACAGCGAGATCACCCGCCGCGAGACCGAGCTCAGCCGGGAGCGCCAGACTCTCTCCAGCTACGAGGTCTCCTTCCGCACCGCCCAGAACGACCTCATGAACGCCAAGACCCGCCAGGCATCCGCCGATAGCAACTACGATTCCGCCCGTCGGTCATACGACGATGCCGTCAGGGAACTCCGCCGGCTGGAACGGGAATACCAGGACCAGCAGACCGACCCCTACGACGATGACGACGATAGCACCGATCCGTATGATCATGGTTCGAGTGGTACCACCTCCGGCACGGATCCCTATGATGACGACGACGACGAATCCAGTACCGATCCCTACGATTACTACGTTTCCAGCTCCGACCTCGATGCAGCCCGCCGCCGGGTCAGCGACCGCGATTACTACATGGATAGGGCCTACAGCGAGCTCAGTTCCGCAAACAGCGTTCTCTCGAACGCCCAGACCAACTACGACAAATGGAACCGGAACGTCTCCAACCAGAGTTCGAAGGTCAATACCCTCAACAGCCAATACACCGACCTCCTCAAGAACAAGGACGGTTACATAAAGAATTATGTCGCTCCTGAACTGAAGAACCTCACCGCCGCCGAGAAGAAGTTCAATGTCGATTATGCGATGAGCAACAAGGAGTCCTACATCTCCAGAGATGCCGAGGTGTCTCGGAAGCTGTCAGCTCAGTCCCAGGCCGGTAATGAGCACAACGCAATCAAGTCCTTCGCAACAGGCGCCGGCTTGAACTGAAACGCCACCGAAAAGGCACGGGACTCCAGATCGGAATCCCGTGCCTTTTGTTTTTCTCCCTCCTAGCATTTTTGGTGCCCGTTTTCCGGACTCGAAGTATCGCATTCTGCGCCTTGTTTGGCACATCCCGATTTCCTGGACCCATGAAAACCCGCTATTCGTGAGGAGCGGATCCGGGCACGGGAGTTGTTACCCTCTCGAAATAAAGAACGGGGAACCGGGGAGGGAAAAGTATGCGTTCACTCCTGGCGGATGATACGGGTAGGGATAACGAAAAAAGGCGATTGCTTTCGAAAGCAGAAGTTCTGGCCTGGCTGAAGGCCCGCTTTTCCTTTCGTTTCCACATGCTCTTCATTCTTTTCTTCACCTTTTTGGGCGGGATCCTGGTTAACAAGTTCCTCTTCCTTGCCGGATTTTCCATGATAGTTCTCAGGTATCCACTGACCCTGATTGTTTCCTATCTCCTGTTTCTCGGAACCGTCAGGGTCTGGTACTCGATTGTCAGGCATGACGGCGGACCCCAGACTTTCTGGGAAGTCCTGGATGCCACGAACCTCCATTCGGAATTGGCCGCCCGGGGACTTGACCTGGCCCTTGAAGACCCGGAGACCGTTTCCCGTGGTCTGGAGGCTGGAGGGCAGGCTGTCCGGGCGGTTGCCGATGCCTGTCCCGAAGGCGGAGGTGGGGTGATTGAGGGTGCGGGGAAGGTCATCCAGGCGGGGGCTTCGTTTGACGAGGGATGCCTGGTTTTGATTCCATTTTTCATCCTTATGGGGCTCTTCATGGGCCTTGGAGGTTACCTCATGATCGCGGCACCTGAGATCCTCTCGGAGACGTTGTTCCATTTCCTGCTTGCGGCGGGCCTTGCATCACGGTTGAAGGAAACCGACCGGGAACCGGCAGATTGGGTGGGAACGGTCATGGGCCAGACAGGCTGGTCGTTCGGCATGCTTCTTCTGGCAACCTGCGTATTCGGATTTGCCGCCACATGCTTTTTCCCCCAGTTCCATACCCTTGCCCCCCTTCTGAATGCGTGTCTGAGCTGATCAGCCAAGGGGCTGCGATCCGGCTGGCTCCACGATGCGAGAGTGCTTCGCGAACTCCCCCTTTTTTTCGGGCGGTTTCCGGGATATCATGGAACTTCCACGAATCTCCCCGGGCCACGGAAGAAGGAATGAAAATGAAAGACGAATTGTTCAAGAAACTTTGCAGGAAAGGTGAAACCGCTGACCGGAAGCTGCTTTCGGAAGATCCCAAGCGCGCCTACGAAGAGTATGAAGAGATCCTCGAAAAGATGCTGGAACTGAAGGAAGTCGACACCTTTCTGATGAGCAAGACGGTTCTCAGTATGATGCTCGCCCTGATCCGGCTGGAAACCTACGCGGAAGCCCATGCCCTCTGGGCCGCGGGCGAGGATGACATCCGGTCGATCGGAATCAAGAGCATCGAGGACGGGGGCGTCTCCGAGAGCGATACGATCCTTTATCTGCAGATTTCCGCTTTTCTCCATTCGCTTTCATCGGGAACCAAGAAACAGATCGTGACGGCAATCGACGATACCTGCAAACAGGTCTGCGAATACCTGCTGGAGCAGGATCCGAAGATGCTTCCCTCGGCAATCCGCAACTGGCGGCTGCACCTCATGGAGGTCTACGACGGGCCGATCCCCGAACAGTCGCAGAAACAGCTTCTTTCATTCGAGAAGAAGGTGAAGAGCAAGGACGAATCCTCTTCCCTTCGTTTCCTCGAACCCTCCGAATGGAAGATTACCTGGGAAGACGAGGAGTGAGGTTTCTTCCCTGAAGGTTGTCCCCCATCTCGGCGGCCTGTACATGAGGTCAGGTTTTCCCAACCGGACCTCTTGGTATGGGTTATAATGTCTTTCCAGAGTCGACGATTCTGGAGGCGGTTATGATTGTCAAAGGTCTGGCGGTTGCCCGCGGAAGAGACACCGAAGAGGTTTCCCGCCTGGTTGCGGCGCGGGCCCTTGCTCAGAACCCCCATCCCCAGATCGGGATCCTTTTCGCTTCGCAAAAGTATGACCAGGAGGTTCTTTTCAAGACGATACGCTCTTCCCTTGGAGGGATTCCCATCTTTGGGACCACCACGCCATACGGAATAACGAATCGCGGGGTCGAACACGACTCGGTTCTCCTGCTTCTGCTTTCGTCCGATGACCTGGATTTCAAGGTTGTTGCGGGGAAATGCGAGGACAATCCAAACGAGGTTGCCCGCTACCTGGCCTCCAAGTTTCTGGTCGACATCCCCGTCCAGCCGGGCGACTCGATCGCATGCATCTCGTCGAGTTCCCAGCACCATGGCAAGGGAGGTGAGTTCCTACGGGGGTTGAACGAAGTTTTCCCTTTCCGGGTGCCGGTTTCGGGAGGAGCGACCGTGGGCGCTTTTCCCAGCGATGACTGGGAAGCCCTTCACCGTGGAACCCAGTATTGCGGTGACATTTTCGCCACGGGGTTCCTCAACTTCCTGTTCTTGCGGGCGAAAGACCCAAAGAACCTCCGTTTCGGTTTCGCTTTCGAAAGTGGCTGGGAACCGGTTTCCCACCCGGTCATCTGCACCCGGACGGAGGGAAACCGGGTTTTCGAGGTCGATGGAATCCCCATCCTGCAATACCTGAAGAGCTACCTCGGGGAAGGATTTCACGATCAGATCTTTTTCGCACGTTCGAAATTTTCCTTTATCGCGCGCCTCAAGGAAGGGGCAACCGAAAAGACGGTCATCAGGGTCCCCTTTCGTTGCGATTTCCAGAAGCCTTCGGTGCTTTTCTGGCCGGAAGGGAATTACCAGGATCTCGAGATCCAGCTGGTCCAGCTTTCCCGCGAAGATCTCCTGGATGGTGCGGAAAAGGCGGCCCAGGCGGCGGTGGATGGCCTCGAGGGGTTCAAACCTGAGCTGGTGCTCGTTTTCAGCTGCACGGTCCGGAGTCTCCTGTTGCATTCCTGGGCGAACCAGGAAATCGAGCGGGTGGGGAAGGTAGTTGGCAGCAACGTCCCGATAATCGGAATGTATGCGAACGCAGAGTTCGGGCCAATCTACAACCGCTATCGGGAGGTCATCGACAGAAAAAGGGCCCTTTCCGGATCCCAGGAGCTGGGTTGTTCGATCTCGTTGCTCGTGGTCGGATCGCAAACTGGCTCCGGGGCGGGGACCGATTTCCGGCAGGCACTTGATGGGCAATTCCGGGAAGACGAAGCCCGGGCCGCGCGGACCCCGGAGGAAAGGATTTCTGAACTTTCCGGGCTGCTCGCGGAAGCGGAGAAGCGGCTCTTCGACAGTGAAAAGTCCCTCCGGTACATCAATCGGGAGCACTACAAGGCGAACATCTCCCTTCAGGAAAGGAATGAGCAGCTTGCGGAGGCAAACCGCCGCAGCGAGAAGCTTCAGGAGGTGATCCGCCAGTACACACCCCACGAGGTCTGGCGGAAAGCATCCGCCACGGTGATGGCCGGCCTTTACAGGATTCCCGACGAGGAACTCCGTGCCGCTTTCATGTTCATGGACGTCAAGGGGTTCACTTCGTATGCAGAGAAACACACTCCCGCAGAGGTCATTTCCGGGATCAACGCCATTTTCCAGCCTGCGACGGAGCTGGTTTACAGGGAAGGGGGCGACATCGACAAGTTCATCGGGGACTGCATCTTCGCAAAGTTCCCAACCGCCGAGCAGGGGCTGCGGGCTGCGGTCGGAATCCAGCAGTTGATGGGAAGACTCCGCAACGAAGGGAGCCCCTTCTCCGTTCGCATCGGGATGAATTTCGGCCGGGTGGTTTCCGGAAACGTGGGTGCCCCCATGCGACGTGAGAACGCCCTGAT
>CAYRYU010000086.1:14161-20654 GCA_964428355.1 uncultured bacterium
CGGCATGGACATTGCTACGAGAAGGACTGGTAGTAAAAGGGGATTGAACGGCGAGGGGGGGCGAAGCGATGGAATTCCTGGGCGAGAATTTCCTTCCGCTGGTTCTTTTCGTGGCTTTCATCCTGGGAGCTTTTTTCCCGGAAACCCCCGAGGAAATTGCTGAAGCAGAGAAACTGCGGGTCGAGAAGGGGGATCTTCATTTTCGGATGCTGCGATCCGCGAAATGGACCACCCCCGGCCTTTTGCGGCTCTTCGCGATCTGCTGGGCGATTCCCCTTTTCCTTGGGTCGGGGACGCTGACATTCCGGCTTCACCTGGCAGCAGGGCTCTGCGTTGTGATTGCGGGCATGGTGGCGGGTTGGCAGAAGGGCGAGGAGAATGGAATCAAGCGGCGTTCGGAAAAGGAGTTGAGGGCTTTCTCCCATCTTGACGACCTTCCTCAGAAGTTTGGGTATGGGGTTCTCTACACATTGCTCATCGCAATCGCGATCGTCATTGGATAACACCTGAGAGACCGGCCCGTTTGCATATTTCATGTAACAAACGGATGTTGCCGTTCCTTCCTTCGCAGGCGGGAAAGGCTTCCCCAGGGGGCTGATCCTGTCCGATTGTCGGATGTGGAATTGAGGGGTAGACTGGAAGCATCGAATTGACCGGGAGGAAAAAACGATGCGTTCGACCCTAAAATTTGCCCTGGTCCTGCTTGTCCTTGCGGTTCTCAGCCCCTGCCTGGTACACGCTGAGAAACTGACCAAGACCTTTGCACATCAACTTCTGGTCGTGGATCCGCCCCAGAGCTGGGAACACCGGATCGATCTTCCCGAGGAGTTCGCCCAGAAGGGGCTGTATTTCACCAAACGCAACTTCAGGACCCAGGGAAAACTCGCAGTGGAAATCGAGGAATTCAAGCCCACATACTACTATGTTAAGGTCCGACTTCCCAAGATGGTCGGTCAGGGAATGGCCGGCGATATCACGATCGAGCTCGATGTCGAAAAGCCTCAGCCGCTTCCCCCGGTCCTGGGAGTTCCCGCCGAACTGAAGCTTTTTCCCGTCGCCCCGGCTCTTCGGCCCTGTTTCCAGTGGAAGGGTGCGGAGAAGTATGCCGCCGTGGCACTTTGTGATGCCGCCAGCGGGAAAACCATTTTCGAGCGGGTTGTTCGTGGATGGAGTTCCTGCGGGGTCGAAGAAATCTGGCTCGAACTGGGACACCATTACATCTGGGCCGTCCGGCAGGCGGACGAAACCGCCAGATACTCTCCGGAATCACAGGCCCGCTTCCGGATCGAAAAGGTCGATGGAATCGTAGTCACCGTTCCCGAATAGCGAATCCTTTACTTGGGTGATGGGGCTTTTTTCCTCCCCGTCACCCAAGGGAAACCCACCTTTCTGGACACTGTAGCAAGGTTTCTGACGAAAAATTCCACCGAGTCGCAGAGAACACCGAGAAAACCCCGAGGTTTCGGGAAAAAGGGAAAAGCACCCGTCCGATTCATCAACAGCCTCTGTTGCTCTGTATCTCCGTTGCAATCCCATCCGCGAAATGGTTTAAGTGCCACTTTTTGAGGTGGGAAAACCCGGAGCTTGCCGACCCGGCCCGAGATATGTATGGGGGGGCATCTTCTTCGTGTGCAGGCAAGAGGCGGGTCTGCTAGACCCCTTTTCAACCGGGAATTTGGGCGAACCGGAAATCATCGTCTAGGAAGGCGGGGAACTTCCGGAACACGGTAAAGTCACTTCCGGATCACGGTAAAGTCTCTTCGGTTCAGGGATGCCTCAATCGAAGATTCCGGCTTGTTGAAATTTCATCGGTTTTGTCCCTGTATTCGTATTATATTCAGGGAAAGGCCGTTTGACGCCTTGCTCTTGTGAGACAGGGGGAGCTGATTTCGGCGGTCTTCTGAGGAGGTTTTGAATGCGGTCGATCCTGATGAGCCTTATCCTGGTTGCTGTTTTCGGATCTCTTGTCATTGCGGGGGAAACACCGAATCCCGTCGGTGAAAGATACACGCTCCCTCCAAATTTCGTTCTCGAGATTTCCCCCTTGGAGCCGATGAAGGGGGGGAAAGGGATTTTTCGGGCTCTTATCCAGGCGAGAATCGGTTCCCCGACTGGAATCAAGGTTCGCTTTCTTTCTTCCGAGGACATGAAAATATCTCCCGAGATCGCTTCGGGAGAAATATTGATCGGTGTCCTAAAATCGGGCGAGAAGAAGGAGTTCCAACTCCCGGTTTCCACAACCGGGAAAAAAGTGTCCTCTTCATGGCTTCGGATGATGGTGGAGTACCTTCCGGATTTCGAAGCCCGGGTTCAGCAGGCAAAAAATCTTGCGTCCTTTCCGAACGACCTGGAACGAGCAGCCCTTTTCGCTGAGGTCCAAGAGTCTGCCCGGAAAGGGAAAACCAGGATCGATTCGACGAGATACTACCTCCCCACGTCTTTATGATGGCCGAGGATCTTGCGATCAAAGGAGGTTTGCTATGACATGCCGTTCCGCATTCGATCCTAAGGTGATCGGCTTGTGGGTGATCCAGTTGGTCATCTTCCTTTCCCAACCCGTTTCGGCGGGGTATCTGGCAAAGGAGTTCTATTATCAGCGGATCGAGGAGTTCGTTGCGAAGAAGCCTGGAAATGCCTATTCCGAATCCGGCTCCGCTTCGCCCATCAGTTTCAAAAAAGACAAAAATGGAGTAGAGAACGGGATACCCTTTCAGACCTTGTACATCCCGAAAAAACTGGAAGATGGCAGTATTGAAGGCTATTACAAGGTAAGACGTTTCCAGATTACCTCCCTTGACAATCTTTCCAAAGTGATTGGGGAGGCCAACTCCTCTCAGGAGGATATCAAGACGTTTTTCAGTTACCTTTTTTCCAGGGAATGGAACTCCTACCAGAATCTTTGGCAAAGAACCGGGGAATATGAAGAGGGACCTTGCCAGATCGTTTATACCGACGCGGAACGGGATCAAAACGGGTACGATTTTGAGGAGGTAAAAAAGGACTTGTACCAGAATTGTGCGGGGTCGGTGATCCGTTTGAACACCCTCGACATGGAGGGCCGAAGTGAGGCCGCGATAAAGGATACTTTCGCCCATGAGTTCGGCCATTTCCTGGACCCCCGGAGCAACCGATCTTATGGCTTGGACGGAGTCCATTTCCAAAACGAGAGAACCGATCCCCATACCGCATTCCTTGAAGGCTGGGCGGAATTCATGGCTCTCCGCCGACAGGTCGTGGAAAACCAAGTCGACCCGGGTTTTTCCCCTGAAACCTTCAAGACACTCCTTTTCGGCAACGGAAAGAAGAACGGAAAATTTGTCGTCGAAAGTGACAGCGAGAAGGGGAAATACTCTTCCATGTCATCTCTGGGAGCGGGACAAGAGCTTCTTTCCGTGGAGGGAGTCATCGCTCTCCTCCTTTTCCAGATTTGGAGCGAGCTTGGGACGGGTGGTGATGATGTCGTACTCGGAACTTTCAGGAAACTTCGAGATGATGACGGGTTCAAGGAGATGCTCCTGGAGCTGAAGAAAAGAATGCCGAAAGACGGGTTTGAGAACGCGGTGGATCAGGCCAGTAATGGGATCCTTGACGCGAACTCTCTGATCGAGTGGTGTGAAGGAGTCACCGGGGAATCGGGTTCCCCTGGTACCGTCAGTGCCGAACCGGAACGGGAACCCCAGCAGATGAAAGGAAGTGAAGCACCAGGTGAAGGGTTGTGGTAAAGCCAGCAATGGTTGAATTCCGCACCCTCCGGTTCATTCAGAATACCTCGGTCAACCACTTCTCATAGTCGGCGAACCTCGGATGAGGGCCGGACGGTTCCCTGGAGCCAGGTGGCCGGACGGTTTCAGCCTATTTGGGCTTTTTTACCGGGGGGTGGTAGTAGAACTCGAGGACGACCTTGTCGGGGTCGGCGAAGCTGGTCGCGTAGTAACCGGGAGTGAACTCGGGGGACTCCTCGGGGGGGAACACGGGCTTGAACCCGGCCTTTTTCATTCCCGCGGCGATCCGGTCAACTTCTTTCGGGCTGTCGACGAGGAAGGCGACGTGGTCGCTGATCACCATCTCCTTGCCAGTGGGGGCTTTCCGGGTTACGCGCCGTGGTTTCGACCTGCAGAAGAAGAGTTCGAGGCTTCCGTTCGAGAAACCGATGAACGACTTTCCGTCTCCCATGATTTTCTTGAACCCGATGATCTTGAAAAGGGGCTCATAGAATTTCAGGGTCTTGGCCAGGCTCGTGATTTCGAAGGAGAGATGCCTGAGAGTCATTGTTGGGGTCTTCATGAAAGCTCCTTTGGCGAGGTTTGGGGTTCCAACGAGAACACCATATCAGGAACCATTGCGGGGGGCAAATCCGCCAGATCAATCCGGTTTTGCAGAATTCCCACCTGACCGGAAGCCGGGGGTTCTCCGGGGTAATTTTCGCCATTATTTCGATCTGAAAGAGCGGGTTGGAGGCGGAGCCCCTGAAAGTTTACCGTTTTTTCGCTTGACTTTCGCACTATTTTCGCCTATTTTTGGTTTGACGGACATGTGATGAACGCCCGTCGGTTCAAAGAACACCAACGGAGGTTTACGATGTCGCCCGATCCGTTGACACCGAAACAACATGCAGTCCTCGAGTTCTTCCGTTCGTATCTCCACCGGAAGGGGTACCCCCCGACGATCCATGAGATTCGCGAGAAGCTGCGACTTTCCTCGCCTTCGACGATTCACAAGCATCTGAAAACATTGGTAGAGAAGGGGTATCTCGACGACTGCAAGAGACAGCACCGCGGGCGGACGCTGAGAAAGCTCGAGGTCAGCCGCGGCGGCGGGGTCGAGGTTCCTCTCCTCGGCAGGGTGGCTGCGGGCTCCCCGATCGAGATCAGCGAGGTACCCGAGACCATCACCCTTCCCGAGAGTCTGATGGGGCGGGGGGAGACCTTCGTACTGCAGGTTCGGGGAGAGTCGATGATCGATGAGGCGATCCGGGACGGCGATCTTGTAATCGTAGAGAAGCGTTCCGTGGCCGAGAACGGTGAGATGGTGATCGCCTGCATCGACAATGAAAACGTCACCCTCAAGCGGATATACCGTGAAGGCTCTACCGTTCGCCTGCAGCCGTCCAACCCTGGAATGAAGCCGATCATCGTCGACCGGGGTGAGGTGACTATCAAGGGAGTCGTGATCGGCGTCATGCGCAAATACCGGCGCATGTGAGAATGTCGCCAAGATAAGCTCAGCGGGGCGCGGCGGAGGCCCCGGAGCAATGGGTTTTCCCATATCATGATGTGTGACAGACGTGTGGCGTGCCTCGATCTCGATGCCTTCTTCGTCGAGGTTGCACTTAAAGACCACCCCGAACTACGAGGTGTCCCTCTGGCAGTTGGCGGAACCTCGGGGCGGGGGGTAATCTGCTCGGCCTCGTACGAAGCGAGGAAGTTTGGCGTGAGATCGGCCATGCCGGTCTGGGTTGCCAGGCAGAAGTGTCCGCATCTGAAGGTGCTTCCGGTTCCACGCACGATCGAGGATTTCTCCCACAAGGTGCGGGACATCCTCGAGGAAATGTGTCCCGTCGTCGAGCCCGCATCCGTCGACGAGTTCTTTCTCGATTTCACCGGCTGCGACCTGATCTACCCGCGGAACATCGATATCGCCGACCGTATCATGCGGCGGCTCGAGGTCGATCCCGGCCTTCCGGCCACCATCGGAATAGGCACCAACAAGCTCATTGCCAAGATTGCCTCCGACCTCGGGAAACCCCGGGGAATACTCGAGGTTTTTCCCGGGGCCGAAGGGCGGTTTCTTGCGCCTCTCGATCCCAAGCACATCCCCGGAGTCGGCCCCAAGATGCAGGAAAGCCTCAAAGCCATGGGGTTGAAGAACATTCGCGACATTCTTTCCTTTCCCATCGAGACGTGGCAGGCGGCGTTCGGGCGGTCCGGTGTCTGTCTGCACGACCATGCGCAGGGGGTTTCCCACACTCCCGTCGTTGCGTCTTCCGGTCGAGGCCATCAAAAAGGAATTTCCCGCGACGAGACCCTGGCCGAAGACAGTTCGTCGAAGCAGGTTCTGCTTGCGGTCCTTTCGAGGCTTGTCGAAAGCGCGGCCTACGACCTGCGTGCCTCGCACCTCACCTGTGGCGGGATCACGGTCAAGATCAGATACTCCGATTTTTCGACCACGGGCCGGTCTGCCAGGCTGGCCCGAACCGACCGCGATCGTCCGCTTTTCGCGGCCGCCGAAAATTTGTTCCACAAGGTCTTCACGCGGCGTCTCAAGGTGCGGTTGGTTGGGGTGCATCTCGATGATCTCCAACCCGGAGGAGTGACTCTCGACCTTTTGGAGGCCTGCACCCCGCCTTCCAGACGCGGTCTTCCCCAGGTCATCGACCAGATTCGGTCCAGATACGGTTTTCGGTCTCTTCTGCGGTGTCGCTCCGTCCGGAAGGGCGAGACCCGCCGCCGAGCCTGACGCCACGAGGGCGGCGTGCCGGGGTTCGCCAGGATGG
>CAYRYU010000086.1:20754-30221 GCA_964428355.1 uncultured bacterium
GCCTGACGCCACGAGGGCGGCGTGCCGGGGTTCGCCAGGATGGGGAGGCTTCCCCGGCCTGACGCCACGATTAAATCCGCAACCTGATTTGGTTCGAAGAGAGTGGCTAACGGAGCGGAGGGATGATACGATTAGCAGGTTTTGAAAGGATCCCATGAACATTCTTTCGCTGGAATCGATCACCAAGGGTTTTGGCGCAGGCCCTGTCCTGGAGGGAGTAACGTTCGGCCTCGAGGAGGGCGAACGGATGGGAATCATCGGCCGGAACGGTTCGGGAAAGACGACCCTGCTGAAGATCATCGCAGGAACTGAGATTGCCGATTCAGGTCGGGTGGTCTTCGCTTCCGGGCGCCGGGTTGCCTACGTTCCGCAGAACCCCGTTTTCGAACCGGATAAGACAGTCCTGGATGCGGTTTTCGACCATGGTGACGGGATGGTCCGTCTGCTTCACGACTACGAAGAGGCATGCAGCCTGCTGGAAACCGAGTCGGCCGATCATGACCGGCTTCTGGCCAAAGTTTCAGATCTCGCCCAGGAACTCGATGTGCATGGCGGCTGGGATCTCGAGGCTGCTGCGAAAGCGATTCTCCACAAACTCGGAGTGGGCGACACACTCGCCAGGGTCGGATCACTTTCAGGCGGCTTACGGAAGCGTCTGGCCCTGGCCCGGGCCTTGATTCTGAGACCGGATATCCTGATCCTTGACGAACCGACGAATCACCTCGATGTCGACACGATCGCCTGGCTGGAGGAATATCTCTCCCGTTACGCAGGCGCTCTGCTGCTGGTGACCCATGACCGCGCCTTCCTCGACCGGATCGTAAGAACCATGCTCGAGATCGAGAAAGGGCAGGTGCGCCGTTACGAAGGAAACTACACCTCTTTTCTCGAAAAGAAGGAGGAGCAGGCCCAGCAGCGGGAAGCGGAGGCGGTCAAGCGCGAGGGAATGGCCCGGCGTGAGCTGGCATGGCTCAGACAAGGGGCGAAAGCCCGAGGGACCAAGCAAAAAGCCCATGTCGAGAGAGCCCGGGCAGCCCTGACCGGGCCCAGGGCCGAAACGGACAAAGGTATCGAGATCTCCGCGGCCGCATCCACCCGCCTAGGGAACAAGATCCACGAGATGAAGAAAGTTTCCAGGACCATCGGGGGGAAAACACTGATCCGTGACTTCTCGCTCAACCTGAAAAAGGGTGACCGGATCGGCTTCATCGGCCCGAACGGATGCGGAAAGACGACGATGCTCGAGGTCATCGCCGGTCGCCTTCCCCCCGATACCGGCGCGGTGGAGATCGGACAGAACACCGTGATCGGCTACTACGACCAGGAAAGCCGCGCACTGGACGAAGAGTCGACCGTGATCGATTATGTCCGGCAGATGGCGGAACACATCCGTACGGCCGACGGGAGGACGATTCCCGCCGCCAGGATGCTCGAGCGGTTCCTTTTCGATCCCCAGCAACAGCTTTCCCTCATCGGCCGACTATCCGGAGGGGAACGCAGGCGTCTTTACCTTCTAAGGCTCCTGATGGGGGCTCCGAACGTTCTGCTTCTTGACGAGCCATCCAACGACTTCGATATCCTGACCCTGGAAGCCCTCGAGGTATACCTTGAAACCTTCGACGGGTGCCTGATCGTGGCTTCACATGACCGCTGGTTCCTCGACCGGACGGTCGACCAGGTCTTCCGCTTCGAGGAAAACGGTTCGATCCGCGGATATCCGGGCAACTACTCCGCCTATCTCGAAATCCGGAAAAGTGAAGCTGGAAGCGAAGCGGTCGGGGATGAACTGAAACCCGAAGCCCCCCGGGCCGGGAAACGGCCCGGAGTTTCGCTTTCCCACCTACCGTCCCCAGCCAGGGTGCAAAAATCCCCGGATGCTTCCGGAAAACTCAGCTTCAAGGAGCGGCGCGAGCTGGAAGAGCTGGAAAAAGCCATATCTCAGCAGGAAACGCGCAAGTCCGTGATCGAGGCCCAGTTGGCCGACCCACCAGGGGATCACGCCGTTCTTGGGGCACTTACGAAGGAACTGAACACCCTGACCGAGAAGCTCGATCGCGACATCGAGCGTTGGGGGGAACTGGCTTCGAAACAGGCCTCCTGATTCATTCAGAAAACAGGGTTTCCAGCTCTTTAGTGGAAAAGTAAGGGGAGAACCCCAATTTCCGGGCGAGGTCCCGGGCCCTGGTCATCTCCTCCGGTTTCCGCGTGTATTCAAGAAGTCCGATGAATTTTCCCAGTTTTCTGAGCCTTGCCATGGTCGCGATTTTCCGCTGACGCTCTTCTTCGGAAATGTTCTCATCCATCCACGTGTACCAGAGCCCCTCCTGGATCATCCCGGTCATCTCTCTGGTAACCTCTGAATCATCGAAGAGCTGGTCGCTGTTCTGGAAGAAGAACAATGCACCCGGGTTCTTGGCCTTGTACTTTCGGCAAAGAGTGACCACGAGTCGGGCCATCTCCGCCTTGGCTGAAGGGCGGTTTTCAAGTGATTCCCAGAGATCGACGACATCATAGTAGAGCCCGTCGAAACCCTTGGCCTGAATGGCTGCCATGTATTCCTCCAGAATCTTCAACCAGGCAGCTTCCCAATATCTGACGGGGTAGTTCCCCTGCCATTCTTCGTTTTCTTTGATGATCAGTGATCTTGCCCTTGAAAAGTACCAGCGGTATTCCTCTGCCTCGCCGATCGAAAGATACGCAACGACCTTCCGGCCTCCCTTCTTCATGAGGGCGACATCCTCGGCTTCGTATGCGTCAGGGTCGAGCACCAGCAACTGTTTGTCACATCCGGACATGTTTTCCGGGCTCTGCTCGCTGTAGACGCATCCCCACCTGGTTTCCGGAGTGACGACCGTCGACCCGGTCGACCCGTTCGTCGGAGACTGGTCAGTCGGAGAAGCCGTGTCCTGGTCGGGGGTTTCCGGAGTCGTTTCCGCGGAGTCGTCATCCCCATCGTCATCTTCATTGCCATCGGTAGATACATCTGACGTATCGGAAGAGCCGTTGTCCGTTGAAGTGTCGGTCGGGTTTGTGATTCCCTTCAAAAGATCTGAAATGATGCGGATTACCTGGCGGATTCCCGAAGGAAATCCGACTTTTATCAGCCAGCGGTCGATCCGGCCGATGAGGCGATCGATCCACCCGGCAATCTTCGCCTTGATCTTTCCCAGGTCGAGCCTGAACGCAAGCTGCCCGGCAGAAGCTGCGCCTGACACTTCGGTTTCCGCCCCCGACAGGGGAGTGGCTTCAGGTAGGCCTTCCTCCTGGCCCGGTTCTGGCGAGGGTTCGAGTTCTTGAGATGGGTTTTCGCCCCGGAGAATCTCTTCCTCTCCCGGAGGAACGGCCGCGGGGTCTTCCCCGAAAGCGGGAGAAACCACGGTGGAAATCAAGACCAGTGTCAGAAGGGAAAGGGTGATCGAAACTCCCTGTTTCAGATCGACGTTCATTTTGCGCCTCCACGGGCTTTCTTGGGTTACGTTCCCCGACAATGATTCGTTACGGTTTGAATCCACGAAAACCAGGGATTTGCGGAAATGACTAAACCTTTTCCGCGGATTTCCGGAACTAATGCAAACTTTCCGAAATCGGGGTACCGGTTTCGGGCACAAGGAGATAAGAGGCAATGAAGCCTGCCAAACGATTGTTACCCCTTGCCTTTCTCGCAGCATTCCTGGCGGTCCTCGGGCATTCGTCTGAGGCTGCTCCTTCCCTCCGCACCCCAGGGGAGGAAAAGGAATGGACGGTCGCGGTGTATCTGAATGCAGACAACGACCTCGATCTGTTCGGACCCGAAGACATCGCGGAGATGGTCCAGGCTGGGTCGAACGAGCATTTGAATGTCGTCGTGTTGCATGACGGCCACTGGGAACCCGCAGTGATGTATTTCATCGAGAAGGGGAAGGCGGTCAAACTCAGGGACATGGGCGAGATCGATATGGGCGATCCAAAAACCCTTGTCTCCTTCATGGACGAGGTCATCAGGGATTACCCAGCCCGCCACTTCTCCCTCACCATATGGAACCATGGGTCGGGATGGAGACGTTCACCCAAGAAACCGGTCAGAGGAATCTCATGGGACGATACCTCCGGCAACCACATTTCCACGAATGCACTGGGTGGAGCGCTTTCCGAGATCCGAAACCGTCTCGGCCACCCGATCGACGTCCTGGACATGGACGCCTGCCTGATGCAGATGCTCGAGGTCGCCTGGACATGCAAGGATTCGTGCGATTTCATCGTCACCTCCGAAGAAACGGAACCCGGGAAGGGGGCCCCTTACGCAGAAATCCTTTCTGCCGTCACGCCCGGGATGTCCCCGGAAGAGTTCGCCAGGTCCTGGGCCCGGTTGTTCGTGGCATCTTACGATCATGGCAGCCAGGGAGTCGAAACCTGTACCCAGTCGGTTGTCCGGTGCAGCGCGATCCCGGCCTTGAACGACGCGGTCAACAAGCTCTCGAAGTCACTGATGTCGGGGGCCCACAACCGGACAATCGTCAATCTTTGGGACAAAACCCAGCACTTCGCTCTCGACTCCTGTCTCGACCTGATCGATCTGGCCGACGTCCTCAAGAACGGGATTTCCGACCCCGCCGTGGGGGAAGCCTGTGACGCCGTCCTCGCCGCCGCGAAAGAGGCCGTGATCGAAAACGGCCGGACCGGACACACGGTTCCCAGGGCTTTTGGAATATCGATCTATTTTCCCGAGCGGTTCTACGAATTCGAGGAGGACAAGTACCGGTCCCTCGACTTTGCGCTTACCAGCGATTGGGACGAGTTCCTCGTCCAGTTCCACAAGCTGCGGACAGCTTCTTTCATCATCGAGGGGCTCGAAAGCGGAAATCTCGATCCACTGAGGGAATTCGCCCGGTTCGCCCCGAATCTTCCTCCAGATTTCGTTCGGGGAATTGCCGATGACGTCCGTTTCAAACTGTTTTCGGAAGGCACCCTTCCCCGCTGGATCGTCGATTCGGCCGCGCCAATGATCGGAAAAACGTCATCCCTGTGATCTCAGGAATCATGCACCTTCCAGAGTGAAGGTGCCTTTTTCGAAAAGTCCATAAGCTCAACAAGGAGGAAATCACGTATGCGTTTGCGGTCCCTGTTTTTAACGGGCCTGGCCATCCTGACGATGGCGGGAGCCCTGGTTCCCGAGGCGTATGCCCGGGAGCCGAAGGAATGGACGCTGGCGGTCTTCATGAACGCGGACAACAACCTCGATCCGTTTGGCGATGAGGATGTCGCCGAGATGGCAAGGGTAGGGTCGAACGACCACCTGAATGTAGTCGTTCTCCATGACCGGCAAGGGGTCGGCCAGGCGGGAAGGACGACCCTGGAATACATCGAACCAGGCAAGGTGAACGTCGTGGCCGAACTTGAAGAGACCGACATGGGAGACTATCGCAACCTCGTGGGTTTCATGAAAACGGTGAAGGAGCAGTTCCCCGCGGAGAAATACGCCATGGTGGTCTGGAATCACGGAGCCGGATGGAAGACCAACGGTCTTCCCGCCTATCGTGGAATCTCCTTCGACGAGACAAGCGGAACCCACATCACTACAGAAGAAATGGGCCAGGCAGTCAAGGAGATCTCGGAGAACCTCGGCGGCCAGATAGATGTATTGATATCTGATGCATGTCTCATGCAGATGGCGGAGGTTGCCTACCCATGCATTCCTTTCACCCGTTTCATCGTTGGTTCAGAGGAAACCGAACCTGCCAAGGGCGCGCCCTATGACGACATCCTCAGGGAATGGAAGGAAGGCATCACTCCAGCCGAACTGAGCGGGCTCTGGGCAAGAGCGTTCGCGGCGTCCTACAACGAGGGAAGCCAGGGAAAGGATTTCGCCACCCAATCCGTGATCGATTGCGCCAGATACCCGGTTTTCATCGAGGCCTTGAACGCCTTCTGCCAGGCCATCGTCGATGCCAAGCCCCGGAACGAAGTCCTGATGGCCCGAAAGACCTGCATGGCGTTCGCCGACAGGCAGAACATAGACCTTTTCGACTTCGCGGGAAAACTCGGGGAGGTCACGACGAATCAACCCTTGAAGGATGCCTGTGCCGCCCTCATCAAAGCCGGGAAAGAGGCTGTTCCAGTCAACTGCACCGCCGGCTGGGCTTATGATGAGGCATATGGAATTGCGATCTACCTTCCGATCACGTTCATGCCTGAAGTGACCTATCGTTACCTGTCCTTCACCAAGGAAACGAAATGGTTGAAGTTCATGCTTTCGATGTTCGGGGGAAAGGACGACCTGGTCGCAGCGGATCTTCGAAACGGAAAACTCGATTCCCTGCGGGAACGCCTCGCCGGGCTCGGAACCCTTACCCCGCCCGCGCGAAAAGCCGCTCTGGCGAATCTTCGAAGCGAGATTCTCGCGGCCGGCCCCCTTCCGGCAACGGTTGCGGCGGAGACATCGACCCTGTTCGAGTCGGCTGAAAATCTCTGACCCCGGGGTCACGAGTGACCCAAGGTCACGTGTGACTCAAGGTCACGTGTGACCCAAGGTCAGGTGAAAGTTTTGCCCCCCTGGGGGAAATCCCGTCGGTCCCAGCCCTCGACCGCGGGTTTTCCCCCTTTCCTTTTCCATCGGCGATTGAAAGGGATATCACCCGATAGAGAAGGCCTGATTGTGGGAAAAAGTTGGAGAAGTCCCGGGGATCAGGTATCCTGTACACTGTCCTTTGAACCATCCGGAGGTTATCGTTCCATGGCGTTCGTCACCCGGTTCCCTCGCTCGGCTTCCGTGCTCCTGCTCCTTGCGGCACTTTTCCTGCCCAGGTTGACGTTTTCGGCGGACCAGGGCGTCCCGACCGATTCTTTCAACGCCCAACCTGGAAATGTCGGCACCGGGGTGGGTTCCAGGATAAGGAAACTCCTCGAGGGAACGTGGGCACACGAGGGTCCTGGCGGAGCAGTACTGGTGATCAAGGAAGGGCGGACCATCTTTTCGGAGGGACGTGGAGTCACAGGTGTGGCAAGTCACCCCCTGATCGGCTCGGGAACGGTTTTCGACCTCGCCTCCCTCGGGAAGCAGTTCACGGCGGCCGCTATCCTGCTTCTTGCCCAGGAGGGGAAGATCGATTTCGAGGATTCCGTTGCCTCCTACCTTCCCCAGTTCAAGGTTACCGATCCGGGGGAAGAAGTGACGATCCGCGACCTCGTCTGCCATGTTTCGGGATTTCGCGACTTCAACTCGCCCGATTCCGATTGTCCGCTTGAAGTGACCTCCTGGTTGACTCCCGCGAGTCGAGCTGCCTGGCTTGCCGGGCTTCCCCCCCGCAGGAAACCGGGAGTGCGTTTCGAGTTCAATGATAGCGGATATGCCCTCCTTGCAAGAATCGTCGAGACGATTTCCGGGCTTTCCTTCCAGGAATTCATGGAGACCAGGTTTTTCAAGCCTCTCGGAATGGCACGGACATTCGTTGCGGAAGGCCCGGATCCGCAAAACCCCTTTTTGGCCGAGGGGTTCACCAGAACGGCCCCTGGGGTTTTCGAATCGGTTGGCCGGCACCATCAAACCTGCGGGGCGGGGAGCGTGTTTTCCGCAATTTGCGATCTCGAGGCATGGGAAAAGTCTCTCCAGAAGGAGGAGATCCTCTGCTATGAATGCCTGAGCGAAGCGAAAATCTCCGGCCGCCTTGCGGACGGTCGTCCTCTCTTTGGAAGCCGGAAGGGTGTGGGCTATGGTTTCGGATGGTACATCGACGGTTTGCGGAAAACGGTGTTTCACGGCGGGAAGGGGGGCGGTTTCTCGTGCTGGTATGTTCGTGATCTTGGACACCGAGTTACCGTGGTCGTTCTGAGCAATCTCGAGAATTCTTCCGTCGAGGATCTCGCCGCCGAAATCCTGGAGATATCCAGGTGAATTCCCGGGGGTTCGAAAGGAGACGGAAAATGGGACTGGGAAAATGTTACCGGGTGGGGCTCCTGTCAGCGATTCTGGTCATGGGTTTCGCCTTCATCGCCTTGGGCGCTGAATCAAAGGAGAAGGCGGGCGAACCTACAAGGAAGACCAGGAAGGCCACCAGAGCCCGCCGTGTGGGAAAGGACCGGAAGATCCTGATGGTCCTCACTTCTGTCGACAAGATCCCCGGCACCGAGCGGGAAACCGGGTTCTGGGCCGAAGAGTACATCGTTCCCCTGCGGGTTTTTTCGGATGCAGGTTTCAGGGTGATCGCCGCGAGCATCCCCGGGGGGAGGACCCCGGTCGACCCCGGTTCCATTGACCCTGCAGTCGTGGGCGAGGCCAACGCCCGGGAGTTCCGGCTGGGTCTGGACGAACTGGTACAGTTCAAGAAGACTGTCAAGCTTGCAACCGTTGAGCCCAAAGAGTTCGCTGCCATCTTCATAGCTGGGGGGCATGGGGTAATGTGGGATCTAACCCGGTCACCCGAGATGGAATCATTGATCCGGAAGGCGGTCAGGGCAAAGGTTCTTGTCGCTTCACTCTGCCACGGTCCCGGGGCACTGCTTGGGATCAACCTTAAAGATGGCTGGACATTCCTCCAGAACAAAAAGGTTACCGGCTTTTCCGCTGCCGAAGAAGAGATGGCGGGGATGTCGAAAACCGTTCCCTATTGTCTCGAGGCCGAACTGGCAAAGGAGAGCGGGGGAAAATACCTCAAGGCCGACCAGCCCTGGTTAAGCCATGTCGTCGAGGACATGGATCTGATCCTCGGACAGAATCCGGCGTCTTCGAAAGCCACAGCCCTGGCCGTCGTCCGCAAGCTGGAGGGACGAAGATACGGCAGGTAGAACTCCGTTTCCCTTGTCCGGAGAAACACCTGAAGGTCGTGGGCCAGAGAGCGGGGAAACTGGAAGCTCAAGAGGAACAGTCCGAAGGGCAGTTGCGCTGGGAGGCATTTTGCTGCTCTCGGGAATCCTTTACGCTCAGGAGGTGGAGCCGGCCACGTTTCCCCCCATCGTTCCTTTGGCAAGCTTTTCCCCGGACATCATCCAGGACGTGAAGTATGCCACGAAGGACAATTTCACGGGGAAGGCCATCTACTCGCACGGAAGGGTTTTCCTCAGGGAGCCGGTTGCCCTTGCGCTGGTCAGGGTTCAGGAGCGGCTTCGTCGTGACCAGGGACTGGGCCTGAAGATCTTCGACGGTTACCGGCCTCTTTCCGTTCAGAGAAAGTTCTGGCAGATCCTCCCGGACCCAAGATTCGTGGCAGACCCGAGGAAAGGGTCCCGGCACAACCGGGGTGGTTCCGTAGATGTGACGTTGGTGGCGAGCGACGCCCGCGACCTGGATATGGGAACCGGATACGACGATTTCACCGAAAAGGCTGCCCACGGGTTCAGGATTCTTCCCGCTCAGGTTCTCGAAAACCGTCGCCTTTTGCGCTCGTTCATGGAGAAGGAAGGTTTCGTCGCGTTGGAATCGGAATGGTGGCATTACGATTTCGAGGGTGCCGCCTCCTTTCCGATCGAGGATTTTCCGACGGAATGAGCCTTTCCTG
>CAYRYU010000087.1:0-28628 GCA_964428355.1 uncultured bacterium
GGCGCTGTCCCCGAGGGCACCTCCCCGAAGTTGGGGGATGAGGCCGTTTTCAAGGCCGGAAACCTCAAGGAGGGGAAGTTCGAGGATGTTCCGGCGGTCCTGAGGCGCATCGGCAAAAACTGCTACATCTACGTTGCCAAGGGAGTGAAGATTTCCGAGGTCGCCCTCGGCAAGGCCATGCACGCATTCGACGACAGGATCTACCCGACCAACACCTCCACCTTCGGCTCCGAATGGAACCCCGGAATCGACGGGGACCCGCACGTGACACTGTTTTTCCTCGACATCAAGGACAACTTCCACCCGGTGGCCAACCCCGCATACTGCGCGGGGTATTTCAATCCCGGGGACGAGTATTCGAAAACCGAGGATCCCAACAGTAACCAGCGGGAGATGGTCTATCTCGACACCTTTCCCGGGGACCCGGAGAAACCGGAGTATTTCAGCCTCCTGGCCCACGAGTTCCAGCACATGATCCACTGGCACCACGACCCCAAGGAGCTTACATGGGTGGACGAGAGTCTCTCGATGACGGCAGCGGTTTTGAACGGCTTCGGGCAGCCCGGTCAGCTTGTTTCGTTCATGAAGAATTCCGACAACAACATGTGCGCCTGGCAGGCCGACCATGTCGTGGCGAACTACGGCCAGGCCTACCTTTTCGCGTCATATCTGCTGGCACACGTGGGAAAAACCGAGGAGGAGCGGAGGGCTTTCCTGCGCACCCTCGTCGAGGAGAAAGCCCAGGGGATGACCGGGGTCACGTCATCTCTCAGGAAATCCGGGGTCGATGTCCCGGCCTGCAAGGTCTTCAGCCGGGCATGCGTGGCGAACTTCCTCAACCAAACCGACTTCGCGACAGGAGTGTACGGTCACGGAGACACACTCAAGGACCTTAAACTGCAACCCTTCAAGACCCATTCCGAAACACCCTGTTCGGGAAACGGCTCGGTGAAATGCTGGTCGGCAAGGTCGGTCGAAATCGGGCTGGGAAAGGCCCAGGGGGATGTCAGGATCTCCTTCCAGGCGGATTGCACGCGCGTGGGAAGCTTCACAAACGATTTCGACGTGGCCGCGATCCTGATTGACAGCCGGCATCGGACGCCTCCTTCGGTCGAGTGGCTGGACATGCGGAGTTTCCAGACGGACCAGATCCTGAAGGACCAGTCGGAAAACCGCGACAGGCTCATGCTCGTCATCTGCAACACCGGAATCGAGTGTCCGGAGCGGGAAAAGGAGTTCGCGGAAAAGGCCGGCCCCGCATCATTCTCCTACTCCGTGACCGTGGGCGAGGGGTCTGGAACCGCCGTTTGCATCGCTCCCCAGGCCGAGATCGGAAGCATCCTCCAATCTCTGGCGGAAGACCGGACAACGCTCGCGGCACATGGATGCCCGAATCCTCTTCTTCCGAGAAAATCGATCTCGGAGGAGATACGGCGCGCAGAGTCGGAAAAACTCGATGCCCGCGAAGAACGCATCCTGAAGCAGGTGAAAGCCTCCCTCGATGAGGGGGACGACGGGCCCGCCATCCGGTTGATGGATTTCATCCGTGCCTGCCCTCCGGCCTCCGCCGACGCGATCAACTCGTTGAGCACCCAGGTCCAGCTCCTCATCCGCTTCAAGGTTTTCCAGGAAAAACGCGACGATCTTCGCCCCCTTCTCCAGCGGCTCTGAGGAGTTTCTCCGCCGGGGGGGAACTACCTTCGAAGAGAGCCTTCAGCCGCGACCCCTGGTCGGCATTGAGCATCCGGACCCACGCAATTTTCCCCCACAGGCGGGAACGGTCGGAGACCGGGGATGAGTTGGAAAGCCCAGTAGAGGCCGCTTCGGTATGGGTCTTCATCCGGTGGATCATCGCCCGGATTACCCGTCGTTCCTTGCGGGAAAGGCCGAGGGTCCGGTTCACGGTCACGCCCGCGATGCGCTGTCGGCCGGAGGCCCGCATGATCCTTGTCTTCCCCGGATTGATCTCGAACCCTTCCTCCTGGAGGATCCGCGGGACCAGGCGGCAAAGCGTTTTCGCTCCGTTTGGATCGTCTCCGGAGAAAGTCAGGTCGTCCGCGTAGCGCGTGTAGACGAACCCGAGTTTCTCAGAAAGCTTGTACAGCCGACGGTCGGCCCGAAGAAAGATGGCGTTCGCCAGGCCCGGGCTCGTCGGAGCGCCCTGGACACAGTGGCGGAAACCAACGGGAACGTGGAAGACCCTCCCCTCGATCTCGACGGGCTGCCGCTCGGCCTCGGTCATCAGGGTCGCAAGCACGGTCGCGACCGGATATCCGTATCCGAGGGCGATCAGATACCCGCGGACCCGGCCGACGTGGAGTGTGGGAAAAAAGTCGCGCACATCCATGTGGACGAGGAAGGCTTTCCCAACGTGAGGTTCGGCGTTGGTCTTGACCGAGCGTCCGCGCCTGAAACCATGGGCGGCCGCGTGTACCGGCAGACGGATGACGAGAAGTTCGTGCAGCTTCCGGAGAATTTCCTTCAGGCGACGTTTGGGTGCCATGATCAGTCGGCGGGTACCATCGCGCTTCGGTATCGAAAAAGTGACGTAGTGCGGGGCGGTCTCGCGTTCCCGGTGGATGGAAAAATGCCGCAGGGTTCCAGGCTCCAGCCCCAGAGCCGCCGCCAGCTCCTCCTCGGTCTTCCAGACCGGAAGGCCCAGGCGGCGTAGTTGTTCCTCGTCGTGCACGAGGTCACGAATGGCCCGGTTCCGGGTTCGCAAGGTGGCGGAGAAAAGCCGGCAGGCCTCGGCGAACGGCATCCAGGGCGGGCGCTTCCGGATACGGATAAGCGGCGCCTTCTTGGGAAGGAGCCGGGGATCGCGAAAACCCCGGCGCAGGTGGTCTTTCTTCAGGGGCTTCCCCGTCAGGTCGACCGACTCGTGAACCGCATCGACGGCGTTTGCAGGAACCTCGAGCCGTGAGACATCCCTTTCGACCGTCGGGCGGAACAGGTTCCTAAGCCAGTCCCAGAAGCTCATCGGACAAGCCTCCCATCGCGGGGTTGCGGAATCGCCAAAAGGGGAAAGGGAAGAGGAAAAGGCCGGCGGAGGGTTACCTGCGAGGCTCCGGACTCAGGGCCTCCCATCGTTTCGTACGATGGGAGCCCTGGCGATGTGAAGGGCTCAAGAATCCTCCACGGCGAAACACCGTGGAAAAAACGGCTAACTGCGAACCGCCGGCCTTCCCTCTCCAACTTACACATCCTCCCCACCGTCGTCAACCGGTTCCCTGGAACCGGTTCCGGAAGTCTCTCTCGACCCAGTCCTCGATGGGGGTTTCCCAAACTCCGTGACCTCGGAAACAGGAAGATCCTTTCGAAGATCCTGGCTGGCGAAAAAAAGTGCGAGCATCTCCGCGCAGGGGCCGCGGGTGAGGATATGCTCCCTGAAGTGGTCGCAATGGCAGGTTCCGAAGATGATCCGGCTGTTGTCCTGGACGACGATCTCGATTTTGTCACCGCCTTCGGGGGAGGACGGCATGCCCAAAACACCGACCACGCGCCAATCCCTCTGGATCACTTCACGCGAAACGCGCCCCGATGGCGTCTTGAACCTGCGTATCCGTCTCGTTTCCTGGGGTTCGCACAGGGTAACCTGGATACGCCCGCCTGCGACGATCCGACGCGCTTCTTCCATCCTCGGGGAAGGCGGAAAAAGGGATTCCTGGTCTATCGGCTCCGAAAAGAGTTCGCGAAACCGGAAAGCCTGCGCATCGAGGTCGAAAAGCAACCGGCCTTGCCGGCAAAGCTGGGAAGTCAGGGCGGTAACTTCCTCGATGCCGATCGAAAGCCCCCGGGCCAGCTGATGGAGTGGCTGGAGCGGCTGCCCCTGGAAACTCTCCAGGCATGCGTGGAGCTTGGGGGCATCGGGGGGCGGGGAAGACTCCAGGGTGCCGAAACCGTCGGTTTCCGTCCAGGGGGTTCCCGACCATCCTGAAAGTCCAAGGGTGAAGGTCAGCCCCGGGAGCTTGACAACGTAGAAGGAGGGCATCGCCCGCCCCTTCAGGAAAATGTCGACCGAACTGGCGAAAGGAAGAACCGCTTCGAGAAGCCGGAGGCGCCGCCGACCCCAGGTGCGGATGATGCGGGGTTCCGAAGCCCCATGCCCCGTACACTTCAATTGGAAGCGTTCCTCCCAGGGCTCCAGGACTATCGCCGGGGGCTGGCCTGGAAGCAGTTCATAGCGGAGTGCCCGCGGCGAGACCTTCGCACGGGTGTACCGGAGGAAACGGATCGGGGCAAGCAGATCGACGGGACGGACGGTCAACAGCCTTCCCGGGAATGCCATCGCGGCCTGGAGGTTCAGGAATCCCCGCACCCAGGCTTCGGGAACCCGGACCTTCTTCTCGAACCGGCCGCCCGCGGCCATGGTCTTCACCTCGAATCCTTCGCTCCCGATCCGGAGCCAGGTCTCCCGCGCGGTCCTGATTTCCGAAAGGGCCGCCCAGAGCCAGGCTGTGAAGTCGATGTTGGTGGTTCCGGTATCAACGCGACCTTCGGTGGAAAAGATCGCCCGATCTGCCTTGACCTGGACATACGAACTCTGGTCCTGGCTGAAAGCCTCGAATACGAGGGCATCGGGATGGACGGTGACCACGGGATCCAGCAGGTCCCCCGACGAGTACCAGGAATCGGACGACCAGATAGCTTCCCCCAGCGCACGAAGAACCACCCGGAAAAGGAAGGCATTCTCGACGAGCCTCCCGTGGAAGCGGACGGGTCGTTTGCGGTCGCCCGAGATTCCGAGGAGCGACCGGTCACGGGTTGATTCCATGACGCTCGGGGTTGCGTAGTCCACGAAAAATGGGATCATGAAGCCTCCCCGAACACCACCGGGACTTCGGAGGGGGACCTCAGAGCCGGCCAGCGGGATAGAAGCCGGCCGATGAGCCCGAGCAGCTTTTCCTTGGGATACCTGAGGTCCGGGAGGTCCATCGCTTCCTTTGCCCGGGAGATTATCAATCCCGCCGCCCCCCGGTCGATGGCGGCGTTGAAAAGGGCCTCGAATGCGAGAATCCGGGTCCGCCGGTGCAGGGGCCGGAGGAGGGTTCCCAGGAGGATCGGCAGGTTGGCGTTCGACGCCCTGGCAGCCTCCGGGGTAGCCCGGCCGAGAATTCGGTAAGCAAGGGCCTGGACATGTATCTCCGAAGCCTCCACCAGGTTCGAGATCGCGGTGGGGTCGTCATCCCACGAGTCGAGGGACCTCTCGAAAAGCAGGCGCGCGAGCCGGTTTTCCCGGATGAGACGTTTGTAGTCGTGGATGGCGAAGGCCGGGATCCGTCCCAGGACACCGGCTGCCCGGCTGGTGAAAAGCGCGCGCTCCCCGCGGAGATCTTCGTAGATGACCGACAGGGTCTCCGCCATCTTCACGGCATTCTTCGACCACGCGGAAAGCCTTGTGATCGCGCGGCTCGCGAGGTAATCCACGAGGTCTTCGTCACCCCCTTTCAGGAAAAGGGCGAGGCTCTTGGGGTAGGTGTTCCCGTAAGTGAAAAGAAGATTCGGTCTGAACGGACCTTGTACAAGCTCCGGAAAGCGCTCGTAGAGCGAGATGGCCGTCTCGTCCTCGAGCGGGGCCACGCGCGCGACACCCAGGCCGGGAAGGTTGAACTCCCACCCGACACCGGCCAGGAGGCGGAGCCTGTCCCGGATCGCGCTTTCCGGAAGCAGCCGGTCATTCACCAGACCCCGGATCTCCTTGTTGAACGCGGAGGGGCTTGCAGATGACCTCAAGAGGCCTGCCCAGAGCGGCCACCATCCGCTGCTGCGCGCCAGATCCAGAAGATCGTCATACCCGGACCTTAGGATGAGCCCCGGCTGAACCTGGAAGAGGCGGTCGCGGAGGTATCCCCAGAGTTCCATCCCCCTGCATTCGAGAAGCCGCACGAAAGACTTGCCGAGATCGAGCCCCCAGCCCTCGGGGTGCATCCTTCCAAGCCGTTCGCACAGCGCATCAGAGTCGCGGATCCGGTCGCAGGCGTCCAAAGCATCCTTTTCCCACACGTCCAGCGGGATCTGACGCCGGTACAGGCATTCCGCGGTCGAGGCATCCCCCGCGGAAACGGCCGCTTCATGAAGTTCTTTCCAGAGCCCCCTTTTTCCCCCACCCCACCAGGAAAAGCTGGCCGGAAGATGCCTCAGGAGGAACCGGCCTGCGTCCGGACCGCCCGCCCTGAAGATCCGGATTGCGGTCGGCTCGTCCAGGTCGAACCAGATGTCGAATTTCCTGAGAACGACAGACTTACGGGCAGCGGTTTCGGCGGTTTCGAGACGCCTCTGAAGCTCCGCCTTGAAGGGCGCGGTATCGGGTCTCCAGCCTCGCGTCGGGACCATCTTCCATTGGTAGAGGCGGCGGAAGAGCTCGATGTCGTCTAGCTTGTCGCACTCCCGGAACCACTCTTCGAGGCGGTTTTGCGCATCTCCCGCCCAGGGAATGCTCTTCCAGGTGCTGGGCGGATCGTACTGCCAGGAGGCGAAATGCGAAAGGATGAACGGCCGGAAGATGATCCGGTTCCGCTTGTAGAGCTCCGGGCCCCAGAACCAGGTAAGGCCCGGAAACCCAGGTTGGGCGCCGAGTGCCTCGAGTTCCGACCGGAGCGAGGAATCATCGGGGATCGTCCGGAACAGCTCCCGCAGCTTGTTTTCGATCTCGGAGGCTGACAGGGGCTTCGGCTTTGGGCCGGTTCCGGAAATCGTCACTCTTGCCTCCCTTGGGATCCTCTTTGGAGTCCAAATATACCATTCGCGAGGACAGGATGCATCAGGCTTCCTCGATGAGCAGGTGGGCTTCCACCTCCTGGGTCTTCCCTTTGACCCTGCGGAAAGGAAGCTTTTCGGTTCGCAGACCTTCTGGCGCCATGGAAAGGGTAGATCCGGAGATCACGACCCGGGTTCCCGGGGTTACCTGGGCAAGAATAGCCAGACGGGCGGCGAGGTTCACCGTATCACCGATCGCGGTAAACTCCTGACGGAAGGTCTTTGCACCCAGAATTCCGACGATTGCCTCCCCGGAATTGATTCCCATGGCGGGCGGAAGAGGCCCCATCCCCGAAAGGGCCGCACGAACCGCGCGTACCACACGAAGGGCCGCTTCGACAGCCTTTTCCCCGCTTCCGAACACCTCATGGGAAAAGACGACCAGGATCTTGTCGCCCATCACCTTGTCGATCTCTCCGCCGAAGCTCCGGATGGCACCGTCGAATGCTTCCAGATGCCGTTCGATGGATTCGAAGATCTCCTCCGGGGAGGCCCGCTCCTCGAACTCATCGAATCCGACCAGGCCGGAAAACAGAACCGTCAGTTCGGCTTTCCTTCCCGCCAGGGCCTCCCTCTGGAAGTTTTCGTCCTGCAGGGCGCGCTGGACGAAAGAGGAGACATACTGCCCGAGGATCTCCCCCTCGCGCAACTTCCGAGTCATGAAATTGAAAGCTCCCGAAAGAGCAGCGAACTCGTCCGCCCCTTCTGAAGCTAGATTTCCACCGAAGTCCCCGGCGTTGACTTTCTTCAGTCCACCAATCAGACGCTCGAGAGGAAAGAGGAAGAACCGGACGGACTGTCGTGCAACCATGAGGGCAAGAACGAGCATTGCCGCCATCACCCACAGGAAACTCCGCCATCTGCTCCGGGCCCGGGCAAGCTGCGGCTCGGTCGACCGGAAACCGGCCAGGATGTGACCGGGCGAGAATTCCCCCTTCAGCGCCTGGTACCAGGCATGGTCTGCCTCCACATACTCCTGCCAGGAACCGTGAAGATACCTGGGACGGAAAACCAGGTCGCGCAGGACCGGGATCCCCTCGATCCCCTCGGGAATGCTCTCCAGCTGCACCGTTCCGCGCTTTTCCAGGCCTGAATAGGAAACCGCGAACGTCACGGGAGCGGTCGCCGCAAGTTCCCGTTTGAGGTAGGGGGGCTCGATCGTCCCTTCCCCCCATGTCCAGTTCAGGATGAACCTGGGCACCGTTCGGGCCGGAATTGCGACGTTCATCAGGATGAGCTTGGAAGCCTCGAAGTCGAGCTGTGTGACACCACCAGGATAGTGCAGGAACCTGGAGAAGGCTGTTCCACCAAGGTTCTCTTTCAAGACCTTGATGAACACCTCCTGAACGTGGCCCTCCATGCGTGTCTCGGACTTCCCCGAATCCCGCCGCGGAAGGGGGGGCATCGCTTTGGGAGCGACATCATGGACCAACTCCCGGGTAATTGGATGGATGGGGTTCCGCTGGTTCTGCTCCAGATTCGCCCGATCCTGCTCCTTGCGGATGTTGGACCAGGAACCCTCCACTCCTTCCCGCCCTGTCACAAGGAGGGAAAGAACCGAGGATGGCGTTTCGATCCCGTCCAGGAAGCTTTTCGCCATGCTGCCCAGGATTCCCGACAGGTGGATCTTCCGTTTCGCGCTTTCCTCCGGAGCTGGAAACGGGTTTTCCGAGACGTCAAGGTCGATCCGGTCCAGGGATCTCAGGACGTCCGTGGCGTTTGTGACGCTCTTCATTTTTTGTACAAGATCTTGATGGAAGAACCTGATGTTGCTGTCGAGACGCTGGAGGTCCTCGTCCAGTTCCACACCCTGGTTTCGACGTTCGGTCCTTTCAGTGTCCGCGATCAGTCGGCGTCCCGGGGAAACCGAGCCCAGCAGCGGCAATAGCGCGACCAGCAGGAATGTCGCGGAAAGGGACAGTGAAACGGAGAGCCGGGGACCCCGGCGGAACCAGAACCGCTCGACCAGAAAAACGAAGCCCAGGCACCAGGCTCCTGCCAGAGCTGACAACAGGACCGCCCCTTTCGAAGTGTTCGGCCCCACCGCAGGGGACACCGGGAACATCGAGGCAACGCGCCAGTCCTGGCCGGGAAGCTCCGGGCCGAAAAACACGAGGTGGTCGTCCAGCACTCGCAGGGACCGCGGGCCTTCATTTCCCTTGCGGGAAGAGAGTCTCCTCAGGTCTCTTTCCAGCTCCGGCCGGGACCGGAAAATAAGGGATGGAGAGGCAATGATTTCGGAACCGGTTCCGAGGAAAACGAGGGTCCCCCTTTCCTCCTTCCAGTCATCCAGGATGGTTTGAGGCTGGAAAACTTTCGGCGTGGAAGCACTTTCCAGAAGGGCAAGCACGAAAAGCTTCCGACGTGAGGGAAACTTCTCCAGGACATCCCAGAAAATGTGATAATGGAGCCCCTCCCCTGCGGAACCCGAAGGCGAGTGTTTCGGGAACCCCTCCCGAAAGATGTTCCGGACCTCCCCGCGGTTGAAATCACGCGAAAGTGGAGTGCAACCGAAAGGAAACCGGAACATCCTGGAAACCGCCCCTGCCACGGCCTGGGCCCCCTCGTCGCGGCCGCAAGCCCACCGGGCCATCAGGCGAAGGGCCCCGGGGTCGGCCAGGACCGAGCCAGGGCCGCCCTGGAATCGGATTACCGAGCCGGATGATGCAACCTCGACCAGAACCAGCTCGAGGGACGGCAACCGCGGGGCAAACTTCGACCGGAAGGTTTTCCTGGCGAAGGCAAGCGCGGCACCGAGGTCGCACTCGTTCCAGATGGTTTCCAGATGTCTGGTGAAACTGCCCAGGACCGTAAGCAACTGCATCCGCAGATTGAGGCTTCTCTGGATCGAATCTAGGCGCCCCTCCTCGCGATCCGCGATCTTTTCGAGGGCGATCTCGGCCTCGAGTGCTTCGAGATCGGCTTTTTGGACCAAAAGAAGCCCGAAAGGGATCGAGAACAAGGCAACCAGGAGAACGAGAACGGTGAACCGACCCATCACCGACCGCCTCCATCGGAGGAAGGTGGCTCTTTGGCTTGTTCTTGGGGCCTTGGAGCCACGGGGCCCGCAGTCGTTACCGGGGCGGTCTCCAGGAGTTCCGCGAGTTCCCATTCCCTGCCGCCAGGGAGAGAAACGAAAATCGGGTTCCCGAAACACTCGCCCTTGGAGAAAACTGCGGTTTCTTCGGACACCACGATCCGGGTCCGGGTCCCTTTCCTTGAAGCGCTCTCGAGCTTCTCCGCAAGTTTCCTCGTTTTCCCCAGGACGGCGAACTCCCTTCGTCCCGTGGTTTTTAGGGGACCGGACAGGATCGGCCCATGTGCAATCCCGACTCCCATCTCATATCCGAAGACCCCAATCCGTGCACGTCGGGCCTGAAGCTCGCTGTGCTTCCTTCGCATCGCGGAAGCTGCCAGAAGGGCTCTCCGAAGGCCCGCCCCCCCCGAAGCGCCGTGGCCGGAGGAACCGTCGGGACGGTCGAAAAAGACCGCGATCACGGCATCTCCGATGAACTTCTCGATCGCCCCTTCATGAGCACTGATGCAGAGGGCCATCTCCTCGAGGTGGGTGTTGAGCATCGCGACGACCGACTCGGGTGGGTGGCTTTCCGAGAGGGTTGTGAAGCTCCGGAGGTCCGAAACGAGAACCGCCCCCTCCCGCACACGAGGTCCTTCCACCCCACCGTCGTCCATCGAAACCGATGAATCCAGCGTCCCCGAAACGAATCTTCCCAGCTCCTGACGACGCCTGAGACCCCGGGTCATCTCGTCGAACGAGGATGTGAGAAAGCCCAGTTCGTCGTCACGGTCAATCTGGACCCTGATCGCCAGATCTCCCGAGGCAACACCGAGCAACCCGTTCCGGACTTCTTCGAGCGGCGAGATCAGGTGGCGTGAGATGGCAAAACCAACCATCATGATGGTTCCCAGGATCACCAGAATGAGGCAACGAAGAAAAAACGCACTTGCTTCTGCGCGGGCAAAAGGCCCCTCCAGGGATGCCCTGATTCCAAGGAAAAACCCGGGGGCGTCCCGGCACGGGATGGCAAGAAAAAAAGCCCGCCCATACTCGCCGCTCTGAGGGGAATGGTTGCTCGCCGCATCTTCGAGAAGTGAACGCATCCTTCGACCAAATCCGGTTCTCCAGTATCTACCGTAGTATTTCTGGCGGGGCCCCGGGAAGAGTGGAAGGAAACCGCGGATGGTCGAGCACCCCATCACGATCGCCGACGGGAGCATCACTCCAGCATTCTCCCGGGCGAGGAATTTCCCCATCCAGGTCGCATATGCCCTCTTGGAGGCAAAGACGAGCGTGAGGAATGAATGGGGTGCACCCTCCCTGGTGAGAAAATCGACGAACGCGAGCTCTTTTCCCATTCCGACCATGGATTGAAGGACGTTTCCCAGCCCCGTCACCATCCTCTCCCGCGAGCTCCCGCTTCCCGTGAACGAGAGACCGAGCGAGGAGAAGAACCGCCTGATCAGGTCGCGGCTGTCAGCCCCTCCGTCATCGGAAGCGGAGGAGGAGGTCAGGCCGAACACATCAGCGCACCCTTGGAAGATCGCCTGGTATGCCCCGTGATGCCGGAGATCACCGGTCACCAACCGGCCCCCGTTCCGGACAACCATCCGGGGGTTTCCGATGAGCGGGAATTCCAGGAGGGCGCGGAGGGGATACCCCTGTCTTTCGAAAAACGAGAAAGCCTGGGAGGCGGCTTCCGTAAGAGCTCCGTCCGAATCGGCGACCAGCAATCCGTTCCATCCCGGAGTCATGCGCATGTAACGGCTCAGTATGTTGAGGAAGGGAAGAATGCCCGAGTTTCCCCTGTCCACGGCCTCGAGGCGGGCCCTCGCCCCGTCCTGGATCGACTGGATCTCCCTGAGTCTCGAAATCTCGATCTGCATCGTCCCTACAAGATACAAGGCTGTCAGCGGAAGGGCCCCGACGAGTCCGATGATTCCCGGAAGCCAGAGTTTGAGCCTGAATGAAGGCAGTTCTCCGAAAATGAACACCCGTGCCGCAAAGACGGATGCGGCAAGGAGCATCAGCCCCGACATGAAATCGGAAACGGGAGTTGATGAGCTTTTTCCGGGGAATGGACGCGGGAAAAGCACCCAGGTTTCGAACGAGGAATGGAGCGCGAGAAAACCGCGAAAAACGAACAGGTTCCCGAATGGGGTCAGAACCTGAGGGGGGAATCGCTTTTCCCGGTTTTCCAGCGAATCCAGCCCACGGAGGAAAGCCCGCATTCCCTCGGTCAAAGGCTTCGATGCAGGAATCGGCCTCAATGGCCGGTAGGAGCCCTTCTTCGGAACCAGCACCGGAACCCCACCATGGGCCGCTCCCGGAAGTCGCCCGTTGATTGCCCTCCAGAGAGGTTTCATGCCGAGAACGTCCCGCTGCGGGAAAACCAGAAGGTAACCCAACTTTGCTTTTTCAGGAACTTCGATGAGATCCCAGGTGATGAAGGATTTCCGGTTTCGGAACCGACCGAGGGTTGGCCGTCCCCGCCGCTCTGCCAGCAGTTCGAATGGGCAGAACTTTCCGAAGACGCCCACACAGCGCTTCTGGGCGGCACGCAACTCCGCGGGGTCAAGGTTTTCACCCGCGAGGAGCATTCCGATAAGGCCCGCCATCAGCCGGCTGTTTTCCCGAGCCAGCCCTCTGCCGGAAACCGGAGTGAACTTCCCGTCACCCTTCCCGAGAAAAACGTACAAGGAGACTCCCGGGGTTCCTGCCGGCAAAGGATAAGGCTTCGCGAGGCGGGGGAGTTTCCCGCTTTCGGGGAACCTCCTTCCCGGCCAGAGCGAATCCCCGGCGGCCCGAAGGACGGAAAATGCTATCCAATCCTCGTTCCAGAACTCGGGCGGCCCACCCCGGCCCCATCTTCCCCGCATTCGGAGAGCGGCCAGAAGCCTCCTCCTGAAACGGAAAACCATCCTCGAGACAAGGGATTCTCCGGAGGCGGCAGTCCGGATCGTTTCCTCATACCTCACGCCCTCGCGCCGGATGTCGGCCTCGGTCTTCCTGAGGTTCCACTCCCGGACATTCATCTCCGCATTCCGCACGACGAGAATGAGGAAACAAATCAGGATCGCGGGCAGAAGAAGGTCAAGGGATTGGGCAAGGAGCTTCCTGGGTTGATCCATTTCGATCCATTTTTACATACCCTTCGACATGGTGCAATGATGAAAACCGCTTCTTACTTGCGGCTTTCACCCTCCCCCGGGGGATCGCTGTCATTGGCCGAACCGTTCGTGGTGAATGATCGGTGTGTGTGGTATATTCGATGAGGAAATTGCCTGAGAGATCGGAGGGATGAGGATGACCCGCATTCGGAACGCTTTTCTGCTCGCCTTTACCGCCGCCGTGGTGCTTTGTGGAACCCTGATAACCGCCCAGACTTCCCCGGGGCTAATCGAGAAGGAAATCGACGCCGCCATATCCTGGCAGTCGACTGAAGTCGAAATCAAGGCCGGACAGTATGTCGAGATAACGGCCACGGGCACATGGACATTCGGCGAGGACACCTGCGACGCGGACGGAGTGAAGGGAAAGAAGACCGACGACCTCCTGCCCGGGATCGAACGTGGAACCCTGCTGGCGAAGGTAGGCAAGTCCGTTTACCGGGTGGGGAAATCTTTCTCCGACACCATCTCCCAGGCCGGAACGATCTACCTCGCCGGCCAGGATCCCGACCAGGAGAGGTCCGACGATAGCGGAACGCTGAAGGTGAAGATCCGGACCTTTGCCGACCGTTGAAACGGATTTCGGTTTTCCAGGCGGTGGGATTTTTCTAGGTTTCATTCAGGAGGAATGTGTGCGTCCAGCTTCTTCGAAAATGCTTCTTGCTTCGTTCGTCGCGGTTCTCCTCGTTTCGGCCGCCTACGCCCAGGACCCGGGCCCAGAAGGGGAGAAGATCCTGAAGATCGGAACGCTGTTCCCCCTGACGGGTCCCTGCGCCCTCGCCGGCCAGAGGTGCAAGGCCGCGGTCGAGACGGCCGCCGAAATCATCAACGAGAAGCATCCGGAGATGAACATCCCGCTGGCCACGGGAGCCGGAGTTCTCGGATACAGGATCGTCCTCGTGCATGCCGACAGCCAGGGAAAGCCCGACATCGGAAAGACCGAAGCCGAGCGCTTGTTCGACCAGGAAAAGGTCTGGGCGATCATAGGCTCCTACAACAGCGCCGTTACCAAACCCGCGAGTTTCGCCGCCGAGCGCCAGAAGAGGATCTTCATCGCGGGTTGCTCCAGTTCGGCAGCTCTGACCGAGCGAAACCTGAAATTCTTCTTCCGCCTCGCCCCCACCGACCGGACAGAGTCCCGGGAGTTCTGCGGTTTTCTTGAATGGCTCAACAAGAACAGGAACGCGGGAATCAAGACGATCGGACTCGTTTACGAAAACACCGAGTTCGGGAAGCACGCGGCCGACGAAGCCAAGGTTGCAGCGAAGGAAAAGGGGTTCGAAGTCACCTCGGATGTTCCGTTCACGCCAGGGGCAACCAATCTGAACAGCGAGGTGGCAACCCTCAAGTCGGCCAATCCCGATGCGCTCTTCGGAGCCTGCCTGGGAGGCGATTACACCCTTCTGGTTGGCACCTTGAAGCAACAGGGGTGGACACCGAAAGTTGATCTGAACTTCTGCTCGGGATACCACGACCCCGAGATCTCAAAGCAACTGGGTGCGGACGGCGATTTCTTCGCCGGCTGCACGGGGTATTCCCCCGACTTCGCCCAGATCATGCCCGAGGTCGGGCCCGTCGAAAAGATCTTCACCGCAAAAACCGGAGTTCCTTTCGATGCCGACAGCATCCAGGAAGCGACTTCTTTGCTCGTTCTCGCCCAGGCCATCGAAAAAGCGGGAGAAACCGATCCGGAAAAGGTCGCGGGAATCCTCCACGGGACGGAGTTTCCCTCCCCTCTCTCTCTCGCCGGCCGGGTCGTGTTCGACGAGAACGGCCAGAATTCGAAAGCCATGAGCTACATCACCCAACTCCAAAAGGGTTTGTACAAGAGAATCTTTCCGGAAGCCCAGGCATCGGGCGAGGTGGTGTTCCCCATCCCTGCATGGGACCAGAGAAAATGACCGCTCCCTGCGATGGTTGAGTTCCTCCAGACTCTTGTCCATGGCATCCTGGACGGGCTGATCTATGCCATGGTCGCCGCCGGACTGAGCCTGATCTGGGGGGTGATGGACGTCATCAACTTCGCCCACGGCGAGTTCCTGATGGCGGCCATGTATCTCAGCTTCTGGGCAGGCTCCGTGATGGGCGTGGATCCGCTCGTTTCCTGGGCGGGCTCCGGTGTCTTCACCTTTCTGCTGGGCGTCATCACCTTCAAGCTCATCGTAAGGCATTGCATAAAGAAATCCTCGATGGCGGCGCTTCTCGCGACATTCGGGCTTTCCCTGGTCTTGAAGAATGCGTGTCTCAACCTCTTCACCCCCAACTTCCGCCTTCTGCAGGCGACCCTTCTGGGACAAAGGAAGATCGAGCTGGGAGGAATCGTGATCCCCGTTCCCCAGCTGGTGGCCGGTCTTTTCGCGCTCCTGATCGTTTTCGGGCTTTACTTTTTCCTGAAAAGAACGCGCACGGGATGGGCCATCCAGGCGACGGCGATGGACCGCGAAGCGGCGGAGTTGATGGGGATTGACACGGAGGGAATCCTGACCCTGGTTTTCGGGCTTTCCGCCGCCTGTGTCGGAATCGCCGGAGGACTCCTCCCGATGTTCCTCAGCGTTCATCCCGAGGTGGGAGGTTTGTTCAGTCTGATCGCATTCGTCTGCGTGGCTCTGGGAGGCTTCGGGAGCGTTTTCGGGGCGCTTCTGGCTTCCGTTCTCGTGGGCGTGGTCGAATCCGTCGTCGGATTCTACTTCGCGCCGGTTTTCAAATACGTTTCGGTATTCGCCCTGTATCTTCTCGTCATCTTCTGGCGGCCGAAGGGTTTGTTCGGTTGGTGATATCGGGATGACGAACAGGTGGTCCCATGGAGATCTGGCCGGAGTCGCCCTGGTCGTCGGCCTGTTCCTCCTTCCGTTCGTCCTCGGATCGGCCCTGGACAAATTCACCACCCACATCCTCATCCAGGTCCTGCTCTACGCTTCGATGGCCCAGGCATGGAACATCATCGGCGGTTATGGAGGCCAGGTCTCATTCGGACACTCGGTCTTCTTCGGGATAGGGGCATACGGGGCGGCCCTCGCCGTCGTGAAGTTCCAGTCGGTTCCCTGGTCCGGCGCGCTTCTGGGAGCACTCGCAGCCGCCGTGGTCGCCGTGATGGTCAGCTACCCCTGTTTCAGGCTGAAAGGCCATTACTTCGCAATCGCCACCTTCGCGATCGTCGAGATCTTCAGCCGTCTTTTCATGGTCTGGAACTGGGTGAACGGCGCACTGGGGCTCGACTACGAGGTTTTGGACGACGGGGTCTGGCATTTCGTCTGGAACAGCTCGAAAACCGGTTATTACTTCGGGGCGCTCACGCTTTTCGTGATCGTGTTCGGCGTAGTCCGGTGGCTCGAGGCGCACAGGTTCGGTTTCTATCTTCGCGCCATCCGTGAGGGACAGGAGGTTGCAGAAAGTCTCGGGGTCGATAGCACGCGCGTCAAGCTGTCCGCCATGGCTATCTCGGCATTCCTCACCGCCCTTTGTGGCGCCTTTTTCGCTCAGTACTACCTGCGGGTGGATCCTCCCACGGTCATGTCGCTGGAAATGTCGATGAAGTTCGTGCTCATTCCAATCCTCGGGGGAATCGGGACCCTCTGGGGGCCGTTCCTTGGCGCGGCTCTTCTTCTTCCGCTCCAGGAGCTGACCAGGTCCCAGCTTTCCCGGCTCGGTCCCGGAATCGACCTGGTGATCTTCGGTCTCCTGATCATCATCGTCGTCGTGGGCCAGCCTGCTGGAATTCTCGGGATGGTACATTCTCTCGGAAATTGGTGGAGACGCCCCCCGAAAGCGTCGGACGAGGGAGCGGCGGATGCTTGAACTTCGCGACGTGACCGTCGCCTTCGGCTCCCTACTGGCGAACGACCGCGTTTCATTCACAGTCGACGCGGGAACGATCGTGGGGCTCATCGGCCCGAACGGAGCGGGGAAAACCACCCTTTTCAACTGCATCAGCGGGATGATCCCCGCAGCCGGAGGCAGGATCACCTTCCAGGGAACGGACATCACGGGGTGGCCGCCCCACCTGGTTGCGAGGCATGGAATTGTCCGGACATTCCAGATCGTACGACCCCTCAGGGAGATGACCGTCCTGGAAAACGTCATGGTGGGAGCTTACCTCAAGGAATCCAACCCTGCCAGGGCGGAAGGGATCGCCCGAAAGTGCCTGGAGATGTGCCGTCTGGAAGGGCTCGGGAACCAACCCGCGGGTGAACTTCCCATCGGGCACAAGAAGAGACTCGAGGTCGCCCGCGCGATCGCGACATGCCCGAGTTTCCTGATGCTCGACGAAGCAGTCGCAGGCCTCACTTCCACCGAGGTCAAGGAAACCGTCGAGGTCATCCGGAACCTGAAAGCCGAGGGGAAGATGACCATCCTCATGGTAGAGCACATCATGGAAGCGGTAATGACGCTCGCCGACCGGCTCGTCGTTCTCGACGGCGGAGTGAAGATCGCCCAGGGAAAGCCATCTGACGTCGTTCGCGACCCCAGAGTCATCGCCGCCTACCTCGGAGAGAAATTCAGCCGCCGCCTCCAGGAAAAACGCCAGGAAGGTGGATCCGATGCCTGAGCCGATCTCCCCCGGGGCAACCTCCGGACCAGTTCCGATCCTTCAACTCTCGCGTGTTTCATGCCGCTATGACCAGGCACTGGTAGTCGACCAGGTCTCGTTGGATGTGTTCCCGGGCGAACTGGTGGCGATCGTCGGAGCGAACGGAGCGGGAAAATCCACGATCATGCGGACAATCGCGGGGTTGATGTCCCCCGTTTCAGGAGCGATCAGTTTCGAAGGCCAGGAGATAGGCGGGCTCCCCGCTCACGCCGTTCTAGCGCGCGGAATCAGCTACATCCCCGAAGGCCGCCGGCTGTTTCCCAAGCTTTCGATCCGCGAAAACCTCGAGCTCGGTGCATACCTCGTCCGGGACCAGGATGAGATCCGTCGAAGGCTCGAGGAGGCGATGGACCTTTTTCCGATCCTCCGCGAACGGGCTTCCCAGACCGCGGAAACGCTTAGCGGAGGCGAGCAACAGATGTGCGCCATTGCCCGGGGCCTCATGTCCCGACCCCGCCTCCTTCTCGTGGACGAACTGTCCCTCGGCCTCATGCCCGCCAAGGTGGAAAAGGTTCTCGAAGCCATCGTCAAGATCAAGCAGAAGGGAACAACGGTCGTTCTCGTGGAACAGATGGTCCAGGAGGCCCTCGAGATCGCCGACCGCGGATACGTCATCCAGGTCGGCAAGGTCGTCCTGAACGGCCCCGCCCGCGACCTCCTCGACTCCCCCACCGTCCGCAAAGCCTACCTGGGCATGTAAACCGGGGACACGAGCCCCACGAGGGGGCGAATGTGCCCGAATAGCCAGGATGGCGCAGTCCTTGAGTGCACGAGCCCCACGACGGGGTGAATGTGCCCGAAAAGCCAGGATGGCGCAGTCCTTGAGGGCACCCGACCAGTTTTCCCGAAAGCCCGCCGAAAAATCTAAGAGTGGTTTCGGGAAAAGATTCCTGTGTCCCTCTTTTAGCTCTTGACGGAAAACCGGGTGGAGTTCTAGGATCATTTCCATGAATACGAATCCTTCTTCATCCGCATCGACCGATCCCGGCCGCCCCACATTCCCCAAGCGCGTTGTCATCACCGGCGGTATGCCCTATGGAAACAAGGAGCTCCATTTCGGCCACGTCGGTGGAATGTATGTCCATGCCGACGCATATGCCCGGTTCCTCCGGGACCGTATCGGCGGGGAAAACGTCCTCTTCGTTTCGGGAACCGACTGTTACGGGTCGCCCATAGTTGAATACCACCGGCAGTTGAAAGCTGCGGGGAAGTTCACCGGGACGATCGAGGAGTTCGTCGCCCGGAATCACGAGCGCCAGCGCGAAACACTCGCAGCTTACGGGATCAGCCTCGACATTTTCGCGGCATCCGGCCTGGGCCGCTCGAAGGAGATCCACCGCGAGTTCTGCCAGGGCTTTTTCAAACGCCTTTATGAGAATGGTCATCTGTTGAAGCTTTCCGCACCTCAGTTCTTCGACCCCAAGGCGGGGGTATTCCTGAACGGGCGCCAGGTGACCGGTCAGTGTCCGGTTCCCGGCTGCAAATCCGAGACCGGATATGCGGACGAGTGCGCCCTAGGGCATCCGTACGAACCCCGTGAGCTCATCAACCCCAAGAGTGCCCTTTCGGGCGAACGTCCGGAAATGCGAACGGTATCGAACTGGTACATCGATCTCGAGAGGTTCAGGGGTGAGCTTACGCGGTGGGTGAAAGGCCGGTACGAGCGGCCCGAGTGCCGCACTTTCGCGATCAAGGCGATGGAGGAGTTCCTCGAACCCCCCGCGATCTACGTGAAGCCTGGCCAGAACGAGGTCCTTTCGGGTGTGCAGGGTGAGCTTCCGCACCACACACGGTCTGACGACAAGAACGGTGCCGCCAAGCTCGTTTTCGACTGCCTTTCCGACCGCGAAACCGCGAGCGCGAAGCTGGCACAGCGCGGAGTGCGTTTCAGGAACGGGAAGACGCTCGTTCCCTACCGCCTGTCAGGAAACGTTGAATGGGGGGTTCCAGTTCCGGAAATGCCGGAAGCGGAAACCGATCCGAGCCTCCGGGGACTGACCTTCTGGGTCTGGCCCGAGTCGCTCTGGGCCCCGACCGCCTTCACGGCGACCTGTCTGGAGAAACGCGGCCTTCCCAAGGAGAGCTGGCGGGATTGGTGGTGCAACAAGGATGCCCACGTGTACCAGTTCATCGGCGAGGACAACATCTACTTCTACAGCCTGGCCGAGATGAGCATGTTCATGGGCGACTCGTCGAAGGCCCCGACCTCGGCCCCCCCGGATGGGGAGCTCCAGCTCCCCGACCTCGTCGTCAACAACCATATCCTCTTCTTCGACAAGAAGGCCAGCAGCAGCGGGGCGATCAAGCCTCCCATGGCGCATGAACTGCTCGAACACTACACTGCCGATCAGCTCCGGGCACACTTTCTTGCGCTCGGGCTCGGTTTGCGCAGCGTGGGGTTCAAACCCAGGCCCTTCAGCCCTTCGAAGGATCCCCGCGAAGCCGATCCGGTGCTGAAGGAGGGGAATCTACTCTGCAACGCGTTCAACCGCGCAGTCCGCACATGTTTTTACACGCTGCAGAAGCACTTCTCCGGGCGGATCCCCGCGGGCGACGTCTCGAACAACGTCCTGGAAGACGCGAAGAAGACGGTCCTGGCTTTCGAGCAGGCCATGGCGAAGCACGAATTCCACCAGGCCATGGCAGTGGCCGACACCTACATCCGCGGAATCACAAAGCACTGGTCGGCCAACGTCAAACCCGGAGCCGAGGCCGGCACCGAAGACCCCAACCTCAAGCGGACCCTCATCGACTCGTTCCACATGGTGCGGACGGCGACGGCCATAATGCATCCCATCGCACCGTCAGGGACCGAAATGATCCGGGAATACCTGAACATCGGGCCGGAATTCTGGGACTGGAACCGGATCTTCGAGCCCGTGACGACCTTCTTCAAGGACCCCGCGACCCACACCCTCAAGTTCCTCGAGCCGCGGGTGGACTTCTTCCCCAAGCATCCGAGCCAGGTCGCCACCTGAAGATTCGGACCAGGTGCCGAAAGTTCCACGGTAGATTCGAACGCGCGACCCCGGCCTGAGTCCCCGGCCGGAATACCCGCAGAGGGCTCAGAGAACACAGAGACCCCGACTCTGTGATCTCTGAATCCGTGAAAAGTCGCCGAAGAATGGTTTTTCCACGGATTTTCACGGATGGACACGGATTGGATTTTGGGAGAATCAGTGTTGATCCGGGTTTATCCGTGGCTATAATTCTTCGTTCCCGATCCCTTCCTCCGTCGGTGGATTTTTTTCCGCACATTATCTGTGCGCTCTGTGGCCATTCCTTCCTCCCTTTCAACGAACGTGATTCGTTTGGAATCCTGTCGGAGAAGAAGACAGCTCTTCAGTCTTCAGCGCTTCGGAGAGGTATCTCCACCGTCAGGCAGACACCTTTACGGCGACGGTTCTCGATCTCGAGCGACCCCCCGAGCAGAAGCGCCCGGTATCTCATCGTTCTCAGGCCGATCCCGGTTTGCCGCCCTGGCTTGGTTTCGAAGGGAAGGCCATCGTTGGAAACACTCAGGGAAAGCCCGTTCGAGGTCCGGTGGAACTCGATCGCCACGGACTCCGCCCGACCGTGGCGAACGGCATTGTGCACGGCCTCCTGGATGATCCGGACCAGGTGGGATGTGGTTTCCTGCGACAACCGCAGTTCCTTCCCGATTTTCACCTTGCAAGCGATCCCGAAGCGTCCTTCAAGGGAATCCCCCAGTTCGGTGAAAAGTTCATGGGACGTCTGGAATTCCGAGTAGTTGCAGAGGCTTTTCGAAAGCGCGCGTCCCTGTTCGAGACTCTCGTGGAGCTGGCACACCAGGGGCTCGAGGTCGGAAGCCGAAAGACGTGTCTTCGCGCGGACTTTGGACTTCAAGGCCCCCGCCAGGTAAACGCAACCGCTGATCTGCTGGCAGAGATCGTCGTGAAGTTCCCGGCCAAGGCGTTCCCGTTCTTCTTCACCGGCGGAAAGGATCTGCCTGACCATCTCACGACGCTCCGTGATCTCGCGCATCACCAGCAACCTTTTCCCTTCTTTCATCTTAACCGCACGGTTGGAAACCAAAAACACCTTTTGGATTTTTCCACGAAACTGGGGAAGGTGAACCTCGAAATCGCCATTCCGAGGAATTTTCTGCCCGAAAAGCCTTGTCAGGCTCGGATATCGCCCTGAGGGGTTTCGAAGTGCGGGAAAAACCTTTCGTGCATTTGGTGAGAGATACCTGACCCGGCCCCTCCGGTCGGAAAGGATGATCACTTCCGAAAGGTTCTGGAGCGCCCCCCGGTAGAACCGCTCCGAGACCACCAGCTTGCGCTGGGCGGCCTTCCGTTCGGCGATCTCGCTGCGCAGCCGACGGTTGGATTCGCGGATCCTGTCGAAGAGGCGCGCATTCTCGAGGGCCATGCCCATCTTGCTCGCGAGCATTTCGAGCAGGTCCTGGCGGTCCTTCGGGAATGCTTGGCGTGCCTGGTCGTGTTCCAGATACATGAGTCCGGCGAGAGTCGCGCGATGGTACAGAGGCAGGAACATGATCGACCGTGGGGAATGGGCACGAACGAAAGGATCACCCCGCGAGATCTCCTCCTCGGAGGCATCGCCGATCACCAGGGTTCTTCCAGTCGCGAGAGTCTGCCGCAGAAGCGAAAGTGGAGCCCTTTCCCGCCATGCCTCGGGGTCGAAGGGAACCTTTTCCCTGATCCCGGTCCGGCTGCGCCTTTCCCCGATGCGCCCCTCCGCTTCAAGTATCCAGCCGTCATCCATCGGGGGGGAGGAACCATCTTCCCCAAACCCGGGTTTTCCCCCTGAGGGCCCTGCATCATCGGCTTCATCACCTGAGGGCAGAAAAAGCATCGCGCGCGTCGCCCCGGCGGCTTTGAGCGACAAACGGAGGATGGCCGACTCGAGCTTCCCCGTTCCCGCCGTCTCCTTGATTGCAGTAAAGGCTTTTAGGAGGAAGGCGAGGTCTATCGACTGGACAAGCCGGCCGCTGACGGCGAGTGTCCTTGAATGGACCGTCGAACTCGAGGAGATCTCCTGGCTCTTCACCTCTTCGAAGGCATTCGGGAAACGTCGGATCACGTCGAGGGCCTTGGGACCGGCTCCCCAGGAGGAATACATTTCATGCGCCCGCCGCGCATGCGGAAGGGAACAATCGGGCCATCCGGACTCGGCCCAGAAGTCGGCCAGCAACTCGTGGCCCAGGGCCGCTTCGTGGATGAACCCGTTGCTTTCCGCCTGCCGGATACCTTCGAGATAGAGCTCCGGAGCTCCCGGCCCCATCTTGAGCCTTCTGAGCCGCTCCGCCTTGAGCAGAAGGAGCTTGTGGCGGAAAGCGGTCGGGTTGTACCGGACCCATTTTTCGAACTGCGCCTCGGACGCTTCGGTTTCTTGCTCGAACCGGAGGCGGTTCTCCCCGGCAGGCGTTTCAGCAAGCAGGGCGAGTTTGGTCAACGCCCCGTAGAATTCACGTTCGGGCTGGTCGATATACCCGCGAAAGAAAACCTCCAGGGTCATGCAGGTCCGGTGCATATCCAGGGCTTTATCGAACTCCCTGAAAAAGTAATGGATCATGCACTTGGACTGGAGGGTTCCTCCGTACATCGGTCGGATTGGCGTATCCCAGAACACTGCAAGAGCTTCTTTTTCATCGAACCGGTCATCGTTCAGCGAAGTCGGGGAACTGGTCTCCCCAACCAGGCATAGTACCGTCTGGCGAAGGATCCGGAAGCAAAGGGTCACAGGGAAATTCGGGACCCGGTCAAAAAATGTCAACCGCCCTTCGATCTCCCGGCGAATCGTTTGGAGATTGCGCCCCGAGCGAATCCCAAGGACACTTTCATGCCACAGGCAATAGACGGAGCAGGGGAAATCCGAGCCCTCGAGGGCCCATTTGTATCCATCGAGGAGGATGGCCGAAACTTCGGAGTTCGGCCTTTTCCAGAAAGCCGAATATGGGCCCACGACGTCAAGGGCACGAGCCTGGATCCGTCGGTCGCCAACCCGCTCCGCAAGGGAAATGGAAATCCGTCCCATACGCCAGGATTCGTCGGGGTCGGTATCGGAAGCAAGCATCACCCCTTGTGCCATCAGTGCAAAGCCGATCGCGGATTCTGGAGCGATTCCGAAATCCAGCGTCAGAAGGATGATGTTGTTGACGATCTGGGGATACATCGAGGAATGGGTGTGGAACGCGGCGGTGAACATGTTGTGCAAGACGTCGATCGCAAGCCTTTTCTCGAGAACGGTCATCACGGGAAGGCCCAGGATCTCCTCGTCGGAAAGTGCTCTCACCCGCTTCAAGCCGGAAAGTCCCATCCAAAGGGAATGGTCGATTCCACCGGAGCTTTCGAAGAGGGGAACGCCAAGATCGGCAAGAGCTTGTTTTCCCAGCGACAGGGCTGTATTCGGATCGTAGCTGTCTCCAATGAAGGAGAGGCGGTGGGAGAAGAAACTCACCCTCTCCAGAAGGTCCCTGGCGTGGTTCAATGCGTCCTGGAAAGCTTTTTCCGAATCCGCCGGAAATCCCAGGAAGTGCAGGACCTTCATCCGGCCCATCGAAAGGGCGAACATCCGTTTCCTGTCGTTCTCCCAGGACTCGGGACCCGCCAGCGCAAGTGCCTTGTCGAAGAAGGAAAGGGCCGGTTCGCATGAAACAGCTCGCAGGGCGCTTTCCCCGGCAAGAGTCAGGATCACTGAAGCCAGAGAGCGGTCTTCCGGAGTCTTTATGTGTTCGGAACCCCTTTCGAGGTGGGAAGCAATCTCGAGGAGTCTGGAGGAGCGGTGTTCGGCCGACAAAAGCCGGTACAGCCCTAAACCGATTTGGGCGCGATCCTCCCCGATCTGCCGGTCCGACCCAAGATCGAAGCAAGCCTGCCGGATGTGATCGTGGGCGAACCGGAAACGCAGTCGGGCGGAATCCCCGCCGGCATTGGCGGGAAAAGGGGTCTGAGCACCCAGAGCCCTTTGGTGGGAGAGGAATTCGAAGGGGATTTCCCTGCGCAAGCGCTCTTCGAGTTCCCGTGCCGGTTCTCCCAGGATCGATGCCAGCTCGAAACCATCGAACTCGGTACCCAGGCTGGCGGCAAAGCGCAGGATTCGACGCATGTCCGGATGGAAACGTCCCGCAAGCTCCTTCAGGATATCCGCGACGTTGTCGGTCGCAGACGCCGCCTGGATAGCGGAAAGATCCCAAGTCCAGGATTTCGTCTCAGGGGAGAACGCGACCATTCCATCGTTGTGAAGAAGCGTCAGAAACTGGTGGAAGAAGAACGGGTTCCCCGCGGTTTTCCCGTAGACCGCGGAAGTGAGCCCGGCAAGCTTTTCAGGATCTCCCCGAAGAGTGTCACGGAGGAACTCGCCAACCTCCGGGATTTCGAGGTTTCCCAGGGAAATCCGGGTGAGAGCTCCGGCCCTCGCCGCCCAGTTTTCGCTGACCTTCAGCCAATGGGCCGTCGTCGTGGGCTCCGGGGAGCGCACGGTTCCCAGGATCGACAGCTTCCCTGAAGCTGTTTCCCTCGTGAGCCTGTCGAGCAGGTCCACGGTGGCGGAATCGAGCCATTGGCAATCGTCGAGACACAGGGTGATCGGGTGTCCGAGCGAATGGCAGGCGGAAAGCAGGTCCAGGAAGCTCCGAAGGATCCGGTCTCCGGCGTCGATGGGATTCACCTCGGGGAGGGCCGGCTGGGAACCGAAAATCAACTCGCATTCGGGAGCGAGCTCGAGGAAGAGCCGGGCTCTGGCCCCGAGCGCAGATTTGAGGGCCGCCCTGGCTTCCCCGAAGGAAGAACCCGTTTTCAGCATGAGCAGCCGCGGGAGCTGGGCGAAAGCTTTGCCCAACGCAAAGAACGCAGTCGTCAGCTGATGCGGATCCCCCTTTCCCTTGAGGAAAATCCCGGAGGCGTGCTCCAGCGGTTCGAGGGCCTCATTCAGTAGGAAGGTCTTCCCCACGCCGGGGGGACCTTCGATGACCAGGACGGGAGGCAGTAAACACTTTTCCGACCGGACCACGAAATCACGGATCGATGCAGCTTCGGACGCCCGACCGTATCGTTTCCGGGACGGTTCGAAACGATCGGAAACATCGAACCTCCGCGGGACAAACCCCGCTCGGGGGCGACTCTTCTCCCTGCCGCCGGGCGTTTCGAGCAACTCGCGAATCTGGCGAAGGTCTTCCGCCACTCCGAAAGCGCTCTGATAGCGGTCTTCGGGATCCTTCGCGAGAAGCACCCGGATCAGGTCGAGCAGTCCGGTTGGAAAGCCGCGGGCCACCCTCCGTGGGAAACGCGGTTCCATGGCCAGATGGCACTGGATCCATTCGGAGGAGCTTTCCGCGCGAAAGGGGAGGATTCCCATAGTCAGCTCGAAAACGGTGACCCCAAGGGAGTACAGGTCGCTCCGCTTGTCCGGAGAACGGCTCGTCCGGCCTGTCTGCTCGGGAGAGATGTACTGGAAGGTTCCCTCGAGGACTGCGCCATCCTGGCTTCTCGGGAACATTCGCCCCGTCGTGGGGCTCGTTCCCTCGAGGACTGCGCCATCCTGGCTTCTCGGGAACATTCGCCCCGTCGTGGGACTCGTTCCCTCGATGCCACCGGAACCGCGGTTTTCACCGGCCTCATTTCCAGTCACCAGGCATCTCGAGATTCCGAAATCGATGATCTGGAGCCGATCAATCTCTTCATTGTAAACGAAGTTCGAGGGATTGACGTCCTTGTGGAGAACCTCCTTCGCGTGGACCAGGGTGAGGATCCGGGCCAATCGTTCGAGAAGACCGAGTCTCTTTGCAGGTTCGGTTTGGAACCGCCCTTCCCTTGCGAGTTCCCGGAGAGTCTGGCCGCCAATGTCCTCGAGGAGCAGACAGGTTCCCTCGGCATCCTCCGTCAAGCAAACCGCCTTGACTACTTCGGGGCAGTCGAACATCCGGAGAATGGCAAACTCGTGCTTCAACCGTTCCGCCTGGCGGATCCCGCTTCGACCCCCGCGCGGCCGTTTGAGGATCATCGGGACGCCGTCATCCCCCATCACCCGTTGGACGACAGTCTCGGAACTTTCATACAACGTTTCGACGACCTTCAAGTATCCCCGCCCTCCTTCACCCCGTCGACTTTCTCAACCGGAACGATTCTACCAGGAAACATCGATTCCTGGTACTTATTCCGATCAGGGTTTTTCAGGGACTCAACCGATGCGGCGGCAGGAAAAGAGGGCGCGGCCGGGAACCGAAAGCAGGTCGATCGTGAGCCGATGGGTTTTGCTTTTCCCGATTCCGGCGAGGAACCCGACCAGATTCGATGACTTCTTGTCTCCGTGAGGCCACGGAATCGAACCCAACTTGGCACCGGAAAAGAGGTTGGATGCCCAAAGGGCCCCCTCGCTCCGCGACCAGATTGTGGTAAGGATCAGGCGATCGTTGAGGGAGGCACGGACGAAATCCGTCTGGATGGCGTGTCTCGGCATTGCAGGCTTCTTCTGGTAGATGACCTGCCTCTCATCCAAATCGAGGATAAAACCGAGCTCCACCGGGAGGAACTCGTCCAGATGGCAGGCGGCGCCGGCATCGGTTTCGGCCACGATCAGAAACTTCCCCGAGTCAATCTGTTCCACCCGAGAGACCGATGTCGTATAGATTTCACCGATCGGAAGAAAAGGTTCGGTTGGTTTTCGGGGGTCGAAAACGACGCAGATGCCACTCAACCGGGAGTTCTGGTCGTATCCGCAGAAAAGCGCCAGCACTCCCGCACTCCCCAGCGAAAATCCGAAATCGATCCATGCGGAGGCAAACCTCAGCTTTCCCATGCCATAAGCCACTTTTCGGGGATCCGGGAGAACGATTTCCGAGACCGGGGCCATGGAACCGGGGGAAAAACGGATCAGTTTCCCGAACCATTTCACCCAGAGCGAACCTTCGAAGAAGAAGCTGGAAATGTCTGAGAGAGGACCTTCGAGCGGAGAACCCCTCAACCCGGACGGAGAACATTCCTTGAGTTCGAGTGGAGGGTCTTGCAAAGCAAGCTCCCGGCGCAGGAAATCGGGGAGACCGAAAGCTACTTCAAGGGATTCCGGGGTGGAGCTGAGCACTTCCACCGCAGGCGGAGCCGAGCTCAATTCAACCTGGCGGAGTTCCCTCGGGAGGCCAGGGTGACCCTGGGAAAGTGGCGGAAGATCGGGTGGAGGCGGAGCGATCGACTCCGCAGGCGCGGTCACGGTTTTCGCTGCGAGCTTTCCGCATTCAAGGTAACGGGGAGCGGGATCATCGCCCACCGCCACGACTTTCCCCCCGCGGGCGAAGAAGGCGACCTGGTGGATGAACCCACATGATTCGGCCGGGGCCTTTCCACGCGTTTCAGAGGGGATTGCGGAAGCGCTCGTCGTCGTTTCGGGTGCGCTATCCTGAATCAACTCGACCCGGCGGCCCGATTTCAGGTTCCAGATTTCGACGAGGTTCCCCGCTCTTCCGACGACGCCGTATCTTCCATCGGGTGTCACCGAGACCGTCCCGATCGTTTCCCCGCTCTGGGAAAGCCTTCGGGAAATCTCCCCGGTACCGAGGTCCAACACCGACAGATTCGACTTTTCGTATGCAACCAGAACTGTGCCCGCGTCGGCGAAGGCGAAGTCGGTGACATCGGGAATAGTCTTCGAGAGATCGCGAAGCGGAGACGCATCCTCGAGCCGGAAGAACCGGAAACGTTCGTTCCCCCCGATGGCGAAAATGGATTCGCAGGGGGAGACCCTGATCTCTCCGATATCTTGCCATGGCAGCATCCGGAGGGACTTGGGATAGCCAAGGGATTTCCAGCAATCGCTTAGGTCCAGGGTCATCAGGTTATCCATGTCCATGGCCATCAGCCTGGAAAAGCCGTGGTACACCACTGAATACATTATCATTTCCCCGGAGAGGGGAATCCTGTGGATGATCCTACCGCCGATCAGATCGAGGAGAAAGATGTATCGGTCCGAGATCGCGAACCCACGCGTCTTCTCGGGGAAGAAGGAGACCTGGGAGATGAATTTGTCGAATCCCCCGATGGTGAACTTCCGCTCCCCACCGGTTTTCCAGAGTGAGACCGACCGGTCGCTCGACGCTGTCAGGAACTCCGATTCGTCC
>CAYRYU010000087.1:28728-30132 GCA_964428355.1 uncultured bacterium
CCTGTGGCCGACAGCAGGGATGGGTTGCCCTCAGCGGGCGCTTTCCCATTTCGTCACATGGAACCCGGCCGGGTCAGGTGGTGTGCGGAAAGGAGATGAGCCTGGAAACATTTCGCCATGAAGAAACGGTTATCCCATTCCGCGTCTGGGAACTGTCGCCGCCGAAAACCAGGGCGGGGTCCCCCGCCTTGGATCCCGCGAGGATCGCGAATCGCCGCAAGCCGGTGAAGGAATCCTCCGAAAGTGTTTTTCCCGACTTTACCTCAATTGGGTGGGCCAAACCGTTCGACTCGAAAACTATGTCAACCTCCTGGCCGACGTGATCACGCCAGAAATGAAAGGAAAGGTCGCTCCCGGAATTCCAGGAAGATTTCAGGAGTTCCCCTACCACGAGCGTCTCGAAAAGCTCTCCCCTTAGGGGATGAAACGCAATCTGTTTGGTGTCCCGGATTCCCATGAGCCAGGCGGCGAAACCCGTATCGAGAAAGTAGACCTTCGGAGTCTTCACAAGCCGTTTTCCATAATTCGAATGGAACGGGGTCATCGTGAAAACCACGTAGCTTGCCTCCAGCACCGACAACCAGGCCTTGGCGGTGTTGTGGGTGATCCCGCACTCGGCTCCCAGTGTGGAAAGATTCAACAGCTGGCCCGTTCGGGCAGCGCACATCCGGACGAAACGCTGGAATGCCGTCAGATCACGGATTTGAATGACCTGCCGGACATCGCGTTCGACGTAGGTGGACATATAGGAAGAGTACCAGTCGGCGTGGGACACGCGACGGACGTGAACGGAAGGATAGAATCCCTTCAAAAGCACATCATCCAGGTTGCGGGGCAACCTGCCGGCTCCCGACAGTTCGTCGATCGAAAGTGGAAGAAGTCGGAGCAGGCCGGCCCGTCCCGCCAGGGTCTGGGAAATCCGCGAAAGGAGACCGAACTGCTGGGATCCGGTCAGGATGAATAGACCGGATCTTCCGTCGGTGTCCACGATGGTCTGAACATAGGAAAAAAGGTCGGGACATCTCTGGACCTCGTCAAGAACGGCTCCGTTGGGAAAACGCTCCAGGAATCCACGGGGGTCTTCGCGGGCGAACGAAGCTTCGTCGGGGTCCTCCAAGGAGGCATAGGGCTTCTTGGGAAAAGCCCAGCGCGCAAGGGTGGTCTTTCCCGACTGCCGCGGGCCCGTGACTACGACGACGGGGAACCCCCTCGCAAGGGCCTTCAGACGCCCCCCGGCCCTCCGTTTTATCATAAGCAAATGGTATCGGGTTATTTACAAATTGTCAAATCATTTACCAATTCGTAAATGCACCGGGTCAAGGGATCCCAGCGGGCGAATGCTGCTAGAAGGCGTGGCTCACGAAACAAACCGCTGCGACCTGCCGCAGGGATGGGCGGCACCAA
>CAYRYU010000088.1:0-29720 GCA_964428355.1 uncultured bacterium
AGTCGATTTTTGCTCAAGAAGGTCTCCGCTTTCGAGAGTGAGCACCATAGCTTCGCACTGGAAACCAACCTTGCAAACAAGGCCCTTCTTCAGAGAATCCACCGACTCCAGGAGTCCGGCTATATGGTAACCCTCATTTTCCTTTGGTTGCCTTCCGTGGACCTTGCCATCGACAGGGTTATGGAAAGAGTTCGTCGGGGGGGACACTCGGTCCCGGCCGAGGTTATCCGTCGCCGATACCGAACTGGGATGAGCAATTTCTTCAATATCTACCGCCAGGTGGTTGATTCCTGGCTCTTTTTCGATAACTCCCATCTCGGGCAGCCCAGATTGTTGGCGAGTAAAGCGGATTCAGGCGAAGAAGTCGCGCTCCAGCCACACGCGTGGAAAATTCTTCTGAACGGGAGAGACCATCATGGAAAAAAGTAAGAAGAACCCCCGTCTTCCCAAGAGACTTCGGGACATCGTCGAAAAGGTCAATCAGGCGGTTCGGGCCGCCATCATGGACCATAAGCGGGCGGGCAACCCCATCGCGGTATGGCGGGACGGAAAGTCTGTCATCGTTCCTCCAAGCCAGATTCCTGATTTGGAGTGAATCCGTCGAATGGAACGAGGTCCGAAATTCCGCCTTCGAAAGGTCCGTGATTTCCGGAAAAGAGTGGTAGTGAAACTGGTAGCGGTTTCGTCCAAATCATGCTGATTTTGTGAGACTCTGTTCGAAATGAACCTGGAACAGATGCGGGTTGGAGCGGGTCTTCGGACCCCAAAAGACTCTATCGCAATTTTTGGGTCCGCTAGATGTTTTTGCTGGCCATGGCAGGGGTGCTATCATGATAGCAGTCCCTACGAGAGGGTCAGTGTGATCGGAAAGGATCAAGGGCATGAGCCCAAAAACCGAGCTGCTGATGGAGGTGTTCGAACTTCAGGGCGAATGGGGAGTCCTGTCGCCTTCCTGCGCGGGTCCGAAGTGATTTCATGAAAGCAATTGGAAAGCCGGGAAAGATCATCCTTGCCGTCATCTCCGCGTTTCTTCTTTTCTTGATCTTTCAGGTATGGACTCTTCTCAACGCCCTCCTGGATATCAGGGCGACCATGAGCGATGGAACCAAGAATCACTTCGCGAATGGTCTTCCGTGCATTGTGCCCGCGGGAGGCTGGCCTCCGGGAACGCCCTTCAGGCCTGTCTTGCCCATGATCGAGGCTCTCGAGCCGCCGGGTTTTGCCGATTCGGAGTTCAGTTGTCCCGCCGCGAGCGTTCATGAACGTTCTTCCCGTTTCCTCGGTGGAGTTTCCCTGGTGAAGATTCGGGAAAGACTGAAGAAACTCCCTCCCGAAAAGCTCGAGAAAGCCGTTAGGGAATTTCCAGGGAAGATCGCGGGCCATCTGTCGTCTTTCCCGGTGTGCCAACCGAACCCGCCATTCATGACATACGGGGCGCGGAAAACCGATTACGATCGGATCGAGAGGACCGCCCGGTTCTGGTATGCCCTGTCCAGACATCTTGCCGCCGACGGACGGGGGGAGGATTCCTTCGTCTGCATGCTCGGAGTCGCGTTCATCGCCAACCACCTCGAAGCCGATCAGCCCGATGGGCTGCCTTTTTCCACCAAGCTCACCGCAATATCCATCAGGAATATGGCGGCCGGTGGATTCCTGGAGATTGCTCCTTTGATCCGGCCTTCCCGGGAAATGACCCTGAAGCTCTTCGACAAATTGGCCCGCCTCGAAAACACCATCGCTTCACTTGCCCATGTTTTCGAGTTTGAGCGCTCGCTGATTCCAAGCGTGGGGCAGGCGTTCCTCAACGGGGAAACCAAAAACCTCACGAGAGGGGGACGCTACCTTTCGAGCCTGGGAAAAGCGGCCGCGAACAAGGCTCTCGTCGATCCCTTTCTGAAGGAATTTTGGGATCCGGCTATACAGGCCTGTTCCCATCCGTATGGGGAAGCGTCGAAGCGTCTGGATGAGCTTGGTGAGAAGCTGGGAAAAATCCAGGCTGCGGCATTGGGAATGAACGGTTTCTCGGTTTTCAATTCCAACGGTGTCCGTTATCTCCTCCAACCGGAGAAGTATCTCCTGGAAATGATGATCGCGCTCGGGACTGGAAATCCGTCAAGATGCCTTTCCCTCGATGTAGGGGCGAAAGTGCGAATGCGCGGCGCGATGATCGGGTTCGCCATCTACGCATTCAAGAATGTCCGGGGAAGCTGGCCGGGCTCATTGGCCGACCTGGCCACCTGGCTGGGCCTGGAACTTCCGCTCGATCTCTTCACGGATCGGCCGTTCCTTTTCGAGCCGGGTGATCCGCCTAAACTCTCGAGCCCGGGGGAATACCAGGATATCGAACGTTCGGGCCTCGATTTCCTCCCGATTCCAAGTCCCGATCCTGACGAGGCGGGTTCATGATCAGGGTCGAAGCTGGCCCCTCATTTCCGATAAGCCATGCGCACCCTCCATCGTTAGCGGTTGAACAAACCCCTATCGTTTCCTTCGGATAAGGGGCATACTGGATGCGGATGTCCTGGATGGCTCGCACCTTGGCAGGCTCGCAATCCAGCCGCTAGGAAATCTCCTCCCCGATGGGGATCTGTCGGCAGTTGCAGGGATGCCCGCAGGCCTTCTCGTGCTCGGGGGGAGGTCATGGACCCTCGGAACACGCTCCAACTCCGGCCCCGGGGTCCGGGGAAAAACCCTCGGGCACCCTTACCCGATACCCGACCCCCACGTGAAGGGTCAGAATCCTTCCATGAGCAGGGATCCCTGGAAACTGTCCTCCCACTTCCCCGAAACACATCCCGACAGCGGCGGACACCTTCTCCGCCGGAACCGGAGCCAGCGAAACCGGACGAGCCTCACCCCGAAATGGGTTCCCCCTATCCTGCCCAATTCCCTGGCCGTCAGGCAATAGGCGTTTCTTCAACCGCTTACGGACAGATCGAAGCCCTCCTTGGGGAGACCGCTCATACCAGATTCGACAGACCCGAACAGGAAAGGAGAAAACCCGGGCCTACAGTGCTTTCCCGGAAAGCCACTTTCACAATGCATGACCAACCGGGGGGAGGAGCGGGGAAGTTGGATCGGTTTACTTCGACGATGATGGTTCTTCGAGGCGAACGCCTGTTCCACCGCGAACAGCGGGTTCCGGGACTTCCAGGGTCCTGGGGGTGGCCAGGCCCTCCCAGGTGATGGAATAGGCATTCCCCGTTCGCCCTCCCCCGAAAGAGGAGTTGGTCGGATAGGCGATTCGCACCTGCCATTTGCCGCTTTCGTCAGCAACTTCGCGGCGCTGGTAGAGAATCCTGCCCGGGGGGTTGACCAGGTCGATGGGCAGTTCAACCGACACGGTGGCAAGAGGCGGCGCCTTCCCTTCGAGAAACGCCCCTGGTACAACTTCGAATATCTTGACAAAGTTGGTGCTGTTCTGAAGAAAAGGCGAAAGGTAGATCGTCCGAAAATGGCATGGGCCTTTGTTTCCCGAAAAACCAAGGGAGAAGAACAAATCCTGGCCGAAAAAAGTCGCAGTTTCTGACGCGGGGGACCCGGAAAAAACCGGGTTGAGAAAAGGTCCGATGAAATCGCTCACCAGAAGTTCCTGAAGAGTTTTCTGAATATCGGGCTCAGGATACGCCATGAACAGGTATTTCAGTTTTCTCTCGCGGCATTTGGAGAACGCAGTTTCCTCGCTGGTGGCGAGAAGGATTTCTGCCAGAGGCTTCAGCCCGGCCTGAATAGGGCAGGCAACTCCGGGCCTTCTTGCCAGAAGCGGGAGATGATGACCCCAATTATGATCCGTGAGAATGCCATACTCTGGGATTCCTGCCCCGAAAAAGCCGGACGTCTCTGGACTGTTCTCCCTGAGCCATTTACAGGCCGATTCTACAGAAAAGTACTCCTTTGGAATTTCACGCCGTCGTATCTCGACAGCCGAGTGAAGGGGGATTACCAGGACCAGGGCCAGACTCAGGGTGAAAGCCCGGAAATGCTCCTTCCCCTGACTTCGGAAAAACTGTCGAAGGACTCCGAAGAGGGCTGGGGCGAACAGAAAACTCACCATCAGCTGAGCGGGTTCGGCATATCGACGGGAGAACACCGCAAGGCAGACGAAAAGCAGGGCCACCTGACGAACGACCGATTCACCCGGTCGATGTTTCGGCCAGTATATGAGAAGCAGGGGAAGGCAGGGCAGCCACCACCCGATCGCGGCCCAGGACCGTTGAATATTGGTTTTCAGTGCTCCCAGAGAGACCCCCGGCATGAGCTCGCTGATTCCTTCAAAATAAGGATGCCTCGAGAGGAAAAAATTGGTGACACGGCCCATAAGCGGGAGGAGATCCTGGTTCCAGGAAAGCCACACCGCGAGGGCCAAGCCGATGCAGCAGATCCCCTGTTTCCACTTTCCTTCATCGGCCGATCTCAGAAGCAGAAGAAAGAGACCGCAAAACAGCGCAAACACAGGCTGGAACATTCCAAAAACCTGTCCAAAGCCTCCGCCAAAAGAATGGGAAAGAAAAGCCCAGACGATAAGGCAGGAAAATCCTGCGCCAATCGTTATCGAGTTCGCCAGAAATGCCTCAAATCTTTTCCTGAGTGCCGCCTCTTCCGATCGCCAGAAGCGTATACCCATCGAAGCGGAAACATATGCCGTGAGGGCTCCAATCCACAAAGGGGAAGCCGGAGCGCTCAGGATCAGGCCGCTGCAGGCCCCCCCGCCGAGGAGAAGAATCCCGGGTGACAGGGAGGGGCGGGAGAAAGTCCTGAAACCAGAAAAAAGCAGGATCCCCAGGAACAGGAATTCAAGGCAATGATGATCGAGAGAAAGGAACCAGAACGGAAAATGGTGCCACCACCACCAGGAAAAAACGGCCAACAGCCCGAATGAAGTTCTTCCGAAATATTCCCGGGCGGAAAGAAAGAGAAAGACAGCCAGGAAGGCTCCAATAAAGGGTGGAATGAATCCCATGACCGCATCGTTGGAAAGGTGGGCATCCGGAAACAGACTGAAGAACCCGAGGACCGCCGAAACGGCCAGGAAATCAGTGAGGGGTGGATTTGGATAGGGGATCCCATCGGGGAAAGCGACATAATGATCATGGTTCGGAAGGGAGGATGTCGCACCGAGGATTTGATGGATGCGCCGGATGTGCAGAGCGGAATCGGGGTCCGGTTGCGGAAACCCGCTCTTCCAAGGATTTCCCGCCAGTCCGGGATTCGCGCAAAAAAGAGCCGCCGTCACACTCCCGATCACAAGGCAGAGGCAAATGAGAGGAATCCGTACTGACCAGGACCCGTCGGAAAACAATGTCATCATCGCACCCAAAACATGTGGCTCTTCACTTCGAAAAGGCGGGAATGCACCGCAAAGATCTGGAATCGGCTTGCCATGCGAAGTATAGCATACCCCGCTCTTTCGCGCCCCTTCGCAGACAGACCGATTCGAGATTACAAAACTGTCGGGTCAGGACGAGGGCAGCTTCAGTTCGAGGGCGGTTTCGTCATCGTCGGCATCCGGGGCGAACCGGAGAACCTCGACCGGCGTTCCATCGGCGGAGAAACAGGTCGAATCGGAGCAGCCGCAACCCTCGATGACGCAGAGCTCTGAAAGCAGCCTTCGAAGCTGCTTTCCGGAAAGGGTGATCGATTTCCGGTTGAAGGCGCTGAAGGAGAACTCAACGGTGGTTCCGTGAAAGGAGTTGCTCAGGAGGACTTTCATGTCATGATTATCCTTTCAGGCTCTGCCGACTATGGGGCGGAAGATCAGTGGCCCATCATTCTCCCGGATTCACTTCCAGGAAACAATGAATTGAAGAAGGAGGCTATCGAGATCATGATCAGGAGATAGGCCAGGATGAAAATGCATCCCGCCTTCCGATAGGGATTTTCTTTTTCCAGGCCTCCGATGGTTGTCCCCAAAAGGGGGAATACCACAAGAAAGGCGATTTGAAGGGCGTAAGGAAAGGTTTTCCATGCCCCGGTCAGGATCGCCCCCCAGCTGAACAATGCTGAAAAGCACCCAAACTGCGACCAGAAGGAACCCCAGTGCCCTTTCGGTTTTTCGTCTTTCACACCATCGCCGCCTCAAAGGAGAGCATTGAGAATCAGTCGTCAGGAGAGCTCTTGTTCCATGCGGAACCTTCCTTGTACCCGACGATCGTCTGGGCGTGATTTGTATCCCAACTGGCCGGCGCGGTGTCGTTGTCGATGACGTCGTTGGAATCGCGCAGTGGGTACAAGTCGCCTGCCATTATGGGAACGGTCACGCAATACCCACCGTTCAGAAGGGATTTGAGCAGCTGGATGTCCGCGTCGGTCCGGACCACGAAGTATCCATATTGGTTCATCTGGTTCTCGTCCCAGCCTTCGACCTCTTTTCCGCGGTAGTTCCCGGCTTCCCTCCAGGCAGGCTCCTTTGGCCAGAGCTTGAAGTCGGAAGTGTCGTAGGGCATCGTGTTCCAGCTCGAACAGCCCAGCCTGCAGATGAGGGTAACGGCATCAATGTAGCGGGATCCCTCGTCCTCGCCGTCGTTGATCTGGTGGTAGACGAAATCCGGACTGAGAATTCGGTTGAGGTTGGAATCGGGCGCACCCCTTTCGCTCAAGCCCTGAGGATCGGGCGAAACCCAGGTTGTACCTGAGAGATCCCAATTGTGATCGCGTGCCATGTTGTAGGTCTGGACGTAGTACGCGGTGGAGAAGCAGACGCAACTTCCCTTGCTGCCCTGGTTTCCGATCGGGGGGAAATGGATGCTCCTCGAATGGTCCACCGAGTCCGGAAGCGAGGCTCCATCCTTTCCCGTGGAAGTGGAAAAGGAACGCAGCTTCTTCATCCGTCCCCACTCATCGATAGTGGGGGGAATCATCCCGGTCCCATGCTTCCCGGCGATGATGGGGTTGTAATCCACCCCGGGCCGGAAAACCCTGAGCCTCTTCATATCCCGCTCCAATTCAGCACCGGAAGGCTGTTCCTCGATCCATAGATCCTCCCGCCGGGCGGCCCGGGCCAACGGAAGGATCGCCTGGACCTCGGCCGCCGACAACGTTCCGGTCGTCGAAACGGTGAAATTGGTGGTCTGGTTGGACCCGAATGCCCCGGTTCCCCCACTTATGGTACGGAAAGGGGGTAAGGTGTAATCGGAATAGAACTCCAGGGCGAGACTGTTCACGAAACCGTCGGTCCCCTGCTGGTTCACGACGGACAGGAAGAAATCGTGGTCATTGATGAACCGGGCGAATTCGGAAATGTCCACGACCATCCGGCCCGAAGGAAACGGCCAGGGGCCTCCATGGAGTGTGGAGCCCCATCTGGCCTGAAGCTCCTTGAAAGCGACGGGGGCGCTCGGATCACCCAGGCCCAGAATGACCTTGCAGTCGTCGCGTTCAGGATGGGTCAGTTGGAATACAGCCACCACCCTTGGCTGGTAAACCTGTCCCGTGGAATTGCGGAAGTAGTAGACTTCCATTTCCTGCTTCTTCATCGTCTTGTAGGTCACCCAGTAGTGACCGTCAGGGATCGTTTCCCAGCTTCCGCCCTTACCCCAGGAGTTCACGAACTTGAAAGCTCCTTCCTGAGGGGCGGTCGGATCCTTTATCACGAAGGGAACGACCCTGTCGGGCGGCGTGACGTTGTTTTCCTCGCTCAGCTCTGACACGGCGTTATCCGGGTCGATGATCCCCCCGATGAAATACTCTCCGGGCGGTAGATTCGGGACGGTGAAGTCGGTTTGGTAATAGCCGGAATCCGGGAACCTCCCGAACCCGTTGATATCGAAACTTTCCGATGCTATCAGCATATCCGCAGCGCTGATTGTGCGATCGGGGGATATGTAGAACCTGATCGGGAAGGAGCCGTTCGGTGAATCCCCGGCGTTCACGAACAGGTACTGCAAACGTGCCGATGCGCCGGGCACTCCAGCCGGGCGATTGTAGGAAACCCACCTGGACCCCGTCGCAAGCGACAGATCGGGCCTTCCGGAAACCGCTTCGACCCTTCCCAGGAACTTCCTGCGGGTATGATCCGCCGCCATTCGCACCCAGACCATATTTCCGACGACAAATGTCACCGGAACGACCGATCCCGGGCAGGGGGAGTAGGAAGCTTCGTTGTCGAGGCTGTATTCCATCGTCACCGCAACCTGGCAGATCAGCCCGCGGGTGACATCCATGAATGCCCCATCGGGGGAGATGTCCTGAACAACGTTGACCGTGACCTGGTAGACCTGGGTGGAGGAATCGGCCCCGGTAACCGTGTAGGGAACGGGGACCCCGTCGGTGAAATTCTGCCCGACCCCGGACTGGGGGCTGACCGAAACCCCGGTATGCCGGATCGTCGGAACGAGGTTCGCCAGGGAGGTTCCCCAGGGCACCTCTATCGAGATCCTTCGCGTGGCTTGATCGATACGGCCGATGGCGAAAGGTGCCAGACCCTGGAAATCGAATGAGGTGATGAGCTTTTCGCCTGCGGCGGTGAAGTTCCATTGGGTCTTGTTCGAAATACCCGGGAAGGGGTTCCCTGCGAGGTCCGTGATGCAACCCGCTTCGATCATGACGTAGTATTGGGTTCCCGAAGTGAGGGGGTTCGAGGGAAGGATGCGGACCATCGTTCCCGAAACCTCGAGGCGGCCGGAGGAAAAGGGGAACTCCTCGACGACGGCGTCCGTCAACGTGTCGCGGAGGAAAACGCGCCCGGAAGATCCGATGGCGACCTTCTCCTTGAATGAGATGCTCAGGATCGCCCCAAGGGGAACATCCGTCGCCTCGTCCGCCGGGGACAGGGAATTCAGGGCAACAGGTTCGGGGGGAGCGGTGTCGATCGTGAGACTCTTGTTCCAGTAGAGCGATCCCGCGGACGAGGGTTCCGGGAGGGTGTTGTCCGCGACGTTTCCTGCGATGTCGCCGATCGCCCCGGTCAGGGCTCCCGTGTCGGTGTAATCCAGATAAGTGCAGCTGTCCCCGGGCTGAACCACGTATCTGAAAGAAAGGCTGGCGATTCCACCGGAGGAGTTGCAAAGGGCGATCCGGTCGATAGTGCCGGTCTCAAGTTTCAGGGAGGGTTGGCCGGTGAAAACCACGGGCTCGGAAAAAATGACCAGAACGTCGATCAGGGCTCCAACTCCGTAGGATCCGTCGGCATTGTCGGAGGTCACCGATGTAACCGTCGGAGAGGTAAGGTCGTACTTCCGCGTGAAGGTGGGCGGGGCGATGTTTCCTTTTCCATCCGCGCTTTGAGCGGAATTCTCGGCGACATCGATCCTCACCTCGCCCTCGGCCATCGGGATGACGTCGAAGCAGAAGATCCGGCCGGGTACAATCGTCTGAAAGTTCGTTTTGGCGCCGCCCATCACGTTGATGTCTTCGAGGGCGAAACCGGTCACCATTGAATCGAATGTCACCGTAACCGGGATCGGGGAAACGCGGGTCGATTCGGAAGCTGTGCTGGAAATGGATACCGTGGGCCGCTCGCCGACGTAGGTGCGGGTGAGGGAAACGGATGCGTGGTTCCCGTTCCCGGCGGAATCAGTGGCGACTCCCGCCTTGACCGATATGGAGACCTGTCCAACGGCAATCGGGTGAACCCCGAACGTGAAGACCTTGTTGGGATCGATGGTCTGGAAACTCGCCGTGGTCCCGTTCGTCACGGTTACATCGTCGATCGAGAAGCCGGTCACCGGTTCGTCGAAACTGGCGGTGACCATTATCGGCACGGTCCTGGTGGGCTCAGAGGCGTTTGTCGTCAGCACTACAAAAGGGGCGATCGGATCATACAGGCGCGACAACCTCACAGCTGCAGAGTTGCCGTTTCCCGAGGAATCGCTGGCGACTCCGGCGGCGATGTCGACGGTCACGGTTCCCGCTCCTCCCGGAACGACATCCAGAGAGAACCGGACACCGGCCTGGAGGGTCTGGAAATTTCCAGAGGTTCCGTTTCCAACCGTCACGTCATCGATCGTGAAACCGGTTACCGATTCGGTAAAAGTGACCGTCACGGGAATCGGAGCGGTGTTCGTCGGGTCGGGAGCGGTGGTGGAAAGGCTGACTGCGGGACGATCGAAATCCCCGGTCGAGAAGCTCCATGTTTTTCCGGAAACGAGGGCATTCTGCGCCAGGTCACGGATTCCATTGGTGATTGCGGCGGTAAAGGTGGATTCGGGATCCAGGGAAACGGAGGGGGTGAAGGTGGCAACGCGGCCGTCGGAGCTGAGGGCAACCGTCCCAGGTAGTGATACCGAGCCTTTCATGAGTGTGAAAGTGGAAGTCGAAAGGGATGTCGGGTCGATGGCTTCGCTGAAGGTCACGGAGATTCCGGAATCGGTCGGGACACCAACCGCATTCTCGGCGGGATGGACACTCGAGATCGTGGGGGGGGTGAAATCGCCGCCCAGCGATCCGGTCGTGAAGTTCCAGGTTACCGCCTGTTCCATGGCCGTTCCCTGGGCGCTCCTGACACCCTGGGAAATCGTGACTGTATGCAGGGTACCAGCCGCCATCGGAGAGGCGGGCCGGAAGGATACCGTGGTGTTGTTCGGAAAAATCGAGAAAAGAAGTGGGATGGAGACCCCTTTGGCTGTCAGGGAGATGTTCGACGCGGTCAAGGTCTTGGGGTCCATCGCCTGGTTGAATGTGGCCCAGGGGGATGTGTCGGATGAGACTCCGACCGCATTCGCGGCGGGAGAAAACCCGGTGATGGTGGGTGAGACGGAGACAAGTCCGTTAACCGTGATGTAAACCGAGAACCGGCTGGTGAGTCCGAAGGGATCGCTGGCCACGAAGGTGATGGTCGCAGGTCCTCCCTGGTCGGGAGCCATCCAATATGCGCCGAGGCCTCCGGAATCCGGGGTCAGTTTTCCCCTGCTGGTTTCCCAGGCGAGTGAAAGCTGCTGGGACTCGGGATCCTGGGCGGTGGCGGACAGCCTGATGCTTCCTCCCGGAGAGACCCGTGTCGCTGATGGCTTGATCGTCACCACCGGAGGACGGTTGGTATCGCCGGTTCGGGGAAGCATGGTTTCGAGGTTGACCGGGGACGACGACAGGAAGGGGATTTCCATCGATGTCGTCTGGAACCCGGTGGCCTGAAACTCGACGGTTCCGAGCTGGCCGGAAGGAATAGGGGGAGTGGTGAACCGGCCGCTGGTGTTGGTGGTTACGGATTCGCCCCAAATGGTCACGACCGCGTTCACGATGGGGTTGTTCGAAGCGTCCCGCAAGATTCCGACCATGCTTCCGTCGGCCTCGGCGAGAACCAGGGTTCCCGTCTTTCCTTCGGGAGAATCCTCGGAAACGGTGACGACCGCGGATCGGGCCTTGAAAAAAGCCCCGCTGGTCGATTGGACCCTGGCTATCACCCGATGGGATCCCGGGGAAACCGGGCTGAGATGAAAGACCCCGTTTACGCCGGAGAAGGTGCGCACTGCGGGGTTTGATTCCAGGAACACCTCCGCACCTGAAACCCCCGAGTCGGGAAGGATATCAGGCCGGATGGAGGTCACCAGGTCCCGGGATGATAGAATGCTTCCCGAAATTCGCAAAACCCCTTTGGCCAATCCCGGAAGCGGGTCATTTCCGACCCCTCCCCCCGCGCACCCGATAACCCACCCGAGCACGAGGAGACAAGAAAAGAGGCCGAGGGTTCTTCCCAGCGTGATTCTTCCCATGATTTCCCTTTCACCGAATCTGCGAATCCAAAAATTGCCGAAAGGAATTCTTCCAAAGACCTTTCAGGAAATCCATCGGAAAGTGGCGGGGAAAGGCTTAGGGAAAAAGGGGGACATGTGAATCTTTAACGTCACGAATCAAAGGAAGCTTTTGTTCGAACGAAACAACGAGACAATGTCGGAGAAAACAACTCACCTCTCCCCAAGAGGCTCCGAGACATATTCTATGGGGACGGTCCAGATATATGAAACAAAAATTGAACCCATTCATTCCCTGAATCGTATGGAAGGGTGAGACCGAAAAAGGGCGATTGGATTGGAGGGAATTTACAATGGGAAACAAAATGATGCTCGTGGTCATGTTGATCATGGCTTTCGTTGGTTTTTTCCAGGTCGCATTTGCCGGCCCATTCGATGAAGACGCTGTGGGAGTGGCGGAAAGCAGCTCCGGTGAGGTTTCTTCCCTTCCCGCCCCGGAAGTTCCACCCGCTCCAGCGAAAACTTCCCCCGCGTCCGCAAAACCCGCGAAGGGCGAAACCACCTGGACGGATGTGAAGACCGACAACTCCGGCGGTTTCCGGATGAGCAACAAGACCACGGTCTATTACATGAAGAACGGGAAGAAGGTTTCCCGGAGCGTCGGATCATCCACGACCGACGACCTGGTTGCCCTTCTCCAGGACCTCAATCGTCAGGGAATCAAGATCACGGAACTGGAGATCAAAGGTCACGGTGCTCCCGAACTCCAACAGATGGGGGCGGGCACCTTCCTGATCGCCACCAACAAATCGGTTCTCGCCCACATGAAGGATGGACGCGACATCGACATCACCCCGCTTCTCCGAACGGTTCTAACTCCAGACGCGAAGGTGAACCTCAATGGGTGCAAGACCGGCCGTGGGTCCGATCCCGTTGCCCAGGAGTTCAGCCGTGCCCTTCCCGGCCGGACCGTCACCGGGGGCGCCTTCTACCAGCTCGGGATCCCCTTCCTCGCCAAGTCCTTCGGGACGAAGATGCATTTCAAGGACGGGGTTCTGCTGAGCAAGAAATGGTACCGCGTGGACTGAGCCGGCGGGACAGCCGAAGATTCGAGGGATCCGCTGGAACCCGGTTCCGGCAAGGAACGTCCGCTGCTTGAATCCCTGGTGAAAAAGCAATACCTTTGAGCAATGAGCCAATATACTGAAGAAGGGTGCGTTGTTCAGAGGTCCGATTCGGACACATCGGCGGGCAAAATGTGGTATCGCGTTCACGGAAACCCGGAATGAAACCACCACTGCGAGCTGATCTGCCACGCCATCCTTCGACAGAAGGAGGGAGTGGAAGATGACGGGGTTCATCTGCCTTCACGAGAAAGCGGTCATAGAGGAGTTCCTGCGCCGGGAAACGGACCTGCACATATACGAACTCGGAGATCTCGACGAATTCTTCTGGCCCAAGACTCTCTGGTTCGGTGGGAAAGACAAGGGTGGAATTTCCTCCCTGGTGATGCTTTACGTGGGGCTCGTCCATCCGACCCTTCTCGCCATGGGAAGTGTTCCCCCGCTGGTCGAACTGATCCGGGAACTTTCCGACCTCCTGCCCCACTGGTTCTATGCCCATGTTTCTCCAGGGGTGGAGGCCGGCTTCCAGGGGAAGTTCCAGGTGGAATCCCCCCACGAGCATCTGAAAATGAGCCTGAAGAAGCCCACCCTCACCCTGGGCCCCGATGAGTCCAGGGCGGAACGCCTTGGTCCCGAGAACCTGGCGGAAGTGCTGCAATTGTACAAGGAAAGCTACCCCGCGAACTGGTTCGATCCGCGGATGCTCGAAACTCGGGAGTATTTTGGGGTCAGGGAAGGGGCACGCCTGGTCAGCATCGCCGGCGTGCACGTTTTTTCGCCTTCAATGAAGGTTGCCGCGCTCGGGAACATCGCCACCGCGCCCTCCCACAGACGGAAGGGCCTGGGAACGATCGTCACGCGCGACCTGTGCCGGTCGCTGCTCAAGAAGGTCGACAACATCGGGCTGAACGTCTTTGCGAACAATCGGGCGGCCATATCCTGCTACAAGAAGCTCGGTTTCGAGATCGTGACACCGTATCTGGAATTCAGCGTCCACAGGAACTCCTAGAAGGGCAGTGACAAGGCTGGCGGAGTTACTTCTTCGGACGTGGTCGCGTGTGGTCGGTGGAAGGGCGGAGGAGGCTCGAGAACCAGGTTTTGTTGCCGGTAATGGGAAAAACGGTTCTCAAATGAAGCAAATCGAAGGCAACAAATGGTTGGGGTGATCTGAATCGAACCATTTTCGCGCAATCCCATGCCAAAAGCATCCGGAATCAACTCTTCCGGAAATCGGGGTTTTCTCTGCCTGCTTCTCTTTTTCCCGTTCGTGTTGGCCTCCCTCGGCTCGGGCTTGATACGTCCGGATCCCGAATCGGCACGCCGTTCGAGTCTCGAAGAGAAACTGGACGAGGCGATCGGTTGCGCGGAACCCTCAGCGGATCCGATGAAATACTTTTCCATGCTGTTCGGCAGGATCGAGCGTGGGTTTTCCGCATCGAGCAAGGGGGAGGAGTTCCTGAAGCGCATCCGGGAGGCACTCCGGAAGCGTTTTCCCGGGATGGTCTCCATGGTCCGTCTCTTGCCGGACGGTTCTCCTGATCCTGACATACGTGATCGTCCCGTTGCGCGATCCCTGTCCCGGAGGTTCGTCCGGGAATACCGGTCCTTTGTACAGCTGGGTGAACCGCCTTCCTCGCTCACCCAATCGTTCATCCAGGGGTTCCTCGGGCACGTTCCGAGAGGAATGGAGATCCACGGTCAGTTCCTGTTCTCGTCTTTTCCACCCCGGGAGCGATATGTCTTCCTCTCCAAGCCCGGGGATAAGGGGACCTTCATCATCTTCTTCGAGCCTTCGAAACCGCTTGCCGAAGTTGCTCTCGAGGATTGCCTGAACCGGCTCAACAGGGGTCTTGCAAACATCCGGCTTCACGCCGCTTTTCGGGGGGAGTCCGAGCGCAGCCTGTCGGAGAAGCTTGGAGTTCCCTCATGGAAGAGCCTCGGGGAAATGTCCGATGACAGGCGTTGGGTTGGGAACCGGCTTATCCAAAGACGGATCCTGGCTCCCTCGGTCTGGGTTCTCGGAGAACTCACCGACACTGGTGGTGGGGCCGATTCCAGGTTGGAACGGATCTGGCTCCCTCTCGTCGTTCCGACCATTCTGTTCCTTTTGCTGAGCGCTTTCCCAGGACTCATTCAGAAGCAGGCATCCAGCCGGACGACGATCGTCGCAGCATTCCTTTACACTTCCGCGGTTCCGCTCGTCATCATGGGGTGGACCGCAGACCAGTTCCTTGGGGAGCGTCGTGCGATCCTGGAGGACGAGGTCTTCCAGGAATGCGGAAGGAACCTCATGGCTCTCGACCGAGCTTTCAGCCTGCACATCGGAAGGCTTCGACAGGCCATCGAGGTCTTCGGCCCCGACGTCCGGCCGGGGGAGAACCCGCTGGATTCCTTCCTGCGAGAGCTGGACATCTGGAAAAAACGTCTCGCCTTCGACTCCTGCGAGGTTTTCGACGAAGTTGGGAAACCTGTTTTCTCGTTCCGGAAGCCCGGGTCCGCTCAGGTGAAAGGGGGAGAGGGGAGGTTCCTCGAAAAGAATGCCCGGGTGCTTCTCAAGCGATGCAATGCCGATTCCGCGCCTCCGCCGGGCGGTCCGGAGAAAACCGAGGGGAAAGCCGTAGATCACCATGGTTCACCCGACGACAAGGTCGGGATCGAAACCGGCCTTCTTCCCGCGGCCGGTCCTGTGAGGCCGTGGTTCTTCCACCACTACAACCTGCAGACCCGCCAGTTCTACCTCGCGTGCGTTGCCCTGGGAACCCCCGAAGGCAGGGCCACCCACCTGGTCCTGTTTTCCTGGGATCGCACCGCCATGCAGGTTGATTACCTTCGGAAGGTCCACGCGGCGTTCAGTCGCCGGTTTTCAGGCGGAGGCCTTTTCGTTTGTGGTGAGACCCCGACCGATCCCCGGATTCCACGGAGTTTTCGGTACAGGTCGGAAGCGCTTTCCCTTGCGAGCCGCATCCGTTCCTCCACCCCTGGTGTGCGACAACTCATCTCCCGCGGCGATGGGAGGTTGCTTCTGACGGGAATCCAGGGAACGGAGCTGAAGGGGTTCCGGCTTCTCGGGATAGTCCTGGACCAGGAAATCCGCAGCGAACTTTCCGGCCTTGCCTGGAAGCTTCGCTTCGTCACCCTTGCCATATTGGGCGCGGGGCTTCTAATCGGAACATTCCTTACCCGTATGTTCCTGCTTCCGATACGGAATCTCGAAACCGGAGTCAAAGCGTTGGAGCACCGTCGTTTCGAGGTCAGGATTCCGGAGGGTTCTGCGGACGAGCTTGGTATGCTCGCCCGTCTCATGAACTCGATCATGACGGATCTTGCGGACCTTGAAGTCGCCCGTACGGTCCAGGAAAGCCTGTTCCCGCGGGGGAAATTGCAGGCGGGAGCCTGGGAGGTTTTCGGTTCCTGCGTGACCGCCAGCAGGGTGGGCGGTGATTACTTCGATTACGGTCCGCTCGATGATGATCATGTCATCATCGTCATCGGCGACGTGACAGGCCACGGGGTCGGGGCTGCACTGGTGGTGAGCATGGTCAAGGCCATCCTCAGCCATCCGTCCACCGATCGGACGCCCGTCGCAGCTCTCGAGATGATGCACAGGATACTCGTTTCCAGTCTCCACCGGAAGAAGATGATCACCTGTGCCATCGGAATCCTTCACCTTCCATCGGGACGTTTCCGTTGGGCAAACGCGGGACACCCTTTTCCCTTCCTCATCCGGAAGGGCCGAGCAGTTTCCCAGGGATTGTCCGGGTTCCCCGTCGGTGCCGCGAAAGCACGTTTCAGCGAAGCCGAAATCGCACTGGAACCCGAGGATTGTCTTGTCTACTACACCGACGGGTTGATGGAAGCGCGTGGTCATGACGGCCAGATGCTCGGGTGGGATATCCTGGAGCAGGTCCTGCCTGGACTGGTCAGGGAATCCCCGGCCCGAACGGAAGCCGCAATACGTGACTGGTTCAGGACCATGACGGACAAGGACCCCCCGGAGGATGATGTGACGATACTGGTGATCCAGAGGGGCCGTAACGGAGGGGGAGCGGCCTGATGGGCAGGAATTCGATGATCCTCCGATTGTCGGAGGCAGGAAAAGCAATACTGTTCAGCCTTCTCCTGGCAATGGTACCCGTGGTTCTTTTCGTGGCCTGGTCGGAAGGTGCCTTGGGACGAGATCTTTCCGCCCAACGCAAGGCCCTCGCTGCTTCGCTCGAGTCTTACCTGAGGTCGGTCCAGCGAGCCGTCACGGTTCCGGAAACTGGTCTGTTTCGCGCCTGGCAGGACGAGGCTCATGCGGCCTCCGCTCCCGCCGAAGTTTTGGGGAGGAAGTTCGCACACCTCCAGCATGCTTTCCCTGGTGTTTTCGAGTTTGTCCTGTTCGATTCGATGGATCGCGTGGTTGCTTCCAGCTCCGACTTGTCGGACCGGCTTTCCCTGCTGAACGACTTCGGGAAGTGGTTCACGCGGATGAATCATGAGGAGGAAGGGAAGAGCGTTGTCCAATTCTCCCGCTTCCGGAGTCTGTTCGGCCCCCTGGTGACCAACCCCCTCGAACATCTTTCAAGGACGGTTTTCCGGGGTGCGCTCACCAGAAAGCGGGCCTTTTTCTCTGTCGCACCGCGAATGAATCCGGGGGAGTCCTGGTTCATCGTCTGGATAAGCATTCCTGATGATTGGGAAAGGTTTTCGTGTGAATTCTTCCTGTACCAGTCGCCTTCGTTCGAACCGGGTTGCCGTCAGGGAATTCTCGACCTGACCGGCTCCCCGGACCGGTGGACCCTTTCCGATCCGCATGCGGAAAGGCGGGAAGGAGCATCCCGAAAGGCGGGAGAGGAGGCGGTTCTACCCCCGCTTTCTGCCGAGGACCCAAGTCAGTTGGTGAAGATTCTCTGCAATCTTGGCAGCGAGGATTGTCAGGTGGTTTTCGCCGATGGAGAATCGTGGGGGATGGCTCGTATCGGCCTTGGAAAGGTGTTCCTGGTGCGGACAAGGGACCAGGCTTTCCGAAAATGGGAAATGAGTTCCGCACGGGTACGGATCGGGGCGGTCATGATCGGTTTCGTGTTCTTCCCCTTGCTCGTCCTCGGTTTTGTCAGGCTTCGGCCAGCCCTGTCGCTTTCCTCGAAGCTGCTATTCCTTTTCGCTTATGCTGCTGCCGTCCCACTCTTCCTGTTCGGGTTCGTGGCACGGGATTTTCTCGAGGATCGGGGGAAGCTTCTCGAACGCGACCTGGAAGTTGGGCACGAACGGATCTTCGGGGAGATGGAACGGGGTTTCCTGGATTTCCAAACCTCGGTTGAGGCCAGGATCGAAAGCCGGTCGGGAGTTCCCCTCGCGACAGGATCTCCGGGGACAATCCAAGCGCTCGAGGGCATGGCATCGTTCAGTCGCGATTTCCCCACCGGAGGATTGTTCCTCTTCGACCGAAAGGGAAAGCCTCTCTACGAAAGGTACATCGTCGAAAACGCCTCGCTCCTGGAAAAGGCCATGGGCTTCCTGGGCCGGCAGATCGCATTTGGGCTGGGCCGGACGGATGAAGTTGGAAGTGTCCAACCAGCGGTCGATCCCAAGGATGAGCTGATCAGGATGGCTTTCGAATCGTTCGGAATCGATGCCGATTACTTTCTGGGCATGGCCTGGACCTCGATCTTTGGGGTCTTTTCGTTCCAACTGGGGCATGAGGAATTCTACCGGCTTTTCTCCTTTGTCTGGAAGGACATTGCAGGCGGGATTCCCTTTTGCGGGATGTATTTCGACGAGGATGGCGCCCTTTTCAGGGAGTTTTTGAACCGGGGAATGCCCCGGTTCCACGAGCGGTGGCCTGGAAGGCTGTTCTATTGCCGGGGAACCGGTTATCCGGAGGGGGTTCCCGGATCGTTCCCCTTCGCCGTACAAGCCGAGGGATTGAGGGAAGAGATGGCGGGGAGGTCACTCCCCCTGCACACTGCCTTCCTCGATGGGGAGGATCGGAAGCTGCATTCTGTCACTACTACACACCTCTACCGAACCACCCGTTTCCACATCGTGGAGCCCGACAGCGGAATCCGAACCGGGATCCGATCCATCCGGAATACCCTGTGTCTTTTCGGGAGTCTCGTTCTGATCCTTGGCTGCATAGTGGGAATCCGGGTCTCCCGACATCTCCTGAAGCCGATCGCCCGGATCGGTGAAGGTCTCGAGGCGATGCGTGCCCGAAACTTCCGATTCAGGCTCGAGGTTAACGCGGAAGACGAGCTGGGCCGGTTGTCGCGCAGTCTCGATGACTTGATGGAGGGGATGGCGGATCTCGAGATTGCGCGCGTGGTCCAGGACGCGATCCTTCCGCAGACTTCCCTGGCGGGAGACGGTTGGGAAGTTTTCGGGACTTCCTTGTGTGCGCGCCGTGTCGGAGGGGACTATTTCGACTATTTCCCGCTCCCGGACGGGAGATGGTTGATCATACTTGGAGACGCCACGGGTCACGGGGTTTCGGCCGCTCTGGTCGTGGGAATGGCAAAAGCCATTGTTTCCCATCCGGGGAATCCGAACAGCCCCGGGAAAATTCTCGCGCTCATGGACCGGATTCTGGGAACCAGCTTCCGGAAGAGGGTTGAGATGAACTGTTGCGTGGCCATATTCGACCCGCGGAACCGGAACCTGGTCGTTTCGAATGCCGGCCCGTTCCCGCCCTTGGTGGTTTGCCCCGAAGCCGCGGTTCCTGTTGGATCCCCGGAAAAGGCTCTCGGGAGTGGCATCCCGAGGGCATTCGGCGACGGGTCACTGGATTTGAAACCCTCCGAATGCCTGGTCCTATATTCGGAGGGCATTTTCCGCGCCATCCCCCTCAAAGAGGAGGTCCCAACGCCCGAGGTTTTCCAGAAAGCTCTCCCAACACTTGTTGGGCGGTCTGCCCGGGATACGGAAACGAACATTCGGAACTGGCATTCTTCTCGTCGTGGAGGGGCCGTTGTCCCTGAGGACGACGTCACGATCGTCATCCTGCAACGAGCGGTCTGAGCGGCCCGACCTGCGCGGCCCGACCTGCGCGGCCCGACCTGCGCGGTCCGAAAAGCTCGGTCCTGCAAACTCGGCAGGCTCCGCGGGGGCTTCACTAGTCCAGGGGCTCTTTCGATCATGCGGCGCGGTTTTCGATCGCGGCTCCTTGGGGAAAGATGTGGCTTTCTCGGGCGGGGGATTCGTGAGAGAATTGGGTTATCGCTTGAGTCAATATGCCGGAGGCTGAGAATGGTGAGAAATCGCGTCTGGATCTGGGTTTTCCTGGGTGTCCTCCTTTTTCCTGCTGGTTTTTCCATTGGAGCCCCTCCGGTTGACCAGACACCGGGGATTTCCGGGCCTGAAGCCTCCGGAAACCTTCCCTTTTACGGGGGAAACGACCTAGGACTCGGCTTTGGCACGGGCGGGGTCACCCTGAAATTCTGGTGCCCGCAAAGTTCGAAGGTGGACGTGATCTTCTTCGACCCCAGGGACCAGAAAAAGGAAGTCGACCGGAAAAGCCTGACCCAATCTGACAATGGGGTGTGGGAGATCACTTTGGATCCGGCCCGGATCGGCACTGGCGGAGGGATCGTGAACGGTTTCTACCAGTTCGAGACCACGATCGGCGGAAAGACCGCCCGTGTTCTGGATCCCTATGCCCGGTCGATGGCGGAGTTCACGAACGGGCCGGAGGACCAGGTTGGAAAAGCCGCGCTCGTCGATCCTTCCCGGGCGGGTTCGGTAAGCGGCTATGCCGTTATCGATGGATTCAAGAAGCGGACGGATGCCGTGATCTACGAAGTCCATGTCAGGGATTTCACATCCGATCCCGGGTTGAAAACGCAGGCCAGATTCGGTACCTACGGGGCTTTCGCCGAGAAGCTCGATCACCTCAAATCCCTCGGTGTGACACACGTCCAGCTTCTCCCCGTCCAGTCCTGGTATTACGGGGACGAGTCGAAAAGCGGGACCAGGGAAATGGAGTATTCGGTAAAGGGAAACAACTACAACTGGGGCTACGATCCGCATGGGTATTTTTCTCCGGAAGGGATGTATTCGGAGAATCCCGCGGATCCGGTTCTTCGCATAAAGGAGCTGAAAAAACTGATCGAGGGGATCCACAAGGCCGGCATGGGTGTGATCCTCGATGTCGTCTACAACCACGTCGCGCGAACCGAGATCTTCGAGCCGATCGCTCCCGGGTACTTTTTCCGGAAGGGTCCCGATGGGAAGTTCACGAGCAACTCAGGGTGCGGGAACGATGTGGCGACCACCAACAAGATGGTCCGGAAGCTCATCGTCGATTCGGTGGCCTACTGGACGAAAGAGTACAAGGTCGATGGTTTCCGGTTCGACCTGATGGGACTGATCGATACCGAGACGATTTCGGCCGCATTCTCCGAGGCGTCCAAGGCGAATCCCGGGGTTTTCTTCCTTGGCGAAGGATGGAAGATGTACAACGGCCCGGAGGGAACCAATGGCGCGGACCAGGACTGGATGAAAGCCACCGACGATGTGGCGGTCTTTTCCGACAGCTTCCGCGATGTGGTGAAATTCGGCGGCTTCAGCGAAGGGGTTCCGTCGTTCTTGACGGGAAAACCGCAACCGGTGAAGAATTTCTTCCAGGACCTGATCGGCCAGCCCACCAACTTCGAGGCCAGATCGCCGGCGAATGTCGTCCAGTATCTGGAGGCGCACGACGGACTGACCCTGCACGACACGATCTGTTGCGCATTGAAGCTCGATCCCCGGAAGGACCGGAAGGAGATCTTCAGGCGGATCAAGCTGGGAAATCTCATCCTGCTTACCTCGCAGGGAATCGCTTTCCTTCATGCCGGCCAGGAAATGGGACGTACCAAGGAATGGCGGGGCCCGGGGCTTCCCGAGGGCGAGAACAAGGAGGGGACTCCCTTCATCCGCAACTCGTACGATTCCTCGGATGTCATCAATCGGTTCGACTGGGCTGCACTTCAGACCCCGGATGGGCAGGAACTTTTCGAATACACGAGGGGATTGATCAAACTGAGGCGGTCAGCCGACGCCTTCCGTCTGGGTGATCGCGAGCTGATCGGGCAGAACGTCAACCTGATAGCGGCCGGGAATAGCGGGGAGGATGTCGCAATCGGTTACAGCTGCCGTTCCTCGAACGGAAAGACGTACTTCGTTTTCGTAAATGCCGACAGAACCGCCCGAAGCTTTCCTCTTCCCCCCGAGGCGGCGGGTGCCAGGTTCATCGCAGATGCAATGGTTGCGGGAACGACGCCTATCGAAAAGCCTCAGGGGGCACAGGTCCAGGGTTCCACGATCAAGGTCGAACCGCTCACCGGGATCATCCTGGAAAAGTGATCAGAGAACGACTCTTCCCTCGAAGCCCACGGTGATCCTGAGCCGGCGGTTCTGCCTGAAGGTGTTTCCCATGGTGGTGTGGGTCTGGAGATTTCCGTCGACGGCGAACCTGGCCGAATCGGAGATCGCGTTTTTCCCGAGAGCCACGAAGCTGGAAACCCAGGTCGCATACTGGGTATTCCCTTTCCCGAAACCCAGGGCGATATCGGCGATGTTCAGACCCCCTCCCGCCTTTTCATCGGGGTTGGGAAACTCGGCCTCGACCGTGACGAAGCTTCCGTCGGGATTCGGGGAACCATCAGGATCGGAAAGGAAAACGTCATAGAATTCCAATCCCGCCCCGGAGAAGTCGCACCGACCGTAGGTCAGTTTTCCCCCGACGCGTTCCGTCAGTCGTGAATCGGTGATGGGGAAAATCAGCGGGGTTGGGCTGTCTCCTCCTGTCCTTTCGTAGAGGATCACGGCCACGAGGCCGGGGATCTTCCTGATCGGGGTATCCCCGTCGATTATCTGTCCCAAGCTGGCGGTTGATGAAACCATCACCATAATCGCGACAAGCCCCAGCCGGAGTGCCTCCCCAAAGTTGCAGACTGGCAACCAGTGATTCGTCTTCATCGAGTTCCAACCTCCCCGTTATCTCGATCTTCGAAAGCGGTCTGAAATAGAAACGCCAAATCCGGGTCATCCGTTGCGGTGCAGGAACACCACGGTCACGTCGTCCTCCGCGGCACCCGAGCGCGGTAGAGCGGTCTGAAGGGCGAAAATGGAATCGACCGAAACGGTTGCCCCGGTTTTCAACATGTTGCCGATGTCGCCCATAAGGGCGGTATATCCGCCGGGGTCGCCCGGCCATTCGCGTGTTTCGATGAACCCGTCGGAGTAGAAGATAATCCTGTCATCGGGCTTCAGTTGCACGGTCTCGATATGGAACTTCCCGTGCCTGTTTCCACCGAGAGGGAACGCCCCCTTCGACAACATCTTCGGGGTTTCCCCCTTTCGGAAAAGGATGGGGTAGCAATGACCGGCGTTTGCGGAGTCGAGGCAGTGGCTGACAGGATCCAGGATTGCGATGAAGCATGTCATCATGCGTTTCCCCTTCAGGGTTCTCATTATCACCTTGTTGAGCCGCCCGAGGAGGAACTCGGCGGAAGGTGATTCATCGAGGTGATCCTCGACGATCCCTTTTGCCATGGCCATGACCAGGGAAGCCTGGATGCCGTGCCCGGTGACGTCGCCGATCACGATCAGGAGCCTCCCGTCCTTCAACGGCTGGATGTCGAAGTAATCGCCCCCCAACTCGACGGCCGGAACGGTTTTCCCCGAAACCCTGTATTGGGCAAGGCGGATCTCCCGATCCGGAGCGAGGCTTTCCTGTACGATCCTGGCCACCTGCAGGTCGGAAAGGCCGGCAAGGACCCGGTTGAAGGTTCGTGCAAGGTCTCCGAGCTCATCGTGGCTATCGGTCGGGACGAAATGGTCGAATTTTCGCCCCTGGATCGCCTTGACGCCTTCGGAAAGGTCCCGGATGGGCGAGAGGAACCGTTGGGAGAGGATGAGGCCAAGGAAGAGGCATATCATCGAACTGGCAACGAGGAACAGGTCGAGTTTCCTCCGGAGGGCGGCGATTTCGGTGGAGAGTATTCCGCTGTCGTGGATTGCGACAAGAAACATCCGGCCCAGTTCCTTGCCCTTGATTCCGGTCACCAGGTAGCTCTTTTCTCGCGTTTTCAACGAAGAAAATGACGAGGCTTGCCGGAGGAACAGGCCTCGGAGGAAAGGACGGATCTTGGGAAGGAGGGGAAAGGACCTCGGGAAACCGAACTTCTCGCCGTCCGTGCAGACGAAGAAGACCGTGTCCGGGCGTTGGCGCTGCATGTCCAGAAGGTGGTTCCCTATGTAGGCGGATTCGAGATCGTCCCAAAAGGCCAGGACGACGTGAGTCGCCTTGCCTGCCCTGGAGTAGACCGGAAGGAAGATCATCCATTTCGATTTGTCCGCGAACACGAAGTGAACCATCTTCCCAAGGTCACGCATCATGCTTCCCATCATCGAAGTCAAGCCCAACCCCGGAACGGAATCCGCGATAAGTTCGATCTCGAGGCCTGGTCCGGACTCATCCTGGTTGAGGTTTTCCAGAACCCGCCTGCCAAGGCGCCCGATCCAGTTTCTCCCGATCTCTTTCTGGGAATCATCAACGGGAACCGTGCAATGGACGACTTTTCCTTCGCGATCGATCACCATAAGTTCTTCAGGTCGGGTTTCACCCTGGAGACGTTTCAGGGCTTCGAACATCCATGCCTTGTCATCCGGTGTCTCGAAATGGCGCCCGTGGAGAAGCTTCGTGAGGCGGGCTTCCATTCTTCCACGGATCTGGGGATACCGGGAATCGAAGGATCTCAAAATCCGCTCCATTTCCAGGTGATGGTCGAATTTGCGGGCGGATTCGAGCCGTGAGATGTAGTCCCAACCGATCAGGGTCATCATCAACAGGGGCCCACCTCCCGCAAAGGAGAACAGAAGAACGAGCCTCTGGCGGATCGAGAGGCGGAACCCGCTTTCCCTGACGATGACGCGATGGGAAAAGACCGTCAGGAGAGAGAATACGAGAATTCCCAGCAAAGCTGCGGTCCGCCTCCGAAAGGAAAGGTCGGCGGCTTTCGGCAGGGGCATCGATGCCCAAAGGACCCAGGTGTCCTGGACCGGCATGAAGCTGAAAAGGTGGCCGGTGGTTTCGGAATGCTCATTGCCCGAGGAAAGGAACCTCCCCATTTCGATCGAGAGGCCTGGATCGGGGTTTTCCGCCCCTTTCAGGTCATGAAGCCCCAAGCGGATTCCGGAAGCCCCGAGCCTCCTTGACGCTTTCCGGAGCGAGGTACGGATCCCGAGCACAGGCCAACCCGGTATCCGGTTGACATGTACGAAAACCGCTCCCTGCGGGCAAAACCAGTATCCGAACCAGCGTTTCCGGTTTTCGATCGAGACCATGACAAACGAAAGGCTTTCTCCCGTCTTCCTGGAAAACTGTTCGACCGTTCCCTCCTGTCCGACGTAGTGTCGCATGATCGGCCAGATCTTCTGAAGGCCCTGGAACCGTTCATCACGGCTGATAGGAAAGGTCTGCAGTTCGAAGAACTTTTTAAGGAAACGACTCGAGACATCGGTGGTGGACAAATCGGGGATCAGATCGCCGTTCCGGTCGACAACGGCGAACTCGAGGGTTTTGGGAAACTGCTTTCGCAAGCTGGAAATGGCCTTTTTCAAGAAGCCCGTCCAATCGCTGGTGCCCTGGGAGGCCGCTGCAATGGCCCAAAGCTTCTGATTCAGGAGGGTCAGGGGATCCTCGTATCGCCTCATCCCCAGCAGCAGCCCGTCGAGTTTCCGGAATGCCCCTTCACGGGCTGCGGTTTCCCGGTGTTCCCATATCGTTCCGAGGCCGAAGAGAATCACGAGCAGGGGGAGGGCGAAGAAGACCAGGGAATGAACAAGCCATTTAGAATGTCGAACCAATGGTTCCGGAATCATCCGATGAATAAAGGCCTCTCCACAATCCTCTCGCTTCCCCCGGGTCAGGGTCCGGCAATTCCAGAATGCCAGTTTGGATTGTACATGTCGCGTCCTGCGAAAGCCCTGAAAAACTCAGGATACACGACGTCGAAGAAATCGGCAATTCGGGTACCCCGTGGAAGGTTGCCGGGAGTATCGGAAAGGGGAACTCCCTTCAGGGAATCCGGCCGGATCGTGTCGAGAAGCTGGAGGGTTATCCGATAACCGTTCCACTCCCTTCCCCCGCTCGGGAGTGTCTGTGGGTCGACCTGGAACCTGCTTACCCTGTCGCTGAGAACCCGGGAAATGGTTCCCTCGGGATACTGGGCCGCGAGAGGGTGCCCGGGGTTGTACTGTTCCCTCCGGACAAGCTGGAGGAAAGGCGCCCCGAGTCTGGGATTTTCCTCCAGATAGTAGGTAATGCGGCTTGCGCGCCGGTCGGCCCGGCCCTGGGCGGTGGCAGGAACCGCGTCCTCGATGCTCCCCTGTCCTGGGAAACTCAGGAAGGAATACTCGACATCGGGGATCGAGCCGCTCGCCTGAAGCATCATGGTGAAGGAAAAATCCATCTTCCTGCCGTCCAGTTCGAGGCATGCGTTCTTCAGGTCCGCGTAGACCTGTCTGAGAACGCGTCTTCCCTCCAGGATCGTGTCGATCTGCTGCATTCCTTCGAGTGAGCTTGCCGAGCCATAAGAGAGCAGCTGGAGGGTCACCGAGAAAAGAAGGAGGACGCAGGTGATGACCATCGAAGCCTCAACCAGAGAAAACCCCCTCCGGGAGCGGGGGGTGGGATAACCTGTTTGGGATGGGGGAAGGGCCGATCGCTCGGATCGTTTTCTCATCGAGGTTTCTCCTCGAAGACCGCGGATTCAAGCTCAATCTGGGAGCGGGTCAACCAGGAAAAGGCTTTTCCGGGCTGAACCGGCGAAACGACTGTCTTGACCCGGATCCCCCTGGTTCCGCCATCGACGAAAGGGGAAAGGGAAATCCATCGCTTGAACTGGAGGGCATCCACTGGGTAGGAGATCGCGTCTGGATCAATTTTCGCGATATCCGCCCAACCTTCAGGGAATTGCGCGAGCGGATGATCGGCGTATTTCGAGAGCCATTCGTAACCGAAACCCCGGAACACCTCAAGCGGTTCCCTGGCCAGGGACATGGCGGTGAATTCGAAAGATGCGTCCATGGATTCCCTGTTAGAAAAGCTTACGGTGTGGAAAAGGGAAAGGAGGGCAACCGAAAGGAACAGGATGGCGATCAACAGTTCGAGGAACGTGAAGGCCCGGTTGCGGCAACTTCTCATGAATCCGACTCCGAGAAACGCTGGAAGTTGATCGCGGGGGAGATCTTGATCTGATACAAGTCGTCCGGCCTCTTGAAGAGCGTGTCATAACGGAGAACATGGATTCCTGCCGAACTCCAGGACCCGGAATCGAACTTCTCCATGGCGAGACAACCCAGCAGATCGAGGGTTCGCCGGGGCCGGACAAGGCCTCCTTCCCCGCCCTTCGCGAGAGCGATCAGGCCCGCTTCGATGGGCTGGTCGGTCTCGATCTCGATGTTCCCGCCGGAAGCGAAAAGCACGCATATATCCTGGGAAGAGGCTTTTTTCAGGCTTCCCAAGATGCGAAAACCCTTCGCGATTATGATCCCCTTTCCCGAAATCTGCATCGGTTTCGAGGATCCGCCCAGGGTCACGATTCCATCGACCCATTCTATTCCCCGGAGTTTGATTACCTGGTTCTCCCGGTCGAGGACCCCGATCCTCTCGAGGTCCTTTTCACTTTCCATGCGGGTTCCCCAGAGGTTCACGTGGGCGAAGGGGCCGAATCCCTCGCTGCCGCCATCGCTTTCCCGGATCACGGAACCTGCCTTGTTGAAGAACGCGGGTCCTGCAAAGGAATCTGGGTTCAGCCGCTGGCCCGTGGTCAGGCCACCCTTCATCAGAAAATCCGAGTCGAACCTGGAGAGGATTGGAGGTGCTGCCGCCGGTTGCTGTGCCGCGAGCTTGGAGAGTTCCTCGACGAAGGTTCGCTGCGGGGTTCCCACGGGCACACCGTCGTATGGGGGCGCGCAGGGGATGCGGGTTTCGATCTGGTTCAGCTGTTCGGCTTCGGTCGGGGAGAGGGAAAGTCTCGAAAGATCGAGAGAAAACCAGACAAGGTAGAGAAAACGCTGCCTGAGGGTCCCCTCGAAAATCGAATCGGCGAAACTCCCGTCTCCGGCAAGGGCAGGGTCGGGAGTAAGCAGTTCGAGACCGGGGTCGAGGTTCGCCTCGGGTCCTGTCGCGAGGGTTTGGAGGATGTTCCTGGTGGTCTTCTCGAGTGAAGAGAGATTCCCCACCGAATCGGCGGATTTTGCTATGGGTTCATGGGTGGCGGTGAAAACGCCTTCGAGGCCGTTGAGGCAGCCGGGTTTGGCGTTTTCGATCTCCTGGAGTTTCGGGAACAGTTTCAGGCAGTCGGGAAGGGTGATCCGCTTGATCTCCTGCGCAGGAAAGGGGGGCATGATCGTCCGGAGGGTTTCCGAGACATTCAGGAAGACCTTTTTCCCGGTCGAGGGGTCCGCTGTCCCCCCGAAGAAGATTTTTCCACGGCGCTCCGGGGGAAGCGATTCCTGGACCGCCCTGACCCGGATCCTGTCGGTGTTGACCGACTTTCCGTCCGTGCCCTCGAACTCCTCGAGGCCCTTTCGTGTGAAGAGGAGATAGTCGAGTATGAAGTTCTGGGCATACGACTGGCGCTGGGAGGAGTTGTCCCGATGGCTGACGATCGAAACGACCTTGTATTCGTGGTGCCGGGTCAACCTGGTCGAGACGAAAGGCCTCGATTCGATTTCGATCGAGGAGGTCACGGCGAACTCCAGGGTTCCAACACCCTCCAGACCGTAGTAGGGACGACCCTTTCCATCGGTCTTCCGGAAATCGACCAGGCGGGTCTCCGCCCTGACCTTTGCCCGGAAAGACCCGAAGACGGAACTCCCGGCAAGCTCCTCCGTTCGGGGAATATCGACCGTGAAGGAACCTGGCGATCGCTGGAGAAGCCAGACCCCGGCCTTCGAGCCGGGATCGGCGGTTTCCCGGAAAAAGCGGCCGAAAGCCTCCTCCATGCCGGCTTGGGCCAGTTGCCGGACCACCTCGCCCTTCTCGAACCGGAAAGCCACATGCCGTGCTTCCCTCGAAACCCTCAGGAAATGAAGGGCCAGGATGGAAAGGCAGAGGAACACCATTACAACCACATAGAGGATGATCCCCTGACGGCCGATCCGGGGAATTTCGGTCCGGGTCACTTCTTGCCGGGCTCCTCGTCCGTCTCGTAAACCGGGTGCGTGGCCGAGGAAATCGTGGGCTCAAGGATTCCGAGGGAATCTGATCCCGTTGGGATCAAGACCGGGATCAGTTGCGCCTTCCCGCCAGAGACCAGCGTGAAGGGAGCCTTCCCCTCCTCGATGATGAGCGCGGAGCCGGAGCCGACGGTCAATTCGATCTCGTTGCCGGAAAAGTCGCAACGGAAGGAGGCTGATCTGGCTTCGAGCCTGCCTCCTGGAAGAATGACCGTGAAGGTGGCGGGTGTGTTCCCGATGGTGAATCTGGAGCTTCCCCAGAAAAGCTGAACCTGGTAGGGTGAAAAGGCTGCGTAGGCGGGTCCGTCGCATTCCAACGTGACGTTTTGGGGGAGCTCGATTCTGGCAGTTCCGGAGCCGAGATGGAGTGGCTGGTCGAGCGGAATCTCGGTCGCGGCCTCACCCGGAACGGTCACCCGGTATGTTGGCCCCATTTTATCCTGTTGGGAGATCAAGACGCCGATTGCGACAGCAAGGGCGAAGAAGAGGATTCCGAGGGGGAGGAGATAAGAGGGTTTTGCGGGAGCGGGTTTGGAAGAAACCTCCGGAGAAAGGGACGCGGGAATGCTTTCCTTCAGAATCCGATCCCTCAACCCGGCGAGGGCGGCGGGGGGATTGATCGAGCACTTTTCCCGGACATGTCGGGCGGTTTTCACCAGGGCCGCACAGTCGGGGCAGGAAGCCATGTGTTCGAGGAATTCTGGAGAAGGGGAAGCGGACCCGGACCATGACTCGAGAAACTTGTCGCACGGTTTATCTGTTG
>CAYRYU010000089.1:0-9178 GCA_964428355.1 uncultured bacterium
TGACCTGGGCGACCTCCGATGTCACCGGCGATATGACCGTCAGCATGACCCTCAAAACCGGTGGAATCTCCGAAATCCAGAGGTCCCAGATCTTCACTGTGAACGACGGAACGGGAAACCTCGCCAAAGGCAACACCAAGCTCGAGGACATCTCCCAGTTCTACGACGCGAACGGGGCCTTCGTGTTCGCCTCCCCCCAGACATTGACGGTGAACGGAAACTCGAAATCCTCCTCGGTTACCCTCGACCGGCAGATGACTCTCGATCAGCTCGCAGCCGCGATCCAGAACCTCACCGTCACCGCCGGCAAGCTCGATATCGTCAATACCAGGGTCGGCGTCATCACTACCGCAACCACCAACGTGGCCGAGCTCGGAGGATATCTCGAGGTCGTTTCCGGCCGCATCGGGGATACCGGCGAGATCCGGTTCTCCGGGGATCAGGCGCTGATCAACGCCCTCGGAATGTCGGTAACCCGGGAAGCCAAGAACAACATCGTCGAGGTCACCGCAATCGGCAGTTCCGGTGCGTCGACCAAGGTTCGGACCGAATCCAACCGTGTCACCGGCCTTGTCGACGGAATCGACCTGATCTACGATTCCCAGGCGGCCCAGATCGCGGGAACCCAGGGAATCGAGACCGGGCTCAGCTTCGTGGCGAACGTCACCTTCTCCGTCGTCACGAGCATCGGCGGTGCCCCGGTAATCCAGTATATCTCGCTCGCCGCCGGCAACTGGACCATGAACGGGATCGCCCGTTCGATCAACGACCAGATAACTACCGGCGCAACAATCCCGGGATTGACCGCCACCGTGGTCGACGGTCAGATCAGGCTGTCATACGAACCGGGCAACAGCGCCGACCCGACCCGGTTCGCCATCCAGAACCTCTCGAGCTTCTCGAACCCGGTCGGCTTCATGAACGGAACCTATAACGGGTTCGTCACGGCCAGCAAGGATACCGCCTGCGTCAAATACGGCCTGTCAAGATTTGTCGAGGGAGTCGCGAACGGAACCACCCAGTCGTTGACGATGAACGACGGGTTGGCCTCCGTGACGATCATACTGTTCTCCACCTTGTCGATTTCTCAGACTGCCGACATGGCGACCACCTACCAACTCACGTCCACCATCAGCGCCGCGATTACGGCAATCGGCTCGGTCGCCATCCGGGGAGACGTGGTTGGGGACACGATCGCCTTCACCAGCACCAGGATCGGCAGGGAAAACCTTGACGCGGCAACCGCCAGGGAAAGCCTTGTCGCCCTGACCTACATCAATGCCAATATCACCACCAAAACCGGTATCACCACCGCATCGGTGAAGGGAACGGGAGACAAGAACTTCCAGGTGCACGTGGTGAACAACCAGCCCCAGTTCCAGATCGGGGCCGACTCGGGCCAGTCGATGAAAATCGCCATCGGGAACATGTCCTCCGAATCCCTTGGCGTGAACAACCTCGACATGACCAGCATCGAGGGGGCCCAGGCCTCGCTCTCAAAGATCAACAAAGCGGTCGATATCGTGTCAGCCGAACGGTCCAAGCTCGGCGCAATCCAGAACCGCCTGGAATACGCCATAAACAACCTGACCAATACCCACAGCAACCTCGTCGCCGCCGAATCCCGCATCCGCGATGCCGACATCGCTCAGGAGATGATCGAATTCACCCGCGATCAGATCGTTTCCCAGAGCGGAACCGCGATGCTGGCCCAGGCGAACCTCGTCCCGCAGGGGGTCCTGCAACTTCTCCAGTAACGTTCTCATGGGCGGGGGTGGGGAATCCCCCCCCCGCTCGCGTCCTGGGAATCCAGGATTCTGAGGAGTATCCCTTCCCGCTTCCAGGAAGGGGAATCCAGGAGGTGATTTTATGGAAATTGGAAGTGTGAAACCGATCAAGCTACCCCAGAACCCCGAAGTTGACTTCGAGACCACTCTCCCCACCTCGGCGACCCCGAGTCCCGTCGAGCAGGAAGCGGTCAAGAACGAGCAGGAGCAGAAAGACCCGGAAGCCAGAAAAGAGAAGGTCGAGGAGGCTGTCGACAAGCTCAACCAGACGGCGATCATCTTCGACCGCTCCCTGAAGTTCCAGATCCATGACGGGACGAAGGAAACCATGGTTTCAGTCATCGACAAGACCACGGACAAGGTGATCCGTGAAATTCCATCCAAGGAGGTCCTGGACCTGGTCTCCAAGATGAGAGACTATCTCGGAATGATATTCGACAAAAAAGCGTAACCATACAGACAGGTTTTCGACGTACAATCTGACTGCCGATTGTCCACGGAGACTTCTTTCCCTTTGGAAGAGGCCGTGGCAAGATAGGATATTTGGCGAAAAAGAAACGCCCGGGTCATCGGCCAAGGAGGTAAAACTGGAATGAGCACCATAGACAGGACCTGGTTCAGCGGCCTTTCGTCGGGCCTCGACACCCAGAGCCTCATCGACAAGATCATGAAAGCCGAGCGGGCTCCGCTCGACAAACTGGAGCAAAAGGTTTCCACACTCACCTACCAGAAAACAATGCTCCAGGAGATCAATCTGAAGCTCTATGAACTCCAAAACAAGGCCGCTGACCTTGTTTTCTCGAAAACGTTCAACTCCAAGAGCGTTGCCTCCACCGATGAATCCGTTCTCAGCGCAACCGCGAACACCTCCGCTAAGGTGGGAAGCTACTCCCTGCAAGTAAAACAACTGGCCACCTCGACGAAAGCCACCTCTTCGTCCAGATTGGCCGCTCCTCTCGAATTGGGATGGAACATCAAGAGTACCGACACACTCGGTGGAAGGAACGTCACCCTCGGATCCCTGGGAATCACCACTCCCGGAGCACTCGACGTGACCGTCTCCGGGGGGGTGACCCACACCCTCGCCCTGGGTCTGACCTCCGCCTCAACCGTCGAGGATATGGTTTCCGCCACGAATACCGCGATTTCCGGGGTTGCCGAACTGAGCGGGAAGCTTCTTGCCAGCTACGACGAAAAGGAAAACAAGATCCGGTTCGACCTTCTCGACTCCTCCAAGACGATCACCATAGTTGACCAGCCCGCCGGAGCCGACGAGATCGTCGAAAAGCTGTTCGGGTCCCCGACCGGGATCAAACTCGACAAGAACGCGATCGTCAAGAAATCCAACCAGGCCATCCGGGCGGGGGGAGACACGCAGTTGAGCGATATCGGCATCGAGATGGCTTCGACCTTTTCGATCACCCGGGATGCCTCGACCCTCACCCTCGATCTGACGGCCCTTTCATCCACCAGCACGGTTCAGGAGATGGTCGACGAGTTGAACGGCCAGATCGACGGGTTCGGTTCCTTCAACGAGAAAGGCGTGCCGACCGGAAATCCCGACGACCGGCTCCTCGAGTTCAGGTTCGACGAAAACTCCCAAAAACTACTCCTGGTCAACACGAACACGGCCGACACCGAGCCGTTCCTCTTCGACAAAGTCGCCGGAAATTTCGTCGAGACGCTTTTCGGCGTTGCCTCTCCCGGGTCGAGTTTCGACGGCGGAAAGAAGATCGCCAACGAGACGTTCCCCTCGACCATCTCTTCAGGAACCTTCACGGTCGATGGAGTCCAGATGACCCTGACCAACTCCAGCGATACGATCCAGGACATCATGGCCCGGATCACCTCGGCAACCGGAGTAATCGCCAAGTACGATTCCGCCACGGACAAGATCACCCTGACCCGGAAGGACGGAAGTTCCAACCCGATCGGGCTCGGATCGGCATCCGACACGAGCAACTTCCTCTCCGTGACCGGGTTGATCTCCGGAGTGCAGGGGCCTTCCGCCGCTTCCAGCGAGAGTACCGGCACCCTGGCCCTGACCGCGGGCCAGGCGCAGAGCGTCCTCCTCAAGGACCTGGCCGGTATTTCGCCCCTGTTCCCCGCGGGGGGAACGGGAAAGGTGAAAGTGACGGTCGGAGGGACCTCCACCGAAATCGATTACAACGCAGACACCGATACGCTGAACTCGGTCCTCGGAAAAATCCGGAACGTTTCAGGAATCGACAAGGCCTACTACGATTCCGATACCGGTAAGGTCGTCATCACGACCGAGGCAACAGGTTCGGGCGCCTCCCTGAAACTCGAGGACACGGCCGGGGGAACCTTCACCCAGTCGTTCCTGGTTTCGAACGCGACCACCACGGGTCTCGACACCGGGCCAACCCTCGAAACCAGCCGCCCCATCTCCGGCGTCCAGACGGCGGCTTCCCTCGACAAGGGTGGATTCGCGACAGCCATCACGAGCGGCTCATTCACCATCAACGGGGTCGCTTTCAGGATAAACGACACCTCGACGATGACCCTTTCCACACTCATGGACAACATCAACGGCAACACGAAGGCCGGGGTCAAGGCAGAATATGATGCCTCCCAGGGAAAGCTCATCCTGTCGTCGAAAGCGACCGGAAACACCGCGATTTCCATCGGATCCCCCAGCGATACGAGCAATTTCCTCGCAGCCGTGGGACTCACCTCCGCCTCGCAGGAGGTCGGAAAGAACGCGATATTCAACGTGAAGGGGATGTATGGAGACGCCGACCAGGTCCGGCAGTCGAACCAGATCTCGGACGTGGTCGACGGGGTCACCTTCACTCTGAAGGACGTCACGAACGCTTCAGGAGAAACGGTCACGATCAGCGCGGACACGACCACCGCCAGGAAGGCGATCGACGATTTCATAACCTCCTACAACGAGATAATGGACACCATCTACACCAGGTTGAACGAGGAACATGACTACACTTTGGATCCTCTCACCAGCGACCAGGAGAAAGACCTTTCCGACGAGGAAATCGCCGATTATGAGGAGGAATACAAGAAGGGGCTCCTTGCGGGTGATTCCACCCTCTCCAGCGTCAGGAGCCGGATGCGCGTGGTAATGTCGGGAATCGTCGGATCCCTCGACAAGACCTTCGATGCTCTTTCCGACATCGGCATCACCACCGGAGAAATAGGGTCGGGCTATCAGGACACCCAGGTCGGGAAACTGAAGATCACCGACCAGGACAAGCTGACCGCGGCTCTCCGCGACTCCCCCGATCTGGTTTCGAAGCTTTTCGGGAACAGCAGCGACACCGAGTCGCAAAAAGGAATTGCCCGAAGACTCAAGGAAACCCTGAACGAGTTCACCAAGAGCGACGGACTCCTGACGAAACGGGTCGGAAGGTCCGGCCTGTCCACCTCGAACAGCGAGATGGACACCCAAATTTCTTACATAAACGACCAGATCTCCCGGCAGGAGGAGCGCTTGAATTCGAAAGAGGAGGCACTGATAAAACAGTTCGCGAATCTCGAGACCGCTCTCCAGAAATACCAGAATCAGGCCAACTCGTTCGCGAGCCAGCTCGCACAGCTGACCGGATCCTCCTCCTCCTGACCCTGCCCCGCCTCCGTGGACCGTCTCAGCGATCGGGAAGGGGGAGTGGGATTTCAATGCGCGTTCTGATAACATGATTGAGCCGAATCTGAACGACGACCCTCTTCCCTCGTGCTTCTTTTGACTAGCCGGGCAGGCCGGTCGTCATGAAAGGGAATGCTTTGGATATCTTCTTGAACGGGGAAAAGCTGGATTTCGATCAGATCTCCCCCGATGACACCCTCAAAGACCTTCTCAAGGTCGTGGAGGAGGAGATCGAAAAGGGAGGCTGGATTCTCCAGGAGGTCACTGTTGACGGAAATCCGATCGATCTTGACGACCCGGATGCGGTTGGAAGCCTGAAACTCCTTGGGTGCCGGCGGATCGACCTTTCCGCGACCCGTCCAACCCTTCGGGAGCATCTTTTCCAGGCACTGGAAACCGGTGGCGAGGGTCTCGATTTCCTCACCACCACGGGGGCCGAGATCGCAGGCAACCTCCGCCTGGGCAAGGTCAAGGAAGCGATGGACAAGCATCTCGAGTTCCTCGATGCCATCGAATGGCTTTCGATGGTCCTGAAGAATCTCTCCGAGGGGTTCGCGGAAGTGATGGTCGAGTCATCCATCGAGATCCGGCGCCAGGAGATCTTCGCGAAACTCGAGGAGCAGATGAAGACACTCCAGACCAGCCAGGAAAGCCAGGACTGGGTGGCCATGGCTGACGTCCTGGAATACGAGTTTCCGGAGATTTTCAAGGTCGTCAGGGAGATCCTCAACGAAGTCAAGGAGCGTGTTTCGGCGAAACCCGGGCCTGGATGAGCCTGGTTTCCCCGGGAAAACGAAATGACCGATTTTCTCGCCCAGAATGCCACGGAACTTGCCAAACACCCGCACCTGGTCGCCCTTGTGGAGCGGGAGAGAGGCGGTTCGGGCCTTTCCGGTTACATCGTCGAGAAGGCTCGCAACGGTTCTCCCACCCTTTCCGTGAAGAACGAGGAGGGGAAATCCTTCACCTATCACAGCAAGTACGACCCTGAAACCGAAGCCAGACGCCAGGTGGAATCCGCAGTCCAGGGTCATTCCCACATCGTGATGCTCGGAATGGGGCTGGGGTATTCCATAGATCAGGTCGTTGAACGCCTGATCTCCACCGAGTGGAAGCACCAGGTTCTGGTCATCGAGCCCGACCCCAAGGTTTTCTTCCAGGCGGTTTCGTCCCGCGACATGCGAAACCTGCTCGGGGACTTCCGACTCGACTGGTGCATAGGAATGACACCAGACCAGATCGGGGATGCATGGAATATCTTCCTCGACTGGGCCGTGGTGGAGAAGATCGCGATCCTCGAACACCCGGCGACCCTCGCGAGGTTCCCCGAGTTCAGCACACGTCTGAAGGAGAAGATCCGCTATCTCAGCCGGCGCTCGAGGGGAAACCTGGTAACGCTCATGTATCTGGGCAACGAGTTCCATGTCAACACCTTCGTGAACCTTCCCGAAACCGTCCGGCTCCCGGGTGTCAGCCGGCTTTTCGGGAAATTCCGGGGAAACCCGGCGATCCTGGTCGCAGCAGGGCCGTCCCTCGAAAAGAACGTTCACCTCCTGCAGGAAGTGCAGGAGCGGTTCCTCATCATCGCAACCGACACCGCCTTCAGGCAGCTGGTGACGCACGGGATCAGGCCCCATATCGTTTGCGCGGCCGATCCGTCGTATCTCAACTCCCTCGATTTCGTGGGAGTCGAGGACGAGAAGGACGTCACACTTGCCTTCGAACCCATGACCCACCCCGATATCGTCGACAGTTTCAAGGGGCCCAAGATGGTCATGACGTTTGGAGGTTCGATTTCGATGCTCGTGGAACCCTTCCGCGAACCGATCGGCAAGCTGGTTTCCTGGGGCTCGATCTCCACCTCGGTTTTCGACCTTGCGCGGAAATGCGAGTGCGACCCAATCATCTTCATCGGACTTGACCTGTCATTCCAGGATGGACGTCTCTACGCAAGAGGCTCCTACTCCGACGACGTCTTCTTCGACAAGGTCCATCACTTCACATCCCTCGAGCACGAGATCCTCGAATATGTAATGACCCGGGGAACCATCCAGTACCGGTCCGCCGATGGCAAAACCCTTTTCACCGACGCCAACATGAACATGTACAAGGGATGGTTCGAAGACCAGTTCCGGCAGACCTCCCAAAAGATCATCAACGCCACCGAGGGTGGGATCGTCTCCCAGTTCGTCACCACGATGACCCTCAGGCAGACCATCGACGAGAACCTGGCCCGAGGAGCCCCCGTCCGGGAGATTCTCGCCGAAGCCACCCGGATGCCCGTTCAAGCGGACATCAAGACCCTCACTGCCAACCTGGCGGGTTTCCTGCGGGAACTTCGCACGAACGAGTCCAATTCGCGCGACGGGCTGAACCTCTGCCGGAAACTCGCCAAGGCGGATTCGGAGATTCCTGCCCGGCAACTCTCGGGACAGACACGGGCACAGCTGGAGGACATGCTGGCACTTCACGACAAGATGTGCGCCATTCCATCGATGATGTCCTGGTTTTCGATGCAACAAGCCAAGTTCATGACACGACACACGATGGAGGTCAAGAACCTGAGGGCGGACAAAACCTCGAAACTCGGGCCATGGCTAACGGAAATGAAGGCTTTTTTCGAGACCGTCGACAAGTTCCACGGCTACCAGATCCCACTGCTTGAACGCGCGGTTTCCCGACTCGAAATCCTCCGGGATCACCCGCAGACCGCTGCCCCAGTGCCGGTCGTCCAGGCGGAAGAAAGGAAGCCAGTATGATTCCCGGGCCCCAACCCGATTCCTACAAGAAGACCCAGATCGACACCGCCAACCCCGAGACGCTGATCCTCATGCTCTATGACGGGGCTCTCAGGTTCATCTCCCAGGCGGAGGAGGCTTTCGCGGAGAAGAACCTCGAGCGGATCAACAACATGCTCCTGCGGGTCCAGGCAATAATCGCGGAACTGCTCGCCTCCCTGAACCGGGAAAAGGGAGGGGAGATCGCGACCAATCTCGAAAGGCTCTACATTTTCTTCCTGGAAAAGCTCGGGGAAGCCAACGTCAAGAAAGATCCCGAGCCCATGCGAGCGATCAAACCCCTTATCGAAACCCTCAGGAACACATGGGAAGAAGCCATGAAACAGAACGCGAAGAATCCCACAACGGCCAAAGAAACCCCGAAACCACGCCTCAACATCTCCGCATGAACTCGCCGGAAAGCCGGGAAAGGAGCTTGACTCCCGATGCCTGAAATCGGTATGGTCTCCCCGGTGGAGCAGACCGCCCGAATGATGGAGGTCATCAAAACCCAGAACCAGATGTCGTTGGAGCTGGCGAAAAAGATGATCCGACTCGAGTATTCTGTGCCTGCGCCTTCCCAGGAGCCGGGCAAAGGCTCCAACATCGATGTATATGCCTGATCGAATCCCAATCCAGGAGTTCAACCATCCGGGCCGGAATCCTTTTTTATTCTGACGGTCTGAAGCCGTCCTACAAGTCGTTCGTCCCCCCCTCCACGAGGCTGGGGGAGATCGGATCACCCATTTCGATCCTTTCCCGGAGACTCGCCCAGATCCCGGGAATCGAGGAGATGATCCTCGTCGCCTCTGACGCTCCTCACGATGATGAAACCGCCGCGCAGGCTACCGGCTGCGGAGTGGAGACCGAACGTTTCCAACTTTCGGGTGTTCTCGAAAAGCCCCGGTTCCTGACCTCGGGCAGATGGGCTCTTGAAACGGACTCCGGGGTCGATTCCTGGGTCGGAGGGCCTATCGCCGAGGCCGCCC
>CAYRYU010000089.1:9278-29425 GCA_964428355.1 uncultured bacterium
GAAACGGACTCCGGGGTCGATTCCTGGGTCGGAGGGCCTATCGCCGAGGCCGCCCGGAAAAAGCGCTGGGAGAAAGTGATACTGGTTCCCCTCACCCACCTGCTGGTCGACAGGCAGGGGATCGAGGAATCCTTCCGTCTCCATGTCCGGGAAGGATTCGATGCGACCAGTTCCTTCGACCGGATTTCCGGAGCAAACTGGGTCGTCTTCGAAACGGAACTTCTCATCGCACTGCAAACCCGTCACGCCGATATCATGGCAGCCCGGGGAGGACTGGCCTGGGCCTTGTGGAAGCCGCTATACCCCTTCAAGATCGGCGAATTCCATTGCCCACGCGTTTCGCCGCGCCTTTCGATCGATCTCCGGCTCAACTCCCCAAGGACACTCGAGACACTTTCCCGGGCGGGAGGACCCTCGTTCGCCTCACGCGAGTTTTCCTACGAGAACTGGATCAAAAGTTCGGGCTGGGAGGAGGTTTTTGCATCCTTCGGGCCATTGAAGATCGACGTCGAACCCACGAACGAGTGTGGGGCGACCTGTGTCCATTGTCCCAACCCCGGGCTGAAGAGACCGCGGGGGAAGATGTCCCTTGAGACCTTCCAGAAACTTCGGGCAGGGGTCATGACCGTCGACGATGCCCGATGGGTCTTTTCCGGAATCGGCGAACCCCTTTTGAACCCCTTCCTTCCGGACATGCTCCGCCAGACTGCAGATCGCCACTCGATGCTGGTTACCTCACTCCACCCGGGTATCCAAAAGGGGTTTCCCTTCGATGCCCTCGATCAGCTGAGGATCAGTGTCGACGCTCTCGAACAATCGTTTTTCGATCGCATCCGGACGGGTTGTTCCTGGCCCATGATCGAGACCTTCATCAAGGAATTCGCCCCCCTCAAAGCCAAAGCCCCCAACTCACTTCCCGAAGTCGGGGTCACGATGGTCAAACACCGGACGAGCGGAAAGTTCGGCCTCGACTTCCTTCACTACTGGAAGAAGGTCTGCACTCCCGTTTTCAAGCAGCATTTCTTCCGTTGGCCACCTTCGATGCCGCAGGAAATGGTGCAATGGTATCAGGTTCTGGGGGCCAGTGATTTTTTAGGGTCGATCAGGAACCCCGTCGAAGTCCCCTACACCCCCCTCAAGCGCCGGCCCTGCCGCCACGCCCTGGTTGGGATGCACGTCCTCTGGGACGGCAGGCTCGCGCTCTGTCCCTTCGACACCGAGGGTGCCTGGAGCGCGGGAAGCCTTTCGACCGCTTCACCGCTCGATCTCTGGCGTTCCACCGATGCCGCAGGTCTTAGGAAAGCCCACCTCGAAATGCGGTATCCCGAGAACCTCCCCTGTGGAAACTGCCAGGATTGGTATCACCGAATCTGAGGAAGAACGTGATCGGAAAAACACTCGAAGACTATCGTTCCATTCCCGACTCCGAAGCCGCCGAACTCATCGCCCGCAAGAAGGCCGAGCTCGGGGGAAACCTGATGATTCTCGGCCACCACTACCAGACCGATCCCGTCATCGGTTTTGCCGACATACGAGGCGACTCACTGGACCTGTCACGCCATGCAGCGCAAAGCCGGGCGGGTTTCATCGTTTTCTGCGGGGTTCATTTCATGGCCGAATCCGCCGACATCCTCACCCGGGAAGAGCAGGTGGTTGCGCTCCCCGACCCAGGGGCCGGATGCCCCATGGCGGAAATGGCTTCCGCGGGGGAAATGGAATCGGCATGGATACAGCTTTCCGAGGTTTTCGGGAAGGACCCCGGGATCACCCCCGTCACCTACATCAATTCGAGAGCCGAGGTCAAGGCATTCTGCGGGACCAGGGGCGGCATCGCCTGCACTTCCGCGAACGCCCCCCGGATCCTGGATTGGGCCTTTCGACGCAGTCCCCGGGTCCTCTTCCTTCCGGACCAGCATCTCGGAAGGAACACTTCGGTGGCAAAGGGCATCCCGCTTTCCGAGATCACCCTCTGGGATCCCTCCCTCCCCTTCGGGGGAAACACCGTCGAATCACTCCGGAAGAGTCGCGTGATTCTCTGGAAGGGACATTGCCACGTTCACACGAGGTTCTCGGTGAACCATGTGGAGGAGGCCCGGCGCGGGAACCCCGGTGCCCGGGTTATCGTCCATCCCGAAAGCCCGCTCGAAGTGGTTCAAGCGAGTGACTCTTCGGGTTCCACCGGCGGGATCATCGAGTTCGTCAAGAAGGCGGGCCCCGGCTCTACGATCGTCATCGGAACCGAGATCAACCTGATCGCCCGCCTTGCGCGCGAGTTTCCGGACCGGAAGGTCGTTCCCCTGACATCGTCGATGTGCCCCAACATGTTCAGGAACAATCTCCAGAACCTTCTTTTCGTTCTGGACCGCCCGCGGGAAAGGAACGTAATCCGCGTCCCCCCCGAGATCGCGGCCCCCGCACGGACGTGCCTGAGCCTGATGCTGGAGCAGTCGAAATGAAAAACCGCGGGGAGGCGCGATCGGCTTCCCCGCGGCGAAGGACATCAAAAACTAGCGACTGACGGGAGTCCCTTCGGTGGATTTCCGTTTCGAGCAGGCGGGGCACTTGCAATTGGGATTTTTCCCGGAGCATTTGCCCTTACAGGCTTTCATTTCTCCACCACATTTTCCCTTCCCGCAGGTGCAGCCTATGCAATCGGGGCCGAATGGGCCCTTGCAGGGCCGGAAACCCTCACCCTTGGGGGGGCATTTGCAATCGGGCCCGCAGATGCACTTTCCACCGCAAACATCCCTTCCGCCGCAGTTGCACTTTGCCTGACAGCCGCATTTGCAGTCACCCTTTCCCGGGAAACCGCATTTGCATCCGGACATTCCCTGGCAGGAACACGGGCCTTCGCCTCCGCATTTGCAGAGAGGCGGGCGGCCCATGGGAGGAGGCGCCATCATCCGGCGGCCGAAGGGGCCCATCGGCGGATGCATTCCGCATGCCCCGCGGCCGAACATCATCGGGTTGTGTCCCATCATCCCGTTTGCGCAAGGACAACAGATCATGATCGTGCAGCAGCTCTGCCCGGGGCAGCACCCCATCATCGGAGAAAAGGGCATCCCACCCATTGGGCCGGGACCCATTCCCATTCCACCACACGGTCCCATTTTCATCGGGCCGCAGGGGCCCATCGGAGCCCCGCCGCGAGGAGGCATCCCCATTCCCATCCCGGCGCAGGGACCCATCGGAGCGTCGCCACAGGGGCCCATCCCCGCCATCGGGCCGGGGCCCATTCCCATTCCCCAGGGGCGCATTCCACGCTTTCCAGGAGGCCCCATCCGTTTGAAGCCTTTCTTTCCCTTCCCGGGTTTCTTCACGTTGCCTAGCGCGGCTTTCTTCGTGGAGAACGCCTTCTGGAGGTTCAGGAGCTTCTCCTTCTCCTCGAGGGTGAGGTTGGGTTTCCGGATCAGGTCCCAGAGCTGGTTGCGAAGGTCCCGAAGTTCCTTGAAAGCCTTCATGTCCACCGGCCGCATCTCGGGACGGTCTCCCGGGAAGGGTTGGGCGAACGCTGAGGATCCGATCAGGATCGTACAAGCCAGAACGAGCAATAGAATGGACCTAAATTTCATGAGTCCTCCTTGTCGAATGGAGATTTCCAGGAAACGTCCTGGTGGGGGGAAAAGTCCCCCAACGTCCCATTCTACAGTACCCTGGCCATGGATTCCACACTCTTTACAAACCCTGACGGGCGATGCGGGGCAAAAAACCGGGGGAAAGGGACCGCTAATCCTCCCTGCCGTCCATGGGAGGCGGAGGATTCTCTTCGTCCCTGTCGGGTTGGGGTTCACCCCGTCTTTCCCGCGGGCCGGGCGGGGGAGAAATGAAGAGAAGCTTGAACTCCTCACCATTTATCGTTGCCGCGCCTTCCCCGCAAAGGATATCCATGTCGGTCATGATCGGGCTCTTCAGGTCACTCCGGTTGGCCAGGTTGAACTCGAGGGTCCCGATTTCCTTTGCGGCCTTGATCTGTTCCTCCAGCTTCCGATGGGCTTCCTGCCTCTCGCCGTCAGTTTTCTTGTCGATCACGGGGGGGTCGCCCAACGGAGGAGCAACGTCGAGAATCACGGCCTTGACGCTCTTCACCTTCGGAGGTTTCGGTTCATCACCCTCTTTTTCATAGAAGGTCAAATCGATCTTCGAGAGGACGAATCCCTGGGCATCGATTCCCAGGAACCCGCGGGAAACAGGCGGAGAACCGCCCTTTCCGGGGTTCTTGTCCGAAGCGGCATCTGGCTTTTGCCCATTGCCCGGACCTCCGACAGGTTGGTGGCCCGGAGGAAAGACGGGGACGCTCAAGAGGAACGGCTTGGTCTCTTCGCCTTTCCTGGAAAGACCGAAAAAGACCAGTTCAGGGGGAGGACGGCGAAACCCTCGCTGTTCCCGGTTCGGCATTCCCCGGTCGGTTTTCCCCTTGTTTGCCTGCCCCAGGTTCGGCCCCAAACGGTTTTGCCCCCTTCCAGGGTTGGGGGGCTCAGCTCCCGCCATGAAACAAGAACCGAACAAGAAAACCGCGACAAGAAAACAGAATTTCCGCATGGTTCCTCCCTCGTGCATAACTCTCCCCAATCCGTGGGAACTCCTCCTCACGATACCACTCCGGGGAATGAGGTTCAAACCCCGAAAAAATGGAGGCCGGTCTTCTGGAAGAATTATGCTTCGGGAACCCCGAAATGATCGCGAGGGGGGATCATGTGGGTCAGGCTTTCCGATCGATAAGGCTGGGGCCAGGGGGCCGGGCCTTGGAAGCCGCTCCGGGAGGTTTGTAGGTGACTTCACGCGGGGCGGTGGTAATCAGCTTTATGGAATACTGGGTCAGCTCCAGGGCTTGCTCCAGGAGTTTCTGGTTTCCCTCGTTGATCGTCTTGATCTCGGCCAGGACATCCTTCAGAGTGGTTCCGAGCATCCAGAAATCGGATTTCTCGTTGGGATCGGCCACTTTTTCGATAGCCTGGTCGAGGGTTCCATCCGTCTTGCCCGTGATCTCGAAAAGGACGCCCAGGCGGTTTTCCTCGAGTTCGACCAGGCGCTGAACCAGCTTCTCCTCGTCACCGACGATTTTCGTCAGATCGGTGGAAAACTTTTCCAGGAGAAGCTTTCTCTTTCCCTTCGACAACTCGAGGAGCCGGCGATAGATCACCAGCTCCTCGTCGAGGATTTCCTGGAGTTTTCGGTAATTCGGGTCCAAGGACTGGGTCAGTCCTCCCAGGATCTGGTCAGCACCCCGCTGGCCAGAAGTCTCGCGGCAACCTTGTCGGGCGAGACATTGTACTTCCCGCCATCGATAAGGGCTTTGATGCGGTCGATGCGCTCCTGGCGCACATCGGGATCATTCGCCACGACCTCAGCCGCGAACTTCATGGTTTCCACGGGATCGGCCTGGGGGATGGGTTTCCCGGAAAGGATGGTCTGGGCTGAGGTGATTCCACTCGGGGGGTGGAAACTTGGTTTCCTGACTTCCCCGCCTTCGGAGGCTTGTTGCATGACCTTCTTGAAGCCGTCACCCGATTTTTCGGAATGAGCCTTCTTGATCTGGTCCTGGTATATCCGTTGGATGTCGTTCCTGTTGGAAACCTTCATGGTTCCTCCTGACTCCCTTAGCATCTCCCCCTGTCGTATGATCTCGTTGGCGGGGGATGCCTCCACAACCTGATATCGGATGGATGGACGATTCATTTTAGGGTTCGGAGAGTCTTTTTGATTTTAGCGGTCCGGCTCCAAAATGTCAAATTCGAGCTCGGTCTGGAAACCCACGTTCCACAAAGCTTTTCCCGGGGGGTGAGTTTCACCCCTCCACGGAATACTTTTGCGGGAAGAACCTCGGGGCGAATGCCAGTACCCATCCCGAAACATTGCCGTTCGAAAAGGAAGCGACGGTTTTCGCACATTCCTCCAGGGTGGAACCGGTCGTGACAACATCGTCCACGATTCCCACATGGCGGCACCGGAAGGCGTCCGCGATCGCCCCGCTCCTGATCCGGAATGCCCCCGAAAGGTTGGAGCGGCGGGTCTCCTCGTTGCATTCAGCCTGGGGGATCGTCTTTCTCACCCTTTCGAGCAACGGTGTGAGGGGGATTCCCCATGTTTCCGCCAGGAATCCGCCAAAAACCGCCGACTGGTTGAACCCCCTTTCCCTTTCCCGCGAAGGGTGCAGGGGAACCGGAACCAGGATTTCGGGACGCTGATTCCTGGGAAGGCTCTCCGCCGCCGACCGGACCGCGGGAGCCATCGATTCGAGAAGCTTTCGGGCCCGGCGGTATTTTACGACCTTGATCGTTGCGGCAAGAACCTCGGAAAACCTTCCGAGGGCGCTGACCGGAAAGTTGATCCCCTTGAGAGCAACTGGCTCGAAGGCATGGATATCGGCTTCCAGGCGTCTCGAGCAACCTCGGCAAAGAGAGAGCCCAAAACTGGTCCCAGAGCCGCATACACGGCAGGAAAAGGGAAAAACCGTTTCGAGCAGATCTTTGGCGGTTTCCACCAGAAACCGGCCGAACTTTTTCAGCAATTCGCGGAAGGAAGCGAGGTCACTCCTCGCGGTCGGCGACGGAGTCCCGGCGTCGTTTGTAGACTCCCCGCTTGCTCTGGGTCACGAAATCGAAGAACTCCTCCACGAAAGGGTCCTTGGCCTGGTTGAGCTCGGCCCGTTGCTGAAGGATCTGGGTGACATTGAGCGGTGACCGGAAAAAGACCTTGAAAAAGGTCCGGATCCGCTCGATCGATTCCTTCGGGACCCCGTTCCGTTTGAGGCCGACCAGGTTCAAACCGATCACGCGCGCGGGGTTTCCGTCGATCATGATGTAGGGGGGGACATCCTTGGTGATCTTGGCCTTTGCGCCGACCATCACGAGCCTTCCGACGTGGCAGAACTGGTGGATTCCCGCGAATCCGCCCAGGACAGCGCGGTCGCCCACGTGAACGTGACCCGCGAGCGTGGCGAAGTTGGCCATGATCACGTTGCTTCCGACGCGACAGTTGTGGGCGATGTGGACATAGGCCATGAACAGGTTCTTGTCGCCGATGACCGTCTCGTGCCCCTCGCCTTCGGCGAGGTGGACGGTGGTGAATTCCCGAAAATGGTTCTCATTGCCGATCTTGATGAACGTCTTCTGACCGGAGTATTTGAGATCCTGGGGGGGGCACCCGATCGCGGTGAAGGGGAAAAGCCTGTTCCCGCTTCCGATCGTGGTCCACCCGTCGATGTTGCAATTGGCACCCACGACCGTGTTTTCCCCAATTGTCACGTTGGGCCCGATCACGGTGAAGGGACCCACCTCGACGGTCTCGTGCAGCTGGGCTTTCGGAGAAACTATTGCAGTCGGATGGATTGCCATTTTCTGCATTCTCCTCGGTCAAACGATGGTGAACATCAACTCGCCGTTCGTGACGAGGGTTCCATCGACTCGAGCCTCGACGGCAACCTTCCCAGTGTTTCCACGAACCTTGAGGGCGTGAACGCTGATTTCCAGGCGATCTCCGGGAACGACGGGTTTCCGGAACCTGATGTTGTCGATGCCCACGAAAAAGGGGAGTTTCCCCTTGTGCTCGGGTTGGGAAAGGAACACGACTCCGGCCACCTGGGCCATCGCCTCGACGAGCAGGACTCCGGGCATGACGGGGCGCTGGGGGTAGTGGCCTTGAAAGAAAGGCTCGTTCAACGTCACGTTCTTGATTCCAACCGCCGACTTCCCGGGTTCGATCGAAAGGATCCTGTCGATCAGGAGGAAGGGGAACCGGTGCGGCAGGATCTCCATGATTCCCTCGATGTTCATCATTGGGGAAGCTTTCCTTTCCTTCTTGGTGTGAACCAGTTCGCAGAACTTCTTCGCAAATCGAACATTATACGCGTGTCCGGTTTTCCGGGCAACAATATGCCCCCTGATTCTTTTTCCGACAAGGCCAAGGTCCCCGATCAGATCGAGAACCTTGTGCAGGGCGAACTCCTTCTCATGCCTGATCCCACCCGGGTTCAACAGCTTGCCGTCATCTTTCACCACAACGGCATTTTCCAGGGTTCCTCCGAGAGCGAGCTTTTTCGACCTGAGCATCTCGAATTCATGGACGAATCCGAAGGTCCGGGCGAAGGCAAGGCTTTCAAGATAGTTCTGGGGGGAGACTTCCAGGGAAACCGATTGGGCGGGAATGATGGAATTGGGGTATTCGAGGCTGAAAGTGACCTCGAGCTTGTCGGAAGGATGATAAACGATCGACTTTTCCCCCTCCTCGATCCAGAAGGATTCGTCAAGACTGCAGACCTGGGCGGGAACACCCAGTTCGACCAGCCCGGCCTCGGCAAGGGCTTTCCCGAAGGGAAGCGAGCTTCCGTCCATGGCCGGAGGTTCCTCCCCCTGGATTTCGACCAGGAGATTGTCGATCCCCAATCCGAAAACCGCCGACATGAGGTGTTCGACCGTATGAACGCGGGCACCTCCCGCCGAAAGGGTGGTTCCACGAAGGACCTCGCAGACGTTCTCGATCCGTGCGGGAATCTCGGGTTTCCCGGGAAGGTCGATCCGGCGAAAGATTATTCCGGTCCCTCCGGGGGCGGGGAGGAAGGTGACCCGGCCGAAATTCCCCGTATGCAGGCCGATTCCTTCGAGGGATACCGGCCCACCGATCGTGGTTTCGATGATTTCAGGATTCATTCAGAATGATCTCAGGTAGGAGACTTTATAGATCGACTGCTGTTCCTTGAAGGAGTTTCCCCGGCGGGCATACTCGAAACTGATACCTGGATAGGGGCGGATCTTGAGCCCCAGGGTGGTCTTGTCGTTGATTCTTTCCCCCGCGACGGTGACGAGGGGGAAAACCATCTTTTCCAGCCCGAAGAAGACTTCCTTTTCCGTCTTGACCGGATCTTTGAAAACACCGGCGTGGACTGTGGTTCCAAACATCTCAACGGTCTTCGAACCGGCGATGAAGAAGATTCGCGAGCCCAGTACCCGGTTGAAATCCGATAGGCCCCAAGCGAGGCTTGGAAACCATCGTCCCTCGTCCATGAAGGTGACCTTCAGATTCAGGACGTTCTTGTCCTTGAGGTCGCCGTTCAGGTGCCGGAGCATGGAGCATTCGAGAAATCTGCCCAGGATGGGGACGGTGATGTTGGACAGATTGTGGGAGTCATCCGAGATGTAAGATGCCTCTGCCCTTGAATAGGCTGTTGGAAGAGAAATGCAGGTGGACCCAAGGTAGCGGAAGCGGAGGTTCTCTCCATCTGAAGCGACCGGGAAAAGAAGGGAGGAAAAGAGAACGGCCAGGATCAGGACGGGTGCGCGGTTCATCGGTCGGAACTCCGGGGCCTGATGACGGCCTCCAGTTCCCGGAGGGTTTTCAGGGCTTCGGGAAGCCGTCGGAGTGAGGCCATGATGCGTTTCTCCTCGGAATGGGGTTTTAGCGGGAAACCGGAAACGAAGCTTCCCGGCTCGACATTCTGGGTCACGACACCGCGGGCTGCAATCGTGGTTCCCCGGCCAACCGTGACGTGTCCGGCGGTCCCCGATTGCCCGGCCATTGTGACCCCGTCTTCCAGGATCGTGCTGCCCGAAAGCCCGACCTGGGCGACGATGATGCAGTTCTTCCCGATGACACAATTGTGGGCGATATGGACGAGGTTGTCGATCTTGGTCCCGTCACCGACGACGGTCCTTCCCATGGTGGAACGGTCGATGGTCACATTTGCCCCGATCTCCACCTCGTTCCCGATCTCCACGATACCGACCTGGGGAACCTTGAGGTGCCCCTGGGGGCCGGAAACGAATCCGAATCCGTCGCTCCCGATGATCGCCCCGCTGTTGATGATTGAACGGTCTCCGACTCGGCATCCGGGGAGGATCGAAACTCTCGGATGGATGATTGCCCCGTTGCCGATCACCGAACCCGCACCGATGAACGACTGTCCCCCGATCCTGGCCTTTTCACCGACCCTGGCCCCGGCTTCCACGACGGCCAGCGGGCCAATCGATGCGGAGGGATGGACCGAGGCCTCTTCGTGCACGAAAGCCGTCGGATGGATGCCTTTGGGCGGAGCGATATCGGGATGGAAAAAGGCGAGTGCTTTCGCGAGTCCGAGATGGACCACGGGAAACCGGATCGACGGCAAAGGAAGGGGTTCCTTGATCCCATCGGGAGCAAGAACGGCGGAGGCTTTCGAGGCGGAAAGTTCCTCCCGGCGTTTCGAGATGTTTTTCAGGTCCGAGAAAAAGGTTATCTGGCCAGGCACCGCCTCTTTCAGGGGAGCGACCCCGGAAATATCGGGACCTGGAGGAACGCCTTCGAAGCGGCCCCCCAGGATCTCGGCCAGACGGGAAAGCGGGACGGTTCCGCCTGGTGTTGCCGGTTTTTTCGGCTCCATCGTTTCCCCGTTCGACCTCCGGTCAAACCTTCCTGTTTCTGAGGTGGGTGGGGATAAGCCCCACGCGATGACCGAACGTCGGTTTTACTGATTTCCCTTCTTGGACCCCTTGGGAGTGGCGGGTTTCGCAGCTGCGGGAGCCGCACCCATCCCGGCGGCGTTCAGGGCGGCGATGACTTCTTCGGTGATATCCACCCCGCCGAAGTAGCAGAAACGTTTCTCGAAAACCGCCTCGAGTCCCTTGGATTTGGCGATCTGGGAGATGACCGCATCGACCTTTTCGTCGAGGACCTTGGAAAGGCTCCCCATCTTTTCGTCTTCGAGCGTGTAGAGCCTTTCCTGGGACTCGGAGAAGAATTTCTGGAGCTGGTCGTTGGCATTGGCAAGAGCTTCACGCTGGGCTTTCAGTTGCCCTTCGAGCGCCTTGGCTTCCGCCTCTTTCTTGGAATCCCGGAGGTCCTGGATCTTCTTGGCCGTTTCCAGGTATTTTTCGTTCAGGTCGCTGACTTCCTTCTTTTTCGAATCGAGTTGGGTCTGGAGTTTGCTCTTTTCCGATTCAAGGTAGGTCTTGGTTTTCTGGGTCTCGGAGTATTTGTTGAAAAGCTTGGCCGCATCGACATAACCGAATTGCAGGGCAAAAGAGGCAGCGGGGAAGAGGACGAGGCACAGAATGACCATCGCGCGCAGGACGGGGTGTTTCATTTCCTTGTCTCCTTATCGATGTGGATCCGTTCTTCAGGATCCAGGTTTCCAGGGAGCTCGGGGCTTTTCCGCCTTTCCGAAATCCCGGGTCAGAAGGAACTGCCGAAGTTGAAATAGGTCCGGCCATCTCCGCGATCGGAAGCCTTGCCATGATCGATCGCCACTGGGCCGAGCGGGGTCTGGAGCCGCAACCCGAGTCCGAAACCGTGTTTTGAATCGTAATCCTGGGAAACGCGGTTGTAATCGAGTCCCCAGACTCCACCTATGTCGTAGAACCCGACGATGTCGAAGTTCTTTGCGAGCCTTTGCCGGATCTCGAAATTCCCGTAAAGCAGCTTCGTTCCCAGGAACTCCCGCTCCCGGTAACCTCGCACGGTATCGCTGCCGCCGACGGAGAACATGTCGTAGACGGGAACGAAACCGTCCCCGATCAGGGTCCGGCCGGCGACTCCCTGGAAGGCGAAAACGGTCTTTCCGCCCCGGGAAATCGGAACGTAACGCCGCAGAGCGAGAACCATCTTGGAATACTGGTTCGGGCCCCGCAGGAAGCCTCCCGTCGTCTCGACCCAGAACGAGTCGTGAACGCCGCCCGTTGGCCGGAAGCGGTTGTCACGCGTATCCTTGTCTAGGGTGCAGCCGAGCGTCTGGTACCGCCCATTGGCAATTCCAACCGCCCGCGTGGCGGTCGAATCGGTGGGAGTGAGCTCGACATCCTCATCCCGGAACCGGAAGGAGAGATCGATGTCGCGTCTGATACGGCGGCCAAGGGCGATGGATCCGCCCTGGCGTTTTTCATCATATTCGGTGAGAGTGTCGCCCGAGGAGTAGAGATTGCGGGTGTATTTGGTGCTGTAGACATCGATTCCGAGGCTTCGGGGCTTGTTGTTCAGCCAGGGATCGAAGTAACCCAGTTCGTAGGTGCTGATCCCGCCAAACTCGGTCTTGGCGTAGACGCGCTTTCCTTCACCCTTCAGGTTGTTTTCCGAGAGGTTGACGAAACCCACGAGGCCGTTGAGGGAGCTGTAGCCACCGCCCACCCCGGCCCGGCCGGTCTTCTGCTCGACGACCTGGATGACCAGAATCACTTCCTCAGGCTTTGCGCCGGGAAGGTGGTCGCGCTTGACCTCTTCGAAGAACCCGAGGTTGTAGATGCGCTGGAGATCGCGGACGATCTTGTTGTTGTCGTAGATCTGCCCGGGTTTGACCGTCAATTCGCGCCTGACGACCCTTTCCTTGGTCTTTCTCAAGCCTTCGACCTTGATGTCGGAGAGAACCCCATCGGTGATCTCGACGTGGATCTTCGCGCCCTTGTCGTTGACTCCCGCGTCCGTGACCTTGGAGAAAAGGAACCCCTCGCGGGCGAGCAGTTCGTTGATGGTCTGCATGTCCTGGGTCAGGAGCTTGGAGTTGAAGACGGTCCCGATCCGGCTTTCCATTGCCTTCTGGATCTTTTCGGACGGAACGGTCTTTGAACCTTTGACCTCGACCTCGCAGATGATGGGGTTTTCCTCGACCTTGAAAACGAGGACCTTCCCCTTGCCTTCGGCCCGGACTTCCGCTCCGACGTAGGAAAAGTAACCCATCTCACCGATCCGGGCGATTTCCGCCTGGATGGCATCCTTTTCGAGGGGATCCCCGACCTTCATCTTGAGATTCATGAGGATTACGTTCTCGGGAATCATCTTGTTTCCCTCGATCTTGAAGCCCATCGCGATATTGCTTTCGACGGCGGAAGAGACCATGGGAAAGAGTACCAAAAGGAAAAGGGACAAGGACAGAGTTGCGGCAATTCTGGTCCTGTTCATAGGCTCCTACACAAAGATGGGTTAACCAGAGTATCGGCATGATACTTATTTGACCTGAGACTGTCAAGGCGGTCGCTTGGGGCATGTCCCGCCGCTTTACGGATCCCCGGATCGTGAAGAACCGATTTGGCAACCGTTGACAGGTCGGCCCAAAGAGGAGAGAATGATCCCTATTTGGAGCCGGAACCACATACAGGAGGAAACGATGTTGCAGAAGCCACTCGGTCGGGAGGAAATACCTCTGGAGCATGTCTCCGAAGCAGGGGGTGCGGGAAAGTTGACCACCCTGATGCTCGGGGCCGCGGCGGGAAGCGAAAGGATCTACGTGAATCTCGAGGTGCTTTCTCCGGGCGGCGTTTCCGCGAAGTATCACAGCCATTCCTCCCAGGAGGAGTTCTTCTTCGTCCTGAAAGGGGCGCCCACCCTCCGACTCGATGAAAAAATCTTTCACCTTCGACCGGGAGATTTCTTCGCGAAGCCCGCGGGAAAAGGGATTGCCCACCAGTTCGTCAACGAGACCGAGGAACCCTGCGAAATCATGGACATCGGGACCCGCGACCCGGAAGACATCTGCATCTTCCCCGACGAGGGAGTGGCCCTGGTGAAGAGCCTCCAGAAAGTCTTTTCCCTGGAATCCGGGATCAAGGGTTGGACTTCGACCCCCACCTCCATGGACTGAACGCGACCGTTGAACTTTGCCGTCAGCCGGTTGTTTTCCGGGTAATGCCGTAGAAAATCTGCTTGATATTGGGTGTTTCGATAAATTATTCTAAGGTGAAGCTGGAACGAACCAATTTAGGGAGGGAACAAGTGGCCAAGTGTCCGACCTGTAACAAAGAGCTGCCTCTCAGCGGGAAATGCCCATTCTGCCAGAAGACCGCTTCGGGGGGTGCGTTCTCCCTAAACAAACTCCTCTCGAAAAAGCCCGAGGCAGGGAGCCAGCAGGCCGCCCCCCAGCAACCTGCCGCTCCCGCGGTTCCCGCCGCTCCTCCTCCGATGCCGGATTTCGACCCTTCCACACTCGTCCCTGCGCCGGAAGCGGGGGAAATGCCCTCTCCCCACCCCCCCGAGGCTTCCCCGGGGTTTCCCGATATCGAGAACGCCGCCCCCCCTGCGGCGGAAACCCCTATCATGGCAGCCCTGAAAAACCAGGCCGCCGGGATCCCGGAAGCCCCCCGGCCTGTTCCACCCACGACCGAGTATCCTTCCTTCGCTCCCAGGACTCCCCCACCCCCGAGCCATGGGACGATTCCTACCGCCCCAAAACCAGCTCCCGTGGCTCCTCCCTCCCAGACGCCGACGTACAAACCGGCTCCATCTCCAGCACCGGGGGCCGTGCCCACCGCGAAGCGCCCTTCCGCGGGAACCGGTTCTCCGGCTGAATCGACCGCGGGCAAGGAGATGGTGCAGACCGAAACCAAGGATTCCGATTCGGTTTTCTCCTCCCGCGTCACAGGCCTCGGAGACGAGGAAGTCGAATGCTCGGTCCTTTCGGGAATCCTCAATGACAACTTCATCCTGGATTCGGCGACCACCAAAGGGTTGATCCCGGATCTTTTCTCCTCCCGCTATTCACGGGCACTCGCGAGGGCCATTTTCTCCCTGCGGGAAGAAAGCCGCGAAGGGACATTGATCGACAAGATCGTCATCAAGAACAAGCTCAAGCAACAGGGGGTTTTCGACACCCCCATGCAGAGTTTTCTCAACCGCGTGATCGCCCAGCCTTCACCCACCCTCGACCAGGTCCTTCATTACATGGAACTTTTGAAGGAACAGGCACTGAAAAGGAAACTGAAGGAGATCGCGGAGAACATCACCAATTACATCGAGCATCCCAATACCGAAAAGCCCGTTACCATCGAGAACTTCACCGGCGGGATCATCGAGGAGGTCCGCTCCGTCCAGAAGGCCAAGGCCACCAAGCGCATCAACCTCGTGAAGGAGGAGATGCGGGAGATCATCAAGGACATCGACGACCGCGAAGTCAAGGGCGAGGTCGAGATCATCGGTTACTCCTTCGAGCCGTTCCATTATCTCAACGTGGCCCTTTCAGGATTCAGAAAGGGTTTCATGTACGCGATCGCGGGAGCCCCCCGCCGAGGCAAGACCACGTTCACGCTCGAGCTGGCCACCTCGATTGCCACGAACTGCAAGATCCCGGTTCTGTTCTTCACCTACGAACAGACGAAAAAGAACCTCACCTACCGTCTCCTCGCCAAGGAAAGCCGCCTCAACCCAGACTCACTTCAGCGGAAAAAAGTGCGCTCCGACATGATCATGGACGCGAAGTTCATGGGAGGCTGGAAGCGGATGCAGGCATACATGGACTACTTCTACATCGTGGAGGCGACGAAGGCCGATACGGTCGACCGGATCAGGACCTATGCATACAACGTGATGCAGGATTTCAACACCGACAACATCATGATCTTCGTCGACTACATCCAGAAAATGCCGCTTTCCCGCAACTACATGGACGAGAAGTTCAAGGTCGAGGAGATCTCGACGGAGCTGAAAGCCCTTTGCATCGAGCTCAACAACCCGATCATGACCGTCAGCTCGCTCTCCAAAGAAGGTTGTATGATCGATGCGACCGACGATGCGGAGCGGCCGACGATGTATCACTGCAAGGGATCGGGCGACCTGGAATACGACCTCGACTGCGCCATGATCCAGGCCAAGGACTGGGGGGACACCCGGGAGCTCAAACAGCAGCTCGAGCACAAGGCCGAGGAATTGCGCAAGGATTCGACCCGCGTTCCCAAGGTCGATGTGGTCAACCTCTACCTCGACAAGAACCGGGACGCTCCGGAAGGGATCTATTCCACCCTGCAGTACCTATTCTTCATCGAGGACAACAAGTTCATCGAGCTCGGTCCGAAATACGATGACGACCGATACCGGTTCAGCAAGATCGAGAATCTGGTCACCGACCTCATCCAGAAGAACTTCATCATCTTCTACGAGAAGGAGCACGACGCCGCATTCCAGAAGGGCCGCGTCCATATCAAACTGAAGAATGTCTAGCCACACCCGCCCGCCTCTCCAAACCCACCTTTCCGGCATCTTCGGGTTCCGCATCCTTACCGCCCTGACGGGTTTCGTCGCGGCTCTCGCCATCCTTTCGGGTTGCTCCGCGGGAAAGCAGGGACTGCTCCAGATAACTCCCCAGCAGTACTTCTATTCCGCCAAGGAAAAGCTCGAGACGATCGACGAGAGAAACTACGAAGTCAAGGACCTGGACGAGATCATCCGGGTCCTCGAGAACGCCGAAAAAGATGCCAAGAGCGGGGAGATAATCGACAAATCCAGGCTCTACCTGACCCTGCTCAACACCCTCAAGGCGAGAAAGCAGTACCAGGGCAACCTTTTGAAAGGCCAGTATCTCGCCAACCGTGCGGAACCATTCTACGTTCTGGACATCAAGCCGGTCCAGGAAACCCTCCGGCTGGCCAAGAAATGGCTCAGGGCTTGCGAAGCGGGTTTCAAGACTTCCTCGGTCTTCCCCGACCTCCAGTTCGTCAAAGGAATGTACTATAAGGAAAAAATGCTCACGCAGTATGGGGAGGAGCGCCGGGAAAGCCTGTGGACAGCGGTGGAGGCATTCCGGAGATGCATGGGGGCCAGTCCCGACTACCAGAGCGATTTCCGGTTGTTCGGCCAGACCCAGACCCCGCGCGAGGTCCGGCTCCACCTCGCCGAATGCCTTGCCCTCGGTGGGGAGGTCGGAGACGCTTTCTGCATCACCTCCGAGTATGGGTTCGCGCCCTCGATGCTGAATCTGACCAACCCGACGAGAACCGATTACCCTTGGTTCCATATCCAGGGCCTCATTCTTGCCATGATGGGAAAACAGGAAGCGGCCGCCAAAGCGCTTTCTCGTTTCAAGATCGTTCCGCCCCAGGATTACCCTGTCGTCGAGCAGGCGCTCTGGGTCCTGGAGGGGGTTTTCGACCGGTTGAAGGAGGAGACGAAGGAGGACCGCTTCGGAATGGAGGCACGGATCGTAGCTTCCATGCTCAAGAAGCTCAAAGGCCCATTCTCTAAGGAAAAGTACACGACCGCGGCCAACATCTTTCCCCGGTGGCTTCCGGGTGACCTGGCCTACTTCGATGCCCTTGTCGAATTCATGAACGGGAACTTCGAAACGACCAAGAAGATCCTTGCCCCGCTTCGAACCGGCGGCCTCATGTCCCGTCAGAACAGGAACGCGGCCCGTGTCCTTGCGCTAGAGACCGCATTGTTCGCCAAGGAGAAGGTTTCGGACGACATTCTCGAGGAGGTCCTGGCGATAGCCCTCGAAAAAGGTATCTCGCCAATAATGAAAGAGCGGATCGGGTTCCTGCTTGCCCGTTATGTCATGAGCCAGGATACGGACTTCAAATCCGGGAAGCTCGAAGGGGAGGGCCAAACCTTCGTAAAAACCTTCCTTGGAAAACCCTGGGCGATTTCCCTGAAGTTCCAGCGTGGAAAACCGGTGAAACCTGAACGGAAGCCCAGACCCCGAAAGGGGGAGGTCTCCGAGGAAGAGGGCGAAGGCAAGGGGAAACGCGACCCCAGTTCCATCCTGGCCGAGGTATATGCCAATCGTCCGGACGACTGGATAGTCAGCGCGAACCTCAACCTTATCGAACTTCCCCAGATGGCCCTCCTTGGAAAAGGCCGGATCGTCGGCCGGGAAGAGGAAGGCAAGGGCTGGCTGTTCAAGGGAGAGGATATCGACGAGCTCAAACGCGGTGGCCGCTATCTGGCCGTCTTCGAGTTCGACAACTCCGAAAGCGAAAAATCGCTTCAGGGAATCCTCTTCCAACCCTGAGAACACAAGGGGGGTCAGGGTCTTAGCAGAAAAGTGCATTCGGGAGGATGAAATGTTCAGATCGAGTTACTCATGGATTCCTGTTGTTTTGGGCTTGGCTGTCTTGTTCCCGTATTTTTTCACCAATGTTCAAACAGTGGACGGCCAGACCCGGGCGACAGGGAAGAACATGGACTGCACGAAACCCCCGCCGGCTCCGACCTTCACTCCTCCCGCCCAAGACTCGTCTGAAACTGGCAATTCCCTCCAAAGGACCCGGAAGAAAAAGAACCCTGAATCCGGCAGTCCCCATTCCTCTCCCACTTTGGAAGACCCCAACGCCTCAGATGACTCCGAACCGGACCCGGAAACGGAGGAGGCCCAGGAGCCATTGTTCCGGTGTCCTCAATGCGGCTTCGAAACCGACTCGGATTCGGGATGCCCCGCGTGCAACATCTCTCTTTCCTGCATTCGGGCTCCGAAAGCTGCCGAACCTGGCTCTCCCCCGGGTGAAATTCCTCCCCGGGATGATCCATCCACCGAGTATGCCACGGCAGCATCGCCAGTGGAGGGGGATTCCCCACCACCCGCTTCATCCTCCGCCCCGGTTTCCACGAGCCTGCCCTCCAACGAGAACCGGGGGCAAGGAAACTGAGCCAGGCACGCTGGAAACCGGACCAAAAACCTGGTCTTCAAAACCGCGGCGGGATGCGGAAAGAGGCTTAGGAGGCGATCCCGTTTCGCAGGATTTTCCAGTTGAATTGCCAGTGGGAGTGGATGGTGGTAGACTGGAAAAGGTTCAAGCCGGGGCTTCCTGATTGGGGCGTTCTTTCGGGAGTCCCAACCTGGAGCTTTCGGGATATTTTTCGGAGGTGGAGAATGACGGTAAAAAACTCGGTTCGTTCGGTTCTTTTCCTGACTTTCGGTATGTTGCTCGTTGCCGGGATGCTTTGTGCGCAGACCCTGCAGGAAGCCAAACGGCTCCTCGACCAGAAGGACTACTCCAGGGCCCTTGAACTGTACACCCGGATTGCCCGCGTCGACGGCGACCCCCATGTAAAGAAGGAAGCAAGCTACTATATCGGTTTCTGCAAGGTCCGGCTCCAGGATTTCTGGGGCGCGATCAACGCCTACGAGGATTTCCTCCGACAATACGAGAATTGGCAGATGACCGATGGAGACAGGTTCATCCCCGACACCCTTTACGTCCTCGGCCGAACCTTCGAGCAGGTGAACGAGAGCTCGAAAGCGATCGAGGTGTACCGGCGATGCGTCGAGCGGTTCCCCTCCTCGGAGTTTGCCACGAAATCCCGTGACCGCCTGAACGGCCTCGGATACCAGCCGGGCGGTGATCCCGGTCATCACAACCCCGGTGGCGACCCGGGCCACGGCGGCCATCACCCTCCTCCGCCTCCTCCTGCCGACCCCAGGATAATCGACGAGATCATCAAAATGGCCAAGGCGGCCCCTACCTATGCCCAGCAGGATGAAATTCTCCTTTCCGGGCTTCAACGAGCTTCCAACGGAGTCGACGTGCTGAAACTCGCGAAGGCTGCCGCCACCAATGGAGTTACCGATGAGATCTGCATCCGCGGGGTCAACAAGTGCACCTGCGTCATGGAAGCGGTCAACCTCGCGAAGGGAACGGCAACCTACGCCGCCCAGGACAAGGTCTGCGTCGCGGGCCTCTTTACCTGCTACTCCGGGCACGATGTCCTTTCCCTTGCCCAGGCCGCCGCGACAAACCAGGTCACCGACCAGGTCCTCAAGGAAGGTGTGAACCGCTGTCAATCGGCCGAGGAGGTCGTCCAGCTCGCGAAAGCCACCCGCACTTATGCCGGCCAGGACGAAATCTGCCGGATGGGGCTGAAGATCTGCCGGAACGGTCACGATGTTCTCATCCTCGGAACCGCTGCGGCCACCAACCAGGTTACCGACCAGGTTTTCCTTGATGGAGTCCACCTTTGCTTCAATGTCGACGAGGTCATCGCACTCGCCAAGGCCACCCGCACCTATTCCGGCCAGGATCAGATCTGCATCCGCGGAGTCCGGACCATCCGGACCTTCGACGAGGCAACCCGGCTCGCGAAAGCCACCGCCACCAGCGGGGCCGAACAGCGGGTTCTCGATGAAGCGCGCAAAATCCTCATCGAAGGTCCCGGCCCCGGACACGGTGGTCACCATCCGCCTCCCCCGCCCCACTATTCGATGCAGCCCGGTGTCCAGTCCCAGGACACGATGCCCAAACCCAAGGTGGCAAAGGGTGACAAGCCGGTCCAGAAGACCGTTTCCGTCGACCCGTTCGATGACCTCAAGATCGACCAGGACCGTCTTACCCGCATCAACAAATACCTGGATTCCGTACAGGGGATGAAAGATGTGGATTCCCGCCTGACCGAGCTGAAACCCGCCGATCTCTCCCTCAATGCCGTCAGGGAAGCCACCCGGCAGTATCACCAGAGGAAAGAGTTCGAAAGAGCACACCAGGAGTAAG
>CAYRYU010000090.1:0-8874 GCA_964428355.1 uncultured bacterium
GGCGAAAACGGGACTCAGGCGTCCCCGACACGCCGCCATCGGTGGGCGACAGGTCATCCCCGCCCTTCCCTCTTTGAAATCCTGCCTGGAGAACTGGAATCCGCCGAAACACCGTGGCAGGAACCCTTGGGATTCCCATTTACTTTATCCGGGGGAGAAGGTAGACTTTCGTGAAAAGCGGTCGAATTCTCGCCGCGGAGGTTTTCGAACATGCTTTTTTCCCAACCGGGCCGGACGCAAGAACGGGTTGTTTTCATGTTCTCGATGGCGATTTTCCTTTTTCTGTCCAACTTGAACTGGTCGGCCAAGCCGGCCATTTCGAACCCCGAACCCCCGGCGGGCACCGGCGAGGTCTGGAAGAAGGTGGAGGAACTGACCAGCAAGGGAAAGGCCGCCCTCGATTGCGGGAAATATGAAGAAGCCATCCAGCTTTTCTCGCAAGCGATCGCGAAGCACTCTCGGGCGGGAGAAGCCCTGATCGGCCGCGGGATGGCACATGCGGCACTCGAGAACTTCGGAGCCGCGAAGCGGGATTTCTCCAAGGTTCTCGAGCTGAACCCACGCTCTCCGATGGCTTTGGGGGAACTGGCGTTGGTCCGTCGCCGGCTGGGGGACCTCGACGGCGCATTATCCGACATGAAGCAAGTCCTGACGATTCTTCCGGACAACACCTGGGCTTGGATCAATCTCGCCGAGATCCACATGGACCGGGGGGAACTTGGTCCCGCCCGACAGGCACTTGAAAAGGCGGCCGGCATCGATCCTTCCTACAGTGGCCTGAGTGAGGCAAAAGCCCGTCTGGCAGTCGCATCTCCCGCCGACTCCGATCAGCCTCCCCCTGTCCCTCCAAAACCGCAGGAGCCCTCACCGCCGTCGACACCGCACGTGAACGAACCTGACGTTACCGTTTCCCCTCCAGACCCCATTCCTCTTCCGCCATCCACAGCTCCCGCGACCACCTCCGTATCCCTCAGCCCCGACGGACCCGTTTTGACAAGTGAAGCGACAGTGTTCGCGGACGATTTCCAAAGGGCCGACGACGATGCCCCCGGGCCCCTCTGGCTGGAATTCGGCGAGTCCGGGGACACGCTTTCGGCAACCGACACTTCCTGGGGCATTCGTGGCGGAAGTTTGCGCGGGGTGATCGAACCAGGGTCGGGACCCCCGATCGGGATCTTTGTTGTCTCCGTCGCGTCGTTTCCGGCAACTGCCCTTCGAGTCAGCTTTCGGATGCGACCTCTTCCGGAAGCCCGAGCGGGGTTGGGAATCTTCTACTGTTGGCTCATTCCCCCTCCCGACCGGTACCGGGCCGATAATGACGCCGAAAGATTCGGATTCCATTGGGAGTTCCGGCAATCCCTTCCGGGACCGAACCAGATCGCATTTCCGGTGGGAGCTGCCGTTCCCCTTCGTGGGCAATCCTTGAAACCCTCCCAAGGGCGGGAATTCGAGGAATGGCGTTTTGAGATCCGGGAAGGGTCTTTTCATTTCTCGGGTCCCGGAAGCCAGGTACAATCCGAACCGCTGGCTCGCGATCCCCGGCCGGCGGAGCGTTGGCACCTTCTCCTCGGGGTCCGGGCTTTCCGGGCCGAGACCCCCGTTGGCTTCGAGATCCGGGATTTGCAGGTCACGACAGTACCGTGATCGGCCATTCCTTTCACTTTCCCACCGTTCGGCCCGGGAAAACTCCCCCCGACCGTACCATTTCAACAGGTTCACGGAGAACATCATGATGAACAGATCCCCCGGCATTTTGCTCCTTGCCTTTCTTCTTTTCCCGACCGTTTTCGGGCTTCTCCTCGTACCGGTTCCGCTTATGGCGTTTCCCGGAGACCCCCTGTTGGTGGAATTCGAGAAAGGCGTGAACGGGGCACTCGACGACATCCGGAACGGCAGGGTCGAGGGCCTTTCGAGATCCGACATCCCCAACCTTCGGGGCAAGCACGTCGGCGGCTACGCCAACCCGGGCAAGACGGTGAACGATGTAGATTTCACCGTGGGCCATCGCGACCAGGCCAAGCAGAAGGCGTTCGCCGATGCCATCCGGAACCGCCTGGACCCCCAAGCCCGAAAGAAGATCACCATCCTGGAGTTCGGCCAGGTCGACGGGATCGATGGACGCGAGGTCATCAAAGGGAAGGTCGGCCAGACTCACACCTTCGATCTGCTGAAGAGCAATGAGGCCTCCGAGGGGATCGGCAGGGCAACCATTTTTTCCGAAGATGGCACGTTCGAGGTTTTCGACACCAGCCGCCGCATCCCCGTGAACCAGTTTTTCGACGATCTGGGAACAGCCCGCCCCTTCAAGGTCGAAGAGACCCACCTGATGGCCGAGAGCGTGGCGGAGCTCGCGAAGTCCCATTCCCTCGGCAAGAACTCCGCCGCGGAGAAGTTCCTGACCTACGGCAAGTATCTGAACCGGGACATGTTCGCTCTCGAATCGAAGGTCAGCGGCGCCTATGAGATGGCCCCAGGGGGACGAGATCTCGTGAAGGGAATCCAGATGGACCAGAAGATGAAGGATCTCGCGGAATCCCTTGCCGATATGAAGCGTGAGTTCGACCCCTACCTCAGCTTGCCGGACAGGAAGATCAAACTTGGAGAACTCGAGAACCGCCTCAAGGAGACGCTGGGACTGGGTCCGCGAGACAGCCTCGACGACGCCTTCAAAAAATTCCAGGTCGAGGCCGACGCCTACATGGAGAACGCCCGTTGCCGCCTCGACGCCTTCGAGTCCCTTCAAGCAAAGATGAAAGGGAAGCCGGTCGATCTCGACGAGGCGGTGACCTTCTCGAACAAACTCGAGGGAGCGGCCCGGAAGTTGAACATCATCCTGAAAGGGGTGGCCCTGTACCAGATCATCGGAACCTATTACGAACAGGGGGAAAAAGCCGCCTTCTACGCCCTTGCCCGGGAGGTGGCGGATTGCTGCGTGCCCGGGGTCGATGCCGCCGCCACCGCTGCCGAGATTGGGCAGTTTCTCCTTTTGGAGGGAGTCACATTCCTGGGCGACAAGCTGTTCTTCGAGGGGTTCACCAACAAGGCGATCAAAGACGCTTTCGATGAAAGCTCCGACCACTATATCTTTTCGGATGCCGCGGAAGAATTCTATCCCGACTGGATGAAAGGCGTGTCGCAGGAAACCATCGCTGCGGCGGTGACCGGCATGAGTTTCCTCAACAAGGATGTCTGGCAGGACAAGATCATCGACTGCTATGTCGGGTATCTCCGGACCCACAAGAGTTCCAAACTGCTGGTTCCGCTAGATGGGGTCTTGCTCGACAACCTTCGCGCCGGTCTCAAATTCAGGCTGGATGCCTGTTTCAAAATCAGCGAGGAGCTGATGGTCCAGGTGGAGCAGTTCGGCCAGAACATGTGCATGGGACGGCGCATCGCCTTCGATGCCCTGCCGTTCAGGGTATTCGCCGGGAACATTCAGGCGGGCCCGGGGGAATCCGCATCCGTAAAGGCTGCCCTTCAGCCCGACGGGTCAAGCGAAATCCTGCTCAGCGAGGTCCGTTCGTTCGACGGAACCGCCAAGCTGCTCCTGACGAACGAAGAACTGGAAAAGTACGGCTATAGAAAGATGGTCGTCAAGTGGAGGGAACTGAAGAGTTTCAAAAACCTCCAGGAGTGGGCAAAGGCCAAAACCTTCATAGAACTTGACCGTGGATATGATGAGAGCGTCACGGTCACCGTCGATCCCGCAGAAGCCGAAGGTTGGACGATATCGGCGCAGGGAATCGTCAATCCTGCCAGTCCGATTCCCGTGCAGATCAAGAAATCCGAACGGTTCACCCACGAATTCGACAATTCCCCGACCGCCATGGGCCCCATTCCGACCGTCGGGGATCCACTTCTCCCGGGCCAGAGCAAAACCCGAACCTGGAATGTCCGGTTCCGGTTCGTTCCCGGGCCTGGAATCAAAGGCCCCGCGAAAGTGAAGGTGTCCTTCGCCTTCAGCGGCAACAAATCGAAAAACCCTGGTCCTTCCGTTCACACCGTCTCGATCTCGGCTGACTCCGGAATGGGTTTCGTCATCCAGCCTGCCTCCGCCCGGGTGAAATCGGATGCGGACCTGCCGTTGAGGGCGGTACCGGTGGGCGGAGCCTCCCTGCCTGGAGACCTGGTCTGGACACTCGCGGGAGACCCAATCGGGTGCGTCCTGAAATCTGGAAGCAATGATCAGGCAACCCTGCACGCGGGCAAGAAGTCGGGAACCAGCTTGGTAAAAGCCACCAGCCCGGGGCTGAAGGGTTATGCCGCGGTCGCGACCGTCACCATACTCGGGGAGGATTCCCCACCGCCGCCTCCCCCGCCCACGCCTCCAACTTCCGCTTTCGGTCCCTATGTCCGACGGCCTCCGCCCAAAAACCCCCGCCTGGGCCCTCACCCTGCGGTTTTCGCCGCGGCCATCCAGACGGTGGATGGGAAAAAGTCCCCCAAACCTCTTCCCTCAGGGACCCAGGTCCACGGCTGGACGGTGGGTGAAGGTGGAGTTCTGACCAAGAGCCTGGGGGAAGGCCCCATCGTTGCGGTAACCCGCCATGTTCCTCCCAAAAGCTTTCCCATGACCTGGAAGCTCAGCCAGACGCTGTCCCTGGAGGCCTCATTCATCTCCCTTCTCGAGCCCCCCGGAGAAGCGGGAACCGCATGGCAGAAAACCCTGAAAAACAAGGCGGCCGCAATTGCCGACAAGTCACTTTTTCCCCGGTGGCCCATGTTTCTGTCGGCTTTTGTCAACACCCAGCTGGTCATCGAAGGCATCGGACCGAAAACGAAAAAGCCCTTTCCGATTCGGGTGTACGTCGAAACCCCTAGGGGAAAGCCCGAAAAGGTTACAATTTCGTATTGGGGGACGGTTAAACTCCCTCCCAATCCAGCCGATTGGACGTCCGCAAAAGCCGCTCTGACCGTCAGCGACCTGGGTGAGTCGGTCGTGTTTCCGGGCCTCGCTCCCATCGTCGATCGACTCCGCACGGCCCAGAAACAAGCTCTCGAAGAAAGGGAGAGGATCGCAGAGGATTTTTTCCGGTCCTGCCAGCCCTATACCGGCCCTGGAGGGGAGTTTGGGCCTACCCAGTGTCCCCTGGGCCTCTTCAACATTCCCCAATCGGTGGTGCTCTCCCAGGCGGAGCTTCCGCCCGCCTGTGGGGAAGCGGCAAAGGACCGGGGGAAGGAAAAAGCGCTCACTCGGCGGCGGGAAACCGGAGCTGAGTTCTCGTACGAGACCAGGTGCTTCCCCATTTCCACAAACGATTCCATGGCGGACGACCCCATCCACAGGGCGTTCGGTTTCTTCGATCAGGAGGTGGGAACCCTCGAAAAACGCGGAAAGGCTTTCGAGGTCCCGATGAGCGGGGCTGATCAGGCCGTTCTCATCGACCTGACCCAGACCTCCGCCCGGAATGGAGACGAGGCTTTTGCGCTGGTCCTCCGGGCCTCGAACCTGGTCGGAACCGTTCGCGCGTCAGGCCCTATAAGCAGCGACCAGAACAGGGTTGCCGGAACCGGAAGGCTCGACGCGGGGGCGGTGGACGGCCTGCGCGCGGGAACCATCGACCTCGGAAACGCCCTTTTGGCAAAGCTTGGCGTTGGAAACCGCACTTTTTCAACGCCCGGTGATTCCTCCTTGAAATTGGGAGTCGATTCCATCGTCGTCGAACGTTCGGTGGTCGATACGGTTTCCGGCTCGGGAGGGATGCGAAGCGAAACGCTTTCCGCGGGAGCTGACGGCGCGTATTCCTGCGTGGCTGATGATGCGCTGTTCGTCAGGGTGACCGCCATCCTTACCCGGGGCGGGAAGCCGGTGGCGGGCGAAAACCTGCAGACCCCGGCGGGCATTCTTCCCACCGACCCATCCGGAAAGATCACCCACGAATTTCCACAATCCATGGTCGTCTCCGATTCGGGCGGGGGAACAGGGGAGGAGCGAACCGTTTCCTTTTCCCATTCTTTCGGAGGAAAGGAGACGAAGCTGGATGTGAAGATTCGTTTTCTCCCCGCGACTGGGGGAAAACCGCCGACCGATGCAGGCCTTCCCGATGGGGCCGAAGCCCTGGTCGTGGAACCGCCTTCATGCAGCGTTTTCACCGGAGAAAGCCACACCTGGGACGCCGAAGCCGGAATAGAAGGGTTTGAAGCAAAGAACCGGGAGGAATGGAAGGGAGGAAAACGGCCGACCGAGTGGGTTTGGGAGGTACTCCAGAACAACCAGGTCATTCTGAGGTGCCCTGACTTCAACAAGGATTACGTTCACCACATCTTCGATGCCCCCGGAACGTACGTCGTAAGGGTCTCCATCCGCTCACGGGAAACGGGCAAGATCCTTGCGATGGGTTCGGCCGGAGTAACCGCCAAGGCGGCTCCCAAAAAGGGAGACCCTGGAAAATACGGGGTGGTCGACAGCACCCCCGCCGGGTTCCCCTCGGATTTCGCCCCCCCGCGCTGAACGATGGAAAACCCGTCGGGGGGTCGGCCCCGACTTGCCGGCCGGCTTGAAGAAGCCGCGGTCTTGCTGGCCGCGTTTTGGGCGACGTTTGTCGGAGAATGCTGGGGCGGGGCTTCTCCCCAGACGGCCGCTTTTTGTGTTTGCGCAGGGGTGACGGCTTTGGGGATCCTTTCCAGCCGATGTCATCCCTCCCCTTTCGGAACCCTTTTTATTCTAGTCGTCACGTTGGGCATCCCTTTTTCCCAGAGCCCCGAAACCTCGATCGAAAAAGCTTTGGCGGTGGCGTTCGCCGTCACGGTGGCTACCCGGGCCGCCAGGTGGGGCGGTTCGGGAAACCTCCGCCTCGTGGCTTGGGCCATCCTGACCCTTCTGGGACTTTCCCTGACCACCGGATTGTCCGAGAGCCTCGGCACGGAAGCACATTGGTTCGACGGGCCGGTCTGGGGGCGGTTCCGGTTTGCGCTCGTCCGGAGCGATCCTTCTTTGACCGCTCTTCTGGGCTTGGCCCTGATGGCCGTTTTTCTCGATCTCGAAGTCTCCTGTTCCGGGGGGAGGAGGAAGACGGCGAGCGAGCCCCGGCCGCCAGAGCCGTTCTTGTTGTCACCCCACCTGCTCGATCGGGTCGGTTTCGTGATCGCGGCCATGATGGTCTCGGCCACGCTGTCGCGGTCGGCTGCGGGGGGCTGGGCGCTGGGAGCGGGCTGGTTTCTTTTTGCCTCGCGGAAAGAAAGGGATTTCCGCGGCAAAATGCTGGGGTTAGCCGGAGTCATCCTCATCCTCGCAAACCCCTGGCTCTGGCAACGTCTGGCGGAGGGTTTCGATCAGGCAGCAGGCACCTTTGCCCATAGGGTTTTCCTTGGGAAGGCGGCCCTGGAAATGATCCGAGCGTTTCCCATTCTTGGGGTTGGACCCGGCGTGGCAACGCAGATCCTTCCCGCCTTCGTCGAACCCGATCGTAGCGAGCCATGGGCGCTTCTGACGCGGCTTGACAGCCTGCATCTCGATCCACTGCAATGGACCGCCGAACTGGGCTTGGCTGGGCTATTTCTAATCGTCGGAGGGTTCTGGTGGACCCATGTTGGACAGGGCGGGAAAGATTCCGCCATCCCCCCGAGGAATCCGGCTTTCGAGGCAGGGGCAATCGCACTGGTAGTTCACGGATCAATTCAGGGAAACTGGTCTTCGGGAATCGCGGGCGTCCTTCCCCTTGCCCTGCTTTTCGCGCTTTTCGATAAGAACCCCGGAAATGGAGACGACCCGTATCCGCAACGACCGATCCTCGCTGGAACCGCACTCCCGGCACCCTCGGCACATTTCCCGCCTCGCTCGGGCCGGATCTTTCCCGGAACTCCCTTCGGGTCGTTCTTGCTGGGGGGCGTGATACTTGCTAACCTTTTCCAGTTCTGTTCGATGAAGACCCTTGATAGGGAAAGAGCCGCCAGGCTCCAGAACGACCCCGAGACTTGTTTTGCCGTCGCATCTGCGGCGCAGCGCTTCGCACCCTGGGCTCTTTCCCCCCAAAGAGCCCGATGGGCCGCGTCGCTTCGAAAGAGCCAGCGAAGCGGCGATAGCCGGGCATGCGTAGCCGCCGAGATTCGAAAAGCAGCAATGAGCCGGCCTTTTGATTCCTCCCTTCCCGAACTGCTTGCCGAAGCCATCCGGCAAGATGATGCTCCGATAGAGTCGAGTGTGGAGGCATGGACGGGGGCGGTGCGTTTGGACCCTTACCGGCCCTCTTTCCAGGCCCGACTCGGGGAGATGCTCATCCTGGCCGGCCGAAAGGGCGAAGGGGAAACCCGCGTCCGGAAAGCAATATCTCTCTATCGGACCCTGCTCGGGATCGCCTTTCGCCGTCCCCTGGTTCCTGAGAGCACTCTTTCCGGCTGGAAAGCGGACCTATTCGACCTTGAAAACCTGATTGGTCGCAACAATACCTCGAAAGCGGATGCTGCCTTGGAAATGACTCCGGTCTTGGTGAGAGTCCCCGTCATTGGCGAGAGGTTGGTTCTCCCCCCGGCGTTTGGCCGATATCTCGAAACCCGGTCGGCGACCTCGAGGCCGGTTTGGCTTCTTGCGGATTCCTCCCTGCTTGCGACCACCGGGTGGCTCGACCTGCGGTTCCGGGCTTGCCGGTGGGTCATACCCAGAAGCAAGCCAGACACGATCACCTTCCCGGCTTCGAACACCCCGGTAGATATAATCCTGAAGGCGACAGGACGGGAGCCTTTCCCACCGGCGGGTTGGATGGTCCAGCTTAAGGAGTATGGGGAAGGAGCACTGTGGCTGGAAACTCCGTCCAGAGCGCAAATTGCCGCTCTCGGCCGTAGCGGATGCCGTTTCCAATTCGTCGAAGACCGGACTCGCGGAATGGGGCTGCTTCCAGCACCCTTCGACGCAAACAGGGACTGGCCAAGGATCAGGGT
>CAYRYU010000090.1:8974-29416 GCA_964428355.1 uncultured bacterium
TGGGGCTGCTTCCAGCACCCTTCGACGCAAACAGGGACTGGCCAAGGATCAGGGTTTTCCTGGACGACTGATCTCGATTTTTGCGCCTGATCCGGAAGTTGCAATCGAAGCGGTTTTCTGATAGGGTGACCCCCGTGAAAACCTTCACATTTCCGGCATGGTCTTCGACATGAGGGTACCGGCGCGGGGCGTCCGGCGACTGCGGTTTCTGCACGAGCCAAGTTCCGCGGTGTTTCTCATTTTTTTTCCCCTCGCGCTCCTCGTCGCGCTTTCCGCCCCTCTTTCCGGCTGCGGAAAAACAGGACATGGCGGAGTGATCGCCGGTTCGACGTCGGTCCAGCCGGTCATGGAAAAGATCGTGCGGCTGTACAGGGCCAAGCACCCCGAGCAAAGGGTCTCGGTCGAAGGGGGCGGCAGCAGCAGCGGAATCATGGCGGCGATCACAGGAACCGCCATCCTGGGAATGTCGTCGCGGGAGCTGAAGAGCGACCCGCAGGAAAGCCAGCTCATCCCTCATTGCATCGCCCTTGACGCGATCGCCCTGATCGTCCACCCAGCCAATCCCGTCTCGGAGCTTTCGCTTGCCCAGATCCGGGACCTTTTCTCCGGCCGGATCAAGTCCTGGAAGGATGTGGGGGGAAATGAAGGCGAGATCCACCTGATCCTCCGCGAGGAGGGCTCGGGAACCCGCAGCGCTTTCGAGGAGCTGGTAATGAAGGATGGCAAGGAGACCGCCCCCTTCGATCCTTTCGCACTCGTCCAGGACTCCTCGGGAGGATTGCGCGAGGTTGTCCGCCAGGATCCGGGTGCGATCGGCTTCGTATCGCTGGGAGTGGTCAACCGCGATGTGAAAGCGCTCGCTATCGACGGAACATTACCCACCCTCGATAGTGTCAGGAAAAAGGAGTACAAGCTCGTACGTTCTTTCTTTCTCGTTTCGAAGGGGCCTCCCGCGGGGGTCGCGAAAGATATCGTCGCCTTCGCGACCGGGTCGGAAACTGAAGCCATTCTCAAAGAGGAGGGCCTCGTCGGTGTCGGACACTGAATCTGCACTTTCGAAGCCGGTCTCCTTGCTTGCCGCACGGGAGGAGCTCATCAGGCGCGGCCTGATGTTCGTCGCCTTCTCCTCGGTTTTCATCCTTGCGCTCATCATCGGGTTCGTATTCAAGAAAGGCTTTCCAATCATCTTTCAGAACGGGGTGGGTGAGTTCCTGTTCGGAACGAAATGGCTTCCGACGAAGGGGATAGGCAACTTCGGGATCTTCCCCATGATCATCGGGACGATCGAGGTTACCTTCGGAGCCCTTCTGATCGGCGTTCCCCTGTCTCTGCTGACCGCGATCTACCTTTCCGAGTTTGCCGCGCCGAGGGTCCGCAGGTTCCTCAAGCCCCTGATCGAACTGCTTGCAGCCATCCCCTCGGTCGTCTTCGGTTTCCTGGGCCTCGTGCTGATAGTCCCGCTGATCCGTGAGAACCTTGGCGGGACGGGCTTTTCCGTTCTGGCATCCTCGATCATGCTCGGGATCATGATCCTGCCGACGGTGATCAGCATCTCTTTCGACGCGCTCAGGGCGGTTCCGCAATCGTACCGGGAGGGAGCCCTGGCACTGGGGGCCACGCCCTGGCAGATGGTCACCCGGGTTGTGGTCCCCGCCGCCCGCTCAGGGATCGTGACCGCTGTGATCCTCGGAATGGGCCGGGCGATGGGGGAAACGATGGCCGTGATAATGGTTGCCGGAAACGCCGTCGTCATACCCACCTCCCCGTTGCACCCCTGCCGGACGTTGACGAGCAACATCGCGCTCGAGATGTCCTATGCCTCTGGAGCTCACCAGGAAGCCCTTTTCGGAACCGGAGTCGTCCTCTTCCTCATGATTCTTTCGATCAACATAGTTGCGACATTCCTCGTGAGAAGGAAGTAGGCGATGGACGCCGCGACAAGACGCAAGAACCTTCTCAGGAGCCGCCTCGGCCGGAATCTTTCGCGCGCCGCGACGCTAATGATCGCCGTTCTCCTTGCGGGAATAATTGCCTTCCTTCTCATCCATGGATGGAAACGGCTTTCTTTGGGCTTCTTTCTCGAAAATCCTCTCGACCTGGGAAGGGGCGGCGGAATTTTCCCGATCATCGTTTCCACCGTCCTTCTCGCCCTGGTTTCGCTCGCGATCGCGGTTCCGCTCGGGATAGGAACCGCCGTGTTCCTGACCGAGTATACCAGGGAGGGATGGCTTACGACGGTCATCCGGTTCGGAGCGGAGTGTCTGGCGGGGATCCCTTCGATCATCTTCGGCCTTTTCGGGTTCCTGCTTTTCGTGATCACGCTTGGGATGGGCTGGTCGATAATCTCGGGCGGCCTGACACTGGCGTGCATGGTCCTTCCCACGATCATCAGGACCAGCGAAGAGGCTATCAAAGCGGTTCCCAAGGGCCTCCGCGACCTCGGATTCTCTCTCGGGGCCACCAAGTCCCAGGTCATCCTCCAGATCGTCCTGCCCCAGGCGCGGGCCGGGATCGTGACCGGGATCATCCTCGCACTGGGCCGGGTGCTGGGTGAGACCGCGTGCGTCATCTTCACCGCCGGGGTTTCCCTCGACATGCCGACCTCGCTTTTCGATAGCGCGAGATCGATGTCGGTTCATTTCTACATCCTCGCCCGCGAGGGAATCTCTTTGGAGATGGCCTACACCACCTCCCTTGCCCTGGTCGGCGCCATAATCATCTTCAACTCTTTCGCGAACTTCCTCGTGGGGCGCAAACGATGACCGCCAGCAAGTCACCCGAGAAGCGGAACCTTCTCCTCGAGGCGAAGGACGTGACTTTCACATACCCCGGCCTGAACGGAGGCTCGGTCGAAAAGGCGCTGGACGGGATCAGCCTGATCGTCCGGGAGGGAACGATCATGGCCATCATCGGGCCGAGCCGGTCGGGAAAATCCACCTTCCTGCGGCTGATCAACCGGCTCCAGGAGGTGACGGCTCCCGGAACGCTGACCGGCCAGATTCTCCTGGGTGGAAAGGACATCTATTCCCCCGACCAGGACCCCTTCCAACTCCGGCGGGAGGTAGGGTTCGCCTTCGACAAGCCCCAGACACTCGACATGTCCATCTACGACAACGTGGCTTTCGGCCCACGTCTTGCCGGAATCCGCGAAAAGTCTGAACTGGACGCGATCGTGGAGGAGACCCTGACCGCGGCATTCCTCTGGCCCGAGGTCAAGGACCGTCTCGACCTGAACGGCACCCGCCTTTCGGGAGGCCAGAAACAACGCCTGTCGATCGCGCGTTCGCTCGCCCTTCGGCCGAGGCTGCTCCTGCTCGACGAGCCGTGTTCCGCCCTCGATCCGATTTCGACGGCGGCCATCGAACAGGCCCTGGTCGAAATCAAGGGACGTACGACCTGTATCCTGGTGACGAACAACACGAAGCAGGCCGCGCGGGTGGCGGACGAAACCGCCTTCTTCCTCATGTCGAAGCTGGTCGAGGTGGGGCCGACCTCGCAACTATTCATGAACCCCGCGGACCAGCGGACCGACGATTACCTCTCGGGGAAATTCGGATGAGCGAATCGGTCATCGAAGCCCGGAAGCTGAACTTCTATTACGGGATGTTCCACGCGCTCAAGGACGTGGACCTGGACATCCCGGGCAACCAGGTGACCGCCCTCATCGGGCCTTCGGGATGCGGGAAATCGACCCTTCTGCGGGTCATGAACCGGATGAGCGACCTGACCGCCGAAACCCGTGCCACCGGGATCCTGCGGATCAAAGGCCGGGACATCTTCGACCCCCGCTTCAACCCGGTCGAGCTGCGACGAAACGTCGGGATGGTCTTCCAGCATCCGAACCCCTTTCCCTCCTCGGTCTTCGAAAACCTGGTTTTCGGATTCCGGATCGCGGGGGAGAACGATCCCGCCCTTCTGAAGAAGGCGGTGGAGGAAAGCCTGACCGCGGTCGACCTCTGGAAGGACCTCAAGGATGCCCTGGACGTTCCGGCCACCTCGCTGTCGGCTGATTACCAGCAGCGGCTCTGCATCGCCCGCGCAACCGCGATCCGGCCCCAGGTTCTGCTCATGGACGAGCCGTGCTCATCCCTCGATCCGGTTGCGACCCTGAAGATCGAAGAGCTGATCTTCACATTGAAGCAAACCTATACTATAGTGATCGTAACCCATTCGATGCAGCAGGCGGCCCGTATCTCGGACCTGACCGGGTACATGCTCCTGGGCGAGTTGATAGAACTGGGGCCGACCGAGAGGGTGTTCCGAACACCGCGCGACCGGCGAACCGAAGAGTACATATCCGGAAAGTTCGGCTGACCGGACGTTCCGTCGGAGGATGGATGGTGATAATCAAGCGACACATGGACCAGGAAATCAGGGAGCTGAAAACCCTGGTCCTGGAGATGGCACAGGCGGTTCTGAAGATGCTGGAGATACAGATCGAGCACGTCGGATCATCCGATCAGGATGTCTACGACCGGGTTTTCGACATCGAGGTCGATGTCAACCGTCACCAGATGAAGATCGACGATCTTGCCTGGAAGATCATCGCCCTGTATCAGCCTACCGCGGGCGACCTTCGTGGCCTGATCGGGGCGATCAAAGCCGCATCCGATCTAGAGCGGGTTGGAGACGAGGTCTGCGCCATGTGCCGGAGGTCGATGAACCTCTCGAAGATCGGAGGGAAGAACGACCTCCCTCGTTTCATCGAACTCCAGGTGATGGTCAGGAGCTTTTTCAAGGACGGTCTGGCGGCCTTCTTCGAACCTCAGGAGGAAATGGTCGAGGCGATCTTCCAGGCCGACGACACCATCGACGAGGCATTCCATCTCCTCTACGAGAGCCTCAAGGAATCGATCAAGAATGAACCCGCACGGGCTGAGGTGTTCCTCGACTTCTTGTCCATGGGCCGGAGCCTGGAACGAATCGCCGACCACGCCACAAACCTTGCCGAGATCGCCATCTTCATGAAGAAGGGGCAGGACGTCCGGCATCACGGGTTGGCTTTTTGAGCTGGTATCTCACACCATCCTTCGTCATTGCCATGCTCTTCCCGCCCGCGGCGGGGGGAATCATCTTCCTGTTGTTCCTGACTTCCCGGGACCATCTTTCAGCCCCCGGCGGTGATTCCCTTCGGAGGATCCTCCTCCGTCGCGTCCTGCACTGTTTCTGGGGCCCAATGATCCTGTTCCCCTTCCATCCGATCGTTGCCCTGCTGGGCTTGAACGTCACGCTCTGGTGCTCGGCCCTTCTTCGGATCATCTCCCGGGACGCCGAGAGATGGCTTCCGTTCATCAACATGGGAATCCTCCTCCTGGGAATCCTCTTCACCCGTTTCCTCACGGCGACTCCCTGATTTTGCCCCGCATCTCCGGCGGGTATGGTAGACTTGCAAAAACCGACGGGGGTCCGACATGTTCCCAGCAAAAACGTTCACACATCGACGCGCGGGTCTGAGCCTGTCCATGAAAAAGGGACTGGTACTTCTACCGGGCAACTCGGAGGCGGCAAGAAACTACCGGGCGAACCCCTTCCATTTTCGCCAGGACAGCAGTTTTCTATACTTCACCGGCCTTTCTGAACCGGATCTCTGGCTTCTGATGGACCTCGAAGGAGGCACCACGACTCTTTTCGGGGAGGAATGCACGCTCGACGACCAGATCTGGATGGGCCCCAAACCATCCCTCGCGGAAAAAGCGGCGAGCGCTGGAATCGAAAAGTCGCTTCCCATTGCGGATCTCGCCGGACTGCTTTCTGATGCTTCCGGGAAGGGATGTCCGATCCATTTCCTCCCACCCTACCGGGGCGAAACGATCATGAAGTTGGCTGAGCTGCTCGGACGGCCGATTTCCGAGATCCGGGCGGGAGCGTCCCCGGATCTCATCCGAACGGTGGTCCGATACCGTTCGGTAAAAGGCCCCGAAGAGATCGAGGAAATCGAGCGTGCGCTCGATATCAGCCACCACATGTACGCGCGCCTGCTTTCCGTCATCCGGCCCGGGGTGGGGGAAAGGGAGCTCGCCGGTCTGATCGAGGGGATCGCCTTTTCGCGTGGAAACGGAACCTCCTTCCCTACCATCCTTTCGGTGCGTGGCGAGGTCCTCCACAACCACGACCGCGACGGAACCCTGACCGGAGGCCAGCTTCTTCTGGTTGATTCGGGTGCCGAGACCGTCGCCGGATACGCGAGCGACATCACCAGGACGATACCGGTTTCTCCGCGGTTTTCTCCCTCGCAGAGAGTTGTCTACCAGGCGGTTCTGAACGCCCAGGAAAAGGCGATCGGGATGATCCGGCCCGGCATCCCTTTCCGCGATGTCCACCTGGGAGCCTGCCGCAGCCTTGTGCAGGACCTCCTCACCCTCGGGATCATGAAGGGTGACGCCGATTCAGCCGTCGAATCCGGAGCCCATGCGCTTTTCTTCCCCCATGGAATCGGCCACATGCTTGGTCTCGACGTCCACGACATGGAAAGCCTCGGGGAGGACGAGGTCGGATATGACGAGGAGTTCCGGCGGAGCGACCAGTTCGGGCTGGCCTACCTGAGGCTGGCGAGGAAGCTGAAGAAGGGCTTCGTCGTTACCGTCGAACCGGGCCTGTATTTCATCCCCGCCTTGATCGACAAATGGAAGGCCGAAAACCGCCACGCTGATTTCATCCGATACGAGATGCTGGAGAACTTCAAAGGGCTGGGTGGAATAAGGATCGAGGATGACGTCCTCGTGACCGAGTCGGGCGGAAAGGTTCTCGGACCTCCGATCCCCAAGACGGTTCACGATCTGGAGCAGGCCCGACTGGGGGGCTGAGCAGCCACCCGACAGATCCGGATTTTCGCAGTCGCTGCTGGCAATTCGAGGTTGATAGGGCGGGGCATTTGCTGTATTTTGTCTTACCCCGTTCAGGGAGACCTCTTCGAAAGCGGACGACCGGACCCGGATGGCTGAAACCACTGACAAACCCGTAAACTACTCGGTAGCCCTGCGACTGCTCCCCTATTTCAAGCCTCATTGGAAGCGCGTCCTGGTTGCCATCTTCACCATACTCCTCGTCACCGGAGTCAGGCTGCTCCAGCCACTGATCCTTCGACAGATAATCGATGTCGCGATTCCCGCGGGGGACATCCCCTACGCGGTCAAGGCGGTGCTTTTCTTCATCGCCTGCCTGATCATGGGCTCCCTCGTCTCCTATTTCCAGGTCGTCCTCCTCGCGAAAATGGGAACAGAGATCATCGCGGGAATGAAAAAGCAGCTGTTCTCCCATATCGTGCACCAGGGGATGAGGTTTTTCGACCGCCACCGTGTGGGAACACTTCTCACGCGCTCCGAGTCCGACGTCGACCAGCTCAAATCGCTCTTCACGAACTCCTCGAGCCACATCATCCACAGCATCGTGATGCTTTTCGGAATCGCCGCGATCATCCTCTGGGAACAGCCCGGATTCGGCGTCTGGATCTGCGTCATCCTTCCCCTGACCGCGGTGGTGCTTATGTCCTATGTCCGTTACATCCGGAAGATCTACCGATCGATCAGGGAGAGAAATTCCGAGATGACGGGCTACGTGACCGAGTATATCCAGGGGGTCCCGCTGATACAGCTCTATTCGAGGAAGAAGGAGGTCGGAGGAAGGCTTTGTGAGCTGAACAAGGAGAAGGCCGACATCGAGATCCGGGCGATGATGATCGATTACGTCTTCTTCTGGCCGACCTTCGGGTTCATCACCGACACCCTAGTCATCATCGCGGTCTTCTATTTCGGGGGAAACCTCGTTTTTACGGGGGCGCTCAGCATCGGAACGCTCGTGATGTTCATCGAGCTCCTCCGCCAGTTCGCCCAGCCGCTTCAGGAGCTCGCCCAGGTGATTTCCCAGGTCCAGTCAAGTCTTGCCGCCGCGATGAGGGTGTTCGAGATAATGGACACCCCGAGCGACGTGACGAACGAGGGAAGTTCCGACCGGAAGGTCACCTTCGGATCCCTCCTCGAGTTCAAGGACGTGGGGTTCGCCTACAACCAGGAAAAGGTGCTCCACGACGTGAACCTCTCGGTCAAGCCCGGAGAACACATCGCGATCGTGGGAGCATCGGGATCTGGAAAGACCACCTGCATCAATCTCCTTCTCAGGTTCTATGATCCGACGACGGGCTCGCTCCGGATCGACGGCACGGATATCAGGGAGTTCCGGCTCACGGAATGGCGGAAGAAGCTAAGCCTCGTTCTCCAGGAGATCTATCTTTTCCCCGGGACGATCATGGAAAACCTCAAGGCGCTCGACAACGGGATTCCCGACGAGCGCGCGATCTGGGCCGCAAAGACCGTCGGCGCCCATGATTTCATAAGCTCCAGGAAGGAAGGGTATTCGACGATCCTCGCCGAGCGCGGGGCGAACCTTTCCCACGGGGAACTCCAGCTCATCTCCTACGCGAGAGCCCTTGTAACGAACCCCGACATCCTGATCCTGGACGAGGCAACCGCATCGGTCGACGTGATCACCGAGCGGGCGCTCCAGGCATCGATGGAAAAGCTTCTCGAGGGACGGACCGCCCTGATAATCGCCCACCGCCTTTCGACCATCCGGAATGCCGACCGGATCATCGTTTTCGAGAAGGGCCGGATCGTCGAGGAAGGGTCACATTCCCAATTGATGGAAAAGGGGGGGATCTACCACCGGCTGGTTTCCCTGCAAGCCGTGGCCGAAAAGTCGGGCCCCAAGGTGTTCCCCGAAGAGGAAGCCGAACCCCTTCCTCTTCCACCGGAAGCACCCGCAGGCATCCCCTCGACGGAGGTCGTCGAATGACGCCCGAAACACCGAGCGAACTGAAGCACGGCCGGCTGCATTACCTGAAATGGATCTTCAGCCAGTATCGGGAGAGGAAGGGCCTCATCTTCGTCCTGTTTCTGCTGACCGTCCTCTCGACGATCGTTTCGGTCCTTTTTCCCCTCGGCTTCAAATACATCATCGACGCCCTCGTCCAGGACCTCAAACTCTTCAAGGACGGGAAAATCGACATGGCGGTTGCTTTCGCCCACAGGAACAGGATGCTCGTCCTGTTCTTCCTGCTGGGCATCGCGGGGTGGTTCCGCGGATTCTACCCGTATCTCCGGGGTAGGATGAACACCATCTTCGAACGCGTGTTCCGCGAACGATACTTCGATGAGATCCTCGAAAAAGGGCACAGGTTCTTCCTGCACTTCCGGACGGGCGATCTGGTCACACGGCTCACCGAGGACGTGAAGAACTTCCCTCCGGGCCTCTCGTGGCTATGCTGCTCGGGAATCTTCAGAGCCGTGAACTCATCCAGCACGATCTTTTTCTGCCTTCTGAGCATGTTCTTCCTGAACGTGAAGCTGACCCTCCTCTCGATCATCCCGCTTCCGATACTGCTCTACATCTTCCACACCCTTGAAACGACCATCGAGAACCGGTTCAAGAAGCTCCAACAAGGGATATCGGAGACCAATGATTTTCTCGAATCCGCATACTCGGGAATCAAGATCGTGAAATCATTCAACGCCGAGGAGCCGCAGTGTGACCGGTTCGGGGCGCTGATGCAACGCAGGATCGGCCTCGAGACCGACGTGATCAAGATCGAAGGGCTTTTCGCTGTCTACTTCCAGTTCCTGATCCATGTCGGACAGGTCCTGGTACTGCTTTTCGGCGGGATAATGGTCATCCGCGGAACCCTTTCGATCGGCGATTACTACGCGTTTTTCAGTTACCTCGGGATGATAGTGTTCCCGCTCATCGACATCCCGATGCTCCTTGTGACGCTCGCCCAATCGTTCGTCGCGATCGACCGGCTCGAGGAGATCAACGAGGTGGACGCGGAATGGCGGGACGAGCGTTCCGGCACGGTTCCGGTCAAGGATTTCCAATCCCTGGAGACGCGCAAGGCGACGTTCAGGTTCCGGGAGCCCCCCAAGAAGGAGTCCGACCAGCCAAAAATTGACGACAAGGCCCCGGGGAAACCAGGTGATCCGGTCCGGCCGAGCGAGCCTTTTTCCCTCAAGGAGATCGATCTGAAGATCGACCGCGGCGAAAAAGTGGCGGTCGTGGGAAGGATCGGAACGGGAAAAACCACCCTTCTAAACCTGGTTTCCGGAATCCTTGCCCCGGACTCGGGGCAGATCCTGGTCAACGGAATTCCCTTTGCCGAGCTCGAGAAACGCAGTTTCCGGGAGAGGGTGGGTTACATCCAGCAGGAGCCCGTGGTCTTCTCGGAGACCGTCAGCGCGAACATCGACTTCTGGCGCGGGTCCACAACCGACTGGATAGGCCGCTGCGCAGAGCTCGCACAGATGGACGAGGAGATCAAGGGCTTCCCCAACGGCTTCCAGGAAAAGGTCGGACAGCGAGGCGTCACCCTGTCGGGAGGCCAACGGCAGCGGCTTTCGGTCGCCCGCGCCCTCGCCGGAAAACCGGAACTCCTGTTGATGGACGACATCACCTCGAGCCTCGACGCCGAGAACGAGCTCCAGTTGTGGAGCGACCTGAAGAAGGAGTTTCCGGGGGTGACCTGCCTGATCGTCACCCACCGCCTTTCCTCCGCCCAGCATGCCGACCGGATCATTCTGCTCGATGACGGCCGGATCGCGGGCCAGGGAACCCATGAGGAGCTGATGGGGTCCAACAAGATCTACCAGGAACTCGCCAACCGGTAGAACTGAGCGGGTCTTCACCAGGGTCTTCACCAGAGTCTTCACCGGAGGTTGAAGGAAGGGCCGGATCCGGGGTACAATGCAAACGGAGCCGAAGAATCCCGGAGAAGGGTGTTCGCCGGAGCCGATTCATCCGCAAGGAGGGATCCCATGTCAGTGAAACCAGCAGGAATCTTCGTTCTTCTTCTCGTCACGACGCTTCTCTGCCCAGTCTGGGCTGCCCAGGAAGTCGTTCCGGGATATGCCTTCCGGCCCCTGACCGTCCCCGACGTCGAGGCTTTCCTCGGTTCAATATCCCGGGAACAGACAGTGCTTGAGAAGGCCCTCCTCGAAAAGTACGGGGCAAAACGGGAGAAGGTTACCCAGCACCCCGACATGATCGCCTACGGCCGGATCGTTTCCGAGTGCAAACGCCTTCTCGACGATCTTTCCAGCGGAAGAAAAGGCCCCGAGCAGGAGACCGCTTTCATGCGCCTCCAGCGGATCCACTACTCCGCACTGGCCGACCAGGAGGCCGGCGACCAGATTTCCCGAATGAAGCGCAGGATAGCCATGGGAACCAACATTGTTGCCGGATATCTCCTCCTCAAGGTTCCCGACGTTATTCTTCCAGAGCAGAAAATCGGGGAAAAGGCCGCAAGGCGGGAATCCCAACGCCTGTTCGCGGAGGGAGGAAAAAGCCCGGTGAGCGTTTCCGACCTCGCGGGAATGAACAGCCTCGAGGTCTCGCGGCTCCGAGTCGCCCCGGATCATCCCGCCGTGATCGACGGACCTCCCGGTGAACACTACGCCGCGTTCCTGGATGAAACGACACGTCTGATCCGGATGCAGTCCCCGGCTTTGGCGAAGTTCGACTCCCAATACGCCAGGCGGGTTCTTTTCTTCGACGAACTGACCGAGGATGCCACTTCTCCCAAGGTCACCGCCAAAGACCGGTACGGCCTGAAGTGGAAGGTCAAATGGGGCGACGAGGTCCACACCGATGTCGCGCTGACGAGGTTGTACATCGACCTCGGAGGTCGCTACACGGATCTCAAGTTCTACTCCGGTCCCGGGGAGACGATTCTCGTTCTCGATCCCCCCGCGAAGAAGGGTGGAAAGGGTGGCCAGGAAAGTGGAAAGGGCGGCAAGGATGGAATCCAGACCTTCGCGGAGCTCTCCAAGCGCCTTCTGGAATCGAAGTTCCAGTTCCACGCCGACCGATATCTCCTTCCCGATCCGGTTCTTAAGAGCAAAACGGGAAAGATCCTGGGCTCGGGAATCGTTGACAAGGCGATGGCAGACCGGGAATCCATCGATCCCTCACACATCGGTTCCTTCTACGTCCTTTTCAAGGAGTGCCAGCTTTCCCTCTATAACCCTGCGATCAAGCGGTTGGGCGGAACCTCGCTCGGAAACGTCGGCGCGGAGGCTGACCGGGTGGCCCGCTCCTCCCTCATTTTCAACTGCTGGATCAAGAACAAGGACATGAAGGATGACAACAGCCGGCTTGGACTCCTTTTCAATCCCGAAACAGGGGCTTTCGACCGAACCGTCGAGTACCAAAGCGACCTGGGATGCACCATGGGAAGCTTCAGGTCATCGGGCGAACTGAACTCCTTCGAAAAGAGCGCCGTGATCCTGATGCCCCAGAGCATCAATTTCCGGATGCGTCCGCTCTACATTCCCAAGGCATGGAAAGAATGCACATGGGCGGATGCCCGCTGGATGGCCCTCCGAATCGCAAAGCTTTCCCGACAGGATATCGAGCGGTGTTTCCTCGACTGCGGCTGGCCCCCCTTCGCACAGAAAGTCGCCGTGGAGCGGCTCCTTGCGCGCCGGAACGAGATCGCGAAGGCATTCAAGCTCGACCGCGATGGGATCGGCCCAATCCCGTGCGATCCCGACTTCGACGTGGACGGGGCGGGAAAATGGAAGGGGGATCGCCCCGTCAGAAACGGGAAGATCTGCGAAAACTCGTCGATCGTGCGTGAACTCGAGGAATCGCTCCACCCCGAAGGCCTCGCGAACGTGATTTCCCGGAAGAACGACTGATTTCCGGTCGGCGGGAAGACCCGCCGGAACACGAGAGAACCGGTTCCGCCCAACCAGGAGGGATTCACACTGGACCACCAACCGGAAAACAATTTGGAGCATCCGCCATCATTTCCCTGCCCACGGTGTCAGGGCAGCACGGTCAGGGTGCTCGACCCGTTGGGGATCGTCATCGATCGTTGCGGGAAATGCCTTGGAGCCTGGTTCGACAAGGGGGAGCTGGAAAAGAAGCTGGGGATCTCCTTCATGTTCTGGGATCTCATCCGGGTCGCGAAACAGGACACATCCACCCTCGAATGCCCCCACTGCAAGAAACTCCTAACGGAACTGACCGTCCACCATTCACTCGGGTCCGTGGTCATCGACCGGTGCGTCTCCTGCGGCGGGTTCTGGTTGGATTTCACAGAATTCGGGAGGGTCCAGAGGTTCTGCAAGGAGGTTTCCAGAACTCCTTTCACACGCCAGAGAACCGGTTATTCCGTCGCCGTCCCCCGTGACGCGGAACAACCCAAACCGGCCTCCGCCGAGCCCCGGCTCTTTGCCACGGCCCTCGACTACTACCGGAACCTCGATTTCGAGAAGGAGGGTTCGAACCCGGAACTTGGAATAACGGGGTATTTCTTCTGCCTTTTGACGGGTCTTCCGGTGGAGGTTTACAACCCGCGGAAATCCTGGCCTTTGGAGATGATGCCCTTCTACGCCGTTTCCTTCCTGCTCTTCATCGTCGGCCTGGTGGGGTCTTCCGAAACCCTTGCATGGATGTTGAATTCCCTTGGGATGAACCCCTCACGGGTCTTCCAGGGTTCGGGACTGCTGGGTTTCGCCACTTCGCATTTCGTCCACCTCAACCCATTCCATTTCCTGGGAAACATGTACATTCTGTGGGTTTTCAGTGACAACGTCCTGGACGTCTTCCGCGACCGCGGGAAGTTCCTCGGACCGGCCCTGTTCTGGATATTCCTCCTCCTGGTTGGGTTTTCGGCGAATTTCTTCCACTTCTTCGTCTCCTTCGGACGCCCATGGTTCGACTCCCCGTTGATAGGTGCGAGCGGCATCGCGACCGGAATGCTGGTGGCTTACTGGCAGCTTTTTCCCAAGGTTACGGTCCATCAGGTGGTTCTGTTCGTTCCCCTAAGGCTCCCGTTGAGCCTCTGCCTTGTGATCTGGCTGACCTTCAATTTCCTTCTTTCCCACCTCCTCGGACCGGAAAGCCCCATCTCCTTCGCAGCCCATGCGGGGGGATTCTTCGGAGCCTTTTTCCTGCTCCCCATATTTTCCCCCTTCTCTCCCGAAGACCTTTCCCGAAAGAAGGGTTGAAAAGGCCGGCGGAGGGAAAGTTGCTTCGATTCAAGGTCGGATTCGTCTGCTTCCTTGTTCTTTCCCTTCTTCAGGCCCACCCCGCCCGCGGAAGGAACTCCTCCTTCCCCGCCGAACTCCCCCCCGGCTCTTCCCCTTCGGGCTTTCCGACCGGAATCGTCATCGAACGGCCCGTAACGGACAGGGCGGGAGTGCTCGGAAGTTCCGACCTGGACAACATCGAGGACCGCCTCCGGGGATGGCGCTCCGAAGCGAATGTCCAGATGGCGGTGGTCATCCTCCCAACTACGGCAGGGATCCCCATCGAGAAGTTCGCCCTGGCGCTTGCAACGGAATGGCGCGGAGGGGACCCCACCCGGAGCGATGGGCTCCTTTTCCTGCTTTCAATCGAGGACCGGACGATGCGGCTCGAGATCGGGAAGGGTCTGGAAGCGGTTTTCAGCCCATCCTTTCAACGGGGAACCCTGGATTCGCTTCGCCCCGCGCTTCGGGAAGGGTTTCACGGCCTTGCCCTTCGCAAGCTGATCGACTCTCTCCAGCTCGAACATTCTCTCGCGACCGACCCGGCTGGAAAGGGGGGAAAAGCCGGTGAGACACTGAAGATGAGAACCTACCGCGACGCATGGACGAACGCGTATGTCATCGGTACGGTCGCGGGAACCCTTTGCTTTCTTTTCAGCATCGGGGGTTTTTCCGCCCGCCTCATCCTCACCCTTGCCGGGGTTCTCGCAGGAGCGACCTTGGCGCTCGTCTCGAGCATGGCCCCGGATTACGCGGCCGCAAGCGTTTTTATCTTCCTTTACGGGCTCGGGGTGAGCTGGGGGTTCATCAGACTCACCGCCGGGGTCCCTCCTCTTTTCCGCTGGAGCGGCTTCCTTTTCGGGGTGATCCTGGGGGCCGACTTCGCCAGGGTCGGAATCTTCGGCGGAAAGACAGTTGCCAGGATCATCGAGAACTTCATTCTGAACCCGCTTTCTGAGCACTTCCTCCTCATCCTTGGAATCGGAATTCTCATGGCATTGGCCACGGGGATGTGGAGATCCTTGCTGAAGGCGATCGGAGGAGGCTGGAGAGGGTTTTCCCCCACAGGGCCCGCATCCGTTCCGGAGTCGGGCATGGAAATCGGCAATGGGAGCCGCGATACCTTCCAGGAAGATTCCTGGAGCCATTCGACCGGGAACACCTCACCGTCATATGACTCCACGGACGCCTGTTCTTCTTCATCATGGTCGTCATCGTCATCCTCGTCATCCTCGTCATTCCCGTCTTCCTCGCCATCATCGTCCTCATCGAGCGATTGGTCGGGAGGAGGAGGGTCATTCGGGGGAAGTGGCTCCAGCGGAAGCTGGTAGGGAGGGAAAATGGACAATTCGATGGAATTCGCCTTTCGGTCGTTTCGGAGATCCGCAGAAAATCGGTGGGAAGGGTCGCTCCAGTCAGCCGCAATCCTGCTGACGATCGTTCTCGCGCTTTCCCCGATGGCGGATGCCCGCCCCAACCGCCCAGATTCCGGGTGTGAAAAAGCTCTCACGGAGGAAGCTGTCCGGACGTTGCGTGAATATCTCGCCATCGACACCACCAATCCCCCCGGGAGGGAAATGAAGACTGCCCGGTTTCTCCAGGATATCCTGAACCGTGAGGGAATCGAATACGAGCTGATCCCCCTCGGGAACGACAGGGCGAACCTCTGCGCGAGGCTCAGGGGGTCCGGTCGAAAGCGGCCCGTGATACTGCTTCATCACATGGACGTGGTCGCGGCCGAGCCGAAGTTCTGGAAGACTCCGCCGTTCTCGGGAAACGTCATCGACGGCTACATCTACGGACGGGGGGCGGTCGACATCAAGGGGAAGGGAGTCATCGACCTCATGACGATGATCAACCTGAAACGGCGAAAGATCCCGTTGGATCGCGATTTGATCATGCTCGCCGTGGCCGACGAGGAAAACTCGAGCATTGGAGCCGGCTACATGGTCAAGTGCCGGCCCGATCTGATCCGCGAAGCCGAATTCCTCATCGATGAGGGGCAATGTCCGAGGGGTGACGAGAATGGAAAAGCCGAGGCATGCTTCGTTTCGATCGCGACGAAACTGCCTCTCTGGTTGACCCTGACCTTCCAGGGCCCGCCGGGACACGGCTCCGTCCCGCTTCCCGATTCTTCGGTCAACAGGCTTTTCAGGGCCGCGAACAGGCTTCTTGCCCGACCAGTGAAGCTCCAGGTCCTTCCCGAGCTCAGGGAATTCATAGCAACGCATCTTGCAAAAGCCGACCCCGCCCTTCTTTCCAGGATCCGGGAGGGGGAACCCGGTTCGTGGAACGAGCCGGAGACCGTCAGACGGCTCGCGCGGGATCCGAACATCAAGGCCGCCTTGTGCGACACGATCTGCATCACCCGTTTGAAGGGAAGCGAGAAGGTCAACTCCATTCCCAACGAAGCCTCCCTTGGGATCGACTGCCGCCTTTTCCCCGGAACCGATCCCGAGCAGTTCATAAATGATATCCGGAAGACGGTCAATGATCCCGACATGGAGATCAACATCGACGAGGTCCCCCTCAACGCTTCCACGACCCTTTCCCCGACCGACTCGGATTTCATGGAATCCCTCAGGAGATGCATGCGGGAGCTCCACCCCGGAATCCCGGTCGTCCCAATGATCCTTCTGAGCAGCACCGACAGCTGCTACTTCCGATCACTCGGGATCAAGTGTTACGGCTTCGAGCCCTATGTCCTTTCCGAGGAGGAATATGGGAGGGCTCATGGAAACGACGAACGGCTGTCGGTCCGGAACATCGAGTATGGTATCTCCCTTATGACCCGGTTGCTGACGGACCTCTGCGGAACGCACGGGTCACCCGCAAGCCCCTGATCCGTCATTTCCTGACGGCACTTTCGACTCGGCGCTTCAGCGACTCCTGGGCATCCTCTTCCCCCCAAACCGGCCTCACCCCTGCGATGATCAGGGGATTTCCCGCAGGAGCGCCTTGAAATCGAAATGGGCGTACGGCCTTTCTGCGGCCGGCTGATGCGGACCGGCGACCGCGACGAAAACCTCGAGCGATTGCGGCAGGAAAAGGACATCGTGCAGATTGCTCTCCATTGCCACAGGCCTGTCCATCAGGTGGAGCGCAGACTGTGCGTCGAAGGTCCCATGGCCCTCCCGCACCCTTTTCCGGAGAAGTTCGAGGCGCTTTCCCGCGGAAATCACCACTGCATCGGTGATCCCTTCCCCGAGCAGGGGATGCGGTTGCCCCGGCCCGAGGAACTCCACGGCCTCGGGAACCGCTTTGACCGCGACCGCATCAGGAATCTTGCCGTCGGAGAAAACGTAGTAGTACTCGCAGGTTCTGGGACTGGAAGCCCACAACTGTTTGACCTGGGCCAGGGTATCGCACTCCTCCAGGGCTTTTCTCATGAGGGCCGCCATCGGCACACCGTCCCATTTGAACCTTCCTCCGCCCCCCATTTCTCCAAGGGCGATCTGCTTCTCGTTCATCCCGCTCACCGAGCCTGTAAAACCGGCGAATCCGGGATTGACGAAAGCGTTCTTTGCCCGGGGTTTCATAACGAACGTTACCGCCGACTGCTGGAGGCCGATCTCGGTCATGTAGTCGAGAACCCTCCCATGGTACAAGACACCGTCCTTGGTCGCCCGGCCGAAGAGGGCGAACCCCGAACAATGGAAATACTCCGGGAAAATGCTCGCAAGCCTCGCTTCACGCCACGAAAGCCCGGGACACTGCGAGGCGATCGCGGCAAGTTCGGTCAGGTGGTCCGGGGGGATGTGGGGACTGAGACGGTCCCAGGCCCCATCAAGATCGCCAAGGAACCATCTCCCCCTTCCGACCGTCTCCGCAAGCCCAACCAGGTAGATCGTCGAGTCGACGGTCCTCGTAACCATCGGCCCAAGCAGTCGTCCATGTGCCGTTCCCATCTGCAAAGGAGTCCCCCAGAGCATCAGAAGCAGGTCTTCCCCGTTCAAGCGAAGCTCCCCGTTTTCGGTCTTCGCCGAAGCGGGTTTTCCCAGAATCGCGGGGCCCGGGAACTCGATGGAAAGGAACCGCTTGATTCCCCGGAAAACCAGTTTCTCGAGGTCATCCCGGGAAACGGAAACAGCCCGGAGCCGCGCTCCCTCTGAGGAGAGAAACGAATCGGGTGGAGGAGGTCCCTCGGAGAGTTCGAAGAACCTCAAACCCTTGATACCGCGGGAGGAGGAGGCCACCTCGAACCTGATCCGGGAAGGTGTTCCCGGAAACAGCGATATGGTGTCGTGTCCTGGCAGTTCCCATGACAACGTGCCGGACGCAGTTGATGGAATCCTGGAAAGCCGGGGAAGGAGAAGCTGTTTCAGCCCGGTATCGAAAGTGGACGGTCCGAGAATCGCCAGGAAGGAAAAAAGTTGGGTCTCCATGGTTACGAGCCTTCCGAGAAATCCTGCGGGGAAAAGCGAATCGGACGGAGTGGCGACCGGGCCGCTTCCTTCGAATGAAACACCTTGCTGGGGAAGGGCGATGAATGTGCGCCCCTCTTCGCGAACGATATGGACGTTCTTCCAGGGGCTGGTCAAATGCAGGAAACACCCTTCGTGGCCTGAGCGCCCAACCAGCAACTCATGGACCTCGCCGCCCGAGGTCTTTTTGGGGGTTCCTTCGACGCGAGGCTCGTTGAGCGGAGGCAACCCCTTGAAGGAAACCCGGAGCGAGCGGGAAAACGTGGCCATCTCCAGAAAGAGCGGTTCGGCGAACCGATGAAGGTGCCTGACCAGGGTTTCTTCGGGAGATTCCGCATGAGGGCCGCTTCCCTGCCCGGCGTTTCCCGGATCGGTCCGGGCTTCCCTGGACTGCGCGTTCGCTACAAAGCACGCCAGGAAAACTGAAACGAGGATGACCGCCGTGGAAAACAGTTCCCTCAGCTGTAAACGGGTTCGGGACAATGGGTTCCGGGGGCCGGTCCTGGATTGCATGGCTCACTTCCTCCCGAAATTTCTTTCTGGAGAAAATGATACTCCCTAACTGTCACCCAAATCCACCCGCCCGGAACAAGCACTTCTTGGGTGCGGATCAAGACCGGAACCGATCTCCGGCCATCGGGGGTTTCAGGGAATGAACAGGTGGGGCCGCTTGGCGTCGCGACAGAACAGCTGGTAGATTTCGAAAATCGGGATCGATCCCAGCAAGTCCTCGTTCTGGTTCTCCATCCACAGCAGAAACGTCTCGTCGGTCATCAACTCCGTGACTCCCATCATTCCAGGGTGCACCATGGGCGTTTCCCCCCTTCCGAAACTTTTCATCTTTTCACTTCACCTTCCAAACATCGGCATGAAAAGCCCCACCTCTTAATTTCCCCAAACGCGCACCGGTTTTGCATCTCCGTGAGAAAGAGGTTAGAATGTCTTCAAAGAAATGATTTCCTACCATAACCACTCCACCTGGAGCGACGGCAAGGCCCACCTTCCAAGTCTGATTGCCAAGGCCCGATTCCTCGGATTGAGCGAGTTGGGGATTTCGGACCATCTGACCATCCATCCGCACGGAAAGGCCTTTCCCTGGGCCATGCCCTCGGAAGCTCTCGAAAAGTATGTCGGCGAGGTGGCCTCGATTTCCAGGGAGCAGGCCCCGTTTCCGGTGAAGCTTGGAGTCGAGGCAGACTTCTTCCCCGAAACCGTCGACCGACTAGGGGAGCTCCTGGACGGATTCCCCTTCGATTACGTCATCGGCAGCCTTCATTTCCTGGGAGATTTCTGCGTCGACGCCGAGGCCGCACAATGGGAGATGCTGACGGAAGCGCAGCGGAATGACGTTTGGAAGAGGTATTGGTTGGGGATCGTCAGGTTGGCTGACTGCGGCCTGTTCGATATCGTCGGCCACCTCGACCTTCCCAAGAAGTTCGGGTTCCGTCCCACCATCGATCTTCGCAAAGAGATCGATGCCGCGCTCGACGCCATCGCGCGTGAGGGCCTCGCGATCGAGATCAACACGTCTGGGTGGAGTTATCCCGCAAACGAGTGCTACCCTTCCCCGGAAATCCTTTCCGGGGCGTTTTCCCGCGGGATTCCTATCCAGATCAATGCAGATTCCCATGAGCCCGAACACCTGATTCGCGATTTCGACCGTGCTGTTGCACTTGCACGCAAGACAGGCTATGAAAGCGTCCTTGGCTTCCGCCACCGGGGGGCTTATCCGGTACCGCTCTGATGACGAGGGAACGAGCCCCACGATGGGGCGAATGTTCCCGAAAAGCCAGGACGAACCGCAGGATGCGGCAGTGTCGGGCCAGGGCCACGGATGGCCCGTCCTTGGCCCGACGGGCGCAGCCCTTGAGGGCACGAACCCCACGATGGGGTGAATGTGCCCGAAAAGCCAGGATGGCGATGTCCTTGAGGGCACCTCAGTTGAATAATCTCCTGAACCCGTGCAGGAGGACGACCCCCAGGAAGAACAGGTTTCT